>NZ_BROB01000005.1 GCF_024345185.1 Levilactobacillus humaensis | reverse complement strand
AAAGTAGACTTACTCATAGAGGTTCTCCTTTGATAGTGTTGTGGTAATTCTATTAAAGGCCTCTATGGGCTTTTTTGTCTACAAGTGTTCGGTTATATTTTACAATCTCCCGTTTTTAATTCTGTAGAAAGTTGGCAAATGACATGCAAGATCCTTTCAAGGGCTTTAACGATGATGATCAAAATAACCAAAATGATAACGGCCCTCAAGGACTGCCGTTACCGCCAAATTACGCAACCGTCGTTAACCCAGAGACGGGGAACATGCGAATTGCCAAGGTCGGCTTTTCCTGGACCATGTTCTTCTTCCCCCCGTTCCCGACGATCTTTCGGGCCGACTGGTACAACCTGCTATGTATCATGGGCATCGAACTGGGAAGTGCCATGCTCCTGACCATGGTGTTAACCCCCGCGCAACTCACTGAGTTCGTGGCGATTGGCTGGCCCATCGTCCGCAGTGTTCTCTGGGGGTCTCTGTACAACCTCATGTACTTCAAGCACCTATTCAGCCGCGGCTTTGTCCCCGCTGACGTGCGGTCCCGTGACCTACTAGGTCGGGCACACTACTGGTCCCAACCGAAAAACAAAGATTAGCTTTGAAACCCACCGTGACTCGGTGGGCTTTTTATTTGGACGGCCGATCGCGCCTGCGGTGGGTAGGGATGACGACCTGTGGGGCACGGGGCAAGCCTAGAAAACGGTCTTGCCCCTCGCTTTAAGCCCCACTAAAAACGTGGGTCTTAAAGTCGTCCCAGGCTGTAAGGCCGGGACGGCCCACCCGACCTAACAGCCTCGACACAGGTCGACATCCCTACCCTCCTCCGGCTTTAATCGTCCAAACTAAAACCATCGGCTGTTTTTAAATAGTTGCCGTTAAATTTGCTGTCTTCAATTTCCGAGCATTTTCAACTTATAGCTGTTACTATCCACTTCAAACCGCATTCAAACAAAAAGACCCGTGATCTTCTCTAGATCGCGGGTCTTTTAAAACCATAACTTAGGCTTGTTTCGTCGGGTAAATCGTAAATTCATTAACATTGACTTCGGCTGGTTGGTCGATAGCAAAGTTAACTACACGGGCAATGGCATCGGGGGTAATTCCGACAGCGTCGTACAGCTGATCCATGCCTTGCTTGGCATCCTGGTCAGTAATGGTGTGGAGAAGTTCCGTGTTGATGGCTGCTGGGTAAAGCGTGGCCGTCCGGATGTTGGTCCCCTCTTGCGCACTCTCCATGCGGATAACTTCCATCAAGTTACGAACGGCAAATTTCGTGGCCCCGTAGACCCCGGAACCCGGGAAACTCTTAATCCCAGCAACGGAAGACGTCGTCACAATTTGTCCGTGTTTCTGTTTCGTAAAGGTTGGCATAACCGCTGCGACCCCGTTGAGAACCCCGCGGAGGTTAATGTCGATCATGTCATTCCACTCCTGAACGTGAAGCGCACTGATGGGAGAGCTTGGCATGATACCGGCATTGTTGAAGATGACGTCCAGCCCGCCAAACGTGGCCTGTGCCAGGTCGACTAAGCCTTGTACCTCGGCAGCATCCCGCACATCAGTCACCTGGTAAGTGGCTTGACCACCAGCGGCCTTAATCTCATCAACTAGGGTTTGCAGGCGTTCTTCACGACGAGCACCGAGCACCACCTTGGCCCCATTGCTGGCAAGCAGCTTGGCAGTGGCCTCGCCAATGCCGGAAGAAGCGCCCGTAATTACAACTACTTTGTCTTTGACTGTCATTTATAAATCGCTCCTATCTGATTGAATAGGCACAGTCTACCTGCTTAGAGTTACTCTAAGTCAAGACAACTTACTCACTTTTTTCAAATTATCCTTAAGGTTTTGACCCAACATTCTGATTTAGTTGCCTTTTCCAGTGGGATTTGCTAATTTGAAAGCTAACGACTGACTCACATAAAAGGAGAGCCATATGCCAACAACTCGATCCGACACCCCAATGAAACGATTTTTCAAGGGCGTGATTATTGCGTTAGGTTTTATCCTCCCCGGAGTATCCGGTGGGGTTCTCGCCGCCATCCTGGGTATTTATGAACGACTACTCGGCTTCATGGCCCACTTTCGACAAAATTTCAAACGCGACTTCTGGTACTTCGTTCCGGTCGGCATCGGTGGTATCGTTGGGATTGCCTTGTTGTCGGCCCCGCTAGAATTCCTCTTAGCGCATGCCCAAGTTGTCGTCCTCTGGGGCTTCGCCGGGGCCATCATTGGGACCCTCCCGGCATTGACGCAAACGGCCAGTTCTAAGACCCCGCGCGATGGCATCGACCTGGTCTGGTTCTTCGCCACACTGATTATTAGTGGCGGGCTCTTGTGCTTCATGAGCGATCTCTTCGGTCCACTGCCCGCGAACTTCGGGGGCTTCATGGTGGCTGGTGCCCTGATTGCCTTAGGTGTCCTGGTGCCCGGACTGAGCCCCTCTAACCTGTTACTGATTCTCGGGCTCTTCACGCCCATGCTAACGGGCTTCAAGAACTTCGACCTCCTCGGCGTGTACCTGCCCATCGCCCTCGGGGGAATTCTCTCGATGGCCCTTTTCTCTAAGGGAATGGACTACCTGATCCACCGCTTTCACTCGCGCGTGTATCACTTCATTCTGGGAATCGTGGTGGCCAGTACCATCCTGATCCTAATTCCCAACAGCCACGCCGCGGAAAGTATCTCTTATGCGGGCGCGACTACCGGAACCTTGCTGGCTAGTGCGGCGGCCCTTGTGGCTGGCATTGCCTTGGGGTACTGGATGAGTCAATTGGAAGAAAAATACAAATAGATCAAATAACCGTTAGGGATCGTGTCGATCCCTAACGGTTATTTTTAATCTGCAATCTTATCTAGCTGAAACGTGCGACAAAAGGCAGCTGGCTCCGCTTAAACCTGATAACCAAATAATCCAAGACCAGGATTATCCGGTTATCAGCCTTAATGCTCGCCAGCTAACCGCCTTTCGTCGCACTCTTATTTTATAAATCAGGTTTAAAAGCTCGAGTTGCCGCCACGGCCTGTTGCCAGCCGGCGTACAACCGTGCCCGGCGATCTTCAGCCATGTTCGGCGTGAATAAACGTCCAGCACTTCGGATTTCCTTAATCTCGTCGAGACTCTGCCAGAAGCCCACCGCTAAGCCAGCCGCAATGGCGGCTCCCATGGCAGTTGTCTCTTCATCGGCCGCCCGTTGGACGGGAGTTGCCAAGATATCGGCTTGGAACTGCATCAGGTAGCGGTTCCGTGAGGCCCCACCATCGGCCATCAATTCCGAGATATCAATCCCGGTATCCTGCTTCATGGTATGGAGAACGTCTCGTGTCTGGTAGGCAATCGACTGGAGCGTTGCCTTCACGAAATCATTTCGATTGGTTCCCCGAGAGAGACCGAAGACGGCCCCTTTGGCATCAGGATCCCAGTAAGGCGCTCCGAGTCCGTTAAAGGCTGGCACCACGTAAACTTCGTCGTTATCCGTGGAAGCCATCGCCGCCTGGCGGGATTCCGGCACGTTGCTGATAATCTGCATGCTTTCGTGTAGCCAGGCCAACGCGGTACCGGCCACCAGAATTGACCCTTCGAGGGCGTAGGTAACTTCGCCATTCATCTTGTAAGCAATCGTCGTCAACAAGTTATGCTCGGAGGTTTGCGGTTCCTTCCCGGTATTCATCATGACGAAGGCCCCATCCCCATAGGTGTTCTTCACCTTACCGGGTTCGATGGCCAGTTGCCCCAAGAGTGCGGCCGATTGGTCACCGATAATACCGGCGATTGGCACCTCCACTCCGTAGAACTGGAAGTTCTGGGTCACCCCATAGACTTCGGAACTGGACTTCACCGTTGGCAACATGGCTGCTGGAATGTTGAGCCAGTTCAAAATATCCGTATCCCACTTCAACTCATGGATGTTAAAGAGCATGGTCCGGCTAGCATTACTGTAGTCGGTGACATGAATCTTTCCACCAGAGAGTTTCCAAGCTAACCAACTGTCAACGGTCCCAAATAACAGGTCACCGTTCTCAGCGCGCTCCTGGGCCCCAGGAACGTGGTCGAGAATCCAACGAACCTTGGTGGCACTGAAGTAAGCATCAACCACGAGTCCGGTCTTATCCTTGATCGCTTCGGCTTTACCCGCCGCAACCAGGTCCTTGGCCATCGACGCCGTCTGTTGACTTTGCCAACCAATGGCGTGATAGATCGGTTCGCCGGTAACCTTGTCCCAAACGATCGTGGTTTCCCGTTGGCTACTAATTCCAATGGCCTCGATGTTTTCGGGGTGAATGGAGGCGTCGATCAGGGCGCTAGCAATCACCGACAGAACACTGTTCCAAATTTCATTGGCGTCGGATTCAACCCAACCCGTATGCGGATAGTATTGGGGAACTTCCTTATAGGCCTCGATAACCTTACGGCCGGTATGATCGAAGATAAGTGCTCGGGTGCTACTAGTCCCTTGGTCAATCGCCAAGAGGTAATTTTCTGGCTGTTTTAATGCCATATGTAATGTCTCCCTCCAACTAAAACACCGCTAAAATCGAAAGCGGTTTCAATTTCAATGCACTAATCATAGCATGTTCCCCGCCAAATCCCGCAGATTTTGCCCACCCACGGCTAGATTTGGCAGATTCTTAAGCTTTAAATACTAAGATGTTGACCCGCTAAGAAGGATTGTTCGAAATCTGCTGAGGACTTAATTCGTTTACCAAATTCATCGATCAACGCATGAAATTCTTGAAAATCCGTCAGGGTAAAGGCCAGCTGTGGGAGCACCTTGCGTTGAAAGGCCGGATAGGTCTTGGGCATGGTCGCGCCCAACCACGTAAAGAGTCGGCGGGCATAGGTATCCACCATGAAAGTCCCATGATCCAGCGTGTACATCAAAATATAGTCGGCCGTTTCATTGCCAATTCCGGTGATCGCCAAGAGATCCTGGCGTAGGCTAGCCCCGTCGCGTTGGCGCAGTGCCGTTAGGTCATCGTTAGCGGTTCCCAGCCAAGCGGCCAGCGCCAAAATAGCCTCGCTCTTGCGATGGTAGAACCCACTGCTCTGAATCAATGGCACCAGGGTTTCTGGCGTATACGTCCGTAACTTAGCCGGTTCGAATTGCGTGGCGGCCTTGATCTTAATCAACGATGGTTCTACGTTACGCCAGTTCGTATTCTGAACCAGAATCGCCCCTAGCATGATTTCCACCGGCGTCTCCGCCCACGGCGTCCCTGGCCGAAGCCACGGTTGAGGCCCCATTTCTTTGGCCATCAAATGATAGAGTTCCATTAGAGTCATGTGCGGATCTCCTTTCCAAACAAAAAGGTCAGCCACCTGAGTGACCGGCCATTAACTTCTTATTCTGTGACGCTTAGCTCCGCTTGATGACCAAACGGATATCACCGTCGCCATCAGGATTGATGTCTTCATGATAATCGAAGTTGGCACTCTGGAAGTACTTCTTGATCTCTTCGTTGAGTGTTTCGATTGGCCGCACGTCTTTGTCTTGTTTCTTTAATAAAAGCGTGTATTCCCTAGAATCTTCATCGACGTTTTCAAAGCTGTATTCAACCGCTTCGGAATTCAAAATTTCTTGAATCAATTGCCGTTCTGTCATCTTGTTTACCTCGCTTTATTTTATTCCACCTCTCTACTATAAGATTAATCCGAGATTTTGTGAACTATTTCGTCAAGGTTAGGCAACACAATGATGACAAACGCCTGATCAAGTGGGTATACTGGGCGTTAAACAACTGTCTGAAAGGAAGCGACGCCATGCGCCCACGAATTGCTTTACCCGCCGACACCCTCGACGAGGCTACCAATATTATTAACGAACGAAACGCCGCCTTTGCCCCCCGACCCGCCGTCGAGGCCATCGTCAAAGCTGGTGGTTTACCGATCATTCTTCCTAGCGTCGATCCCGGCGACGTCGCGGATTACCTGCCATTATTTGATGGCGTGGCCTTTCTCGGTGGATTCGACGTCGACCCCACCTTCTACAATGAAGAACCTCACTTGCGGCTAGGCAAGACCTACCGGAAGCGTGACCTCTTTGAAATCGAACTGTTGCGCCAATCCGTCGCACAAAACAAGGCGATTCTCGGCATCTGTCGTGGTCTCCAACTGATTAACGTCGGCCTCGGTGGGACACTCTACCAGGACCTCAGCGAAGATCCAACTGCCGAGTTAAAACACAGTCAAGCCGCCATGGGTAACCAACCCAGCCACCACATCACTGTCGACCCCACTAGTATCCTAAGTGACCTGATGGGTGTGCGGCCCTACGTTAACTCCCGGCACCATCAGGCTGTCAAAGACGTGGCCCCGACGCTGACCGCCATCGCCAAGGCCGACGACCAAGTCATCGAAGCCCTGGAATCCACCAATAGCGACCAGATCGTGGCCGTGCAGTGGCATCCGGAAAACATGTACAAACATCACGAAGAATCCCGCCAGATCTTCGTCAACTTCATCCAACGCGCTGCCAAGCGTACCCCTAAATTGTAAAATTACAGTAAAGGGCTTTCACTTCGCCGCAACTTCCTCTACACTGGTAAGTAGACTGAATTAGGAGAGGGTGAGCTTGTGGCAAAGATGAAGGATTACGGCCAACGAATGCGTTTTTTAGGGCTTTCTATCCTATTGAACTCTGCCGCAAACGCGCTCACCATCTCTACTAACCTGGGAAGTGCCGTCTGGACCGGGTCATCGGTCAACCTGTCGAACTGGATTCACGTGCCACTGGGAACGACCCTTTTCCTATATGGGATTGCTGTGACGCTGTTGAATCAGGTTCTGTTAGGTAAATTCGACCGACGCCGCTTCGTGTCCAACCTGCTGTACATCCTGCCCTTTAGCTACCTGGTTGAATGGTTTGGCTACTTCTGGAACTGGCTGGGCGTCAATCAACTCAACCTGACCGGCCGCATCATTGTCGATATCATTGGCCTCTTCGGGGTTGCCTTCGCCGTGTCGATCTATCAACGATGCAATATCATCATGCATCCCAACGACGACCTGGCCTACATCCTGCGATTTAAGTACCTGCGGGGGTCGGCAGTTCTGGCCCAATGGGTAAGCTACCTACCACCTCTCACGATTATCGTGTTGTCCTACCTATTTACCGGTGACCTACACGCGATCGGCTTCGGGACAGTCTGGGCGCTCATTACCCAAGGGATCGTCATGGCCTGGGCGGACTTCCACGTCTTCCCTCGACTGAAGCACCACATTGATGTCTAACTAAATTTGATCGAAGAAGGGCCTGAGACAAAAGTCTCAGGCCCTTCTTTCGCTCCGAACGTCTATAGTCGAAACGTGTGACAAAAGGCAGTCAACTCCGCTTAACCCCGATAGACAAACAATCCAAAACCGGGATTATTCGTCTATCGACGTTAATGCTCATTGACTAACCGCCTTTTGTCACACTCTCTTTGTTTGTGTTAATTTAGTTTTCCCGTCAGTACAAACTGTTTAATCTCTTTCAACGTCCGCTTGGTCTCCGGCAAGTGCGGCCAGAGAATATAATCATGAAGCATGGACGCCATGACGTGCGCGGTAAAGGGCGTGCCCTCTGCGGCCGAGAGCTTTTGCAAGAGTCGCTCATCATCAGCCTGAAGTAACTCATTCGTGCCAAAATACAACTTGATCTTGCCTAAGTGATCGAAGTTGCCATAGATGGGACTGACCAAGGGATCCGTGACCGGATACTTACCCGCATACTCGTACCCAATCCGTTTTAAAGTTTCCAAGGTCAGAAATGGGTCGTGCTTGGCTGCGGCCGTTAAATCAGGATTCATCATGCTCAAGTCGGTCCACGGCGAAATCAAAATGGTCCCGGCCGGCATTGGCTCGTCGTGCAACGCTAATTGTTGCAGTAACGTTAACGCCAAGCCACCCCCGGCGGAATCCCCCATTAGAAAGAATTCATCGTCTGGGTACTGGGCGAGCAAATAGCTATAAACGTTCATGACAAACACCACGGTTTCCTCAACCGTGGCTTCCGGAACCAAGGGATAATCCACATAGGTTATCCGCACGTTGGCCTGTTCAATCAGAGACACCATCATTTGCCGGTGACTCGTGGTGCCCTCCATCGTATACGCCCCACCATGAAATAACATGATGTGTTGGGGTTGTGGGGCACCGGAACCCGCAGTCAAGAGACGGCCACCAAAAATAGTCCGTTCCTTAGTAACAATATTAGCCGGAAATTTTTGGGGAACAACGGCTTGGTTGCGCCGACTAGGCTGTAAAAATGCCTGCTGCATCTGTTGCTTGAGTTGACTATGCTTGGTCTTGAAGAGTAGCCATTTCCCACGCAAACTCACGACTATCACCCTTATCTTTAAACCTTCATCAATTCTCAAAACTCTCTCGTGTTATAGTGTTATACACCGCCTGCGGCCAGCAGACGCCACCCTGTGAGGCAGACCTGAAGCCTGAGAAGCGGTCTTCAGGGCAACCTTGAACCTCGAAAGATCCGAGTTTCAAAGTTGGCCGTGCTCTAAGTCGAGACAAAACCTCGACTAAGACCACCGACACGGGGTTCTGTCTGCTGGCCTCCGGCTGAGTGAGCCGACAAGTCTTGATACCTGCCAACTTAGCCGTAAGCGGTCGAGGGGTGTCATCCTATGTCGATGCTGTTAGGCCGGCGACTTATCCGGTCTTACAGCATGGGCCAGTTTTAAGACCCACGCCCCTTGTGGGGCTTGAAGCTGAGTCCGAAGACCGCCCTTTGGCTTCGGGCGTGCCTCATAGGATGACACCCCTCGACCGCTGTAGGCGATCTAATTTTTCAGCCTCATCACGGCAAAACTGACCCGAACTCATAGTGTCAGTATACAGCGTTTGGGGTCAAAGCGCCTCCCCCAGAATCAATTACTAGGTAATTTCTTGAAAAACCGGTAGAATGGGACGGGTAACAAACAATATTTGAAAGGGTGGGAACACATGACAAATAACCGAATGCTGGATGTGACCGGAGGGATTAACTTCCGCGAATTAGGAGGGTACCCCACGATTGATGGGCACACCGTTAAATGGCATAAATTAGTTCGAACCGCCGGCTTAGCGGATCTCACCCCCGCTGACCAACAACACCTCAGTGACTATGGGGTCATTACCGACGTTGATTTCCGTTCCAAGGATGAGCAACGCCAAGCCCCCGATAAGGTTCCAGCCGGTGTCACCTATCGTTTTCTGCCGGTCTTCCCAGCCGATGACGAGACCGACGCCTCTGCTAGTCAGGAAGAATTAGCTGCCCGTTTTTCTAAAAACGATCAGGCCGGCCACCTGCACATGCTGGACGTTTATCGCCAGATGATTACCTTGCAGACCGCCCAAGACGCCTATCACGACTTCTTTGCGACCCTGTTGGCTAACGATCAAACCGACCAGTCCGTCCTCTTCCACTGTACAGCGGGTAAGGATCGGACCGGAATTGGGGCCTTCTTTGCGATGAGTGCCTTAGGCGTCGATCCTCAAGTCATTCGGCAAGACTACCTGTTAACCAATCAGGCCGTCGCCCCTCGTGTGGACCGTCAGGCCGCCGAGGCCAAGGCACAAGGCTTGAACGAGACCTTTGTCACCAACATGCGCGCCTTGTATACGGTTAACGCGGACTACTTCGATGCTGCCATGAAGATCATCAACACGCAGTACGGTGGCACGCAAGACTATTTACACGATGTCCTCAATGTCTCCAACGGGGATATCAAGGATTTGAAGAAACTCTATTTAGACTAAACGAGCGCCAGGCTAACCGCAGTTTACGGGTAGTCTGGTTTTTTAACCCCCTCGCCAGAAAGGACCTGATTAGATGAAAAAGAAAACATTGACTTGGGCACTGCCCCTTGCCGGATTGGCCGCAACCTCTTTAATTGCCAGTGAACGCCTGTTTAACTTTGCCTTCAAGCGGGTCAACTACGTTCCCGAAACCTCGGCTGATAAGCAAAAATACGCGGATGCCTACTATGCCTACGTCGACTGGTTTAAGCAGGTTAAAAAGGAAAAGTGGTATCTCCACGAACACGACCCTAAAAATAGAATGGTGGCCGAATATATCCCGGCGGAAACACCGAGTCACAAGACGGTTATCATCTCCCACGGATACAAGGGAAATGGGGAAACCATGGCGAACTTCGCTCAGATGTATCACCAATTAGGCTTTAATGTTCTCCTGCCCGATGACCGTGGTCACGGGGAAAGTGCCGGCAAGTACATCAGCTTCGGCTGGCTTGACCGCTTGGATTATCTCCAATGGATCCAACAAGTCATCGATCGGGCCGACGCTAACGTCAAAATTCTCCTCTTCGGTGTCAGCATGGGTGGGGCCACGATGGAGATGCTCTCCGGCGAAACGCTACCTGCTCAGGTCAAGGCGATCATCGCCGACTGTGGTTATTCCAGTATCGAAGCGGAACTGACCTATCTCCTCAAGCGCCAATTTCATCTACCAAAATATCCGATCGAGCCGCTGGTCAGCACCATTTCCAAGCGCCGCCTCGGCTACTACTTGGGTGACGTCACGGCCACCGATCAATTAAAGAAAAACAAGCGTCCCATTCTCTTCATTCACGGGGAACAGGACGTCTATGTGCCGGTGGGGATGGCCTATGAGAATTACGCTGCCACCCATGCGCCCAAGCAACTCTGGATCGTCCGCAATGCCTCGCATGCCGAGAGCTTCTGGATCAATCCAGACCGTTACCGGGCCCATGTGACGGAGTTCTTAAAGACCTACTTTGACAACCCCATCGAAGAAAATTCACAGGTTTAGACTTCCTTTAACAAATGATCAAAAAGTCATCACAGTCTGCCCCCTTTTCTCGTCACAAAGTCCGGGTATAGTTATCATCATAGTAATTAGCCAATAACTGTTACTAGTCAAATTCTATATCCAATCCCTTTTAGATTCTCTCCCCCAAAGAGAATCTGATCATTGGTTAGGTTCCCTCAAGCCTAACCACTCCTCTAACTGAGTGTCACTCCCCCTAAGTGACCTCACTCCTCAATAAAAAACGCCGCATGCTCCTCCCCGGAGTGTGCGACGTTTTTTGCGTTCGCAGGTGGTATACTTAACTTATCAGTCGAGTAAATCGTTATTAGACGAAACTAATTAATGGCCATCTGTGTTGGACAAGCCGAGATAAGAGGCACTTCTATGAATAAATTAAAATCAACCATTCTCACCCTAACCGCCATCCTGGGATTGGGTATCATCGCACCAGCCATCCCCGCTATTAACCACCCCGTCACGGCACAGGCATCTGCCAAGGTCGTGACCGTCAAAATCAAATACTGGGCCAATGCTGATGTTGAAGTCGGCATGGAGTCCTGGTTGTATGCCACCTTCAGTAACAAGATTGCCAAAGCGATTATTGTGAAGGCGGACGTTGCCTACAACAATACCTATGCCAAGACCAAATCGCCACGAGCAGCCCTGATCGCTATGATGGCCACCATCAAGCACTACACTGGCGTAAAATTTAAAATTATTCGCAACGACTACGTCAACGGTTCAAACGCTATCGACCGGTCGAAAGCCAAAGCAGCCTTGAAGAATACCGCCACAGCGGCGCAGGTCTCGGCCGCTGTCGCTCCCGAGGTCAATCAAGCCGTTAGAAATTTCAAAGTAAAGCAGGCCGCCTATGCTTACAAAGTTTCTAAGCTGACCTCGACGAAAACCAAGTCTAATCAGGCCGTAACGGTCATGGGAACCGTCGCCGTCCACAATCGGGCCAACGCTAAAAAGTCTCACGCCAAATGGGCCCGGATCACCACCTACAAGGGCTACAAGTTCGTCCGTCTGAGTCAACAGGGAACTTTTAAGGCCACGATCAAGGCTCCTAAGGCCAAGAAGACCTGGGCCAGAGCTGGCTACTACACGAAGAAAATGAAACGCGGTCAAGTCGTTAAAAAGAACGGCAAAATTGTTTACATCTTCCATTTGCTTTCAGGTCAGAAGAAAGTCACGGTTCAACCATACAAAGCTTAGAAATAAGCGGGGGAAAATAATATAAATTCAGAGATAAAAGATAGAGACCAGGACAATTGTCCTGGTCTCTATCTTTGTCTTCATAAACTGGCTGTTAGTCTAAGCCCAGTCGTTTAAAAATCAAATCGATTCGCCGTAAGTGATAATGGTAGTCAAAGGCATCGGCGATCTGGTCCGACGTCAGCCGAGCGGTAATGTCCGCGTTGGCCTCGACCAGTGGTCGGAACTGAATCTGTTGGTCCCAAGCCTGAGCCGTCAACGGCTGAACCAGGTCATAGGCATCCTCACGACTCAACCCAGATTCAATCAGCTTCAATAGGAGTCGTTGGCTGTAAATCAGGCCATAGGTCCGGTTCATGTTGGCCAGCATGGTCTCTGGGAAAACGTCCAGGTTGGTCAAGATCCGGTTGATCCGGTGCAACATGTAGTCCAGTAACGTGGTACTTTCCGGTAAAATCATCCGTTCGGCGGAGGAATGTGAGATGTCCCGTTCATGCCAGAGGCTGACGTCTTCATAGGCCGTCACCATGGTTCCTCGCAGAACTCGTGCCAGACCAGTCACATTTTCAGAACCGATCGGGTTCCGCTTGTGTGGCATCGCCGACGATCCCTTTTGGCCGGGGTTGAAATGTTCCTCAACTTCATGAATCTCCGAACGTTGTAGGCCGCGAATCTCCGTCGCAATATTCTCCACACTCGTGCCAATCAAGGCCAAGGTCGCTACATAATCAGCATGAAGGTCCCGTGGGAGCACCTGACTGGCAATCGGCTGCGGTGTCAGCCCTAATTGGTCACAGACATAGGCTTCGACTTCGGGTGGGACGTTGGCAAACGTTCCGACGGCCCCGCTAATCTTGCCAGTCTCAACACCGGCAGCCACTCGGTCAAACCGATCCAGGTTACGCTGCATCTCCGCGTAGAAACGGGCAATCTTCAAACCAAACGTTGTCGGTTCGGCTTGAACGCCATGGGTCCGGCCAATCATGACCGTCTCCTTATATTGGCGCGCCATATTGCCAAGCGTTTCAATCAGTGTCGTCAGGCTCTGCCGAATTTGCACATTGGCCTGCTTTAGCCGTACGCCCTGTGCCGTATCCACGACGTCGGTACTCGTGACCCCAAAGTGAATCCATTTGCGTTCATCCCCAAGGGATTCGGAGACGTTGCGGGTGAAGGCGACCATATCATGGTGGGTAACGGCTTCAATTTCAGCGATCCGATCGACATCAAACGTCGCGTGTTCCCGAATCCTCTGGGCATCGGCGACTGGCACCTCGCCGACCTGAGCCCAAGCCTCATCAATGGCGACCTCGACAGCCAACCAGGATTGATATTGATTCTCTAATGACCAAATTTGGCCCATTTCCGGACGGGTATAACGTTCTAACATGCGTTTCCTCCTATATTAGAAAAGAATTAAAAGACGAACATTTATTTTATAATCAGCGTATTACTCCGCTAGCTATCATATCATATTTTGTCCCAATTTAGCCACCTTTTGACCATTATTTAAGGGGATAATTCGTTTCCTGACTGAATATTCAGAACTTTTATTGCCATTTATTTAAAAATAGTTCGTGTTTCGCTTGCTTTTTAAAACCGAACTTGGTACACTGAATCTTGCTGGGCGTTCGGCTCAGTAAAATAAAGCGATGAGGTGTTGTTATGTCATCAACAGTAGTAGTTGGTAGTCAATGGGGCGATGAAGGTAAAGGAAAGATCACGGATTTTCTGAGTGAGAAGGCTGATGTCATTGCCCGCTACCAGGGTGGTGATAACGCCGGTCATACCATCGTCTTTAATGGTCAGACCTTCAAGTTACGCTTGATTCCTTCGGGGATCTTCTACGCGGATAAATTGAGTGTCATCGGTAACGGCGTTGTCGTCAATCCCAAGTCACTGATTGAAGAACTGACTTACCTCCACGAAAATGGCGTCTCGACCGATAATCTTCGGATTTCCGATCGGGCTCACGTGATTCTGCCTTACCACATCCTGTTAGACCAGGCCCAAGAAAAAGCCAAGGAAAATAAGATTGGGACCACCAACAAGGGAATCGGCCCGGCTTATATGGACAAGGCCGAACGAATTGGGATTCGGATTGCGGATCTGCTGGATCACGACATTTTCGCCGACAAATTACGTCAAAACTTAATTGAAAAGAATAACGTGTTAACAAAACTCTATGACGTCGCACCACTCGATTTTGACGACGTCTTTGACGAGTACTACGCCTTGGGTCAACAAATCAAGGGTCACGTAACCGACACGTCCGTGGTCATCAACGATGCCATCGACGCTGGTAAGAATGTCCTGTTTGAAGGGGCCCAAGGGGTCATGCTGGATATCGACCACGGGACTTACCCCTTCGTCACGTCCTCAAACCCCGTTGCCGGTGGGGTAACCATCGGTGCCGGTGTCGGTCCAACCAAGATTGACCACGTCGTCGGCGTCTGCAAGGCCTACACATCTCGAGTTGGTGACGGCCCATTCCCAACCGAATTATTCGATGAGATCGGTGACACCATTCGAGAAACTGGTCATGAATACGGAACGGTTACGAAGCGTCCTCGCCGAATCGGTTGGTTCGACAGTGTGGTTCTCCGTCACGCCAAGCGCGTCTCCGGACTGACGACCCTGTCCCTCAACTGTCTCGACGTCCTGACCGGTCTCAAGACCGTCAAGATCTGCAAGGCTTACAGCTTAAATGGGGAAACCATTTACCACTATCCCGCTAGCCTGACCGCCTTAGCCGCCTGCGAACCCGTTTATGAAGAACTCCCAGGCTGGACTGAGGACATTACCCACTGCAAGTCTATCGAAGAACTCCCAGCCAACGCGCAGAACTACGTGAAGCGCCTGGCCGAACTCGTCGGCGTCGACATTGCGACCCTGTCTGTCGGTCCCGACCGTGAACAAACCAACGTGCTCCAACCCATTTGGAACGCCTAACCTTATCAAGGAGTGATTGCCATGCACCCAACCGAAGTATTTGACTACGAAGATATTCAACTCGTTCCCAACAAATGTGTCATCGATAGCCGTTCCGAGGCCGATACCAGTATTGAATTTGGCCCCCATCGGTTCAAGATTCCGGTCGTGCCTGCCAATATGGAGACGGTCATTAACGAACCGTTAGCCGTTTGGCTCGCGCAAAACGACTACTTCTACGTGATGCACCGTTTCCAGCCGGAAGAACGGCGCGGATTCATTGCCCGGATGCATGAAAAATCACTCTTTGCGTCCATCAGTGTCGGCGTTAAGCCCGACGAACACGCCTTTATCGACGAGCTGGCGGAAGCCGATCTGGTTCCCGAATACATCACGATCGACATCGCCCACGGGCACAGTGATTCCGTGATCCGAATGATCAAGAAGATCAAGACGACCATGCCCACGACCTTCCTGATCGCCGGTAACGTGGGGACACCCGAAGCCGTGCGGGAATTGGAAAATGCCGGGGCGGACGCTACTAAGGTCGGCATTGGACCTGGTAAGGCCTGCATCACGAAGCTCAAGACTGGTTTTGGTACCGGTGGTTGGCAATTAGCCGCTCTGCGTCTCTGTGCCAAGGCTGCCCGTAAGCCAATCATTGCCGACGGTGGGATTCGCTACAACGGCGACATCGCCAAGTCCGTGCGTTTCGGCGCCAGCATGGTCATGATTGGTTCCATGCTCGCCGGCCATGAACAATCCCCTGGTAGCCTGCTGACTATCGACGGCCGGACCTTCAAACAATACTGGGGTTCCGCTTCCGAGAAGCAAAAGGGCGCCTACCGTAATGTCGAGGGTAAGCAGATGTTGGTCCCATTCCGTGGTGACATTGCCAACACCTTGAATGCCATGCATGAAGACCTGCAGTCTTCCATCTCCTATGCTGGTGGGCGTAACCTGCTCGACATTCGCACGGTGGACTACGTCATCGTGAAAAGTTCCATCATGAACGGTGACAGTTACTAAAACTGAAGTTAACGAAATTCCCACGAAGATCCTTGCTGATCTTTGTGGGACTTTTTACGATACCGCTTGGGTATTAGTGTCGCACCACCATCACCGAAATCGGTGCATATTTTGCCATGTAGGCCGCTTGACTCCCGAAGTGGCGACTGACGCCCTTCTTAGCCAGCGACCCGATAATCAGGAGATCTGGTTTCACGTCCGGGATAACATCCTTCACGATGGTCTCGCCGGGTTCCCCTTCTGCCACCATCATGCGAACGTCAACCACCCCGGCGGATTCTGCCGCCTTCTGGTATTCGCGCACGTGTTCCTCCAGTTCGTCGAACTCGCCATGAATATAATCCTTATCCAAGGCCTCATAAATATTCATCTTGTCGGCCTCAAGTACCGACACAATCACGAGCTCGGCATCATCTCGTTTCGCCTGTTGAATCGCGTAACGAAACGCCAGCAAGGCATCTTCCGAGTCATCGACTCCCACCAAAATCCGTTTAAATATGGTTGTCATGAAAATTCCCCCTACTCCTAGTTCACTAACGGTAATCTGGCCCCTAGTTAGTCACAGTGTACCGTATCCGCGCTTAGTAGCCCCGAATTCTAGTCCTGTTGCGTCAAGCACCTAATTATCCGGGGTGCACAAAAGGCCCCCGCCATAACGAGGGCCTTTCATGAATAGAATCCATTTTATTTTAACGAACAACCATCACAGAAATCTTGGCATACTTCGCCATGTAGGCCGCCTGGCTCCCAAAATGCCGGCTGACACCCTTCTTAGCGATTGAACCGATAACCAATAAGTCTGGTTCAACGTGAGGAATCACGTTCTTCACGATAGTTTCTCCAGGTTCGCCTTCCGCAATGACCACTTTAACAGCGGTCAAACCGGCATCTTCGGCCTGCTTCTGATAGGTCTTGATGTGGGCCTTTAAGGCATCGCGTTCGCCATGGACGTAGTCACTGTCCAGTGCCTGGTAAATGTTCATTTCGTCGTTCTCCAGCACGGACACAATCACTAATTCCGCCTGATCGCGCTTGGCCTGATGGATCGCATAATCAAAGGCCAGGAGAGCATCTTCAGAATCATCAACTCCAACTAAAATCCGTTTAAAAGTCGTTGCCATTATTTGGCCTCCTTGTCTGTTGTGCCTTTAGCATCCGCAGCCAATTGGGCTTCTAAGCGTTGACTCCCCCGATGTAGTTCCCAGATCGTCCAAGCTAACAGCGCTACAATTGCGGCATCCAAACCGTAGGCAATGCTGTTCGCAATGACGGTCTGACTGGCCGTAATGCCGTCCCCGTAAAAGGCTTGAACGGAAGCTGGCATATTAATCAGGTTAAGACCCGTTAGAGAAAGGACAGAGATCCATCCCAAGACCTTAATCCACAGCGAGTTCTTGAAACGCTTCCCCATTTCAACCTTGCTGTCCGTCATCATCAAGAGCGGCAACATCGAGAATGGTAAGGCAAACGCCAGGAAGACTTGTGAATTATTCATCAGGTCATTCAGCGCCTCATGTTCATCAATGGCACTCTTGCCACTGGTCAACATGACACAGACGACCACCGGAATTACTGAAAGTAACCGGGTAACCAAGCGCCGTAACCACAGTGGCATCCGCATGTGAACGAAGCCTTCCATGATAACTTGCCCGGTCAGTGTCCCCGTAATCGTTGAGTTTTGACCTGAGGCCAGTAAGGCTACGGCAAACAGGGTTGAGAGAACCCCGGTCCGTGCAACGCTGGCCAAGACACCATTACTCATGGTGCTGGTATCAGACAAGGCTTGGAACAACCCGAAGAACGAAGGATCCTTGACAGAACCACTCTTGAACACGGCAACCCCCATGACCAAGAGAAGGGCATTGACGAAGAACGCCAGCGTCAGTTGGATGTTAGAATCCCAGCTGGTGAAGCGAACCGTTCTTGCCACGTCTTCTTCGTCGTTGTGGTCAATCTCCCGCGTTTGTGAAATAGCGGAATGTAAGTACAAGTTATGTGGCATAACCGTCGCCCCAATGATCCCTAAGGACCCACTGAGTGGCGTTTGTCCGCCAATTTGTGGCGTGGATGAGATAGTCTTCATGCTTGGAATCAAGCCACCGAAAACGCCACCCCAGTTAGGTGATGACAAGGCCACTTCGTAGGCAAAGACGACCAGGATCACCAGAATTAAACAAACCACAATGGCTTCGATCTTCCGAAAACCAATCTTGGTTAATAACAATAAGAGCAAAACATCTAAAACCGTAATAAATACCGCAATGATTAACGGAATGTGGAACAGCAGGTACAGGGCAATCGCCGCCCCAATAACTTCGGCAATATCCGTTGCCATGATGGCAAATTCCGTCATGATCCATAAGACGATCCCGAGGGATTTGCTGGTTCTGGCCCGAATAGCTTGGGCCAAGTCCATCTGACTCACGATACCAAGTTTAGCTGCCATGTATTGCAATAACATCGCAATCAAACTTGAGATCAAGATAATCGACATCAATAGGTATTGGAAGTTTTGACCACCGGTAATTGACGTTGACCAGTTACCTGGATCCATATACCCCACTGCGACTAATGCGCCAGGCCCGGAATACATAAATAATGTTTTCCAGAATCCTTTACCCTTCGGTACTTTGACTGTACCGTTGATTTCTTCGAGTGACCGCCCATTGGCGTACTCAATGAGCTTGTGCTTCTTTGGTTCATCGCTCATAACTAAAACCCCCTTCTATCTCCTACACAGATCATTGTACCTTAATGTTCAGGTAAATCAAATAGAATTTTAGGGTAACATAACATTTGTTTGTCCAGATATTAATAAAATAATATTAAGATATAGCGCTTTCATCGTGATGTCCTGACGTTTCGGCCTTCACATTTTGACACTGAATTTTAGATTAAAAGTTCGCAAAATTTAATAACCAACGCCGTTATATCAGCCATTTGGTTTTGGACAACTAACTTTTCCAAAATGAATATCACCTATTTAAAAAAAGAGTTGCTTTTTCAATCAGCAATCGTTAAAGTTTTAAGTGAGAATTATTTTTTTAGGGATACTTAAACTTTCAACAACTTGGGGGAGTTGATGAACATGTTACGCCAACAAAATAAATACCTGCGAATCATTGCAGAGTGCAACTTTGCCCGACCACGTGTCAGCAATAAACAAATCATCCGTTTCGCTCAGGTATCGCCAGCATCCGTCACGGAAATGACCCGCCACTTACAACTGGCCGGCTGGGTCCACCGTCGCCGATATACCGGCGTGACGCTGACCACCAAGGGTCAAGCTCTGGCGGGCGAACTCCTCGTGCGTTATCGGCTCTGTGAGGTCCTCTTAGCCCAACAGCTTAAGCTACCCTTACCACAGATTCCCGGACAGGCCTGGGCGATGGCGGCAACACTGACACCCGAAACCACCACGGCTTTGGCTACCTTTTTGGATCACCCACAAACCAGTCCTTTCGGTGGCAGTCTCAACCCCACCGAGCTTTTAAATGACTCACAAATGACGCGACTCAGCGAGGTTGAACCAGACACGACCGTTATCTTTCACCACTACTTAGAAACACCTGACATGGTCACCTACTTAGAACATTTGGAACTGCCATTGGGCCAACCTATTCACCTCATTAAACAAGATCCAGCGCTCAACCTACTCTACATTGACTGGGACGATCACGATACCGTGGCCCTTGACCTAGCCGCTGCAGACTACATCTATACCCAAGCATCAACCGACTAAAAAAGCTCGAGACAGTGTCTCGAGCTTTTTTTGACAATTGAATTTTAACGACCACTCGCCGCCATCGTTGCGGATGTGGCACTCTGGTCGTCTGAGGCGGGTAACCGCTTCAGACCGACACCGGTGAACCCACTCAGAATGGAGAATATTGGTGAAAGTAGACTGAAGAAACAGAATGGCAGGTAGGATAACGTGGAAACACCCAACGTGTTGGCAGCAAAGACCGCCGCAACCCCCCAAGGAACCAAGTAGTTAATCACAGTCCCACCATCTTCTAGGACCCGACTCAAGGCCAGGTTGTCCAGGCCGCGGTCGTTGAAGGTCTGCTTGAAGGCCTTCCCAGGTAGGATAACAGAGAGGTATTGTTCCCCAACGAAGATGTTAACGCCAATTCCAGAAAGAATGGCAGCCGTCACAACAGCACCAGTTCCTTTCAAACGGTTGGCCAGCGGCACCATGGCGGTCTGGATGATGTTAAACTTCATCAGCAGGCCCCCTAAGGTCAGGGTCAGGATAATCAGGGATACAGTCGACATCATGGCGCTAATCCCACCACGGGTCAGTAAGGCATCAACGCTGGCGTTGCCGGTCTTGGCAACGAAACCAGATTCGATCATCGTTGCAATACTCTTTAACGAGGTACTTGGCTTTTCAATAAAGATCATGACAACCCCTAGAACAACGTTCAGGAACAACGTCGCAATGGCCGGAATCTTTCGCCAAGCGCAGACGAACATCACAATAATTGGTAGGGCGGCCCACCAGGTAATCGTAAAGTGCGTATTTAACGTGGTAATCGTTGCATTAATCTTACCTAAAGCGTTCGTATCCGAGGCACCAGTTCCCATGAAGAAGTACAAGATGAGTGAAACAATGAAGGCTGGAATCGTCGACCACATCAAGTTCTTGATGTGCGCGAAGAGTTCGGATTCAGCAATAGCAGAAGCCAAGTTGGTTGAGTCGGACAATGGTGACGTCTTATCCCCGAAGATAGCTCCGGAGATGATAGCCCCGGCAACTAAGGCTGGATTGAAACCCATCGTGGTACCCATCCCGAAGAGGGCAATCCCAATCGTGGAAATGATGGTAAAGGCACTTCCGATAGACGTCCCGATGATGGCACAAACCAGGAAGACGGAAGGCACGAACCATTGTGCGGAGATTAAGTGGAACCCGAAGACCATCATGGAAGGAATAATCCCAGCAGCAATCCAGACACTGATTAAGGCTCCAATTAACAGGAAGATAAAGATGGGAATAATCCCCGTCTTGATTCCGTCAATAATGCCATTATGTATGTCGTCCCATTCTGCTCCTCGTAACTTGGCCCAGAGCATGACCAGGGCAATCACCAGAAGAACTGGGGTCATGGGCGAAAGTCCAAATTTAATGACGCCAAGCCCCATCACCAATAACATTACCAATAAAATCGTAAGGGCTTCGCCAAAGCTAACAGCCCGCCATGCTTTCTTGTTTTCTTTCATCAAAATCGCTCCTCTTATAATTATGCCAAATTTTTAAGTATAAAAAAATCGCCCCCGCTGCAATCATTATTGCAACAGGGACGATTAGACTTCAACCGTGGTACCACCCAGCTTGAGTGACTGGTTCTAGACCCAGTCAACTCCACTCACTAGAAGGTAACGGTTCTAGTTATTCTCCGCCTGCCGTAACAGGACATTCCACTGTATTTCGTCGTAATCACCCTGATCGGTTCGCAGCAACCACCGACTTTCTGACCCACAGATGACACGCTACTTGGTAATGGAAATTAGCGTTCGTTATTTGATTGACTTTGATGATAGCACGATGAGAAACTACCGTCAACTCTAATTTTAAATTTATTTAAACGGTGCTGGATATTCCAGCATCCCGCCGACGTGGGCCAAAGCCCCGGGGGTCAACGGTTTAATCAAGCTGTTCCCCATACGAACGGGTAACGTGTTATGAATGGCAAAATCCTCCGCCATGACGTAGCCGCGTCGGCCATAATAGGTCGTATCACCAACCACACTGACAGCGCCGAACCCGGCCTGGCGAGCCCGTGTCTCCAGCTCACTCAGAAGTTGACTGCCGATCGCCTGTCCCTGCCATTCAGGATCAACGGCTAAGGGAGCCAAGGCAACAATGGTTGTCGTATGCCAGTTGCCCCGAATCGTGACAGGACTCAATAACCCATGTGCCACCACGTGGTCAACTGAAGGCTTGGCCACAACCTCTAAGCTCGGTTGATAATCATAGGTATCGCGGATTCGGTGAATCAGATCGACTTAAGTTCCCGTACTCTCGGCAACGGGAGCGAAAGCGGCGGCAACCACTTGGTCTACCTGATCGTAATCCATCGGCTGAATGGTTTCAAAACTTAAATTCAATTCGTCACCCTCTCAATCTCTAAGCGGTTTTCATCTACATTTACTATTTTCCTGCGGTTATGGTACCTGCGGCTAAAAATAATGGCCATGTATATATTCACAGTTTTTGAATAAATCCAATTACACGATCCATTAATCAATTAATCCAATAACGGACAAGGCCAACTAGCCTCGTAACCGCCAATCGACAACCGCAAATACCCAGCCAGATCTAACAATACTGTGTTATTATACACGTCTAAGCCCTCAATGGGGAAAATTTACTAGACCACTTAATAAAATCGCTTGAAATCCACCCGGTAAACCCCGTAAACTTAGACCAAACCAAATGAGAATTGAGGAACATGATATGACACACAAACAAACTTGGGCCACCGTCTCAACCGCGATTTACGTGGTTTTCATCCTGGCCGCGGTCTTCATTGGCTTTCTAAATCCCAGCCAAATTGGCCTCGAATGGACCATCTTTTGGGTCGTCGTTGCCGCCGGTCTCTGTTACTACTTTTACTTTAAAAACGTCAGCTATCGCGAGGTCGTTTACTACGCAAAAAAACTAGGTTATCACAAGGATGACCTAGTCGCTTTAGTGCCTAAATTAAAGGAGACCCAGGAAGTTCCTGACCCGGATCATCCCCATTTCTTTAGTCCCTTCGCCGGGATTCCCTTGGCAGTGACTAATCGGATCACTGAAAAACTGGAACCCTTAGCTAAGGAACAACAGATTCCGCCTTACCGGTAATTACTTCCGGCCGTCGTAAGTCTGAGACTGCTTTAACCACGCATCGTCTGCTGGATCGGGACCGACCCGTTTGCCAGCATCGAGTGCACTGATCGCCCGCATTTCATCTTCGTCTAAACCAAAGGCAAAGATGTCGCGGTTCTGTTGGATGCGTTCCTCATGCGTTGACTTTGGAATCACAATTTCTTCCCGTTGCACATGCCAACGCAAGATAATTTGAGCGGCACTGACATCGTGGGCAGCCGCTAATTCATTAATAACTGGATCGGTCAGGGCATTGTTCCGGCCGCCACCAAGCGGACTCCAGGCTTCGTGTAAGATGCCTTGTGTCTCCAGATAGGCGTGCAAGTCCTTCTGCTGGAAGTAAGGGTGCGTCTCAATCTGATCGACCACGGGCTTAACCGTGGCTGTCTCCATCAACTTCTCAATGTGCGACCGATTGAAGTTTGAGACCCCAATATTCTTAATCTTGCCGGCCTTGTAAAGGTCTTCCATGGCCCGCCAGCTTTCAGTAAAACCAGGTGCTGGCCAGTGAATCAAGAACATATCAAGGTAGTCAAAGCCCAACTTGTCTAGAGTCCGCTGGAAGGCCGCCTTGGTCTCGTCGTAACCCCGTTCATTGTTCCAGAGCTTAGACGTCACAAAGATATCCTCGCGCTTAACGTCACTCTCGCGAATAGCCTCGCCGACCCACTGCTCGTTGCCATAATAAGCTGCGGTGTCGATGTGGCGGTAACCCGCAGCCAAGGCCCATTTAATGGCATCCTTGGTATCCTGAGCGTTATCCACTTGGAAAACACCCAATCCTAATTGGGGAATGCGGTTATTGTTATTTAAAGGTAATGCTGGAATTTCATTGTGCAAAATTAAAACCACCTTTCAAACTTTGATCCACTTCTATCATACAATACACGTTCCTTTTTCGGTGGCCAAAAGATTAGAAATGTGGCAAATGAGACGTTAACATTTTCTTCTGATCACTTTTTGAGGTACTATGGAAGGTGTGGTAGTTTGTCGTCTCGGCGGCAAGCTTGTTTTTTCACACCGTTCTGGACATGGAGGTTTTTCAGTTGAACAACCAAGAACCAAAATCACGCGTACAACGGTATAACTTTAATCAGGACCCCGAACACCCTACGCGGCAGCGACGTAAGCGTCCCCGTCGTTGGTGGCCTTGGGTTATGACGCTAATCACACTGGCGATCGCCATTCTGTTAGTCCTGGCCATCTCGCATCATAATAATTCAACGTCGAACACTGCCGCTTCTTCCAGTGACAGCGCCTCGATCGCCGCTAAGTCGTCCTCCAACTCGGAGCAGACGGCCTACGACCACTTCAAAAAGAAGTATGATGCGTACAACGATAATGGCCTTACCGTCACTCAGAAACAAAAATTACAAAACATCATCAACGACGAATCAAACGACGCCGTTCAAGACCGCGAACAACAGCTCCTCGATCAAGCATCGACCAAATCGTCCGAAACCAGTTCCTCTAAGGAAAGTAGCGGATCGAATTCCTTCGATGACGTCCACACCTTCTCCTCGGTCGCCGATGCTCAAAACTGGGCACAGGCATCCAAGAATCAGTGGCTTCAAGCCGGCTACACGACGTATACGATTACGTCCGATGGGCAAGGTAACTACAATTTACAATTCGTTCATTAGAATCTAAAACGAGTCTAGGCAGTTGCTTAGACTCGTTTTTTTTAGTCACTCGTTGCTTATAGACTTCGCTGGTGTGGGTCGCTTCGTCGTGGCTATTTTCTTAGATTTCTTGGTTGTCGACCGTTTCTTCGTCTGCTTGTTCAGCCGGTTAACGGTCGTTTGCAGGCGATCAACCTTGGACGTGAGCGAACGAATCTCTCTCATCAGCTCGGCCATATCGTCCTGTTGCTGGGTATCTTCGCTCGCGGCCACTCGGGTGTTAACGAAATCGACAATGGTACTGGTCAATAACCCAATGAAGCCAACCCCACCAACCATCAGGATAGCCGCGATGATCTTCCCAAAGGCCGTCTGCGGGGTGACATCCCCGTACCCAACGGTTGTGGCGGTCGTAATCGCCCACCAGATAGAGTTAGCCAGTGACTGCTTCTCGGTCAGTGAGAAAAGGAATGCACTGACGACAATAATCGCCACACTAATTGAAAACAGATAAATAAATCCGGTTTTATAAACGAAGCGGTGAAAGGCCTTGGTCCACTTGCCAGAGATTCCCAGCCGCCAGAAGAGGTGATGGAACCGAATGATGCGGACCAGCCGACTCAGCCGAAAGAGAGCAAAGACCGGATGCATGGGAATAATTCCCAACAGATCGAAGGCCGCGTGAATCAGGAAGATCTTGCGATTTTTAGTGGTGATCAGCCGAACAAAGTAGTCGAGGGCAAAGACGACCAGCAAACCGTTGGCGATTTCCATTTCTAAAGTGTAGTTTCCAACTTTCAGAAGCAGGAACCCCAAGTTGCCAACTGACCAGAGCGTCAGAATCGTCACGACCCAATGATAGACAATCAGCCACTGATGACGTCGTTTCTTTTCCATATGAACCCCGCTCCCCATCAATGATTTAAAGATTAATATAAGCCGTTTCGACCGAATTGCCAAGGCTTCTGATCAATCTTAACCAGTTTGCTAATTTTAATGACCCAACTGAATCGTAAAGTCCCGCAACTTCTTCCAATTTGGAGAAGCTGCGGGATTTTTTAAATTAGCCTTGCAATTGGTCAAAGAACGCCGGCACTAGTTTTTCATAAACCGTGATCGCCTGTAAGTATTCGGTAATCGAGATGTATTCATCGGCCTGATGGGACGTATCACTCCCTGGCCCCATTTCAATACTGGTAAAGTCGGCCTTGGCCCGTAAGAACTCAGCCCCGTCGTTGGCGCCACCGGATCCCACCACGTGAGCCGGTTGTTGGCAGACCTCTTCACTGATCTGCTTGGCCAACTGAACCAGTGGTGCATTGGGATCACCCGGAATTGCCTCCTCAGGATAGCTGTAGGTGAGTTTAAGGTCGACCCCGTCCTGTTGATTCAATTTGGCAATCAGGCCCTCCAGCTCGTCGTAAATGACCTGATTAGGCGTGGCCGGAATTGTCCGCATGTTAGCCATCAGTTCGGCATGTGCCGGAATCGAATTAATCTGTTCCCCACCGGAAATCAGATCGACGTTGTGTAGCAGGTGCCCTAAGACCGGATCTTCCTCAGTATGCTTCGCCATCAGTGGTCCCACAGCGTTGTAGAACTGCATGAGGTTGTCGATGGCATTGATGCCCTTTTCTGGTTCGGCACTGTGACTGCTCTTACCAGTCGACACCACCTTGTAGTCGATCACGCCGCGTGCCGTATAGACCACCTGATTCAGGCCACTGGGTTCGGCAATCACCAGACCAGCAAGTTGGTCGGCATAGCCCGCGTCGGTCAGTGTAGCTGCGCCATATTCGCCAGTTTCTTCACCCACCGTAGCTAGGAGCCGGACGCTCCCTTTAAGTGGTGTTCCTTGCTCCAGAAATTCCAGCATAGCGATCGTAATGGCTGCCAAGCCACTCTTCATGTCGGAAGCGCCGCGACCAAAGAGCTGGTCACCAACAACCTCGCCCCCAAATGGATCGTGATGCCAGGCTGAAGTGTCACCGGGAGCCACAACATCCATGTGCCCACTCAACCCCAGCTGCGGTCCAGCACCACCGATCGTCACGACTAGATTGTCTCTGCCGGGGGCGTATGGGACCTTCTCCACCTGAGCCTGCGGATACGGTGCGAACAGGCCGGCTAGGTAATCTGCGACCTCGGTCTCGTGGTCATTGACCGAAGGAATCTGAATCAGGTGCTGTAAAATTTCAATCTTCTTCTGGGGTGTCATGCGCATCTTCCTTTCACTGGATCATCATGAATCTTAGGATACGCCATTTTATCCAAATAACAATATTATTTTGTAAATTTATGAGTTAAATACTAATAATACGTATTTTTATACATTATAAATGCATATTCGCGTCACTTTTCTCCCTGCGGTATAATGAAGATAAGTTTCATTTAGGAGGGATTCGGATGAAAATTACAGTACCAACCGAACAGGGCGGCTTCCTGGCTGCCGAATATAGTAAGCAGGCCACGGGATCTGACGTCCACGGCGGCGATCCCGTCAAGTCATTCCCGATCAGCCTCACGGATGTCCCAGCTGGCACCAAGACGCTGGCACTGAGCCTCGTCGATTTTGACGCCGTGCCCGTCTGTGGTTTTCCTTGGATTCACTGGGTTGCCGCTAACTTTCCGGGCACAACGCGTGAGATTCCGGCCGACGTGTCGCGGACTGATCAGATTGCCCACGTTCACGGCCGCAACAGCAATGCCGGCTCATTAGTTGGGAACACCGATCCACAAATTTTCCAGAACTACACAGGGCCCTTCCCACCCGATGCCGATCACGATTACACCCTGACCGTCTACGCCCTAGACCAGACACTCGATCTACCGGAAGGCTTCTGGCTAAATGATCTCATGCACCACGCAGCCGACCATACCCTAGCTACCGCCACGTTCACCTTACGTGGACGCGCCTAGCGGTCACTATCGACAATAGGAGGAGGGTTCACTATGGAAATTGAACACGATTATCAACGCATCTTGGTCCCGGTCGACGGTTCCGTTCAAGCCGAACTGGCTTTGAAGAAGGCTATCACCGTGGCCCAACAGAATCACGCCAAGATTGACCTACTCAACGTCCTCCGAATTAACCACTACGGTTTCTACGCCAGCGGCTCAATGCCGGGTGACGTCATTCATGAACTAGCAACCGATGCGACGTCCTACCTAACTTCATTGGTAGAGACGACCTCAGCTGCCACCGGCTTCAAGGATCTCAGCATTCACGTTCGTTTTGGAAATCCCAAAACGGTCATTGCCCACGAGTTCGTTCGCGACCATGGGAATGACTTGATCATGCTGGGTGCTACCGGGATGAGCGCCGTTGCCCGGATGGTCGAAGGTTCTGTCACGGCGTACGTCAGCCGGATGGCCGATATCGATGTCTTCGTCGTCCGTACCTCGGCGGCTGGCACCCCGGTCGATCCCAAAAAACTCGTCAAAAAAAATCAGGAACAACCAAAATTCTAAAAAAAGACCAGGAAGATCGGGCAGTTGCCCAGTCCTCCTGGTTATTTATTTACGCCAAAATGTCGTACAGTCGGCTTTGTCCGCAATGTTAAAGGCAATGATCTGGTGGAGCAAGTCATAATCGACGTCCTGCGTCCACTTGATCCGGCCAAACTTCTTACCTGGATTGTAGTTGTCAGCAGCAATCTCCGTGGCGAAGTGTTCCATGACCGCGCCCTCTGGCGCAAAGGCCATGTGGGGTTTGGCCACACTGAAGCCAATAATGAAGGTGCCGTGATCGGTGAACATCGGCTGATTCCAAGCATACCGCTGTTCCAGCTGTGGAAATTCAGCCTGAACCCATTCCAATACGTGCCGCATCCGTGCTTGATGGTCTGGGTTCTCAATCTTATCAACGAATTCTTCGAAATCTTGAATCATGTGAACACCCCTTAACGATTTTTGAACTTGATGGTTCTTAGTATAGCACGGTGTACAGAGAGTTACCCTACCAAAACATTTGACTCTTCAGACAGCAAAAGAGCCGTCCTCACAGGAACGACCCCAAAGTTTAAAACGGTTATTTAGTTGCTAAGTCTACGGCTTCGTCACCGGCCTTGGCCCGTAACGTGGCTTCGATATCTTCCAATGAACGGTTCCGCGTCTCGAAGACCTTCTTCTGAACGAACCAGATGGAAACGAAACATAAGACACCGTAACCAATGAAGAGACTCCCAGTCCCAAAGAAATCTAACAATGATGGGAACGTCAGTGAAACAATCATGTTTGCCGTCCAGTTAATCACGGAAGCAAAGGAGTTCCCCAATCCTCGAATATTCAGTGGGAAGACTTCCCCAATCATGACCCACATCACAGGACCCCAAGTTGCGGAAAAGAACGCGATGTAGATGGTTAAGGCAATCACAGAGATAATGGCCGCCAGTTGTGACCCACCGGAGAATTTCATGCCGAAACTCATGACGAATAAGGAAATTCCCATCCCCACGGCCCCAATATTCAACATTTTCTTGCGGTCAATTTTATCCATGATAGATACGGCAACTGCCGTGACAATCACGTTGAAGATCCCGATACCAATGTGGGCCAAGAGCGCCGCACTGACACCAAAACCAACATCAGTGAAAATAGTTGGTGCGTAGTAGAGCACCGTGTTACACCCCATAACCTGTTGGAAGATCGCCAAACCAACCCCGATAATCAGGGAAGGCCGAGCCATTTTACCAAAGAGTTCGGACCAACCCCCACTGACAACTTGCGCTTGTGATTGAATTTGTTCGACCTCTCGGTTCACAACCGCCGTGTCATGTTTGTTCATGGTATCAAGAACGGCGCGGGCTTCATCAAGGCGACCCGTTCGAACTAAGAAACGGGGACTTTCTGGTAGGATCAACCCACCAAAGAAAAGCAAGGCTGCGGGAACTGCGGCAAAACCGAGCATCCAACGCCATCCGGTGTAAATGCCGGCGAACCCATAGTTCGTGATGTAGGCTAACAGAATCCCTGTCATCACCATCAATTGAAACAGACTGGCAACGGTACCCCGCTTATCGGCAGGTGCCAATTCAGCTAAGTAAGTTGGGATTAAGGCCGATGCGGCCCCCACTGCCATCCCGAGAATGACTCGTGAGACAATCAGCGTCCAGAACTCCGGCGAGAAGGCTGAACCCAAGGCACCGATGAAGAAGATGACAGCTGACAGTAAGAGTAGTTTACGACGCCCATATTTATCAGATGATGGCCCAATAATTGCAGCTCCTAGAATGGCGCCCAGTAGAACGGCACTCACAACCCATCCTTGTTGCCATGAGCCCAGGTGCATTTGCTTCTGAATAAAGAGGATGGCTCCTGAAATAACCCCAGTGTCATACCCAAAGAGCAACCCACCTAGGGCGCCGAAGAAGTAAACAAATCCCGTTGAAACTTTTCGCATTTTCTGACTTCCTTTTACCGGTTCATCGCCGTAGATTTTTTGAAGTTTTTGTAAGTTGGCTAGTTATTAGGTTAGTTGATTGTCACAACCAACCATGATATTAGAATAACACTTTCCTCAAATTATTGGAAGCGTTTTCCAAAATAAAAAGGCCGAGAATATTCTCGGCCTTGAAAAATTCATTTTATTCTGTGGCACTAACGGCGGCTGGTTCACCAGCCTTGCTCCGTAATGTTGCTTCAATTTCTTCCAGGGAACGGTTCCGTGTTTCGAAAACCTTCTTCTGAACGAACCAAATGGCAACGAAACAGAGGACCCCATAACCAATGAAAAGACTTCCAGTTCCGAAGAAGTTCAATAATGCTGGGAAGGTCAGAGAAACCACCATGTTCGCCGTCCAGTTAATCACGGACGCAAAGGAGTTCCCCAATCCGCGAATATTTAATGGGAAAACTTCCCCAATCATGACCCACATCACAGGACCCCAAGTAGCGGAGAAGAAGGCAATGTAGATCGTCAAGGCAACCACAGAGATAATCGCCGCTGCCTGTGACCCACCGGAGAACTTCATCCCGGCACTCATAACGAACAGCGAAATCCCCATCCCGACGGACCCAATATTTAGCATCTTCTTCCGGTCGACCTTGTCCATAATCATCACGGCAATGGCCGTCACAATCACGTTAAAGACCCCGATACCAATGTGTGCAAGTAACGCCGCGTTGACTCCGAAACCAACATCGGTAAAGATCGTTGGTGCGTAATACAACACCGTGTTACACCCCATCACTTGCTGGAAAATGGCTAACCCAATCCCGATTGTCAGGGATGGTCGTACCATCTTACCGAAGAGCTCACTCCAACCGCCACTCTTCATCTGAGCCTGTTCCTGAATCTGATTTAGTTCGGCTTCAACGGCCGCTGTATCATGCTTGTTCATGGTATCCAAGACCGCTTTGGCCTGGTCGACATGCCCAGTCTTCACTAAGAAACGTGGACTTTCGGGTAAAATTAATCCCCCCAAGAACAGCAATGCGGCAGGAATTGCGGCGAATCCTAACATCCAACGCCACCCGGTGTAAATGTCAGCCCAGGCATAGTTAGTGATGTAGGCTAATAGAATCCCGGTCATCACCATTAGTTGAAACAGACTGGATACCGTCCCCCGCTTGTCGGCAGGTGACAATTCTGCGAGATAGGTTGGAATTAAAGCGGAAGCCGCCCCAACTGCCATCCCTAGGACCACTCGAGAAATGATGAGTGTCCAGAACTCTGGCGCCATCCCGGAACCTAATGCCCCGACAAAGAAAATAATGGCTGATAACAAGAGGAGCTTCCGCCGCCCATATTTATCAGAGGAAGGCCCAATAATGGCGGCCCCTAGAATGGCGCCCAGTAGAACGGCACTGACGACCCATCCCTGTTGCCAAGAACCCAGGTGCATCTGCTTTTGAATAAACAAGATGGCACCAGAGATAACCCCAGTATCATAACCAAAGAGTAATCCCCCAAGGGCTCCGAAAAAATAAACAAATCCGGTCGAAACTTTACGCATAGATATCGCTCCTTATACGGCTCACGCCATAGATTCTAAAAAGTGCAGTATGTGGAAGTTGTACTGAATTGTAAGTTGGTTAAATCGTACGTTGGTTGAGCTGGACAACCAACCATGACGATAGCATAACATGATCATTTTAATAATGGAAGCGTTTTCTATAAATCTTCTAAAAAAACTCGGATCACCCGAGTTTTCTGTAAACGCATCTTAAAGAGACGTTAATTCTGTCCGCCGGTAATCCAACAACTGGGCACTGATCGCCTTCGTTTGTTGGTAAACCTGGCTGTAAATGGCGTGCATCTTGGCATACTTCGCAACGTTCTCAGGGTTTGGTTCGTAAGCCTTCCCAAAATGAACGAAGGTTTCAGCACAATCCTGAAGCGAGTCGAACCAGCCCAGACCGGTAGCCGCAATCATGGCGGCACCCATCCCGGGGCCCTGTTCGTTCTTCAGACTGACCACCTTGCGATTGAAGATATCCGCCTGGATCTGTAGCCAGAGAGGGCTCTTCGCCCCACCACCAATGGAAACGACCGTATCGAAGTCACCACCGTTCTCCTCGTAAATATCAAAGAGATCCTTAAAGGAATAGACAATGCCCTCTAAAACGGCTCTGACGAAGTCGTAGCGCTGATGGGTCCCATCGATCCCGGTAAAGCTTCCCCGGATGTCAGCGTCCGCGTAAGGGGCCCGTTCGCCGACAATGTACGGGGTGTACAGCAAGCCATTGGCGCCGACCGTCGATTTACCCGCACTTGCCACCACGTCCGTAAAGTCCTCGGCCGGGGCGAAGGTCTTCTTGAACCAACTCAACGAATAGCCCGCGGCCAGTGTTACACCCATTGAGTAGTACTTATTGGGAATGGCATGATCTTCGAATTGAACCACACCGTGATAGTTCACGTCGGCGTTGTCTTCATACTTTAAGACCACCCCGGACGTCCCGATGCTGGATAACACCATATTCGGGTGCAGAATTCCCGCACCAACAGCACCAGCAGCATTGTCAGCCGCCCCACCATAAATTTTGGTGGCTGTGGTCAGACCGGAGAACTCGGCATAGGCTGGTGTGACCGTTCCAGCGAAGTCAATCGACTGGATCAGTGGTGGACAGAGACTCAGTGGAATATCAAAGGCTTCGCAGACCTCCTGACTCCAAACGCCCTTGGCCACGTCCAATAACACCGTCCCGGTCGCGTCGGAGTAATCCATCGCCAGATTGCCCGTCATGCGGTAACGCACATAGTCTTTGGGTAAGACAAAGGTCTTGGCCTTCGACCAGATCTCGGGCTCGTTTTCCTTCACCCACAGCAACTTCGTCAGCGTGAATCCTTCTAACGGTTGGTTACGGGTGATGTCGACAAACCGGTCGCCCATCTTGGCTTCGATCTCTTCTCGTTGTGGCGTGCTCCGCGTATCGTTCCAGAGAATTGACGGCCGTAAGACCTTGTTATTTTCATCGAGCAGAACCAGCCCATGCATTTGGCCGGAGAAGCTCAGGCCCTCGATATCTTCGGCAGCCAGGTGATCATTTAGGATCAACCGGACAATGGCCACGGTCGTGCCAGATACCCAATCTTCGGGATTCTGCTCGTTGTAACCAGGTTGTTTCTGAATTAAGTCATAGTCGAAGCTTTCCTGCGCGACGATCTGTCCCGCATGGTCGACGGCCGAGACCTTAACGGCACTGGTTCCTAGGTCGACGCCAAGTACGTACTTACCCATCGGTTATTCCTCCTCAGTCGGCGGGCCTTCCCGCCTAGTCATGATTCACAAAAGAGGCGAACGAACTCTCGTCCGTCCGCCTCTTATGACGCATTATTTGCTTAACGTTTCAACGATGTAATGGTTAATCGTATCCTTAACTTGTTCCAAGTGATCGGAGTGCGTTGCACCAACCAAGTCAGCTTGGGTCTTGTCCAAGGAGTAGTCTTCCAAACTCTTCAAGTCGGCCTTGCCGCTTTCGATATCGGCACCGATACCAGACTTGTATGAACTGTAACGGTCAGCCTTCAAGTTATCCAGGAAGCCATCTTCCTTCATAGCCGCTGCGATCCGCAAGCCGGCAGCAAAGCTGTCCATACCCACGATGTGGCTTCTGAAGAGGTCATTGGCTTCAAAGGATGAACGACGAGGCTTCGCATCAAAGTTTAACCCACCACGAGGTCCGATACCACCATTTTCGATAACTTCGTACATTGCGGCCGTAGTTTCGTACAAGTTTGATGGGAATTCATCGATATCCCAACCGATTAACTTGTCCCCTTGGTTGGCATCCAAGGAACCGAGTAAACCAGCTTCACGGGCAACGCGAATTTCATGTTGGTAAGTGTGACCAGCCAAGTTGGCGTGGTTTCCTTCCAAGTTCAACTTGAAGTCCTTGTCCAGATCGTATTCCTTCATGAAGGCGATCGTGGTTGCGGCATCAAAGTCGTATTGGTGAGTCGTTGGTTCCTTAGGCTTTGGTTCTAACATCATCTGGGCATCGAAGCCGATTTCGTTAGCGTAGTCCTTAGCCAAGTGGAACAACTTAGCGGCATGTTCTTGTTCTTGCTTCATGTTCGTGTTCCAAAGTGATTCGTAACCTTCACGACCACCCCAGAAGACATAGTTTTCGGAACCGACACGCTTACCGATTTCCAAACTGTGCTTGAGTTGTGCGGCACTGTAAGCAAAGACATCAGCGAATGGTGACGTTGCGGCACCATCGACGAAACGAGGGTTGGAGAACATGTTAGACGTGTTCCAGAGAACCTTCATCCCAGTTGTTTTTTGATATTCAACGATCTTGTCAACCACTTTATCGAGGTTGGCGTTGGTTTGACGTAACGTGTCACCTTCAGGGGCTAAGTCCCGGTCATGGAAACAAAGGTAATCGACACCCAATTTGTCATAAAATTCAAAGGCAGCATCCACCTTAGCCAAGGCTAAGTCCATTGGATCTGTGTAGTTATCGTATGGCCGTTGTGCGGTCCCATCACCAAATGGGTCCACTAAACGTTGGTCGAAGGTGTGCCAGTAGGCAACAGAGAACCGTAACCAGTCCTTCATCTTCTTGCCAGCAATCACTTCTTCAGGATTATAGTATTGAAATCCAAAGCTTGACTTCTTATCTTGATGACCGACGTATTGGATCTTGTCGATCCCATTCCAGTAATTTGTTTTCGTATCCATAATTTATTAAACCCTCCTGGTTAGTTCGTTGCGACAACCAACTTACAAGATTCATTATACAGAGTTGTTTTTGTTTTGCAAGCGTTTTCTCGAAAGTCTTTTATCTTTTGGATCAAAAAAGATCTGAGAATAAGCTCTCAGACCTTTCGTTAAGCAAGTTTCGTTAGTCACTTTCAGTTTGTTCTTCGGTTGGTTGGGTGAAGTTCAGTTCATAGCCATCCAGTTCCAATACGCGATGTGTAATGAGAGAACAGCCACCCAGCACCGTGGCCAGTCGCGCATTAGGTGTGATCGCAATGCTCAAATCATTTGCCGCCAATTGTTGATACGTGGCTTTAATGGATGCCAGTAAGGCTGGCAGCTCCTCTACTAATGGTGAGTTTAAGTAAAAAGCATCTGGATCCAGGGTCCGCATTGTATTGTAAATGAGCCCGGCAATTGCTGTGGTAAAGGATCTTAGAATCTCCGTCGTTTCCGGGTCACCAGCCTGGTAGAGCTTGACGATCGCTTGGCGATTAAGATCCTTGAGTCCCTTCCGTTCTTCAACTTGACGGATAACAGCATCCTCGGAACTCACGTCTTCAGCATGTACCGGGTGTGGGTTGCCGGCGCCGTCCATCTGGATGCTAGCCACCGATCGCCCAATTTCACCCGCGTCCCCGTGCTCGCCACGAAAGAGATCGCGATGCAGGATGATTCCGGCCCCAATCCCACTGTGAATACTGATTGTAACCGCGCTATTTAAGTGCCGGGCGCCGTTGAAGTCCCGTTCGTAGATCGCCGAGAGGTTCGCTTCGTTTTCCAGAATCACCGGAACCTGATAGGCCGTCCCAAAGACTTGTTCCAAGTCAACGCCATCCATCTCAATAAATGGAGACGTCTTGACTTGGTTATCATTCACAATCCCGTGAATGGAGAAACAGATTCCCAACAGACCGTGACTCGTCTTATCGTCGTGTTGGACCTGTCCAATGTATTGATTAATTTGATCAACCATTTCATGGATGGTTTTTCCCTGCGTCTTGATACGATCGTACTGGCGAACGTGACCATCAATCCCAGTAACCAAGGCATGCAAATGGCGATACCCCAGATCAAACGTCAACGTATAGCCGTAATTCCGATTGATTTCGATTAAGGTTGGCTTACGTCCCCCAGCCGTCGACGCTTCCCCCAAACCTAATTCTGTGAGGTAACCCTCCGCCATTAAGGTGTTATAGAGTGAAGAGACTGTCGACTTGTTCAAATGCAATTGGTGCGAGATCTCAATCCGTGAGGTGGGATGATTGTTGAAAATTTGCTGTAACACGAGCCTTAAATTTTGATCATGTAATTGATTCCGATTCATGCTGCGTTGAACCATCCAATCACTCCTAAATAGTCATCTTAATTGAGACGTTTGTTCTTCACTTAAAGTGAGAACCGGATTCCCAAACCAACTGGTCGCCACGACTAGCTATGCCTAGCCAGCCTTTAGTCGACCTCAGATCGATCTCATATTGGTTTAATGAACCAACTAACATCAGTATCCCCTATAAATGAAAAGAATTCAACCACTTATTCAATCTTTTTGAAGCGTTTGCAAAAACTTTTCGTCAAAAAAAAGGAAGTCCCCATTAATGAGACTCCCTGAAAGACTTATCTTGTTTGCAATTCGTTAACCAGGTCGGCAACCCGCTGTTGAATCTCGTCGCGGACTTCACGGAAAACCACTAAGCGTTCAGCTTCACTCCCAGTCGCTTGCGCGGGATCGATGAATGGCCAGTGACGACGTTCCACAGATGGTGGCGTCATGGGACACTTGTCCCGGGCATCCCCACAGAGGGTCACGACGACATCGCTGCTCAGCAGGTATTCACCGTCAATTAACTTCGATTCCTGCTGACTGATATCAATGTTCTTTTCGGCCATGACTTTCACGGCCAGTGGATTCAAACCGTGAACTTCGACACCGGCACTGGCAACCTGCCAGTCCTTGGGCGCGAACGCCCGGGCAAGGCCCTCAGCCATTTGGCTGCGGCAGGAATTTCCGGTACAGAGAAAATAGAGTTGGGTCATGTTAAGATGCCTCACTTTCGGCTTTCGCCAGTCTTTAGTTGTTGTCGCTAATGGCTACGCGTGATCCGTCTGATCGTTGGCGTGCTCTTGACGCCAGTTCTTCACGTAATCCAGCCGTTTCTTGAAGAGACCTTCACGTCCCTGATCGGTGGGATCGTAGTACGTGTGCCCCACCAGATCGTCGGGAAGGGTCTGCATCGTGGTTAACTTATCCTTGGTATCATGGGCATACTGGTAATCCTTGCCGTAATCCAGATCCTTCATGAGCTTCGTTGGCGCATTGCGGATCTGCAGGGGAACGGGCTCGTCGCGTGTCTCCTGGACGTCCTTCTTGGCCGCTAGCCGCGCCTTATAAATGGCATTCGACTTGGGTGCCAACGATAGATAGGTCACGGCCTCGGTCAGGTGAACGTCACACTCTGGCATCCCCAGAAATTGGCAAGCCTGAAAGACATTCACGGCCACGTTCAAGGCATTGGTGTCGGCCAACCCAATATCTTCACTGGCAAAGCGAACCAGTCGCCGCGCGATATACAGCGGGTCCTCCCCACCTTCCAGCATCCGCGACATCCAGTAGATGGCCGCATCCGGATCACTGTTACGCATCGACTTATGCAGCGCGGAGATAATGTTGTAGTGTTCCTCACCCGACTTGTCATACAGCACGAACTTCTGGTTGATGAGCTGTTTCAGGTCGTCCATCGTCACCGTTACCTTGTCGCCTTGCTTATCACCGTTTAGGACCGCCATTTCCAGCGTATTTAACGCTGAGCGGGCATCCCCGTTGGCAAACTCCGCGATGGCGCGAATCTCATCGTCACCAATCGTGACCTGCCCCTTAAACCCAGCCGGATTGGCCAAGGCATTCTTCAAGAGCTGTTCAACATCGGCGGTTTGAAGTCCCTTGAGCACAAAGACCTTACACCGGGACAACAAGGCGGAATTAATTTCAAATGACGGATTCTCGGTCGTGGCCCCAATCAGCACAATACTCCCCCGCTCAACGTAGGGCAGGAAGGCATCCTGTTGGGCCTTGTTAAACCGGTGGATTTCATCGACGAAGACGATCGTCTTTTCCCCCACCGAGAGGTCACTGGCCGCCTGTTTCATAATCTTTTTAATCTGACTAATGCCACTGTTAACAGCACTAAACTGTAGAAATTTAGCCTGCGTCTGCCGGGCAATAATCTCGGCCAACGTTGTCTTGCCGACACCTGGCGGGCCCCAGAAAATCATCGACGAGACCTGGTCGTTTTCAATTAACTCGCGGAGAATCTTGCCGGGACCCAGCAGGTGGGTCTGCCCAACAAATTCCGCCAATGACCGCGGGCGTACCCGACTGGCCAACGGCGACTGTTGCTGATTTGCAAATAGAGATTCCTGCTCCACGAGACTCACCACCCTTTTAGGTCAATGATAACCCGTTTAGCTTGCGAAAAAAAGCGTTAGCGATCCTGATCCGGTGCCGTCATGGGTTCCAACGCCCACCGTAGCCGACCCCAGGCGATGCCTAAGGCAAATCCCAGGAAGGTCGGCACTAGCCAGCCTAACCCAAGACTGGCAAATGGTACGACTGAATGGTAAACGGCCAAGGCGGCGTGGACCGGCGCCAACTGTGTCACGACGGCCGGAGCACTGTTGAGCATGTCCAGAACGGCCGGCACGACCGTAAAGGCAATCGTGAGTTTGTAGACGATGCCGGCGTACGGCCGATTAGCCACGGTCAAGGCGACCAAAATCAGGGCTAAAGACAATGGATAAAGGAGCATCAACACCGGTAAGGACCAGGCAATGATGGTATCGAGACCGGCGTTAGCGACCAGGAAAGAAACCAGCGTCGTGACCCGTAACCAAGCGAGATAGCTGACCCGCGGAAAGAGTTTGTGGAAGTCCTGGGCAAACGACGTGACCAACCCCAGCGCCGTGGTGAAGACGCCCAGGGTCACCAAGACCCCGAGAAATAGCGTGCCAAAATTACTAAAGTAGTGCCCGACAATCTGCGACAGGGCCACCCCACCATTAGCGGATAGGCTGAGGCGACTGAGGCTGAAGGCCCCCAGTAATACCAAGCCGAAGTAGATGAGGATCTCTAGGCCAATACTCAAGGCCCCTGCCTGAGCAGTCAACTTGGTAAGCTCACGGTCATGATAGCCCAGTCCCCGAACGGCGTGGACAAAGGTCACACTCAGCGCCAACAATGCCACAGCATCGACAGTGTTGTAGCCCTCGAGGAAGCCGTGAACCGTCGCATGCGTTTGATAGGTCAGCGTGGCGGCGTGTTGGAGGTTCCCCATTGGATTGAGAAAGGCCACGACGAAGATGACCGCCAGCATTAGCAGGAAGCCAGCATTGAGGTACTTTCCTACGACCTTTACCAGATTATTCTGGTGCGTGGCCAGAATATAGGCAGCGCCGAAGAAGAGGGCCGTGAAAATTAGCATCCCCACCGTATTGAAACGGGTGGGTAGAAAGGGCTGAACCGCCATCTCATAGGCCGTGGCCGCCGTCCTGGGGGTCCCGAAGAATGGTCCGATGGTCAGGTGAACCAGAACTAGGAAGAGGGCGGCGTAATGCCGACCCACGGGTTTAGCGAGGTCGAAGAGGCCATCACTCTTAGTCACCACCACCGCCAAAATTGCCAATAGCGGAAATAGTGAGCCAGAAATGGCAAATCCTAACGCCGCTAAGAACCAGTTGTGCCCGGCCATTTGCCCGAGATGTACTGGGAAAATTAAGTTACCAGACCCAAAGAACATGCCAAAAATCAGGGAACTCACCACGAATAATTGACCCCAACTTTTCTTGGGGGTGACGTCTGCATTTTCCATATTGATGCCTCCATAGCTAGTCATTTATCTCCATAACATCAAAAAGAGCCCCTCTCCCATCACGGGAAAAGGGCTCTACGAGTAGAACGGTACCACCTTTTATGTTGCGGTCACCCGCAACGCTTATCGCGGACTAACATCCGCTAGCCAGATAATGGTGGCCACCACGCGTACCTACTGATTCAGTCGCGAACTCGGAAATGATTTTCACCGGCGGTAGTTGATCACTTTCCACTTACCGTGACTCACTTGGCAACGCCCCGTCGGTTACTTTTTTCCTCAACGTTTTTGAAGTATTGAGACTGATTATAGGCGTGTGAAGGTTACAGGTCAATGGGTATTTTAATCATTTTCTAATTTTAAAAATTAAAGTCGTTAAGATCAGCGATATCCATCGTAAACGGAATTTCCGTTTTCTCGTGACTGCGTTGATTTTCAATCACCAAGGAATAAGTCTTGGTCTTGTCGTAAGTTCTATCAGCTAAGATCAACTGAATACTTTGCATGCGGTCCTTGACTGATTCTGCCCGACTATTGGCATTAATCGTCTGTTGGCCAGAGATTTGTTGGCCTTGATCGTTAACAAAGTACAAGGTAAATTCAGCCGGAATAACCGTCGCACTGATCGGTTCTGCTTGACGTAAAACTAGCGGCACTGTCAATGCCGTAATCTGCCGATTCATACTGAAGAGTTCCAACGTCACATCCTGTGCCGCTGAACGATTAGAAGTCGTCTTCACCTCTAGCAATGGCACAACCATTTCTTGCAATGAGGAACCACCGTGAACATAGTTAAATGACCCGACTGCCCTAAAAACATTCGCTGTCTTGGGATAATAAACATACCGTTCATCAGACCTATTCGCTAGAATATCACTTAGTCTTTGTCGACCAACCCCTGGTAAATTAAAGTCTCGTGGCGTTACTAAGTAACGTTGAGATTTCACATCGTTCTCGTCGGTCTCAACTTCGATCTTGTCAGTTGCCTCTAAGCGATCGTGGCGATAGAGATACCCATGATCAGCCGTCACATAGATATGCGCAATTCCCAATGTTCGTAACCGCGTAATCAACTGATGAATCTCAGTTATGGCATCATCGGTTGCCTTGAAGACATCATCTTCTGTCTTCTGATTGTCACCAACCGCATCGACCTTATTATGGTAAATGTACACAACCTCTTGCCCAGCAAACTTCGTCCGCAGGTCCTTAGACATTTCCCCTTCCAGATCTTTCAAACTGTAAGTGGCACTCTTAGGATTATGATGCTGTAAAATGGCTTGACGTTGTTGTTGATTTCCAGTCTTCTGGCCATCAACAATCAATTCCTTCTGCTGCGCTTGTAATTCCAATTTTTGATTTGGAAGCAGCAGAGGCATCCCCATATAAGTCACGGAAGGCAAACCTGTCACTAAGTAATCCATCGATAGTGAGGTCACTTGGTCTTCTCGGCTCAAACGTTTCTCTAGCTCCTTAGCCGCCTCAAATCGGAAAGCATCGGAAATGATCACGACAATTCGATTCCGCTTAGGTGCGATGTAGAATCGATAAAAATTACGCTGTAAGTGTTGGGGGTTAACCTCAGTCATATCAAAGGTTTCATTCCACGCATAAATGGACTTATCTAGATAGTTATTTACATAAATGGACTCGATTAACGTCTTTGTTTTTAAGAAGGCCTCCGGTTGCCCAGCCAATTGGTAGTCATAGGTGAATTTACGATAATCAGTATCCATGCGATAGTCTTGTGCCACATAGCGGTCTATCATCGCCTGCTGCCCCTCAGCGGGCGCCTGATGGCCTTTCCGGACAATATTCCAGGCCTTACGCATCATGCGATAGAGCCGTGAAAAACGTAGCTGACTGCCATAGTGTGTGTTCAGTCGCTGTCGGGTGACCGCCGCTATTGTCTGGTCATTCAACCGGCTGTCCAAGTCCTCAAGCTGTAACCGCTCCTGAATCCACAACAAGATCAGTTGGTCGAAACGTGGAAACATGTCAGACTTGGCCAAATCATCGACCTTAGTGTTTCTAAAGATCCGGTCACCATCTACCTGTTGCCAGACCAAGTCGGCAATGCTATCGAAAGTATCCTCACTAGACTCTTTCGTTTCGCTCCGATTACCAAACTGCTGAACGAAGGTCTGGACATTCGCCGCGTATTCACTGAGATCATACTTCTTCAAGCTGACTGGAATTGGCTTTTCCATCTGCTGATAAGCCATGGTTACGTAGAGATCTGCAACCAAGTCCTCAAGTTCTGGCGTTTCCCCCGTATATCCGAAACGAACGGCGACCTCTTCCCAGAACGATTGCAAGACCCCATACCGGGAAAACTCCTTTAGAACAGGATTGTCTTTAACGCCTTTAACCAGTAGTTCCTGTAAGAGATCAAAGAAATCCACGATCGGTTGATTCAAAGGCGTCAGAGCGGCCATAATCGCTAACTCTGGTTTAGCCTTATAACTGTCAACGTCATACCGAGAAAAGACGGCTCGCCGGCGGGCATTGGCAAAAAAACTAGCATACTGCTTGATGAAGGGCTTTAAACTCTCTGGCAACCCTAACTCCTTGCGTAAGATTTCCTTGGAATCGGCTGTAAAAGTACCAGAGTACAGCACGATGTTTCGCAAATGATCTTCCTCAAGTGCCGGTTCGGCAGTTGGCGAATAGACCAACGCCTTCGTCTGATAAGACAAAGCCAATAGCCGTTGCTTCGTCGCCAGCTGGTGACCTGGGTCCATGACGATAACATCGGCAATCCCCGTCAAGGCTTCCTGAATCTCATCAATACTCGTCGCAAAATCACCGTTGTCGTCGTACCAGAAAACAAATTGATTTTGATCGGTGAATCGCTTTTTCAAAGTTTTAATTATTTGATTAATGTCGACGTCTGCCACGGTGCTTACTCCTTCTTTACTCGTTTTATGATATAGCCTAATCATAACGTAAACACGTACGGCATGCAGTAGAATTTATGAAATTAATCGTTCACTCCCAACTATCACGATGGTGTTATTCAGCATTTGATTACCGATGTGAGCGAGGATGATTTTAACGTGGCCGTTGGTGGTCAGGTGGAGATTATTGGGTGGCTGTATCAGTACTATAATACGGAACCACATGATCAGGTTGTGAATATAATCGGGGGTCCAGTTAAAAAGGCTGATATCCCTGCAGCAACTCAGCTTTTTACAACAGATTGGGTTGTTAAATACATGGTCGATAATTCCTTGGGAAAATTCTGGCTAGAAAGACACCCTGATAGTAACTTAGGTGATTACCTGAAATTCTTATTGCCAGGTGACATTGAAGTTGTAGATGATAGCGGCGTAGTTGAAGATCTCAAGATCATTGATAACGCTATGGGATCGGGGCACATCTTGGTCTATGCTTTTGACGTTCTCATGACTATCTATGCCGAACAAGGGTACTCAGTTCGTGATGCGGCAACTCTCATTCTACAAAATAATTTGTATGGCCTAGAGATTGATAAACGAGCTTACCAATTAGCCTACTTTGCCCTAATGATGAAGGCCAGACAATATAATCGTCGTGCTCTGCGTTCTGATCAAGCAACGCCTAATGTCTTTGTATTTGAAGACACCGATGACATCTCAGAAGAGTTCATTGAACAGCTCGATAGTAGCGCTCAGTCCGAGTTGGCTGATATTGTTGACCGCTTCCGCAATGCCCGTGAACTAGGTTCAATTATTCATTTCGACAATCCAACTTTGTATGACTTTGCTAAATTACAGTCGGCAGTTGATGCTGTACCATTAGATGACTTAGACCTTTTTGGATTTCAAATGATGAAGGCCAAGCTGTCACGCGTATTAAAAATAGCCGAGGTACTTTGCCGTTCCTACGATATTGTGGTGACCAATCCACCTTATATGAACAAGATGGAACCAGCGCTAAAGAAATACGTTAAGAAGTACTATGCAGATTATTCTGGTGACCTATTCTCTATCTTTATATTCAACAATAGTCGCCTAATTAAGCCAGGCGGATACGCTGCTTTCATGACGCCATTTGTCTGGATGTTCATTAAAACTTATGAGAAGTTACGAAAATATTTAATTGAAAACGAAAAAATCGATAGCCTGATTCAGATGGAATACTCTGCTTTTGAAGAAGCAACTGTACCCATAAATACGTTTGTATTAAAGAACGTGCAGACTGACAAGATTGGCACTTACGTGAAGCTTTCGGCCTTCAAAGGCGGTATGGATGTGCAAAAGGACAAGGTTTTAGAAGCCATTGCTAATCCTGAAACCAACTACCTTTATCGAACTAACCAAGCGAACTTTGCGAAGATTCCGGGAATGCCGATTGCTTATTGGGCTAGTGAGAACTTAATTCATGATTTTGAGGTTGGTACACGGATTGATAGGTTTGTTGACCCAAGAGAAGGATTATCAACTGCCGACAATAATAGGTTCTTAAGACTCTGGCATGAAGTTAAATATAATGCCATAAATTTCAATGCAACATCTCTGGATACAGCCATTGAATCTCGTAAAAAATGGTTTCCAGAAAGTAAAGGAGGCGCATACCGTAAATGGTTTGGAAATTACGATTTTATTGTCAATTGGCAAGATAATGGTGAAGAAGTACGTAACTTTACTTGGCCTAATGGAAAGAGAAGATCTGTAGTTAGAAATTCGCAATACTATTTTAAAAAGGCACTTACCTGGTCTGATATTACTAGTGGTCAATTTAGTGTTCGATTCAGGGAACAAGGTAGTATTCACGACACATCAGGACCCTCTGCATTTGCCAAAAATTCGCAGAGTAACTTAATTTACTTATTGGGCTTACTAAATTCAAAAGTGGCCGATTATATTTTTAAGATTTTAAATCCTACTATTCACTTGAAACCGGGATACTTTGCTGCTCTTCCAGTACTTGACTTAAATAGCTTTAATGATGAGTACGTTGAAAATTCGATTGCACTAGCTAAAGACGATTGGGACTCTTTCGAAACATCTTGGGACTTTCTTCACCATCCGATGCTAACTCACATCGCTGACGATAACCTATCACACTGTCGTTCTCCCGTTGGCTAACAAGCTCATCTGTGACAAACTTGTGCCAATTAAAGATTAATGGAGGAAAAATAAATGGTTAGTTATCGAAAACGTGGCAATGCCTGGCAATACGAAATTTCCTACAAGGACCATAATGGTCAATATAAAAAGCTTCGAAAATCGGGCTTCTTGCTTAAATCTGAAGCCATCCTAGCAGCTAGTAAGATTCAAACAGAACACCCTAATCTGACAACAGTGAAATCTGGCAGTGAATCCCTAGTATCCTACTACCAGCGCTGGATTAGCGTTTATAAAAAGCACGCGGTCACACCTATTACTTACAATAAATATGAAAATACAGCCCAACACGCTATTGAACTTTTTGGGAACCTCAAACTAAAAGATCTGACCAAATTGCTCTATCAAGAACGTCTGAACAAGTTTGCTGAAACCCATGCCCGCCGAACCGTGTCGTGCTTCCATAAGCAGCTTAGAGCCTGTATTCTCGAAGCATTAGACGAAAAAATCATTACAACAGATCCAACTCGAAAGGCTGTGATCACAGGACACGAGCGTCCTAAGATTGCTAAGACCTTAAACTATGCTGATTGGGCAAAACTGCTAGCTAATCTTGATACTTCACAAATTGGTGAAATGATTATTTATTTGGCCGCAGTCACTGGCATGCGGTACGGTGAAATCGTAGGTTTAACCCCAAATGATATCGATCTGGATCAACATATTATAAGTGTTAATAAGGCTTGGGATTACAAATATAAGACTGGATTCATGAAGACAAAAACTCCCTCTTCTATTCGTGAAATCACCATCGATAGTGTAACCGTCCGCCAACTTAAGAACTTTGAAAGCGGACGCTCCCTCAGTGCTAATCAACCCATATTTATGAACACTAAGAATCACATCCTCGTCAGTGCCGAGATTAATAAGCTCCTAACAGATAAACTCACCACGTTAGGAATTCCGAGAATCACCTTTCACGGGCTACGTCACACCCATGCTTCAATCCTTTTATACAAAGGCGTTAGCGTTCTTTCCGTTTCTCGTAGACTAGGTCATAGCAACATCACGACTACACAATCAACCTATCTACACATCATCAAAGAACTTGAATCGCAAGACCAGGATAAGATTATTTCTATCCTGGAAAACACCTCAAAATAGTTGGCACATAACTTGGCACAAAGGGGGTCTCTCAGCACTGAGAGACCCCCTCTTGTTTACTTCAATTTAGATAAAATCACACTACCAGCTTGTAATTTATCATAGTTCACCACAACACCATCATCCAAATCAAGTTTGATTTTTTGGTTCGCAATATGCTGAATTAAAGGATCATATTTTCTAATTTCAGTTAATTGTTGTTCCAGATGTTTAAGTGCCTTTTCATAACGTTTCTTTTGACTAGCTACCGTTTCATTACCAGCCAATTGGGTCAACTGGTCAATTCGCAATTCATACTTTCCTTGTAACGGATGAAGATAATTTGTTCGAACCATGGCCAATTCATCTGAATCATATCGATGGAGATACATCAACGCTTTAAATCCATTGTGCCGACCACTATTGAATTCCCAATAGATAGGCCGCTTCTGATAGATCTTTTTGTGATCTTTGAAGAAGTCTTCTACGAAATACCGTCGAATAGCAGCTTCATCTGAATCTGCCTTTTTCCCAATAACTGAAGCAATATAACTCAAGTTTTCTTCGACCGTTACTGCTCCAAACGTAGCAGTAAGAAACGCCTTCAACCGATTCATAATATCACGTGAATCGCCAAAATAGTCCGAATCATTCAACATGAGAATATTATCTTCGTTTGGCACAAAGGAATGATACTTGCTCTCATCCCACTCACCACCAGCAAAAGTTAGGCCCTCTGTATCTAAAGAATAGCGGCCAAAGACGACACCTACAAAGTACGATAAGAATGATTTAATATCACGTACTTCATCGGCTAAACGTACTGAAACATCCTTATCTGCCACTTCTGGCGTCAATTCTTCATTCAAGCCATACAGATCGATGAAGATTCGATTCAGCTCTTCTTCATTGGCTTTCAATTGATCAAAGCGGTCCAGTGCCTCTTCCTGCCATAAATTAAAGGCATTTTCCAGCTTCCCATCAACGGCATTTCGCTTATCGTCAGCGATGTGAGTTAAGAGAGGATGTCTTTGAAAGTCCCACGAGGCTTCGAACATATCCCACTCATCTTTTGATCTTTCAATATTATTATTAATTATTAAGAGAGTTTTTTCTTCAGAAGACAGAATCACCGGTATTGCATCAAAGTTTCCAATTTGAAGATTGATGGTTGGATTTAGCAACTTAGTTAAATAGTTTCCAATTTTAGAATTCATAATTCCTAGAACATATTTAAGATCACTATTTTTATTGGTAAATGCTGACATACCAGATACGTCGTGTATGCTTCCTTGCAACCGAAGTCGCATACTAAATCTTCCACTTGTTATTAGTGGCCAAGTTATCGCTTCATGAAAGTAATAACCTGTATTTTGAGGGCGCGATCGGATTTTCCCATTTGGACCACTGAAATGACGAATTTCATTTCCATCGTTTTCCCAGTTCACCACATAGTCGTAGTTGCCATACCATTTGCGATAGGATCCGCCCTTATTGTAGGGGAACCATTTCTTCCCAGATTCCTTAGCATCTTCAATAGACCTAGCATCAAATTTTATTTCCCTGTATGTAACTTCAAACCATTCCCGAAGAAACCGGTTGTTGCTTGCAGTGGCCAGTCCTTGACGTGGCGTAACAATTGAATCCATTCTTGTACCGATTTCAAAATCATGTAGTAAATTTTCACTAGCCCAATAAGCAATCGGCATTCCCGGAATCTTCGCAAAGTTCGCTTGGTTAGTTCGATAAAGGTAATCTACTTGGTCATTTTGAACCGCATTCAAGTAAGCCGATTCTTTCTTCTGCTGAGAATCAAAATTGACCAACCGTTCATACGTTCCAATATAATTTAGTATTGTCTGGTGTTTGAAAACAAAAGTCGTTGATTGAACGACTTCGCCACCAATTTCTTCAAAAGCCCGTGTACCCAGATGGGCCATGTTGATTAGAGTGTCTTCTTTTAACGTCTGTCGTAATTTTTCAAAACTAGAAAGAAACATCCAAGCATGTTGAGTAATCATCGCGTAGTAACCGCTACTAATAGTCAAGGATCGCAGTCGCTCCATAAAGACAGCAAATAAATCTGCTTTACTATTAGGAAACTGTTTTTTAACGTACTTTCCCAATACAGAGTCCATTTTTCCAGATCCCATATAAGGCGGGTTCATGGCCCCAATCGTAAATTTCCGATCCAATATTTTGCCAACTGCAATGATCTCATGCAATTTTTCCTGATTTTCAAGTAACATAACAGAATTTAAACTCAACTGGCCTGCAGGGACTGTTGCATTTGCTATAGGCTCAATTGTCGCCCAGTTCACTGGTTCTTTGAATTGAATTAGTGAGCCATACTCATTACCGAAGCGGAACTTATCCAAGACATCATTCAAAGTCCTTTCTTCGTCCTCGTTCGTCAGTAATTCCTGAAAATCTGTGCTGGTTAAATCCTCTGATTCAGGAATATCGAACACATTGGGACGGATACCAAGCGTTAGGAATCGCCGATTGGTTGCGCGTGCCTTCATCATCAAGGAAAAGTAGGCTAGTTGAAAAGCTCGGGTATCGATGTCCAGACCGTACAGGTTATTCTGAATGATGAGCTTGGCAGAATCTCTACGTGAATAGCCCTCACGTTCATAGATTTGCATGAAGACTTCGAAAGCATAGATCAGGATGTGACCTGACCCCATTGCAGCATCGATCAGCGTAACCTTCTCAATGTTTTCAGTTGACAGGCCGGCTGAATCAGACTGAATCGAAACTTGTTCTGTCTGTTTGGCAGCGGGCATGAAGTAACGCCAACCAAAATCATTTGCGATTTCTTTGTCGGATCGTTGATCACCTTTAGCTTGTAGGACATCAATCCAATAACGTCCCAGTGAATTGTCTACCATGTACTTTACAATCCAGTCAGGGGTGAAGAGCTGGGTCACAGCAGGGATATCTGATTCAAGATATTTTTTCTTCTTGAACGCCTGATCTTTCGGTTCCGTATTATAGTACTGATACAGCCATCCAATAATCTCTACCTGACCACCAACGGCCACGTTAAAATCATCCTCGCTCACATCGGTAATCAAATGCTGAATAACACCATCGTGATAGTTGGGAGTGAACAATAATTCGGCATAATCATTGGTATTTTCGAATAAATAGGGCAGGTTCTTATTCAAAGCATTGGCCTGTTTAATAAATAACATACGATACTCGGCATCCATATCTGTCGGTTGTTCAGTATCTAAAGCCTTATTGATCAGATCGCGTTCCGTGGAGGAAAAGCCGCCCAAGTCACTTTCGACATCCAGCGCATGAACCATGATATCTGGCTCATTCCGATTCTCAGTACTGGATAAAACTCGTGTCCGACTCGGTAGATAGTCGTTCACTTCCATAAAACGAATCGCAATAATCCGGTTAAACCACGTATAGGCAACCTCTTCCACCAAATCATGAAAAGCCATCTTAAAATCATTTTTCGTTGCCCGTCGTTCTAGTTCATCAACAAAGCGTTGTCGCTTAACGATGTCATGACCTGTAATACCGTCCAGTTCATCCTTATAGTATTCAACTTCAGACGTTGAAATCGGTAGCTTATCTGCCACACCCGCTTCAGAGATCCCCAACGAGGCTGCTTTAAGTTTAATGCCCTCAATGAGTGAGAGGCGCGCGTTAACTGCAAATTTCTTAATTGCTGTTTTATCCATAATCTCTTCCTTCACTCTGACTGGGAACTTAATTACAGTTCAAAATTAATTTTGCCGTTTTCTTCTAGCTGCTGCTTAAGAGCAGTTCTCAGGCTCTCAATCTGAACATCAATGTCCGTCGAGTTATTCAAGTCCCACGACTGATTGATTCCTAACGCTCTAGCGCTGACTGTCTTTCGTTGCGTGATGACTGGTTCAACTGGATCGGAACCACCATCATCCTCCACATCATCATTTTCTTTTCCAATGACTGGTGGTATTACATGAATCACCTTTTTATTGCGATTGCGTTCTTTCAGCAATCGGTCCATGCCATGAACTAAACGCATCCGGACAGAACCCGCCTGTTGTGGAATAATAAACAACCCATTCAAGGTCGTCGCGTTCTGCGCATCATTCAGCAAACTTGCAAACTCGCGACGGATCTGGTCACCGAACTCCTCTGTGAGGTGTTCATCTGCACAATATTTTTCTGTCGCAACCTGTTCAGTTTGAATGTCTTGTTGTGCTCGACTCAGGCCAGCATCAAACTCAGCACTGAATGCCTCACGGAATTCCACAACCAAGTCTTTCAACGGCTTAATATTCCCTTGTGGCCGTTTCTTCATCAACTCATCAATTTTAACGATTAAGTCCTTAACCGCTGTTCCAGTGACAAACTTTTGGGAGCGATCATAGACGACTTGTTGCGTGTGCCCCGATTCCCAGATCTCTTGTTGCGTCTTACTCTGATAGAATTCGTTGATGCCACCCTCATCCATATCATCATGCCAATCTAGTAAATCATCATGTTTTTGGCTCACTAAATCATAGAATCGGTCCGTGTCGGTTTGTGCCAATAAAAGATTCATTAGGTCTCGCCCGGTCTCCAACACATCCTGTCCAGGATAGTAACTCGGTTTTTGCAGATAAATGTCTAAAGCCTTGCGCGCATTATTCAAGCTGTCTTGCAGCTCACGCATCAGCGTGTCATCTTCATTGTCGCTAAAGGTTTGCTTCTTAAACAGCTCTAGGGCAACATCTCTCAGGTCTTTCTTTTTGCTCTCACTCACGGCATGCCGCGGTTCCATTTGAACAGCATCCAAATATTGTCGTTTCAAGAAGTACTTCGCCATCTCATTGGCCGGCACTCTTGCCTGTAGACTCAAAGCTTCGCCGTTAACGTAAACTTTTAGCTTAGCATCAGCGAAAAGTTTGGCGACGAGCCATCTCGTATCAATTTCACGATAACCATACGGAATCTTGCTGAAACGCTCCAATACTGACTTAAACGAAATCTTACTGTGTCCAGAATAGTCACGACTAACACGTTCTAACACCGCCTGAAGGGCCCGCTCATTTTCAGCCGTCTTAACTAATTCACTGCTGTCTTTGAACAACGCCACGACGTCATTCTCTTGTTTAACGACATCGATATAACTTAAGTTCCGATAGATTTCATCGATTAATTGTTCTTCCGCCTGCCCTAGACTGGTAAAGAAATCTTTCTTACCAGCATCGAGTCGATCGCCTTGAACGTAAATATTTGCCTGTTGGAGAACGTCTAATAATTCCTTGGCTACGCGTTCCTTCAACGCACCCAATTCCGTCTTCTTAACGTTCACAATCCGCTGCGAACGAGCATCTTGGGATTGTTCCTGCGGATTCAGGATAAACTTCTGTATCCGTAAGATCTGTTGCTGATCATCGATGTATTGCGATTCCCCTGGTAAATCAATAATGATTTGAGGCTGTTCCGGTGAGTTAGACTGCCGCCGCAACTCACTATCATCCCGGTTATCATCATTCGCTGCCGTAACGATCTTCAAATTGATGTCTTGATTGGTTTTACCCACTGGTCGATTATCAATCCATTGATTAAAGACAAAGGTATACTGTTGATTCAACTTAGGGTACGTGTACCGCCGTGAAATGGCAGCTGCGCTGAAGAGATAATCCCCAATTGCTTGAGAAATCTCTCCAGAGTCCACTCCCTGTCGCTGAATTTGCTTGCTAATGTCCTGTTCAGCATCGGTTAAGAACTCATACCCTTTGCTGGTCTTCTCGACGATGTTCTGCTCTTGCAGGACCTGTAAGGCTTGCTTAACCTTAGCCTCCAACTCAATCCGGTCAGTATCGATTGAATCGATCATAAGCGTCACTAAGTTATTCAAAGTCCCATCGAAGTCCTGAACATATTTGATCATGAATAATGTTTCTAGAACCTGAACGGCAAAGGGATTGTCCTCACCACTAGGATTAATCAATTCATTGTTCTGTGCCCGCTGAATCACAATCATGTGCGTGTGATCCAGGAAGTGGCTGAGCCCCTGGAAGAAGATGCTAAATGGTACCAATGCCCGCGTATCTTCATTCTCTAACCGTCGCGCAGATTCCTGGAAGACCGCCAACATTGAACGTTCCCCATTGGCTAAATGCTTGCCATCAGAACCGTTCTCGCGAATGGCCGTCAATGTATCTTGTAAGAGAACCACTTGATAGGGCACAAACGGATAAAGATCGGCAAACATTTTAGCATCGTCATACCGTTTCCGTTCTTCCTTACCGTCAAAGCTAATCAGATTATTGATGACATGTTGATTCTCATCAAAGGTAGCCTCCAACAGCTTCTCACTAGATGCCGTTTTCGCCAGTAACCGCTTCTGAATAACTTCATCCACGTTGGCAGAAGACATGGCAATCCGAGTATTGAACCGCCCTTGAATCTTAGAAAAGTCTTGTCCATTGATATTCTTAGTCACCTTGTCGATGGCTTGTTGACTGGTCACAATTACCCAGGCTTTACCATGTGTATAGGTTCCCAAATCCTCAACAATACTTTGGAGGTTCAACATCCGCTGTTGACTAGACCCGATATATTGCCCAACTTCATCCACCAAGAACGCCATGTGGTAATTTTCACCTTGGCTCTCGATATGCTGGTTGACCAATTTGGCAAAGCTCTCCACACTAATGGGGTATTCCTTCTTGAGTTGATCAACGAACCCATTGGCATCTGCTTCCGACATGAATCCAATCGCAACTAATGCGTCTCGGATAGTCCCTTTCAAAAAGGCATAAGCGTTCCGTGCATCCAGCCAGTCACGATTTTGCCGATCTAATTCCTTGAATTTTTCTTGGAATTCTGTGTACTTTCCCTGAGCAATCAGGTCACGTTCCAAGTCAGCAATCCAAAAGTCAGCTCCGAACAAGCCTAACTGCTCGTTGAAGACCTGTAGAAAGACGTTTAAGATAGCGTCTTTTTGGGATTTATTCCCATTTTTGGCCTTGGAATCAATGTTAAATAGCATGACTTCATTGGGAATGGACGCAGCTAACTTCATGTTTGCCAACGTTTCTTGATCGTGGACCTTGGCGTCATCAATAAAATAGTCTAGAGCCGACTTCCCAGCTACCTCTCGATTTTCCAAAAGGTAAGCCAAAATTTTTAAGAAGTGAGACTTCCCAGACCCAAAGAATCCAGAAATCCAGACCCCCATGTTCGTCGTATCATGCTGGATACCTTCAGCGTATGCCGAGAAGAAATCCTTAAAATGGCCGTCCAGTTCTTTGGTTACCACATATTCTTCAAGCTCCTGTTTTACATTGGCATCTTGTTCATCACCAATAGTAATAACGCCCTTGATATTCCGATCAATCGATTTTTCAAAAATGTCTTTAATCTTCATAGCGGTTCTCCCCTAATTGATTTGAAATGCTCGGTAGTAGTTATCCTCTTTGGATTCGCCAAACATACTGAGACTTAGACTGTCATAGGTTCCCGGATAAAAGAAGACAACCGGAATACCGGTTACAACTTGATGCATGGTATTCAAAACTTTATGAGCCCGAATTAGCGGAAAAATATCCCCAATTCCCGTGACAAAGACGATGACTGGTTCTTCAGGTAAATGCTCTTGCATGTACTGAACCAGCAGGTTCTCGGTGCTTGTCATTTCCAAGGCATTGTTCAGTTGCTCCGTCAGGTAGTCGATACCGTCACTGGCTTCCATCTCTAGAACATCTTCTTTAATTCCCATACTATCCAATAATTCCCACATGATCTGGTAAAGATTAAATTCAACAATATCCATACCGACCGTTTCACGGTTCAATTGTTGGCACATGTTGCTAACCTCTTCAGTGACCAACGGCTGATCCTGTGGGTCAAAAGCTAAAATATAATACGACACTTCATTCGACAAACCGCGACTCTGCTGAAAGGCTGGATCTGCAACCTTTTCTCGTAAATGTTTGAGCTTTTCTGCTGTTTTTGTCATGCTATCTCCCCAAAAATGCCGCTAACTGGCGGGTCTGCCCTTTTGTATGTAATAAAATCTCTAACCGCGTATCCAATAGTGGTCGCTTCACTTGATCATAATCATCTTGTTCCTCAAGTAATCCTGCCTCACGTAAAAACGTCTTAAATGTCCCGGCTAATCGCTTGATAGTCTGCTCAGTCCAGGAAGCCACCTTGGGACTTTCAACCTGCTTCTGGTTAAAGAATGCCTCGATCTCATAACCATAGAGCTTCGCATCCCCCAAAATTAATTCATTTCGGTAGACCTCGTACAAAAAATCATCAAATAATGAATCCAGTTGCAGGATAGCCGACAAATTTATCAGCTTCTGATTAGTCAGATCTAGTGATGGAAACAGATCAAAGTAATCTTCATCAAGAACAGTTACTCGCCGCTTCAGTGTCTGAACCATTCTTAACGAGCGTGAAGTTGTTTGCTGCTGAAAGTAGTTTTCTTCTAAAGCTAAATACCGAATATCCGCATCCGTATTCCCTTGATCGCGTAGATTCAGATATTGCGAAAATTCATTAAACCAAAAAGAATGTGCCACCATAGCCGCGCTATATTGTTTCATCAACTAGTCCTCCCATCATAATCATTTAAAGAAAGCCATCCGATTAACGGCCCTCTTGTCTGACTCTAACTCATCTATCTGAAACCCAATCCGAACAATCCGCAATTAACGTGAAACCTTCACTAATTATATAAGATTAAAGACTCGGGCGCGATAGATTCAACGAAATATACTGCTTTTCCGATCGAATCGGGTAAAAGGATTCTTGTGAAATCTCTTTTTCCAAGATCCCTCTACTCATACAAACGAAATTTTCCACTAATTTTTCGCATTAATTCTGATAATCGCTACAATTCCCTATTGCTTCACTTATGACAGCATTTACAGACATGTCCAATAAAATAGAGCATACTGGCTCAATAGCCGATATGCTCTACGCTGATTATAAACTTTCAAAATAGTGACGAATCTTTTGTGCCATTAGCTGCCGTCTCATTTGTAAAAACTTATCATAATTCGACGCATCAAATTGGCAAACTTCTTCTGGAATCGCATTTTCTCTAAAATTATCCGAAGTCGCAAACTCAGTAATTTGGGAATCTGCTAAATAATCACGGGGAATCTGGTCACTGATCTGTAGGTTCCGTGGTTGGGTAATCTGCGTATAATTTGCCACCTGATTATACTGTTTCTGGGTCAAGCCTTCACGCTTGAGATAAGCCCGTGGAAAGATATGATGGACGTTGCCTTGCTGATTCAAAACACTTTCCACAGTGTGGTCTTTCTCCAACCAAGCTAGATCCCCATTCTTAACCTGAGTCATTTCAAAGACCCGCCAAGCGTTCGATTGGGTTGAGGAGGTCATGAGTTGTTGCGGCAACGTTACTGTCCAGAAGTCCTCGGAAAGATTTTGTCGTAAAACATCTTTCAATACCGTTAGTGGATCTTCTTTAATGAATCGCGTAATATCTTGCCAGCTTTGCGATTCACTTGATCCCCCATAACGATGGGTCAAAGCCGACATAATAATCCATTTTTTAACAATCATCTCAATTTGCGAGTTGGTCATTGATGATTGATCCTGTCGTTTCAGTAAGAGATACAATGAGTACCCGAAATTCAGGACCCCTAGTCCATTTAGCACTAGGGTATCGCGTGTTAACATGCCCAGACTCTTCAAAATCATTAAGTAACGTTCAAAATTGGACTGATTAACGACGGCCAGAACACCTTCTGACAACTTAGCATATGCCGCCTGCATAGCTTCCTCCGTGTATGTCTTCTTGTTGAAGTCACGACCAGAGATTAAGCTAATCAGATCTGCATGTCGACCTCGCCCAAACTCAAATCCTAAGATAGCATGGAAAATGTCTCCAAATCTTGGATTATAGAGATTGGTTCGTTCCTTAGCCGCCCACTTAATTTTGGCATAGTAATCTGTTGTACTGAATTCTGTGTCGTTCACCATCAGGTTCTGTAGAATCGTGGGATCCTCTAACAACGTGGCAAAATACTCAACGGTTTTACGTAGGTCATTACCACCATGTTCCGTATCAGCAGCTAGCTTTGACATAATAAAGTCAGCGGAACTGAGCTCAGTTCCTTTAGAATTAATACGATTGAAGATTTCCGTAACGGCGCTGATATCCAAATCAGATGACAACATAATATTACCAACATCATTATTGGCTAGGTCCCTTAAACGTTGAATTGGCTGCGAAATTTTCATTGCATCATAGTCATTGTCTTTTGCGAATTGTGAGACAAATTCGAAGAGATTTACTTCACCAAACAGTACTGAAATGTCAGAAATCCACCGTTTATCCTTTTCAATCGGACTGGTCAGCGTCTGGAACTCTCCAGTTTCCGGCTTGAACGCAATTTTAATCCGCTTCTTTTCAAACTTTTTGGTCACAACTGAGTCCCCCATTAGGGCTGCCCGTAAGGCAGTAATTCGTTGCTGACCATCGATGATAATCTTTTTCCCTCGGCCGATACTCCCATCTTTCAGGCGAACCTTAGGATTATCCCATGTAATAATGTACCCAATTGGATACCCGTGATACAGCGAATCAATCAGATCACGCACTTTAACCGTATTCCAGACAAACGGCCGTTGTAGCTCTGGTAGGCCGATTTCATCGTTCTCGATCCACCCCAAGATAGTACTGATGGCACTGTTTTGAACATCGTACTTTTTCTTCTCGATCTTTTTCATTATGCCTCTACTCCCACTGATACCCATCCATTAGCGACTTTAAAATTTGTTTTCAATTTCTATTTTCCTGCTAGTTCCCCCAATAGGCAACTCAATAAATAGCAATTTCGTGCAATTAATTTTTGCAACCACTATCAGACTGACACATTATGACATACCTATCCACTATACTTATTTTATCAACTTAAGTCATATTGTTTCCGCGTTAATCTAACAAGGAGGTGTTTCAATGACCATATCTCAGACCAAAATCACCAGAAATCTTTCCTATGTTGACCTAAACGTTTTGTGCAAAGTTTACGCACAGAGCGATTCCGAACGCATCACTGCTTCAAATGCAACCTCGCTTTTTTCGATCACATCTGATGAGTTGCCTCACCGCGTCAAGCGTTATCAAGTGGGTGGCGAAAACACCACCACCTACACGTCCTATCTAAAATTGCGTGAACTTGAGCGCGTCCTCTCGACACCGACCGATGACTTACCCGATTTGCCATTTGGCCCGACGGCGGTCACCAATCTTGAAACACTCATCGCCAATCTGAACGATTTAGGTTTCACCGTGACTGGTCACCATATCCAAGAACTCGAATCGCGTTTTATCTCTGATCTCGACGAATTTGTCGCTAATCCTACTGACTATCTGGCCACGCTCGACTTGCCAACGCGTCCGATCGACACCGCTAATATTCCAGCCCTGAATAACGACAACGAATACCTACCAAATCAGAGTCGCTATACGATTTACGATCAATCAGGTGAGCCGATTATTGAAAGCATTCATCCCCTCCTCCTTGGCGCGGTCATCGGCTGTCTCTTACTCCAAGCCGACCCCCAAACCATCAAGCAACTCCTCATTTGGCCGAGTCGCAAGTTAGTCCCCGCAGACAGTGACCTTGACATCAGAGTCACTGCCTACCGCATCTCCGCTGACTACCCCATCACCAGTCGTGCCGACTGTGCCCGCATGGCGAAATCGCAAATTCCTGGAGACGGCCGTATCCGTCAGTCCTTCAGTCCTTCTGCCGAACCCTATTACGCCCTATGCCCTGATCTTGGTCTTACCGACTGTCTCAGCGTCATTGCTGAATTAACTAGCCAGACCCCCGTCGATCCGACGCAAACCGACGACGCAAGACAGCTGGCTGAACACCTCATTAACTTGGCTAGCGGCCAAAATCTCGGCATTAACCGTATGACGCGTCAACTCGTCGACAGAGGGGCGGCCGAAGACTTCACGATCGTAGACGGCCGTCTCACCGATGTTGATATCGCCCTCTGGCGAGAAGACGGTCCCCATATTCCTGAATTAAGTTTCGACTTGATTGACCAGACCACCGGTCAGACCGTGGCCTACGACATCTTGCTTCGTAACCTGATTGAAAAACTGTTACGTCACATTGACCTAAAGAAAGGTGATAAATAATGATTAAAACTTCTGATTTTTCAACCGTTGACAGCTGGGCGCTCTGGAATGTTCCCGCTGATTTACCCGCTAACGCCACCGACGCTGAACGTGAACAACTCTTCAAGGCCGCCTATGGTGCCCACGGGACATCCCCTAAAGACCAACTTCCTAGCGATCTCACTGACCGCCTCAGCAAAGTTGAATACGTCCTGGTCGGTCAAAATCCCGGCAACGCCGCTGCTAAGGCTAGCGAACAAGGCCTCTTCAACAACTTCCATGGCCCTGCCAGAAGTTGTGATTACCGCCTCGCTGCTGCCATTTATGGTACAAAGCTTTGGGGAACCTTCATGAGTGATGTCTCCAAGACCATCAACAGTAACAGTCAAGAAGCCAAGCCAGTTGAAGCCGATGTCCGTGACTTCGAAAAGCACCTTGATGCCCTGGGTATCTCAAAGGACGCCACGCTGATTGCCTTAGGAAGTACCGTCAACACTGCCCTGACTAAATTTGCTAGCCGCCCAGTTAAGACGATGTACCACTACTCTCCAGTCAACACGCGTTGGCAAGCCGCTACAGTTCGTCAACAAGTCCTCGACATCACTGAAGAAGCCGTCGACTAAATACTTACTGGTCTGACAAATAAGAGTCGAAACCATAAACTGGTTTCGACTCTTATTTTTATTGGAACGCTTTGATTTTTTAACACGACTTGTGACTAATACAGTGCCCGTATCCGATCAATTTCCGTCAAAACGGCTGCCCGTAATTTTGGACTTTTCAGCACACGCACCAATGCCCCCTGACCCATAATCCAGAGCACCAAGCCTTGCATCTGACCAGTTCCAGAAATAATGACACTCGTTGGATTGGTCTTTAGAATCTCGGTTCCGGTTGGATGATGGCGTTCCTCATCCGCCGTGGCTCGGCGGACCTGTTTCACACCTGGCAAACTATCCAGGGCGGTCTGTGGCCAGCCCCAGTACTGGATTTCATACGGCTCCGAGGTCAATTCATTACCCAAGAGATACGTCTGATTCACGCGTTCACCCTCATTGGTATTCATGGGCTGTTCCGCCCGGTGCGCCGCGCGTAGGCTGTCTGGTTGCATACGGTCCAACCGATAGACTTGCTCGCTACCTTGTTGTTGCGTGTAGATCCACACGTAAAAGTAATGCGCCGAAAAAGTAACACTGGTTGGCTTTCCCACGATGGTGCTAACGGCCCCCGTGCTGTTTTGATACTTGAATCTAATCCACTTGTCAGCCTGGATATAGGTGGCAATATCATCCAACAGCGGCAATTTTTCCATCGTGCTGGCCCCGATATGTGGTTGCGTCTCTTCGGCCGGCCAAACCTTGGCATTATAGCCCACGGGCCGATACGTCCCCGTGGTCACGGTTGTTAACCGACGGGCATTCTCACGATGGCTGGGCGACAACAAACCCAAAAGATGTTCGCGAAGCGTTAACATTTCGGGCTTGCTCAGTGCTCGTACGCCAATCACCATTTTCAATAAGGCCAAGACTTCAGCATAGGTCAACTCATCTTGAGTCGTCAGGTAGTAGGCATAGACCTTACTCGTCCCTCGTTGAACCAGATCATGGTTCCAACTCCAATCACGCTGTTCCAACACAGCGGCTTTAATCGCCTTGATGTCGCGCCGAACTGTTCGCTCATCGACCCCATACTTTTCCTCCAGGTCCTTGACCACGATCCGACCACCCTGCCACAGGGTGATTAACATCTCAGCGACGCGTTTCTGTTCATTGCCTTTTTTATTTGCATTGCTTGCCATTTGACTACCTCCATTTCGATAACTTCAAGCTGGTTATCATCATCGCAATCACTCAGATTGAGTTAAATCCATGTTTTGATAACCCTTACTTTCTTACGTTTACCGTTTCTTCGTTAGAGAAGCTAGACTAGCTGGCAAACGCGAGTACCGCCATCACTAAGTCATTAATTGAGAGATCATAGCGTAGGGTTCGACCTGAGCCCAGATCGATAATTTCGTAGACCGTTTCCGGCAGGCCCTCATGACCATCTCGGCCCGTAGCCGACATATCAACGATTTCACCCTCAGACTCTTGGAATCTGTCAATATCAGCAATGTCGAACAATCGCCGCTGCCGCCGCTGAATTTGCAGATTGACATGCTGAGCAAGTTGCGCCAACCCATCGGAAAACTCGCGGTCACCGGCGTACTGACGGCCGTGAAAAATTTTAGACAGTGCGTCGCCAGCTTCGGTAAAGGGAATCGCCCCACCAAAGCGGCGTTTCTCACTTTGATCCGTGAACTGATACCAACACGAATCGCCTAAATCTTGGTCGGACACCGCCAAGTCGTCCAGGGTGAGCAAGTCTTTCAGCGTCACAATCCTTCGCGACTCGCTTTGCCAGCAGGTCAGCAGGGATAGCTGCGCATAATCCAGAGAAAGTTGTTCTAGCCGCGGCCACAGAAGCCACTCGCGGATCTGTTGCGGGCTAGCCCCACACCGTAGCGCATAAAGGACTGTTCCTAAGCGTTCCCGTGGGACGAGTCGTAGCAATGTTTTCCCGGTTTGATCCTGAATGGTGAAGCGGACTTCATCGACCTTATTGACCCCATTGGGCTGACGATCCCGTCGCACAGTCCGTTCCCAATCGTAATTCAACATTGAAGCCTCTTGAGCTTCATTTTGCGGTTGATCGTTACGCAACTGCGGATGCAATAACGCCGCCACCAGCCGCCGATCATCATCAACATCCCATGCGCGATCACAGACATAGCGGCTACCCATCACCGTCAACCCCATTTTCGCGAGGTCCTGAATCAAGCTAATGATGGTACTGGATTCCTGTACGTTCGCTGACAAGCCTTGGTCGTGATCACTGGCTCTTAAGGTCGCCAATGTCGACTTAAGATCGTCCAGCGTCACCCCATTGGCATAAACACCCGTATCGTTATAGAGCTGATACCGCGCATCGTTCAAGGTCAATCGCCGACGTTCTGGCGACAGGACGGTCACGTCGCTTCCTGGAGATACGATATCGGCTTCACTATAACGGTAAATTAACATTGTGGCGGCCATTTGGTGTTCAACTAGATATTGGTTATAATCCATTGCTTTTTTCAATAGAATCATCGCTCCTTAGTCATCAGCTCACTAATACTCACATGAAATCACCTGATACACTCAATTATACCCAGTCAAATGGACATATCATGTCAGTTTGACACTTTTGGTTGCAACAATTTAATCTTAAAGTCTGGGAAGCCACAATCGGCCCCCCAGACTTAATCGGTTCAGTCTAACTATCCTTCCTTGAAAGGATTATTTTATGTTGCGCGACCAACGCCAACAAGGTTGGCACCAGTTCCCGAAATGACAGGTCGTAGCACACCGAAAGTCCAGCTTCACGATCGAAGATTTCATAGACCGTTTCCGGAAAACCACCCGTGTTGGCCCGGCTAGTCGCCTCCAGATCTTCGATTTCACCATTTTCAACCTTAAATTGGTCGACATCACAAACGGCTAATCGCCGCCGTTGCCGCCGCTGAATCTGCAAGTTAAAGCACGCAGCAAGGCGGACCAACCAATCGGAGAATTCGCGATCACTGGGACGCGGGTCACCATGGAACGCGGCTTCCAACACGTCACTCGCCTCTTCGGGAGCCATCGCGCCACCCAAGTCACGCGTGTCGGCGGCATTCGTAAATTGAAACCAACGCGCGGTAATTGGCCGGTCAGTGGGCACGGAGACGGTATTCAATTTCCGTAAATCAGCGAGTGAGGTTATTGGCTTTGCTGGCGTCTGGCGACTCTCAACTAAGGCTAATCGCGCCGAACCAATCAAAGATTGATCCAGTCTCGGCCACAGAAGCCACTCCTGCAATTGGTGTGCTGAAAAACCGCAACGTAAGCCGTAAAGAACGGTGCCCAATAAGTCCAAGGGAATCAAACGAATCAGCGGATGACCCGCCCGGTCCTGCACAGTGAATCGAACATCGTCGACCAGTTCTGCGTCGTGTCCATCATGTTCTTCTCGCATGACAGGCTGCTGATCCTCGTCCACCATGATGGTTGAACCTGGCGTTTCGCCAGCTTGGACTGTACAGCCCCGATGTGACAGCAAGGTTGCCATCAATCGACGATCGTCAGTCGCTGTCCAAGTTCGTTCACAAACATAGCGACTGCCGGTCACCACCAACCCCATCGCCGCGACCTGACGAATCAAATCAGCCACAATATCTAAGTGCGGTTCTTCAGTCGATAAGACTTGTGGCTGGTCACTAGCCATCATCTCTGGCAATCGACGATTGAGATCGGCTAACGTCAGACCATTGACGTAGAAGTCACCAGAATTATTGTAAAGTTGGTAACGCCCGCCGCGTTGGGTTAGCCGTCGCCGCTCCGGAGACAACAGGGTCACCCGATTCTCTGGCACTACCGCATCAGCTTGACTGTAATCATAGATTAAGAGGTTCGCGTAAATCTGTTGGTCGGCTAGGTATTGGTTCAAATCAATATTCTTTTTCAGCATCGACATCGCCCCTTCAGTTTTTTAGATTTCACTAGTCAGGAGTGCTAGTGAAATCAGTTGATAACCTCATTCTAGCAAAGCAGACTGACATATCATGTCAGTAATTACGAAATTTCATCACCATTCCCAGAAAAATCAACTAACGATGTCTCGAATTTAGCAAAAATGACTCTCTATCCTCACAATCATCCCACCCCAACATATTTTCACGGATTCTCGACCAAATCTGACTCGGAAACCATTCTTTCATTGACCCTGCCAAGTCATAAACAGTATGCTAGGGGCGACTGTATTATCAGTGACTCACCAGAGGAGGAACGCCATTGAAGCGTCGTTCATTCATTATGCTTATTCTAATCAGTTTCTGTTTGGCTCTCATTTCACCAATCGCAACTACCGCTCAGGCGGCGCGACGTTCTCAGCTGGATACTAAGCAGGGACTCCTCATCGATCTCGGCCGCCATCCCCTCTCCGAAAGTTCCCTTAAGCGCGTCATCTCGGCCGCGGCCGATCAGCATTTCACCTACGTGGTCCTGCACCTCAGCGACAACGAACATCTCAGCTTTCAGTCAACCTATTTGGGAAATCGGGCCTCGAAGACGGTCTTGTCACCCAAGGCCCTCAAACGGCTGGTTACCTTTGCCAACCAACGCCAACTTCAACTGGTTCCGGACGTCGATCTGCCCTCGCATGCGGGCGCGATTCTCAAACAACTCAAACGTAAACACGGCAAGACCTACCGTGCCGTCAAACTTGACAAAGAAACGCTTGACTACACCAGTCCTAAGGCGGTCACCGTCGCCAAAAAGATCTATCGCGAACTGGATGGTAGCTTTAAAAACCAACCATATCGTGATCTCATTATCGGTGCCGATGAGGTTCCAGGAACGGATGGCGACTACCGCTACCTAACCAAGTTCGTCAATCAACTTAACCGCGATCAGAACAAGCGCGGCTTTACCACCGTCGTGTGGAATGATTCCATTCTAAAGAAACAACTGCCGAAATTAGATGCCAACATCGTGGTTACCTACTGGTCCCAGTCTGGCAACCACGCCGAACGAGCCGAACTCGTCAACCGGCGTGCCAAACGCGTGTCGGTTCCCAATCTGGTTAACCGCAACCGCCAAATTATTAACTGCAACAGCTATGCCACCTACTATCAGCTGCAATACATTGGCAATGCTGCTTACGATACTTACTTCTTGAATTACCTTCGCGACGATTACACCCCGGACATGTTTAACGAAATCGATCGGACCAACGCCAACCACAACCGGACACTTGAACCCAGTGTGACGACCCGTGGCACCCTCATCAGTCTCTGGGGACACGACTCCCAGCAGACCTCGACCACGGCCATCGTCACCTTTATTCACCGCCTGAGCGTCCCGAAATAGGCCCCTATGCCTAGACTCAGTGGGGTCACATCTTTAAATCCGTGTGATTCATCGGCTTGGTTAATTCACCTGACTGACTCAACAATTTTAAGAGTTAAGTTTACCGTTATACCAACATTCTCCCCTCCTAATTAGTTTGTTTATATGATATACTACAATCATAATAACGGCGCTAAACGTATAAGGGGTGTATGAAATGAATCGACTAATCCATAAGATCACCATCTCCGGACTGACCCTGCTGTTACTAGGCGGTGTGGTTAGCCCAAGTATTGCTTTTGCCGACTCGTCCACAACCAACAATAGTTCTGTCACCACTGCGAAAACGACCGAGCAGACCTACAATGTCCAATCAATCGGCCTGCCCTATACCCTGGTGAGTGACAAGACTGGTATCCACAAAGTTTACTGGTATGGCAAGTGGCCAGACAGTGTGACTGCTACACAAGCCAATGATCCCGTATTCATTCAAGGACTTAATGACTTGTATCCAGAAATACCAGATATTTCTAACTTCACAGGTACGCTTGCCAGTATGATAGTGCCCATCTCCCTCTTACCCGGTGAAACGACCATTGACTATCTGGTTCGTTCAGCCGGAGGCGAGGCAGGCAGCGGGGCTGACTTCATTGACAGCATGACCACGTCCACCTATATGTCTTCGTGGATTATCGGAAATTCTGCCCGCTTTAAAACGGGACAGCTCACACGAGACGATTTTCAGGCGAACTATGAAAATGAATTTAGACCAAAAATGGAAAAAATCGATGGCACGGAAGGCCTCATCAAGTCATACGATCAGATCTTTGCCACTGAAGACGATGACACCTTTAAGTCACTCATCTCCAGTATGATGGGTGGCATGTTACTCGGAACTCATCTGGGTACCGAATCCGACGAACAACTGGCCACCATTAAAACCGATGATAGCGTACGGCAAATGCGTGCAATGCTAACAGCACCGATGACCAATTACCTGCACCTTCAAGCTGACGGAACGTATGAACTCGATGGACTCGTTCTCAGTGAATTTCAAGCGCTTAGTTCCTGGTTCGTAGATGTCGTCACACCCGATCCGGATCCAGATCCTAATCCCGCAACGAGTCAACCGGTCACCGTCCACTACGTTGATGCCAAGGGCAAGCAAGTTGCCCCAGACAAGACGCTGACGGGAAGCCTGGGAAGTGCCTATGCTACCAATGCCCTCACGATTAAGAACTACAAGCTTTCCAAGTCCCCGGCCAACGCCAAGGGCACCTTTACCAGCCAGGCTCAAACAGTCACCTATGTCTATGATCCCGAAATTCAGACAGGTGGTTCCGGCGCTACGGTGGCGCCAGAAGGCAGTGCCGTTTATGGTCTCAAGAAGCTCGCTCTGTATAAGAAGACCAGCTTTACCAAGAAGAACCGAATCACCGTCTACGCTAAGAAATCACGGCAGAACCGGCCGATGTTTGTTGTGACCGGCTATACCAAATCGGCTAGTGGCGCCAAGCGCTACAAAGTTCGCGACGTCAATCATCACAGTAAGACTGCCGGAAAGACGGGATACATTACAGCGAAGAAGTCTGTCGTGGCCCCCGTCTACTACACGAAGAAGACCAACAAGATTACCGTCACCAACCCTTCCGGCATCAATGCCTACGCCAAGAAGAACCTGACCAAGAAGAAGGCGCACTACCGCCAAGGGCAGGTCCTCAAGGTTAAGAAGATTGTCCACCACAACCTGACCACTCGTTTCGTCTTAACAAACGGTCGCTACGTGACGGCCAATAAAAAGTTGGTCATTGCCGGAAAGAAGACGATGCCTAAGAAGATCGTCACCAAAACGGCTGTCAATCGGTATCGCACGGCTAACCTGACCAAGCGCAACCGCCATTATCGCCAGAACACCGTGCTCAAGGTAACGGGTTGGACTTATTCCAATGCGAACAACTTCAGCAAGCGTGACACCCTGCGCTACAAGGTTAGCGGGGGATATGTGACTGGTAACTCACGGTATGTTCGCGGCATCAAATAATTTAATTTCATTCACAAAAATCCCACAGAAAATTCTGTGGGATTTTTTGACGTTCTATAAAACTTTTATTCTTGATAAACTCGCTTCTATTAATCCAATTCAGATGGATTGGTCTTATGATTCCGCATAAAGGCAGCGGCACAGATTCCCCCAATGACAACAATGATGGCCGACGTTAACGTCACCGCACGCGTTCCGTTGGCATAAGCCTGCCAAACCGTCTGTTGAATGGCATGGGCAAATGGCATCTTTGCTAGCCGGGCACTGAAGGCAATGCCGTGACCCGAGAATGGTCCCGCACTGACCAAGGCCTGGTGAATGCCCGTCGCAGCTGCTTTGGGCATGTTGATCTGACCGAAGTGAGTTGTTAAGTAATTTTCATAGACATTGTTTTGAATCAAGCCGAGGCTAACAATGCCCAAGGTCACCCCGATTTTCCGGAAAACGTTAATCAAGCCGGAAGCCATTCCCATCTCACGTACTGGAACACCTTCCATACCGCTACTGTTCAGGAGTGGGTTAACCATCCCATTGGTAATCCCCATGAGCACCATCCCCGGCCAAAGTTCGGCGAAGGAAACGTTGACCGTCATAACATTGGCCAACATGAGAAAACCAATGCCACCTAAGAAAAGACTGCCACTGATCATCCACTTTTTAGAATAACGATTGCCGAGATACCCAGTCAGTGGGCCTAAAATTAGGGACCAGATACTAATCGTTAATTGCCGGACCCCAGCTTGTAAGGCCGAGTAGCCCATGTAATTCTGCATCAGCGCCGTCAGGTAGGTGTTATACGAATAGATCCCCGCACCCAGTGCCAGGGCTACGATAACCGTGCCCACAAAATGTGGATTCTTAAACATTTCCAGGTTGACCATTGGCTGTTTCAGCCGACTTTCAACCCAGATAAAGACGATGAAGAGCCCGATTGCCGCGCCAAACCAGCCCAGCATTTGTGGACTCGTCCAGGTCCAGTTCGGATGGTTTTCCTTTAAAATCAAGCCATAAATAAGCGCAAATAAACTCCCCGCGGACAGGGCCATCCCGGCAAAATCAATCTGATGATTATGACTCAGATCCGGCACCTCATCAACATAGATAATCGTTAAGATAATCGCCACAATTCCAATCGGAATGTTCACGTAGAAGATTGACCGCCAGCCAAATTGGGCCACCAAGTAACCCCCAACTAACGGACCCGAAGCGGAAGACAAGCCAATAATGGACCCCAGAATTCCGAGGGCCACGCCCCGTTTGCTTCCCTTGAAACTAACTGCGACCAACGCCATGGCCAAGGCGTTCATCCCGGCACCACCTAAGGCTTGGGCACCACGACCAATGTCTAGGACTAACAGGTTAGGCGCCATCCCATTGATTGCCGAGGCCAGGACAAAGATCGCCAAGGAAATCACAAAGACTCGCTTTAGCCCATACATATCACCGATCTTAGACACGATTAGCAGGGTAACCCCCAGAACCAATGAGTAGGCATTTAGGACCCACTGCACATTGTTAAATGATTCATTGAAATCACGGACCATGGTTGGCAAAGCCACGTTAACAATCGTGACATCTAGTAAGGCCATGAAGACCCCTAGGGAGAGGGCAACTAACCCAATCCAACTTCGTGTTGACTTACTCATTGTGCTGATTTCCTCCATTCGCTTCGGCAGTTCCTAAACTCGACAACTGTTGATTCGTCCATTTGACCTTGGTTTCGCTCTCCGCAATTTGCAATTCAAGGGTGCGAATGCCCCACGCCAGACCACTAACCCGATCTGGTGACGCGTGCTCTAACTTCTCTTTCAGATGCAGGTAGACGCGCTGATAAACTTCTAAGTCTGTTAAAATGGCTGCTTTGTATTCATTAAGAATCTGTAGCTGGACGGCCAAAGGCTCACCAGCCATGCCTTTAAATTTAAAACGATAGAGAGATTCGCGCTTGGCATCAATCGCAACAGGTGACACCAGCATTTCATGGAGATGCTGCCGTCCCTGTGTGGTAATCTGTGCCAATCGCTTCCCCCGCGAGTCCGCCTTCGCCGGTACAAAGATAATATCCCCGGCCTCCGCCAACTTATTTAAGATTGGATACATCACGCCGTTAGAAATCTTGCGACGCGGAACCAATACACTTTCCAGAACCTGCCCGAGCTTGTATCCCGACATATCCTGTGACATTAGCGTGCCTAGTATCAATAGTTCGTACATTCTCTGCCTCCCAACTAATAGGTCGTAACGACTTATTAAGTATAGGTCTTTTCGACTGGTTGTCAACGTTTAATGTGCTATCACCAACAATTGCTTATAAAAATCACAATACTGGCACCAGAACCAACCCGGACGACTGAAATCCATCGTGTTAGAAACAATTAAAAAGGGGTCTGCCAAGCTGACGTGGCAGACCCCTTCATTTAAATTTGAGATTGCTGAACGGGTTCTCGCTGCTGGTTTCCCTTTAAAAACAGCGCCGCAATCAGACTTAACCCTGAAATAACTGAGATAATCAGCAACTGGTCATGATAACTCGTTGAAAAGCTGTGAACCCCACTGGTTAAGGCGATCACAATTGAAACCCCAACCGATTGCCCAAATTGATGGACCGTATTGACCACGCCAGAAGCGGCCCCGGCAATTTCAGGGTCGGTATTGGCTACCCCTTCCATAGTCAATGGACTGAGCACCAATCCCTGACCGAATCCAAAGATAATCATTGGGATAACCACCGCTACCCAGTAGCCCCGCTCTAAGCCCAGAACGACGGTCACCAAGAAACTCAGGGTAACGAGCACATCCGCAATCACAATCAGGCGAGCATTGCCGATCTTATCCGACAATCTTGAAACTTGTAGAGCCCCGATAAATTGGGGAATGGTCACGGGCAAAAAGGCTAGACCGGTCAATAGCGGCGTAAAGCCATACGTGTGCTGCAGAGCTTGGGTGGTCACAAAGTAGTAAGCGAAGGCCCCGCCAATAAAGAAGAAGCGTGAAATGTAGGCACTGTTACGCTGGCGATCTTTAAAGAGTCGTAACGGCATAATTGGACTGTTCACGACACGTTCAACATAGACAAACAATCCCAGTGTCAGCACTGAAAGAAAGAGCGCGGGCACCTGATAAACTGTCCCATCAATGCTATAGACTAACGCTGATAGACCAATCACTGACAGGATGGTTCCCATGATATCAAGCTGCCCCGAATGCTTACGTCCATCATCCGTCACAAAACGAATTGCCATGAGAAACATCAGTAGGCCAACCGGAACGTTTAAGAAGAAACCATAACGCCAAGAAAACAGACTGGTGATGATCCCGCCAAATACCATCCCAAAGCTAGCGCCAATCCCGGCCGTGGTGCCATAGGCCGCAATTGCCCGTGACCGCATCTTCCCTTGGTAGTTATCCAGTAGCAAGGCGAGCGTGGTTGGTGCCAAGATAGCCGACCCCACGCCTTGAAGAGCCCGCATGGCAATAATCATGGGGGCATTGGGTGATAGCCCCACCATCAAAGATCCAAAGGAGAACAACAGTAATCCGATCAAGAAGACCCGCTTACGGCCATAGACATCCCCAACCCGGCCGCCGAATAATTGGAAGCCCCCAAAGGTTAAGGTATAGGCACTGCTAACCCATGCCAGAGTCTGAGCATCCATGTGCAAATCCGCGGCTATTTTCACCGTGCTGGTAAAGACAATCGAATTATCCAAAAGAATCATGAAGTAACTCAACAGGATAATCGGTAACACAATGCCAAATTTTTCTTTATTCTTAGTCATGACAAACTCCTATCTCAACGTAATTTTCTTAATGTGATCAAGTCAAGCGCTGGATTGAAGGCTTGTTAGAACTGCGTTAATCCGATAACTCAACCTGAGTCACAACTTATCTTCGAAGTGAATGAATCAATCATAAGACGACTTGGATTTTTTGAAAATTACTAGATTAGCAAGCTAGTATACATAGATCGTATACTATACAATTTTGAATTCACTATTTAGTCTTTAGAACACGGTAGCAAAATTATGGTCCCGAGAATAGAGCCAGTGGCATCAAAAAACAGGCAAGGATTTTAAACACAAATCCTTACCTGTCACATTTGAAATTGTTCAGTTAATCCTGACGACCGCCTAAGGCTGCTACCATCTTAGGATCACGGTGATCAAAGAAGGCTGATTCTTGCATGTCGAGAGCTGCAATCTGGTCCATTTCAGCGTCTGACAAATCGAAGTCAAAGATGTTGATGTTCTCTTCCATCCGGTTCTTGTGCACGGACTTAGCTAATGACACGACACCTCGCTGGTAGAGCCAACGCAGAACCACTTGGCCAACACCCTTGCTGTGGGCTTGCGCAATCTTCGTTAACGTTTCGTTAGTGAACAGATTGTGCTTACCTTCAGCGAATGGTGCCCAAGCTTCAGGTTGGATACCTTCCTTCTTCAACCAGTCCATTTCATCCTTTTGTTGGTTCCAGGGATTGATTTCGATTTGGTTTAATTGTGGCGTCACGTCGTTATGGATAGCCAAATCAACGAACCGGTCGGCATTGAAGTTGGAAATCCCAATGGCCCGAACTTTACCCGCCTTTTGTAGTTCTTCCATAGCACGCCATGACCCATAAACATCACCATAAGGTTGGTGAATCAGGTACATATCCAAATAATCCAATTTCAATTTATCCAGTGAATCTTGGAAGGCCTTCATCGTTGCGTCGTAACCCGTTGAGCTAACCCACACTTTGGTCGTCACGAAGAGGTCCTCACGAGCAACTGGTGATTCCTTAATAGCTTCACCAACTTCGGCTTCATTACCGTAAGCTTGGGCCGTATCAATCAACCGGTAGCCTGCGTCAATCGCATCTAAAACAGCTTGCTTCGTTCCGCCATTTTCGATTTGGAAAACCCCAAACCCAACTGCTGGCATTTCAACACCATTGCTTAACTTAATCATTGGTACATTTGTCATAATTATATTTCCTCCTTGAGTTCACTTTAGTAAAAGCTTGGCTTAGCAAAGTCTGCGCCTGGTTCGCCCAAGCCCAAACTTTCGCGATGGTAGTCCGCTTTACCTGACAATAGATCCGTTACAAATTGTGAAACTGCCTGCCGCGTCACTTGTGCTTCCGTAAAAGGTTCGCCCTTCTTCGTGACGTGAACGGCCGTATTACCGTCTTGATTGTACAACCAAGTAATCCGCAAAATGATGTAATCTAATTGACTATTTTCAATGATATCAGCAGATTTCTTGTAAGGTGTTTCCCAAACAATTCCAGTGTGTTCACGGTACCATGACTGGAACTTACCACTGACTTCTTGGTAAAGGTCGGGAACGTTGGCAGCGATGAACCGCTTAACGCCTGTTTCTTCCAATGTCTTAACTAGTGGTCCAACAATATCGTCATTGGCCACAAAGCTCAGGTAAACGGCATCAACATCCGTTAAGTTTGCCTTAATTGTTGTAACATCTTGGAAAGTGCCATCGACCAACGTCACCCGGGAACTCTTGACATCGCTTAACCGTGACGTCACGTTCCGACCATATAAGACCAATTCATCATCTGTCTGATCTAATAAATTCTGTGTCACCATACGACCGATTTGACCTGCTGCACCTAAAATCATTACTTTCATAATGTTTCCTCCTCGTTTGACTTCATGGACTCACTATAAACTATGGAGCTAACTTCATAGCAAGTCCCTTTTCAATATTTTTTAACCTGAGTTATTAAGAATCCATGCCATACGCGTTAATAGAACGACGGCTTAGCCATGTTCTCAGAACCCTTTTCAATAATGGCCACATTCTGATGAACCTCAAGGTCTGGTTGTTTAACAATGGCCGTGACAAAATTTGCAACGGCTTGCCGAGAAACCTGGGCACCAGTGACCGTTTCACCAAATGGAATCAACGTATAATCCGTCTTTTCCGCATTGTTATAGAGCATGGTCATCCGAATATAAGTTTCATCGATTTGCGGATCGTCTTCTAACGACTTGATTGCGGCCCGTTCATCATCGCGTCCGGCAAAAGACCCCATCATTGATTGACCCCATTCACCGAACTTACCACCGACTTCGTCGTAAAGACCGATGGTTCCTGAGATTACTAGTCGCTTAACACCTGCGATTTTCATCGCTTGATGCGTTGTATTCATGGCGTCAGTCAGTGGGACATTAAGAAAGACCAGATCTTGACCACTTAAAGCTGTCACTAATTTTTCTTCGTCTGCTAAATCACCGTCAATGAACTGAACACGTGAATCATCAATTGCCAAACGTTGCGTGACATTGTGACCGAATAGCGTCAAGTCCACCTTGGTTTCCTTTAGCAACTGTGACGTTAAGAACTGAGAAATCTGTCCCGTGGCTCCTAAAATTATCACTTTCATTACGATTGCTCCCAACTTTTCCTGTTCGTTAACCTTCCGAATGAACACCTTCATTTTACGCTATGAAGTGGACTTCACCGCAAGCATTTGTCCTTACAAATGGACAATCATTTCAACTCGTAGCCTTGCTGAACCCGGGTCACCCAGCTAGCAATGCGCTTGTCTGCACGATCAACCTTATTCCCATCAACAACCAATGCTGCGGTAAATTGATTTTTCTGAGCGCCACTGACTCTTAAAATATCTTTGATACGGTCAACACTATCGCCTTGTCCGTAGCCACCTTCAGACATAAATGGTGCAATCTTTTTATGCGTTAGTTGGCTCCCATTTGCCGTTAAGAATGCCGTCATTGGATGAGAAAGGGTCATAGCCCAGATCGGATAACCTAAATAAATGGTATCGTACTGACTTAAATCAGGCACCCGCATGTCCAGTTCCGGAAAGTCTTCTCTCTCACGTTCTGTATTGGCACGAGACAACGTCCGCTGATAGTTTCCTGAATAAGGATTTTTAACGACAATTTCTAACAGGTCAGCGTTAGTCTGCTCAGCAATTTTGCTAGCTACCAATTCCGTACTACCAGACCGTGAGAAATAAATAATAATGCTACTAGCCTCCTTCGTCAGTCGGCGTGTCGGCTGGTTTCTGCTATTGGTATCTCGGTCATCTGATTTCGTTCCATAACCGTGTTGCCAAGCACCGTCCGTTTTTCCTAATTGATAGGCCGTAATTGGCTGGCCAGCAATTTGACCATCTTGTGACTCTACTCGTTGCTTGTTTAAAACCATAATGAACATCCCTCCAATTAGAAATAGTCCTAAGATTCCCAAAACGATTCGCTTCCGCCCCTTCATAAGGGTATTAGCCTTGACCATCCTTGAAGGCCGGGTACAGGGTCATTCCACCATCAATAAATAACGTAATTCCAGTGACATAACTAGATTCGTCAGAAGCTAACCAAGCGGCACCCGCAGCCACTTCTTCCGGTGTTCCAATCCGATTCATAGGCACCATGTTAGCTGTTTGGGCATATTGTTCAGGATCTGCAAATTTCTTAGCGTTGATTGGTGTATTAATTGCGCCCGGGCCAATCGCGTTGACTCGGATATTATCTGGTGCGTACTCCATAGCAATCGTTTGGGTAAATAACTTAACGCTTCCCTTGGCAGCCGCATAACTGGCAAACGTTGGCCATGGGATTTGTTCATGCACCGAAGACATATTGATAATGTTACCTGGTTTATTGTGTTCCTTGAAATACGCCAATGCCGTCCGTGAGCCTAGGAACACGCCAGTCTGATCAATAGCCGTTACCTTGTTCCAGTCATCCAACGTAACTTCATGAGTCGGGGACTTGATTTCCATTCCCGCATTGTTGACCCAGACGTCCAAATCACCAAAGTTATCAAGTGCTGCCTTCAGCAACGCCTTAACGCCATTCTCAGTCGCGATATTCGCCTGAACAATCACAGCCTGTCCACCAGCGATTTTAACCTCATCAGCAGTCTTTTGCGCGCCAACTGGGTCGCTATTATAGTTAATAACAACGTTCATCTTTTCCTTGCCAAAACGCTTTGAGATTGCTGAACCAATTCCTTTGGAGCCACCTGTAATGACAGCGACTTTACCGTTTAAATCCTCGTACATTATTATTCACTCCTTTGTTAGCTAACAACATCGCACCATTAGAGTTGCACGCCGTTCCGATTGAATGACTATATCTTAAGCCTCAATTCAGTCTTTGAAAATTACTAGATAAACATGGTACCATGCGTTACGCGTATAGCACTTTTTTGTAGGGTTCATCTGCCCCCTACCTAACGACTATCCACTCTTGTTTATCCTATCTGCTTTGCTGCCGACTCTGACTGCCTTGCAAAACTAAAGCCGCAATCAAGCTCATCCCGGCAATGACTGCAATAATCAGTAATTGTTCACGATAGCTCGTTGACCAGTTGTGCACGCCACTAGTCAGTGCAATGACCACTGACATCCCAACGGATTGGCCAAACTGATGGACAGTATTGACCACCCCGGAAGCAGCCCCAGCAATTTCTGGATCTGTGTTAGCAACTCCCTCGACCGTTAAAGGACTAAGGGCCAATCCTTGGCCAATCCCAAAGACAACCATCGGGATAGCAACAGCAATCCAATAGCCCTGATTCATCCCTAAGAATACAGTCATCAAGACCCCCACAATGACGAACACAATGGCCGCAATAATTAACCGCGCATTGCCAAATTTGATTGATAATCTAGAAACCTGCAACGCACTAATAAATTGCGGAATGGTCGCTGGTAAAAACGCCAAACCGGCTAGTAACGGCGTGAAGCCATAGATATGTTGCAAGGCCTGCGGTGTCACGAAGAAATAAGCAAATGCCGCACCAATAAAGAAGAATCGCGCAATATACGCACTACTTCGCTGCCAATCAGTAAATAGTCGCAACGGCATGATTGGACTCGACACAACCCGTTCGACATACACGAACAAGCTCAGTGCAATCACCGCAATAATCAGAGCTAAGACCTGGTGAGACGTCCCATCAATGCTATACACCAATGCGGAGAGCCCTAACACCGACAATAGTGTCCCGGCAATATCAAGATGATTACGACTTTTACCTTCGTTATCCTCAATGAGACTTTTACCTTCGTTATCCTCAATGAAATGTAGGGTTAGGAAAAACATGAGTAAGCCAACTGGTACGTTCAAGAAGAAACCGTACCGCCAAGAAAATACACTGGCAATGACACCACCTAGAACTAGCCCAAAACTAGCGCCAATTCCAGCAGTTGCCCCATAAGCCGCAATTGCTCGGGTACGCATGGTTCCTTGATAGTTGTCTAGGAGGAGTGCTAGCGTGGTTGGCGCTAAGATGGCTGAACCAATTCCTTGAAAGGCCCTCATCGAAATAATCATCACGGCATTTGTGGATAAGCCCACCATTAGTGAACAGAACGAAAATAACAATAAACCAATCAAGAACACCCGTTTACGCCCATAAACATCCCCCATTCGACCGCCAAATAATTGAAAGCCACCAAAGGTTAAGGTGTAAGCACTGCTGACCCATGCTAGTGTTTGCGAATTCAATTGAAGATCCGCGGCAATTTTTACCGTACTCGTAAAAATAATTGAATTATCTAATAGAATCATGAAATAACTTAATAAAATAATTGGTAATACAATTCCAAATTTCTCTCTACTCTTATCCATTACAAGCCCCTTACTTAAAAATAACTCGTTCAATCAGGCTAGGGTTGTCGTGTCTAACCATCAACACTGACTTAATGGCGCTTAAATTAGCGTGGTCACAATCGCACCGATGACAATCAACACTAACCCGCCTAACGTCAGCACCAGTTCGCATCGTGACTTACGTTCATGCAGAAACAACATCCCACCCAACGTTGAAATCACAACGGATAACTGAGAAACCACAAACGCTGTATTGACACCATTTTGACTAACGGAAACAATATACGTCAATGAAGCAATTGAGAAGACTAAACCGCCAAGAACGTTCAACCAACTAGCGCGTTCTCGAACAATCTTTATCTGACCACGAGCTATCATATAAACGAACACTGCGACAGCCATCCCCATCGATTCCGGTAAGAAGATAGCAATTCCCGATGCAGATAAAGCTTTAGGAATCGCATTAAAGACGATGAATCCAATAGTCGTCAACACTAGCATAATAATGGTACGCGTTTGGTTCTCGCTACCGGCATCCTGCTTCTCCTGAATAGAGGTCAGGATGACACCAATAACTAACAGAACAACCCCGAGGGCACCAATCAGTTTAGCAGCTGTCGTGTGCCATTCACCAAATAGGAAAACGCCGACCAACGCGGTACCGACTAATTGCAAGCCAGTCGAAATAGGCATCGTCTTGGAAACACCAACATTGGCATAACCTGTGTATTGACCCAATTGCCCAACAATCCAGAAGGCTCCCGCCACAGCGGCCATTACGAAGGCCGTCACATCAATCGCCGGTCGTAAAACAAGTTGCACTACGATACTCGCAATCAGGGTTCCGATAGCCGTTCCAAAAATTTGATTGATGGGCCGACCACCCAATTGGCTTACAAGTAATGGCAGTACACCCCACGCAATTGCGGGTAACAACATCCAAATAATATTCATGATTTGATTCCCTCATTCCTTTAATTTTTTAATTGCACGCACTGTTTTACTGCAATGTTAGCCTAACAACTCCTAAGCAGTTCTTTCATGTCACATCAGCCCGTGCTTAGTTTCACCCAGCCATTCGATTCTTTTTAATACTAGTCCCGAAAATTTGGTCAATGGTTATCGGATCACGGTGATCAAAGAATTGACTATGATGTTGATCAAGCGCGGCTATTTGCTGCATGTCTTGCTTGTCTAGTTCAAAATCATAGATGGCCAAATTCATTGCCATCCGGTCCGGATGAATCGTCTTGGGAATGACCACAATTTGCCGTTGCAATAACCAGCGTAGGATCACCTGACTGGCTGACTTGCCATATCGTTCACCAATTTTAATTAGTGTGGGATTATTAAAGATTGATTGCTTGCCTTCAGCGAATGGCGCCCACGCTTCTACTTGAATCCCTTCTGCTTGCGAAAATTCCACGTCTTCATTTCGCTGATACCAAGGATTGATTTCAATTTGGTTAATGACTGGTTTGACAGTTGTCGTTAATTCTAAATTTTTCAATTGATCGGCATAAAAATTAGAAACGCCGATTGCCCGAATCTTGCCAGCTTGATAGGCTTCTTCCATTGCCCGCCAAGCGCCAACAACATCCCCGTACGGTTGATGTAATAGATACAAATCCAGATAATCTAAGCCCAGACGATTCAAGGACGCATCGATCCCCGCCTTGGCTCGCTCATAGGTAGCATCTGCGACCCATAGCTTAGACGTCACAAACAGCTCCTCACGTTCAATGCCGCTCTTCTGAATGGCTCGACCAACTCCGACCTCGTTTTGATACGCCGTAGCGGTATCAATTGTGCGATATCCTGCCTGTAAGGCCTGTGTTACCGCAGTTTCACATTCTTTATCATCAATGATTTGAAAAACGCCAAACCCAATCTTGGGCATCTCAACCCCATTATTTAACTTTATAGATTGCTCGACCATTACCTCGCGTCACCGCCCTCTAATTGAATGATTACATCATAGAGCGAGACTGATTGTTTGAAAATTACTAGATAAGCATGCTACCATACGTTTAACGCATGCATAGGAGCTGAGGATATGATTGAAAGTTACTTACTAGAGGAACTCACCGTCTTCGCGAAGACTGGCACATTGACACAAACCGCGGCGCAATTGAACGTGACCCAACCATCAGTCACCCGCGGCATGCAAAAGCTGGAAGATGACTTTGGCGTTAAATTGTTTGAGCGACAGTCAAACCGAATTAGACTTACCCCGACTGGTGAGCTGGCCGCCAAAGAGGCCGCACGCGTCTTAGAAGCAAGTGCAGCAATGGTTACCAAAGTTCAGAACTATGATCACAGTCGGCATGTAACCCCTCTCGCAGCTACCGTTCCTGGCCCACTAATTTTATTAAACCAGCTACAGGGAACCTTAAAAGAAAACATTCAAGTCGCAGATACTTTTGTGCCCACAGAAAAAATTGCGAACGCGCTTAATAACAATCAATATGCACTCATATTTTCTAACCAAGAAATTTTTGCAGATAACATCGAATCCCTATACGTTGGCGAAGAACGTTTACAAGTCTGCCTGGACCAATTCATGTACCTAGCTAACCAATCGACGGTTACCTTCGATGAGCTGAAAGGCTTAAGCTTTATTGTGATGCGGGCAATCGGTCCCTGGGGAACTATCATCCAAGATGAAATTGCAAACGCAAAGTTCATGTCCCAAGACGACCGGGACTCCTTTGCCGAGATCACTAAGTATTCCCGATTCCCATTCTTCACCACTAATCTCTCGCAAAGCGACCCCTTCTTTAAGGAACGTGTGAAAGCTGATGCGGATCGCGTGACCGTGCCAATTAGTAATGACAGTGCTCAAATGCCCATCTATGCGAGTTATTTGCTTTCCCAGAAAGAGAGACTATCTCCTTTAATCAGTGATATTCGGCAACAATGGCCGACCGCACTTCAAAATAAGCCCAATTAATCTCACAAAAATAGTCCAGTCAATGGTAAACAACCACTGACTGGACTATTTCGTTATCCGTTACATAAAGTACACTGACTTCATTTATTCATGAATTCGCTTTTTCCATGTTTCTCTAACACCATCAACACCTACGACCAACATCCCCAGGAAAATTGCCCAAACCATTGCCGGTGGAAATACTGTAATTGACAACACTAACCCGACAACTTTAACCAAGAGGTCTATGAAAACTGACCGATTGTCCAAGTTGTATAACCACCCAAAATGCGTTTTAGGATTGACCTTCTTCAGTGTTCCCGAAATCAAGATATTACTGAACGAGACCCCTAAAATAACAATTCCATAGAGTGCCTGAGCTGTCGAATTATTAAAGTTCTGGGCAACTAAGCTCGTCGTGTAAGGAAAGAATGATGACAGAAATAACATCAGAAGAGAAGCATAAACCGTATTTTCACTAATCTTAGTGACTCGTTGCCAGTGACTGTGCTGGGTCGCCCACATCAGACCGATCCAAAAGAAAGAGATGGTATACGCCATAAAGTTCTCCCGTAGGTCCCATAACCCCTGCACACTAACAACTTTCGGTTTCTCCAATTCCAATACTAAAATCGTCATAATAATTGCCAACACGGCGTCTGTAAAGGCTGCCAGTCGCTCTTTATTCAAGCTCATCACTCACTTTATCGTTTAGTCTACATTCGTACTTACTTTTTACTATACTACATAATATTATTGACTTCACCAATTGGGTATCGAACTTATCCATTGCTGAAAGGTTCCCAGCCCCTCAACATCAGGGGATGAGCACCTTAAACTAGTCTATAAGCTGATGTGTTTTCAAGTAGTTAGTAATTTCGCGTAAATCGTTAGCCGCAAAACCAGTCTGGACATCCGCCCCAGTCGTCTTGGCCATTTCATTCAGAAACGGCGTGCTCTCTGAAATCTGACTGCTAGCACTCGTTGTAAATGGCACAATGACTTTCCCCTGAATGTCGGCCGTCTCAAAGAAAGTATTCACAAACATCGGTGGCCGATGGAACCAAGTTGGGAACCCCAGATAGATTATCTGATACGGCTTCAAGTCTAAATCATTAGTAATCTTTGGTCGACTATTTTTCTTCAACTGGCGTTGGGTCACCATCCCCAATCGCAGATAGGTCTTCGGGTAAGCCGGCGAGAAGGTCAACGCCTGCATATCCGCCCCAGTTTGTGCCTGAAGCGTTTCCGCCGCTCGTTTGGTATTACCTGAATTTGAGTAGTAAAGAATCAGTGCCTGATTCGTCGTGTTATTGGTCATATTTTTTCCTTTGTCAGAATGATCCATAAGATATCCTCCTCGTTTAACTTTCGTTGCTATAAGAAAAGTGCCTAACCCCAATCAGTTAGACACTCAACCTAAACTATTTTAGAGCTTAGCGCTAAAGAAATCATTCATTGCCGTCACTTCTTGGTCCACGTATTCTGGTACCCAATAAGTTTCAATGTGACTAGCACCCTTAATCAAAATCAGTTTCTTATCATCGGTCCCAGTTGCTTTATTGAAAACAGCTTCCGTCATGTAACGGGTATCCGAAACATCCCCGACCATCATCAGTAAAGGCTGGTCAATCAAGTCAACGTTGTTTTCAGCGTCGAAAGCCATCAAGTCCATCAAGCTCATTGCCGTGTAGCGACTTTGAGAGTTTGGATGGAAGTGCGTATCGCCATAGTATTCAACCCCATCACGGTATAGGCCGGCCGGAATTTGTTCCAATTGTTCCTTCGTAAATTCTGTCCGGTGAGTCAACAGGTCCCCGATGTAATCAACCTCACCCGTCTTGGCATACTTTTCACGAGCAGCCGCAGCTTGGGCCATTCGGTCTGGAATCGTAGCTAATTGACTATCGCCAAAACCATTCCGCCGAACCCGACCGCTGTTGAACATGCTGATTGTCCCAACAGCTTTGATTCGCTTATCCGTCTTGGATACTTGGATGGTGTAACCCCCACCACCACAGATTCCTAAAGCACCAATACGATTGGTATCAACACCCTTAAAGGTTTCTAAGTAGTCAATGCTAGCGCGAATATCTTCGACACGGTTAGATGGTCTGTCCGTTTGGCGAGGTTCACCGGCACTGGCACCTTGATAAGCAGCGTCAAATGCCAAGGTCACAAACCCCTTTTCAGCTAAACGTTGGGCAAATAACCCGGAAACTTGTTCTTTGACCCCACCATTGGGATGAGCAACAACAATGGCTGGTAATGATTGACTAGCATCAAAATTGCTTGGCAAGTATAAGTTAGCCGCAATCTTAACGCCATCAAAGTTGTTAAATGAGATTGGCCGTAATTCAACGCCACCAGGAACGTTTTCTTCAAGAGCACCAGCATAAACTAATCCAAATTTATTTTCTGACATATTGAGTCTCTCCTTTAAAATGAGTTTTGATTGTTATTCTACATATCTCGTCTTGAGTGCCGAACAATGAATTCGTTGCGCTCTCTATTTCACTGAATAAGGCTAGTCTAAACTATAGAGTGCACTTCACAGCAAGTGTTATTGGCAAATTATTTATTTTCATCAGTACTTGCCTGACGATTAAACCGTGGGTCTTCCCACAGTTTATCCGTCGACTCCGTCCCAGCTCCATTTACGCCAAACTTGCCTAAGTGATAATCAAACGTATCCAGCTTGTACTTCAATAAGTTTCGCGTTCGTTCCAAATCGGCCATCTTCTCATCCAGTTCACCTAACTGCTCAGCTAAAATATCTTTTTTTGCCGCTGTCGTATCACCAGAACTCTCCGTCAGCTTTGCAAATTCTAACAGGGCTTCAATTGACAACCCCGCCTCACGTAACCTATTGATGATAAAAACCCAGTTTAGATCCACGTTGCGATAATTACGATAACCATTTTCGTTACGCTCAACTGGTGGCATCACACCAATACGTTCATAATAACGGAGCGTGTCCACTGGTAAATTCATAATTTTCGCTGCCTCTTTACTATTCATCCACGCATCTCCTATCCTTGTTATCAATAGGACCTATCATAAGCTATGGAGTCCACTTCATAGCAAGTATTATTTTTTAAAAAGGCTGGCATTCCAGGTGTCTCTCCAAGAACGTCAGCCGACCTGCGAATGGAATTAATTCAGAGAGGGTCCTTTATGCCTATCCCTGCACGCGTTGCACCAAAAGAAAAGACGCCACATAGAAATGGCGTCAACTCAACGATTCTATTCACTTTTCCGAAAAAATTATTGCGCCCCCCGAGAGTCGAACTCGGATCATGAGGACCGAAATCTCATGTGCTATCCATTACACTAAGGGCGCACAACACCTTTATTCTAGTACAAAATTTATAAAATGGCCACTTTCCTAGCGAGCACCGGCAGCTTTGATGGCCGCTTGCTCCAGATCGCTAGACGTCTGATCGGCATCCTTCCGAAAATCTGCAATGAACGTGTCACCCTGTGGCTGAACCGTAGCGGTCTGATCACCATTGATGTCGGTCACGATTAAGTCTTCATCCTGCCAGGTCGCCGTGTCGTAGTGCCCATCTTCAATCTGATCCAGGTAAGCCTGGAAGGTATCCAACACAGCCTGATGGATGATCTGGTCCTCACTCCAGGTCTCCCCTTGTTGTTCCAGTTGCAGCTGACGCATTTGGACCTCATCCATATCAGTTGGAATTTGAATGTACATGTGATAATGCCTCCCATAAATTAGGTTTACTGCTATTCTAGCACTTCTTTGCCCCAGATAAGTGGCCGACCTCATCCCCATTGGCGATCTGGTGTTAAACTAAGAGTAAGCACCATAACGACGACTGAGGAGGTGGCTCATGGAAGACTCGATACTAGACTTTACCACGAATTTGGCCATCCTCCACCGGCAATTTCAGCGGGCGATGAACCAGATCCTGGAAGCCGATGCCATGCCGGTAAATATCACTGAATTCTATTTGTTAGTTCTTGTTTCCGAAACCAGCCAGTTAAATCAACGCAAGGCGGCCTGGACCATGGCGGTCGATGAAGGCCTAATGGCCCGAATGGTTCAACACCTGGTCAAACTAGCCTTGATTGAAAAGGAAACTGACCCTAAGGACCGACGTAACCGCCGCCTAACCCTCACGATAGCCGGTCAGGATCTGGTTACGCAGGCCATTGCCGTTTTACATGATTGGTGGCAACAGGTGACCCCAGATGCTGACTTTGACTACGCCAGTATCACCACCCAACTCCAGTATTTGTCGAGTCGGGTTCTACAATCCGGTCCGGTCACGGAACAACACTCATAAGTTCTCATACCCACCTAAGGAGGGGATCAATGATGAGTAAAGCCATTACCATTGCCGAAGCCCAACGCTACGACGCGCACACCACGAACGAGATCGGTATTCCCGCGTTGGTTCTCATGGAGCGCGCCGCTTTGGCAACGTTCAATAACATTTTAAATGATGATTTCGATCTGAGCCGTGTCGTTGTCGTCGCCGCCGTTGGTAACAATGGTGGTGACGGCATCGCGGTCGCCCGCCTCTTACACATCCGCGGCATCGACGTCGAGGTTTACCTGCTGGGTGACCGTGACAAGGCGACCCCTCAGACGCAACAACAGCTCAAGATTGCCAACTACTACCACATTCCATTTACCACTGACCTGAACCACGTGGTCAATGCCACCGTCATCATCGACGCCATCTTCGGGGTCGGCCTTTCCCGTGAAATTCACGGCAAGTTCGCCGATGCCATCAACGCCATTAACGCCGCTGATGCCAAGACTGTTGCCATCGATGTGCCTTCAGGGATCAACGCCGACACTGGTGAGGTCATGGGCGTCGCGGTCGTTGCCGACAGCACGGTCACCATGGCCTACAACAAGATTGGCCTGTTGACCGCTACTGGAAAACGCCACTGTGGGACCGTCCACGTCGCTGATATTGGAATTTACGCTCAGGATCGCCTCGAACACGCCCGGTAATCACTTGGTAATGCAACGACCCTAACCTCGCCTAATCACTCTAGGTGAGTCTTAAAAGTACGCTAAACTAGTCTGTGCGAAAGCTGAGTGACTTTCGTGTTTCTTGACGGGGAAGTCCGATAACAATCGGGCTTCTTTTTTTGCGATCAAACGGTAAGCCCTTTCACAAGCTTTTCGCTAATGAACCCGGTATACTGGGCGTAATTCTTATTGGAGGTGCCCCATGTCTCAACTCGAAACTGGTTTTAGCAATATTCAAGCGCTAGATCCCAGCATCCTGGTCGACCTGCGCTACGCCACCACAAACAACTTTACCAACCAAATTGTCTATGACTTCACCACCGCCATCGCCCGGACTGGTACGGCCAAGAAGCTTGCGGCCGCCAGTACGCAACTGCGTAAACAGGGCTATCGGCTCAAGGTCTGGGATGCCTATCGTCCCGTAACGGCCCAGGAACGCCTCTTTGAGGTCTACCCGGACCCAGCCTTCGTCGCAAAACCCAATCCCAATTTCTCACACCAGAAGGGGGTCACCTTTGACCTCACGCTCTGTGACTTGGACGGCAATGAACTCGAGATGCAAACCCCGTTCGATGATTTCACGGCAGCGGCCCATCGTGACGCGCCCCGCACGGCGATTCAGGAACAGCATTACCGTATCCTGAATGATGCCATGACTGCGGCGGGCTTCGTGGGCTACAGCAACGAGTGGTGGGACTACCGCGATAGCCAGATGGACGAATACAGTCCGTTAGCAGCAAATCCTAATGACTACCAGATTGTTTCCAAAGAGTAAATGGCCCGCCTGCGACTGCCAGGGATTACGCCTGCTGTGGGGACGCTTCAGCCCTGTGGGCTTCTCGCTCGATTTGAAGCCCCGCCAGGGGCGCGGGTCTTCAAAGTCGCCCGTACTGTAAGGTCGAGAAAATCACTCGATCTAACAGTACCACCACGGCCGGCTCCATCCCTGGCCTCCTCCGGCTAGACTTGTCTTTGGAAGCAACGCGGTTGGCTTAATTCCAAGTGTCGTCCGTGATCCATCAAGCGGGTAGTATTCAATTCACTCGTATCATCCCTAAGCATGACAGAACGTGAACCACCCTGAATTTCGAAGTTTGTCGCCAAAAATCTATATAACTTGCTATAAACAGGTGCCGAACAGTTATCTTGAGGATAAGCGTTCGACACCTGTTTTAGTTTTCTATTTTAGCTGACTGGCTGGATACCTGAATAAATCAGACTCACACTACCGGATGACCCAAACCAATATCAGCCGCAGGGCTGGTGAAAATGAGCCCAGCCGTGGGAATTCCCTTAGCGATGGGCTGTATCGCTTAGGGAATTGCTAGGTTTGAGACTCGCAGAGGCTCGAACCTAAGCGTGGAGACCGCTCTTTGGCTCCGCGCGTGCACCCACAGCGTTCCGGTCTCATTTTCACCAGCCCGGAGGCGCTGCATCTTGCTATTCGGTTTTTAAACCACATTATAGATAGCAATGCCAGCAAGACATAAAAATAGCCAAGACAGAACGTCTCGGCTACAACTCACTATTCCTTTAACATAAACGAATGATCCGGAATCCGAATCAATGTGAAGCGATTGGCCAATCGGCCGGCATGTAGCCCGATCCCGTTGACAAAGGACTTCTTGTAGTTCGTCTCGATGACCCCGACCCAAGCCTTCTGGTGTCGTTGATCATACTTTTTGACTTTCTTTTCATCCCATTGGTAGGCCGAGGCTGGCAAATTAATAGCCTTCTTACCCGCTGCGACCGTCGCATCCGTACTGTTAACCTGGTATTTTTCACCCTCGGTCAGATACGTGTATTGTTGGACCGGTTTCTTACCATCACTGTTGTGGACCACAACATAATAGGCAGAACCACTACTGGTTCCCGTGGTGATTACCAGGGGTTCATACCGCGTCGTTTCGCTGACCCGGTTGCCAAGCTGGTTCACATTTTGGAAGAACGTCGTGTAACTCATCCCACCAAAGAACAACAGCCACACCACTAACTCAACGGTTGAAATGGTGAAATTACGCCACGAAAAGCTGTGATGTTCCGTCACGATGAGGTGAATGCGGCGAACCCGCATGTCGTGGACCATCCAGACCAACGCGACCAGGACTAGGACCCACAAGGTCATCCCCACTAAGTTCCAAGTTGATTTCATAGTTTCCCAATTCCCTTCCAAAAATAAACCCCTCTATATGGGTATTTCTGTTCTCTATTAGCTTACGAGATTCACGCCGGGAATACAAGCCACAGCGGCGAAAATTAAGTTATACTGAGGGTAGTTCTCATCTTAGAAAAGAGGCGTTCCCCGTGTGTACTAGTCTAACCTATACCACCGCGTCTGCCCACCATTTTTTTGCCCGGACCATGGATTTTCCAACGACCACCCCGTGGCGTCCAGTTTTTCTACCAAGACAACATCACTGGCAGCCCGCCGTTGGGCCCATTCGGACTAGTCAGTACGCTATTCTAGGCGGTGGTCGCCGGGCCAGTGATTGGCACGCCTACCTCCTCGGAGATGGCGTCAACGAGGCCGGCTTGAGTTGTGCCGAACTGTATCTGCCGGGGGCGGCGACCTATGCCGACCAGCCGGCCGTCGGACAAGTCAATCTGGGACCTCAAGACTTCATCACCTGGGTCTTAGGTGAACATACCACCTTGGCCGAAGTTATCGCTGATCTGCCACGGGTAACGCTCCTCAACCGCCGCTGGGGCCAAGCCACGGCTGTGTATCCCTTTCACTGGATCCTAAGCGACCCGACCGGGCAAACGATCGTGATTGAACCGACGGGTGGCCCTCTTCAAGCGCAGGTCAACCCGGCTGGCATTCTTACCAATACTCCGATCCTGGCCACCCACTTGAAAAACCTCAACCGTTATCTAGGGGTCGCTGGCGATAATTTTACCTCGGAAACGATTCAAGCCGCGAAGATTGTCATTGCTTCAGGTCAGAAATTGCCAGCCAAAACCATCCCCACCGATCGTTTCATTCACATGGCCATTCGGCGCTGGGGGACCCCGATCGCTGAAAATGATGAGGCCAGCACCCGTGAAATTTTCCAATGGTTAGCAGAGGTTAGCCTCCCATTTGACCCGAAAAGGCAGGGTCAACCCAACCATAATTACACCCATTACCGATCAATTTTCAATTTAGAAGCAAAAATGCTCACTTTTCAATCCCGCCGATCACGACGTTTGCAACAAATTGTTTTGACTCCTGAAATGGCGTCACACCGGCACTTCCCCCATGCCTATCCGGCCGAATAAGTAGGAATGTTGCAAAGCTTAATATTACCTTTAACGTGATTGATATTGGTTTGAGACATAACTGTAACAACTCCCTGATAGTATTAGTTCTGTTGAATCGAACGGAACAAGTTTTCAAAACTAAAAATACTAATTAAAAAAGAGGAGTTTGTTTACATTTATGAAGAAGACGTTAGCTAAAATCGCATTATCCCTGATCGCCATGGCCGCATTCGTGCTGGCTGGCTTTGCCTTGACCCAACCGGTCAGTGCATCCGCAAAGACGATTTCCTACAGCAAATTACATAAGGTTGCCAAGAAGCAATTAGGTAAGCCTTACGGTTGGGGCTCAGTTGGTCCTTCCCGCTTTGATTGCTCTGGCTTTACCAAGTACGTTTACAAAAAGGGTGGTAGCAAGTCTATTCCACGGACTGCCCAAGCCCAATACAACCACTACAAGCACGTTAGCTACAAGAACATCAAGAAGGGTGATTTGGTCTTCTTCGGTGGTTCAAAGCACTCCATCTCTCACGTCGGCCTTTACGTTGGTGGCGGTAAGATGATTGATTCTCAAAACCGTGGTGTTGTGACTGAAAAGGTTCACGCCCCATGGTGGCACGCTGTTGGTTACGCTCGCGTAGCAAACGTTAAGTAAATTTCAATTTTAACTAACCTTCATAAGTAAATGGACTGTGTCCCCCATCGTACGTCGCGATGGGGGATTTTTTTATAAGAGTGTTCCCCGAGCCGCTTAGGTTCTGAGCATTAACGTCATAACCGTGATGTCCCCGGGTCTGGGACATTGCGGTTATGGGGTTAAGCGCAGGAACCTGGCTCGGGGAACACGTTTCAAAAGCCGCCAGCACCACTAAAGAGCGGCGAGAGCCGATCCTCTTTTATTAAGGGTCTACAGCAATCCGCAACAACGCCAGTTACGCCGCTTCCCACTCCTTCATAAGCCCTTCACCCAACAACAAAAAGAAGCCTTGTCAGCCAGATTTCAGCCAACAAGACTCCCTTAATCCCCTAATTTCAGTTAAAACTGCTTAACATCAACCACACAATCCCCAGGATCGGAATGACCGTCCACCAGTTATTCGACAAGAACTCCCAGAAATTCTCGGTCGACGTTTTTTGCCGCAGGACCTCAGGGTCACGAACACGCTCTCCTGTTGAATCACCGCTAACCAATTCGTTCAAGTCGACTTGTAACAAATTGGCCAGCTTCACCAGCGTCCCAATATCCGGCGACGTTTCCCCTTGCTCCCACTTTGAAATTGATTGACGTGAGACAAACAGCTGACTCGCCAACTGTTCCTGCGACAGATTCTGTCGGCGGCGGATCTTCACTAACTGCTGACTAAATTCATTTTCCATGTCCTTCATCCCCTTTAATCAACACACATTATAGGCGGAACTACCGGGGGCGACTAGCAAACAAAGACGAACATTCCGCACTTTGCCCGGGCTAGTTGCGCCCGTCTCACGGGCAGAACGGGTTGCGAATCCCATGATAGCGGCGTTTTCCCCAATTATTCTCGTTATCAATCATGATAAGCAATAAGGCGTTAGTTTCCGTTAACAACGGAACTAACGCCCTGTTTTTGATCGCTATACTCATATTGCCGAACCGTGCGGAAGAAGGCACTCTCCTATTTTTTAACTGATGGATGTGCATCGAACCACGTGGTCATATCATCTAACCGTTGCACGCGGAGACTCGGTAGCCCATTACGCGACACGCCATGAAAACTCTGGGGGTAACGAATCATATCGGCATCGACACCGTGACGTTTAACCGCGGTGAAGAATTCCTCAGACTGACTGATCGGACAACGCATGTCCCACTCACCGTGTAACAAGCGGATCGGCGTCGTGACATTCTGGGCATACGCCAGTGGCGAACGTTGCCAATACTCACTCACACCACCCTCATCGAAGAGATCCCCAGCCAATTCATCCGGATTGAAGTAGAACCCAATATCACTGGTTCCAAACAAACTAATCCAGTTAGTCACGGACCGTTGGGCAACGGCTGCCGCGAAGCGTTCCGTGTGACCCACGGCCCAAGTGGTCATGAAGCCCCCGTAAGATCCGCCGGCAATGTACTGGCGGTCGGCATCTAATTCGGGGAATTTCGCAAGAGCCACGTCTAAACCACTCATCACGTCGCGATAGTCGTGTTCACCGTAATGACCGATCACCGCGTCCTGATAGGCTTGACCATAGCTGGTTGAGCCCCGTGGATTGAAGAAGACTACCCCATACCCGCGACTGGCGTGCACCTGAAATTCATAGAAAAAGGTGTCCCCATAGTTGGCATGCGGCCCCCCGTGGACGTAGAGCAGGACTGGCGTCTTCTTAGCGGTCGTTTGGGCTGGCAAGTACCAACCTTCCAACTCTTGGCCATCAGTGGCCTCAAACGTAAAGTGTTGCGGATGTGCGTACTCGTGGGTGTCTTCATAGGCTGCGTTTGGATTCACTAGGATTCGTTCGTTACCATCGCTCAGCGTATGCCGCACGAGCAAGCTAGGCCGATCCTGAGCGGACACGGCGAGAACCACTGAATCGTCATCGAGAACTGTAAAGTCAACGATCTCTCGTGGCCGATCATCCAACAGGCGAACCAATCCACCATCCCCCACGTAGAGTTGGCTATGACCGTGAGAGGCGGCGGTGAAGACAAAGTGCTGGCCATCCAACCACTGCGCCAATTTGCCACTCGGGTTCTGGGTAAAGTCAGCCGCAAATTCCGGCACGGGATCCGCGTCCAACGACGCCGTCTGATTGACTAACTCGCCGGTCTCACGATTGGCAATATAAACATTAGCCACGGTATGTAAGCCATGCGAGCCATCATTACCCACGACAAGGACTCGACGACCATCCGCGGAAATCGTGGCATCTGCCACCTGACCCTTGAGATCACCGGTCAGATCCATCCACTCATGAGTCGCGGTGTCTAAGCAATAGGCGTGACGCGTGAAATCACGGTCGTCGTCTGGCTGGACATCCTTAATCACCGTAAGCCAGCGGCCATCGGCATTGGTACTGGTCAAGTCAAAGTCTGTTCCCTGACTCAGAACCTCCCGCAGCTGATCGGTCTCTGGGCGATAACGCCAGATCCGATAGGTCACGTGCTGGGGCAACCAGCCATGCCCATCGGCCTTATTAATCAGGCGAGAAACGTGACGCGTTTGCGGAAAGTCCTCGGCATGCAAGAATTTCGGTTGCTCCGCAGTCTCAGTAGTTTTGAAAAGAATGGTCTGTTGGTCCCCACTCGCGAGCACCGTGCTGACAGCTTGTTCCGGCATTAAGGTCGTCACCGCTAGCGCTTCGCCACCATTGAGTGACGTGGTAAAGAGTTGTGGTTTGGCCTGCCCCACCTTCGCGGCAAAGTAAAGTCGCTGACCGGCTACTGCTGGTCGGGTATTCTGTTCACCCACGCTACCTGCCGTCCAGGTCTCGCCGCCACTTACGCCGTGAACCACCGCACGATAACCGTTACTGGCCTGATCGACGCTATTTTCCACGAAAAAGATTTGATCGCCGGTCACAACCGGTTGTGTGATTGATTTTAGATTAAATAAATCCTGTGCTTGCACGCTCTGGGTCATCTCACCACTCCTTGACATTCTCATTATTTTCTCATTAAACGGTTGCGTTTTATCTTACGCTCCTAGTTCGGCCCCTGTCAAACCCAAGTCAATTGCCCCTGAATGAATTCAGAGGCTTGTCGCTCACGTGTCTGACGACACAGTAGTCCAACATACCCGTTAAGGCACTCCTACTCGTAGTGGCAACATCATCGGGTAATTGACGGCTACCCGTTTAACTGCCAGGTTTACCCGGCAGTTGTTAGCTTCTTAATCTTGGGGTATTTGACACCATTCAACCATTCTTGCCCAAGCATCTCAATATTCATTGCTCCTAAACGATCGTCATTACAACGATAGTGACACTGTTTGCACCAATATTCATGCGTATCGTGATGCCGGTTAGTCTTCTCAACTCGGCCACACTTGGGACATCGCTGTGAGGTAAATGCTGGATTCACTTTCACGACAGCACTTTGAATAGCCTGAGCCTTGTACGTTAAGAAAGACTCCAGTTGAAAGAAAGACCAGGAACGATGGCTGTTTCGTAAGGACTTAGGCAGGTCATTAGTATTGAAGGTTACATTGGTCAGGTCTTCCACAACGAAGAGCGTATGCGTACCATATGTCGTAACGAGTGTCTTAGCTAGCCGATGATTCACATCGGTCATCCAGCGGTTCTCTCGTTGGGCCAGTCGCTTCAGTTTCTTCTTGGCAGACTTGCTACCTTTACTTTGTAGTTGTCGCCGGATTTCAAGAAACTTCTTCCGCTTATGTAAGATCTTTTGCCCGTCAAAGAATAGCGTCTTTCCTTCACTATCAAAAATTGTTGCTAGGAAACGCAAGCCACGGTCAATTCCTACGATTCGCGGATTGTTCTTAGTATCGAAATCACTGACTTCTTTCGTGACACCAATGTGCAGAAGCCATTTTCCCTGGTTATGAACCAACTTAGCAGTCCCTAGCTTCCAATCATCGGTAAAGTATTTTTCGAATCCCTTAATAGTGAAGTTCAACTTTGTTCGTTTACCCAGAGTGGTTATTGAGATTTGTTGTATCTTGTCTACAAAGGAGTAATTACTCTGGCGAACTAAGTCTGCCTGTGGCCGACAAAATTGGATAGGCTTCGTCAACCAGGTCAGGTCTCTCGAAACTTGAATCCATTTATTGTCTTCGTTCTTGTAGCCATAAGGATGTTGTTTCATTTGTTCTCGGACAGTCTTGTAGCGTGCTGAGACCGTTCGAAAGACAGACTGAATCATCTGGCTATTGAGTTCTGATTCTTGTCTGAATCGTTTGTACAGCTGGTGATCGATTTTTAACCAGCTCAACTGAAACTCATGGTCAAAGATCCATTGACTGACAATGTTAGCTAATCGTTGATATTCCTGGGTCATCGCGAGAAATTGTTCTGCTTGATCAGTGTCCGGATAGAGTCTCAGCTTGATTGTTCGTCCTAACTTAAGCAATGGATACCTCCCCTGTAGATTGGATTAAGTATACCATGTTTAGTCTCTCAAGTGGGGAACGTACGTTTCGGAAAATATGCTAAATTCCTGCATTCATCCCGCGATTAAAATCGTAAGTTTGCTGCTTAGTTTTTAATAAATCCTTCACGTGCGCCCGCGACGGAAAACCGCTACACTGAAAGTAACTAATGTGATAAGGAGTGAGCAAGTATGAAAATTGCAATTGCTGGTGCGGGTGCCATGGGGTGCCGTTTCGGGGTCAAACTTCAAGACGCCAGACACCAAGTCACCCTGATCGATAATTGGCAGGATCACGTCACGGCCATTCAGGAACACGGCTTAACCGTCACCACCGACGACGGCCAAGACCACGTGACGCCAATGACCGCCAAGCGTCCCGCTGATGTCACGGAACGTTTCGACCTGGTGATTCTCTTCACCAAGGCCATGCAAATGGACCAGATGCTCCAACAACTCAGTGGCATCTTGGATAACCAGCCCATCGTTTTGACCCTGGCCAACGGGATTGGCAATGTGGAAACCATTGAACGCCACGTTCCTAAGGACCGCGTCGTGGCCGGAACCACGGTTTGGTCTTCTAGCCTGACGGGTCCGGGTCACATCACGGTTACCGGGACCGGGAGTATCTCCCTACAAGCCATCGTGCCCGAGAAGTTCGATGAACTGCCAGCCTTGATTGCGGCCTTGAATGCTGCGCACCTCAACGCCAGTCCCGCTGAGAATGTCCTGGCCGCTATCTGGAAGAAGGCCGCCTTAAACAGCGTGCTGAACACCTACTGCACTCTCTTTGACTGTAATATTGGGGAATTCGGGGCCCTGCCAAATTGGCGGACGCTGAACGATGCCGTCTTAATGGAATTCGACGCCGTGGCTAAGGCCGCTCATATTCAATTCGACGCAGTTGCCGACACGGCCCTCATCGCCGCGCAATTCGATCCCGATAAGAATGGGGGACATTACCCATCAATGCACCAAGATATGGCAAAGAAGCGGCCGACTGAAATTGACTTCTTAAATGGTTACGTTGCCCAGCTTGGAAAGAAACTCGGCGTTCCGGCACCAACTAATGCCTTACTGACTCAGTTAATTCACAGTCAAGAGTCTCTCCGTGGCATCAAGTAACGCTGAAAAGTAAGCACCACGTTCTGTCACTTTCATACTATATGTGGCAAAGTCTCACACATTCGCCCTATATCTAGTTGTAATTTCTGCTGATTCATCGTAACATAGACCTATACTAATTTTTGACCGGGCGTTAAAAAGACACACTAACGGGTTCGGCAAACCCTAGGAGGGCTAGAGACGATGGATGTTTTAAGACGATCACAGGCAACGATGTACCCGGGTGGTCTCACCGTGGAAAACTTAGCAGGAAAGCACATTCCGTTTAATTCGCGAAAGATTCACCGGTCACTCACAGCACTGACCAACGACCCTACGGTAGTTCACCGCGTCGAAAGTCTCATTGTTGCCCAATTGGCAGGGTTTGACGTGGTTGCCACGGGAACCATTGAAGCCACGATTGTGGAGACCTTGCAACAACTAGGTTATGGGAATATGGCTCAGAATTACCGCCGCCGGCAACACGCTTAGTTAGTCGTGGTTGGTAATCATTAGCGGTTATCATCGCTAATCCGAAAATCTAATCGATCAAAAAAGTCCAGGACACTTCAACGTGTTCTGGACTTTTGTCGTTTAATCATAAAAATGTCAATAAAAAATCGACCAGCACTCCCCCGAGAACTGATCGACTAGGTCTATGAGCTTAATTGTGATTCTAAGTGGTGTAATTCGGCGGTCCGTACCTCACGTGGTAAGAAACGACGGATTTCCTCTTCGTTGTACCCCACTTCAAGTCGTTTATCATCAAAGATGATTGGGCGCTTGATTAAGTCTGGATACTTAACAACTAAGTCAACTAATTGGCTGACCGACAAACTATCCAAATCAACATTCAATTGCTTGAAGATGTTGGATCGGGTAGAAATGATATCCTCGCTCCCATTTTCTGTGAGCCGAAGAATCTGTTTAACCTCGGTAGCATTCAGTGGCTTAGACTTGATGTTACGTTCCTTGAACGCAATCTCATGTTCCTTAAGCCATGCGCGTGCTTTCCGACTGGATGCGCTACTTGGCGCAATGTACAAATTAATCATATCTCAGCACTTCCTTATCGTTGGATTGAGTAACGATAGAAACACAGACAACTTGGTTCCCCCGAAATGTTTCACTGAACTATCTAGTAGAACCAACTTATATGTTACCACAATTGAATGAATAATCAACCCTTTTTGGAAACTTTCTAAATAACCCTCATCATTTTTTAACGTGTTGGTTGGCCCTCACAACTAAGGTGACGTGCACCGTTTTACTTGTGATAAATTCAACGAAAGCCCCCTAACTCGTCCATTATTCCGCCACAAAGTTCTTAAGCTCAATCAATTATCCTTTGCGCTTTTAGGTTCCGTTAAGGTTGAACCCGCCACGCGTGTCTTTTTCATCAAAATGTATGGATATTCATTTTTTATGTAAAATTATCCATTTTAAGTATGACTTAGCCGTTAAATTTACTCCCACAGCTTTATTAAAATGGTTATTTTTGCCTTTTCAAGCGATCGCCGACCCGTTCCCCCTAAGAATGGCGTAAAATGGTGGCATCAATTATTTTCGGGAGGAACTTGTCTTGGAAGTCTTTTATTCCGTCTTATTACTCGTCTTGGCGACCATCGTTGCCAACACCATCTATCCCTATTTCTCCGTTATTCCTCAGGCATTCTACCAGATCTTTGCTGGGGCGCTGTTGTCATTGATTCCCATGTTCCACCATTTTGCGTTGGAACCTGAAGTCTTTATGCTCCTGATCATTGGACCTCTCATGTTCTTTGATGGGAAGAACGCCAGCGCTAAAGATCTTCGGCGCAACGTCGGTTCGATTGCGTCCATGGCGATCGTCCTCGCCGTCTTGACCGTGGTCGCCATGGGCTATCTGGCCCACAGCATGGTGGCGGGCATCCCATTGGCCCTGGCCTTCGCGCTAGCGGCCATTGTGACGCCAACCGATGCCGTCGCCGTCTCCTCCATTACCACGAATATGGCAGTGCCGGAACGCGTGATGGGTATGCTGGAACGTGAATCCCTATTCAACGACGCTTCCGGATTAGTGGCCTTCAACCTTGCGTTGGCGGCCTTCACAACCGGTAAGTTCTCCGTGGGCATGGGGGTTAAACACTTCCTCATTGTTTTCTTTGGTGGTCTGTTAATTGGGGTTATCCTGGGCGGCTTAGCCGTTTGGACCCGCGTCCTGTTGGTTCAAAGTGGGATGGATTCTTCCAGCGTCATCATCCCTTACGACATCATCGTGCCCTTCCTGATCTACCTCGCCGCCGAACACCTCGAACTCTCGGGAATTCTCGCGGTCGTCGCGGCCGGGCTGATGTACAGCTTTTCTTCGAATCAACTCCGTCTCTCCAGTACGCAGCTCCAGTTGGTCTCACGCTCTTCATGGAGCATCATCACCAGTATTTTAAATGGGTTCGTGTTCGTACTCTTAGGGGCGACACTGCCGACAGTCTGGGTAAATATTCAACAGGATCACACCAAGGACCTGACAACCTTCCTCATCCTGGCTGTGGTGCTCTACGTGGTCATGACCGCGTTGCGTTATCTCTGGATTCGTTTCGACTGGGCCCTGATCCACTCCAAGCCTAAAGAACGCCGCTCAAACGCCCTGGTTGGCGCCTTGTCTGGCGTTCACGGAACGATTACCTTAGCCATGGCCTTCTCACTACCCCTGACATTTAACGGGGCAGCCTTCCCTTACCGGAATACCATGATCTTCGTGGCGGCCGTCGTGATTATTCTGAGTCTGCTGGTGCCAACCATCGTCTTGCCATTCGTTCTCCCCAAGAAGACGGCCACGGTCGATCCCGACCAGCTTGAACAGGAGCGCAAGGCCCTCGTGGCCTACGCGAGTGACCGGTTGGCTCAAGAGAATCCGGACACCCCCGCTAGTGCCCAGGCAGTGATTCAAATCTTAAACAGCCAAACGAGCAACACACGGCCGGATAAAAAGGCCACGCGGCTACTCCTCAATCAAGCCACTCAGATTGAAGTCGAAGCGGTCCAAGGACTTGCCGACGATGGCACCATCCCCGTCCCCTTTGCCAACCGCTACGTGCGTTTACTCTTGATGAAATCTCAAATGAGTAGTCGTAATCCACTCGTCAACACCAGCATCTGGTTCCGCTTCGTGGGACACCGACTCTGGCACCTCATCACCCATCACGGTGACCGGCGCAAACGCCGCGAACGACTTCAAGCCGGCCAACGCCACAGCCATCGTGGTGACGACCGCTCTCGGCCAGGTCACGTTTCCGCGGCCGAACGGGAACGTCGCGAAAACTTCATGACGGTTGAACGGGATATTTACGCGCAAGTCATGACCTTCCTGACCAATGTCAGTACCGTCGACAATCAAGCCGAGGTCAACGCGGTTCGTTACTACTACAACGCGCGCCACCGGCGCTTTGAATCGACCCAAGCCGCTGACGAACAAAGTGAGCTCTTCATTCAGGCCTTCCAGTACGAGTACACCTACATCCGCCAACGCCGATCTGCCAAGGAAATTCCGACAGCGCTGGCCGATGAACTCTACCAACAGGTCTCGACTGATCAGATGCTCTATACCCAAGAAATTTCTGGAGAAGAATAGATTGACGACTCAGCGTCACATTTTCTTCACAATTGAATGCTATAGTAGTCGCATAACTTACGAATTAAACAACGAATAAGTTACCAATTTTACTCCTCCAAAAGTAAAAAACGGGCGGACCGCTACGGCGATACCGACCCACTCCAAACGTAACATGTGTTTTTATTTAGCAGCGATGCGGACAATTACGGTCCGATCGCTGTTTTTTTTATGTCGTTTTTTCTTAAATCAAGAATCAAGAATGTCGCCTACGGCCACCAGACGCCACCCTGTGAGGCAGACCTGAAGCCTGAGAAGCGGTCTTCAGGGCAACCTTGAACCTCGAAGATCACGAGTTTCAAAGTTGGCCCGTGCTCTAAGCCGAGAAAGAACCTCGGCTAAGACCACCGACACGGGGTTCTGTCTGGTGGCCTCCGGCTGGGGCTAGTGAAAAATTAGAAATCCGCATCGAAATTTCCAATATGACTATTAATCGACGTCAATTTGACCTGTTTAGCCATCCCACATTACCTGTCATCTGTGTCGCTACCCTAGGTGTCTGTTAGCCGGAGGTGGGACGGGATCGCCCCCTGTGTCGGTGGTGTTAGGTCGGCAAATTCCCGGCCTTACAGCACGGGACGTTTCCAAGACTCACGGGTCTGGTGAGGCTTGAAAACGAGCTTGAAGACCGCTCTTTGGCCTCAAGCGTTCCCCACAGGGGGTGACCCCGTCCCAACGGAGGCATCAAAGACTAAGACAACTAAAAATTACAGCCGATAATAGTCAATCCCCCGCGCTTTTGTTAGAAATTTACTCATAATCTGGACGAATGCGCTCTCATAAATTTACACCGTTAGCAAACTAGCTTATAATTTCTTTAACACGTTATAGATTCGGCGTTGTGCTCAGGGTCTGTTAGACGTAATGGAGGGTGAGAATTCATGAAGCTGACAATTTTATCGACAAGCGATACCCACGGGTATGTCTTTCCGACGAACTATGTAAAGAAAGGCAGTCACCAAGGCTTTGGCCTGGCTCGAGCTGCCACGGTCATTGCCCGTGAGCAAGCGCAGGCGAAGGCCCTGGGTCCCGTGGTCACCGTAGAAAACGGGGACTTTCTCGAAGGATCGCCTCTGGCCTACTACGTGGCTCGGGTCAAACCCGACCGCGACCCGGCACCCTTGATGGCCATCTATAACCAAATCGACTATGATTGCGGAATTCTCGGCAACCATGAATTTAACTACGGCCAAGAATACTTACAGGCCGCCATTAAAGACGCCAAACGTTCCATTCTGTGCGCCAATATTTTGGATCACAACGGCGACCCCGAATACGGGCAACCATACCAAATTATTGAAAAAGACGGCATTAAGATCGGCATTCTGGGGCTCACCACCCAGGCTGTCTACAAGTGGGAAAAGGCCACCAACATCAGCGGACTTCAATTTGAGTCCGCCTACCTGGCCGCCAAGAAATACGTGCCAATCATCAGAGAACAGGCTGATGTGGTCGTTGTATGCTACCACGGGGGCTTTGAGCGCGATTTAACCACTGGCAAGCCCAATGACATTCATGTCGGCGAAAACGAAGCCTACCACATCTTAGAGGCCATTCCCGGCATCGACGCTTTGGTCACTGGTCACCAGCACCGGCAATTGGCTACCGACGTCTTTGATACCCCGATCACCCAACCCGGCTTCCGCGGTCAGGCCATCGGAAAGATTACACTAGATCTCGAACGCCAGGCCGATGGTACCGTGACCGTTCTCAGCCATGAGAGTGAGCTGGTTCCCACCAAACATGCCCCATTGGATCCCAAAGTTCTCGCCGCCGCTAACGGATTGAACAGTGAAGTCGGCCACTGGCTCGACCAGCCACTGGGTCACATCCAAGGCGACATGACCTTTGACGATCCCTTTGCGGCACGGATGCACGAGACCCCTTATATCGAATTTATCCAAAAAGTTCAAATGGCCACGATGGGCGCCGATATCTCGGCAACGGCCCTCTTCAGTGACGAGGCTCGCGGCTTTGAAAATCCCATCACCATGCGAAATATCATGACCAACTACGTCTATCCCAATGGTCTGTCCCTCTTAAAGATCACCGGGGCCGACCTCCGCGGTGCGTTGGAAATTTCCGCCCGCTATTTTGCGATCAAAGACGACCAGATTGCCGTCAACCCGGCCTTCGTCCATCCCAAACGGCGTCAGTATAACTATGACATGTACGAGGGTGTGGACTACCAGATTAACGTGGCGAAACCTGAGGGCCAGCGCATCGAAAACCTGACCTATCATGGAAAACCCGTGACGGACGATCAGGAACTCCGGATCGCGTTAAACCAATACCGGGCAGTCGGTGGCGGGCACTACGCCATGTACACCGCTGACAAGATCATTGCGGAGAGTCAGGGGGCGATGAGTGAAATCATTGCCGACTACCTCCAAGAACACCCGACCATTCCGGCCACGGCTAATAACAACTTTACGGTCGTTAATCATCCAGAATAAATCGGTTTACGTCCAACTCAAACGGCGCGTCGAGCGCTAACTTACATAAAAAAGCCCCACGATTTCCAATTGGAAGTCGCGGGACTTTTTTGAGTTGCCAGCGTTTTAAGCGTTGGCCACCTTTTTCTTTTTCTTGTGCTTCTTCTTTTTCTTTTCGTCACCGACATATTCGACCGCTGTCAGCGTACGAATCGTCGTAACCTTAATCTTACCAGGATACGTGAGTTTGTCTTCGATCTGCTTAGCCACTTCTTGCGTCAGGCTAGCCGCAGCCTTATCGTCCAGCTCATGGGGCTTGACCATAATCCGCAACTCTCGCCCAGCTTGAATGGCGTAGCTTTCCGAGACACCCTTCTGTTCATTGGCAATCTGTTCGAGGGCTCGCAGCCGGTTGATGTAATCTTCAACCGATTCGCTTCGGGCACCAGGACGGGCACCAGAAATGGCATCGGCTGCCGCAACTAAGTCGGACAGTGGTGACGTCTTCTCGATGTCCCCATGGTGCGCCGCGATGGCGTTGATCACGATGGGATCTTCCCCATATTTCTGGGCAAATTCCGTTCCGATTTCCACGTGGGTCCCTTCGACTTCGTGGTCGATGGCCTTCCCCAAGTCATGCAGGAGACCGGCTCGGCGTGCTAATCGGGTATTGTAACCCAATCGGGCGGCCATGGCGCCAGTCAGTTGAGCCACTTCAATCGAGTGCAGTAACACATTTTGACCGTAACTGGTCCGGTACTTGAGACGGCCGATCAGCTTCATCAGGTCCGGATGCATCCAGCCCACGTGTAGCAGGCTAACCGTCTGCTCTCCGGTCTCCCAGAGGCTGTGGTTAACGTCACGCTGGGCATTCTCCACCTGCGTCTCAATCTGGTTAGCCGAGATGCGGCGGCTGGCGACCAAGTTGGTCAAGGCCACCCGGGCAATCTCACGGCGAATCGGGTCATGCGTGCTGATAAACAACGTGGTGTTATCATCCGGTACGAAGATCAGGTCCGTCCCTGTGAGGGTCTCTAACAAGCGAATGTGCTGTCCGTCACGACCGATAATCTTGCTACGAATATCGCCATTCGGCACGGTCACGGTGTGTTCCATGTGTTCCTTCGGCAAATCTTGAGGGCCACTCTCGGTGGCGGACAAAACAACATCCTTGGCCCACTTCTCAGCGTTAGCCACGGCATTGTCGTTGAGTGCCTTGATTTCAATGTCCCGGTCGCGCTTCAAGTCTAATTCGGCGTGATCCAGCACCGTTTGCTTGGCGACGTCTTCATCCATCCCCGCGCGTTGTGCTAAGGTCTGGTTGCGAGTCGTCGTCAATTCTTCGGCCTGGTCGCGGAGTAAATGAATGGCTTGCCGCTGGTCGCGGTTGGCTTGGCTCCGTTCGTCTAACATTTCTGTTTGATCGTCGAGACGGACCGTGGCCTGTCCCATTAAACGTTCTCGTTGTTGCCGTCGTTGTTCTCTAACGCGAATATCACTTTGTTGTTCGGTCAATTCGTCCTTGACGGATTGCTGATAGGCGAGTGTGGCTTGCCGACTCTTCTTGGTAAGCTGGTCGACACGCTGTTTCGTCTTCTCGGTCTCCTGAGCAATGATGGTTCTAGCCTTGGCCTGAACCGCCAATAGTTCCGCGCGATGCTGTCGCTGCCGAACCAGGTAACCGATCACAATCCCAATCAACAACAGACCGATAGTCAGTCCTGTTATTAACAATATAATGTGCTCCTTAATTTTCAGTCCCGGGTGTCCCGGGGGGATTGTCACTTTTCCCGTTAATTATACGCTATTTATGCCCACAACCCAACTGTTCAAGTTAAGGGTTTTCCATAGCTACCGGTAAAAATAACCAGCCGAGCAGAATTAATTTGAAGCCACTCGCCACCCACAGGACATCCAGAGCCGCCAGATCGGCTAAACGAACCCCGATCGCACACCCTAGCAGGAAGGTCACCAGGACGGCGCCGACCCGTAATACCCGTTGGGCCGCCTGTTGATCGCGATTGACCACCGCCCGATAGAAACTCGTGGCAAAGGCCTTGGTGTTCCCCGTCATGATGCCGTTATTAATGGCGATACCCCCGACCTGCCGAAAGATCGTGAGTTCGTAACCGGCCACTGTTCCGAGGAAAAAGATGAGCCAACTGTCCGGCAAGGTCGTTTGCAGACTGGCGAGTAGCGCGTAGGCCAACACGTCAATCAACAAGAGCCAACGCATCTGTCGCCGGGGATTGCGGGCACTGACGCGTTCACTCAGGCCCTGGGCGATGAAGCAGCCCAGAAAGTAACCGATCCAAACAAACCCATTGGTCCAGGCGGCTTGCCAGCCGTGTGCCATGAGTTTAATGACCCCCATTATCAGGTTACCCGTCTGCGCACTCACGAAGACCTCACCGTGTTTAAGGAAGGTGTCGGCATCGATGACCCCCATGACGAGTGTGACGCCCAGTGTCAGGATCGTATCGGTTACCGGTCGAAATTGTCGTGTGACATCATCCAAAATAATTAGACTCCTCTAACTCACTTCATGTATTTGGCTAAAAAGGCTGTAACAGTTTTTTCATAGAGTTCCGGATTGTGGGACAAGGCTGCCGCATGGTGGGCGCCTTTGACCACCAAGAGTTCCTTGGGACCGGCGTCCGCACGGTAGACCTGATAGACCATCCGTGTTGGCACGAAGGTATCCGCCCCACCGTGAATGAATAACATTGGCTTGTGATTTTTCTTGACCGCAGCCAATGCATTGGCGTCCTTGAAATGAAAGCCAGCCTTGGCCTTCGCCACAGCACTGGTCAATGGGACTAGTGGCCAGTATGGCAGGTTGTACATCTGCTTGGCCTGATAGCTAATCTCGGATTGTGCGTCCGTGTAACCACAATCCTCAATGTAGGCCTTCAGCTGCGTCGGCGTCTTCAAGCCACTGGTCATCATGGTCGTGGCGCCCCCCATGGAAACCCCAAACAACACGATTTGTGACTGGGGTCCCTGCTTGGCAATGACCTGCTTGACCCACTTCAAATAATCCCGGCTCTCGTAGTAACCGTAGCTGATCACTTTTCCTTGGCTCTCACCCTGACCTCTAGTATCTGGAATCAAAGTGTTGTACCCGAGTTGGTGAAAGAGGGCCACGTAGCCCCCCATGGCTTCCTTATTCGATCCGAAGCCGTGAACCAACACGACCGTTCGCTTCGTCGTCTTGGCCGCGGGAATGTAGTCGGCGACCTGTTTCAAATGGGTACCGGCCGCATTCTCCGTCCACCGTTCTTTCTTAACGTCGCGATACCACTTCTTCTGGGCGTACAGGCGATCCGACTTGCGTAGTGGCTTCTCGGTACCCACGAAGCTCTTCTTGCCACTCGCCACCGTCATGTTATAGAAATACAGACTGGCACCTAGCAGTCCCCCGGCTACCAGCACCACAACCGCACCGAGGCTAATCAGTCCCCATTTTTTTCGCTTACTCATTTTCGTTTCCTCCCAATGTCTCATTTCTCTTCTTCAGTAAGTATACGAAGTTCTTTTGATCAGCGCAATCGTTATGATGTTTGCTATAATAAGCACAACTTACGTGTGGTTCTGCACTTCTGGTTTAACCGCCTACGGCGGGTAGGGTTCGCACCCTATGGGGCCCGCCCGAAGCCAAAGAACGGTCTTCGGACTCGCTTCTAAGCCCCACCAAAAACGTGGGTCTTAGAAACGGCCCGTGCTGTAAGGCCGGAAAGACACCGGCCCAACACCACCGACACAGGGTGCAAACCCTACCCACCTCCGGCTAAAATCATCAATTGTGATAACCCACAGAAGGTTAGGACACGATGATTGCCACCAGCCGGAGGGCATCAGACAGAACCCCTGTGTCGGTGGTCTTAGCCGAGGTTTTTTCTCGGCTTAGAGCACGGCCAACTTTGAAACTCGGGTTTTCCGAGGTTCAAGGTTGCCCTGAAGACCGCTTCTCAGGCTTCAGGTCTGCCTCATAGGGGTGGCGTCTGCTGGCCGTAGGCCATGCGTGATCAATCATTTAGGAGGACTTGCCGATGAAGTATTCGATGAATTGGGATCTGGATTCTCTGTTTCCCGGTGGAATTAATTCTGCCCAGCTGGCAACAAAATTAACACAGATTAAAACGGCCATTGCGACTCTAGGTGACCTGCTGGACCGGTGGGACGCGGCGAGCGATGCCCCCGAGTACCAACAATTTATCAAGCTGATCACCCATCTCCAAAAGGTTGAGGCGGGCATTGGCCAGGCTGGACTCTTCATGACGGCCATTGGTTCTGCCGACGTCAACAATCCCGAAGTAGCGCCCATGGTGGCCAAACTCGACGGCCTCGAAAATGAAGTTGAGAACGTCAGTGGCAAGCTGAAAAAGGTTCTGGTTCAGGTTCCCGATGCCCATTTCAACGCGATTCTAGCGGTACCTGAACTACAACCACTGGCCTTTAATTTAAAGGAAATGCGTGATGCTGGTAAGGAACTCCTGGACGATAAGACTGAAGCCCTGATCAGCCGCCTGAACCTGGACGGCCGTTCCGCTTGGAGTGCGCACTACGACTCCTTAGTCGCCACCGTGAACGTGCCTTTCCACGACGCCGATGGCAACCCCGTCACTCTGTCTGCCGGGCAAGCCGACAACAACCTTCTCGGGAACGCCGACCCACAATACAGAGCCGACCTCCTGCCAGCTTGGGAACAAGCCTGGACGGATAAGGAACAACTCTTTGCCGACACCCTGAATCACCTAGCCGGCTTCCGTTTGACGGAATACGCCGCCCACGGAACCACAGACTTCCTGAAAGAACCGCTTAAAGACAACCGTCTGAGTGCCGAAACGCTGAATACCATCTGGCAGGTCGTCGACGACAACAAGCAATTCCTGCTCGATTACCTCGACAGAAAAGCTGCCCTGTTAGGCAAGAAGCACGCCGGTTGGCAGGACGTTGAGGCCCCATTGAACTTACCAGGTGCCCAACTCCATCACTTCACCTACGACGAGGCCGCAGCTTTTATCATCAAGCATTACGGTGAATTCTCACCGAAGATGGCCGCCTTAGCGCAACACGCCTTCGAACACAACTGGATCGAGGCGGAAGACCGTGCGGGCAAGGCGCCCGGTGGTTGGATGGAAAGTGCCCCCGAAACCAATGAATCTCGGATCTTCATGACCTTTACGGGATCGCCGAATGACGTCTCCACGCTGGCCCATGAACTTGGTCACGCCTTTCACTCGAGTGTCATGAACGACCTGCCTTATTTCCGGCAAGGATACGCCATGAACGTGGCGGAAACGGCCTCGACCTTTGGCGAACTAATCGTGGCCGACGCCAACGTCAAGGCCGCCACTAGCGATGCCGAAAAGATCTCCTTAATCAATGCTAAAATGGATAACCCCCTGGCGATGTTCCTCAACATCCGGGCCCGGTTCCTCTTCGAATCCCGTTTCTATCAACTGCGGCAACAGAAGTTGGTCACACCAGCTGAATTAAACGAGCTGATGTTAAATGCCCAAAAGGAAGCCTTCGGACATGACCTGTCGACTTACTCCCCGCACCTTTGGGCCAGCAAGTTGCATTTCTACATCGCCGATCCATCCTTCTACAACTTCCCCTATGTCTTCGGTTACCTCTTCAGCCTGGGCATCTACGCCAAGGCCCAACAAGAAGGTAACTTCGAAGATCAATACATCGCGCTGTTACGTGACACGGCTAACATGTCGACCGAAGAGTTAGCCCAAAAGCACCTGGGAGTCGACCTAACCAAGCCTGATTTCTGGCTAGCCGGCGTCCAACTCATCAAGCGCGATGTCGCAGAATTTATGCGGCTAACCGATTCACTGGTGAAATAGTCAAGTTTAGGTTAAAAGTAACGCTAAGTGGTATAATGGTCGTATAGACTAATGGAAGAAACGGGTGACTAACATGTTTTCTGAACGACTTCGGGCCTTACGACGCGGCCAACACATTACTTTGGAACAATTGGCCACAGCCCTGAACGAACAACAGTCCGTGGAAACGGATGATCATTCAAACACTGCGTCACAAATTGGTAACTGGGAACGCGGTATTCGTACCCCATCCTACGTAGAGGTCCGCAAGCTCGCGGAATACTTCGATGTCACCATGGATTACCTGACGGGTAAAGCGGAACGCGACGAATACGACCTCGGCCGGCTCTTCCTTTCCGGAAAGCAACTGAGCTTCAACCGGGAATTACTGAGCGGACGGGACCGTTACGAAATCTACCAACTTATCGATGGCTACTTGCATGGTAAGGAAAACCGCTTCACCGCACCGGAAACCAACCAACAAGAAGAGTTGGATCTCCATCTCGACGACCACTAACCATTTAGGAGCCGGCCGATCAGCCGTTGAGGCTAATCGATCGGCTCTTTTGTTTGGCATTGGTTCAAATTGGCCAGCCTGCGGCTACCGGAACCCACGCTGTGGGGGCAACCTCTGAAGCCTCAAAAAATCTGAGTCTTCAGAGCGTCTTGAAACCTCGCCCAACCCGCGAGTTTCCAAGACGGCCCATGTCGGAAGGCGGCAAGTAACGCCACCAAACGACATCGACACTGCGTGGGTCCCGGCCTCCTCCGGCTTCAAATCAGCTGTTATCAGTAAATTTTATTTATCTTAGAAAGGATCCTCCAAGTGAACCCGAAAAAACTGCAAAAACTAAAAAAGAAGATTCGGCATCAACCCCTGAGCCAACGCAAGACAGCCTACATCGACCGGATGACGGACTATTACCACCAATTCGGGGATTATCCCGCCGTCAAGATCCTCATCAGTAATATCCTTCTGGCGGACCGGATGTTGGCCGCCGGAGACCTCCCACAACAGTTACCGTTACTCCAACTTCCCGACGATATTCAGGACCAGATTTATCGTAAGCTGGCTCAACAATACCCTTCTGGGGATGCGCAAGGTGACAAGCTGTGGAACAGCCTGACCGATGCGTTGCCAGAGTTGGACCACGACCTGCGTTCATTTAGAGACTACCTCGAGAACCACTATGGCATGTGGGCCTACACGTCGGCGCCGTTCGTGAGTGACCTGGCAAAATTTGTCGGCGACCGAGCCGTACTCGAAGTCATGGCCGGTAACGGCTACATCTCTAAGGGCTTGCGGGCCGCACATAAGACGGTCTACGCCACCGACAGTCAGACCTGGACCAAGGAAAACGAGACCGGCCGGCATCCCCTGACGCCGATCGAACCACTCTCCGCGCTAGACGCCTGGAACACCTATCACGACCAGGTGGGCGTCGTCGTCATGTCCTGGTCTCCCGACGGTTTGCCGTTGGATTGGGAACTTCTCCAGGCCATCCGACAGTCCGATAACGACGTGGACTTCGTCGTCCTGGGTGAACCCCATGGGGCCACCGGATCCAATCAGTTCTGGGATCACGCTGAACTCCTAGAAAATAAGGACACCCGTGACCTGAACCGGCACTACACCCCGATCGACCTGATCAAGGACCACGTTTACCTGGTCAAATAATCGGAGTAGACCTTTAGCGGGCTAGTAAATATTACAAATCAACAAACTACCTGCAAACTATTTATCCTGAATACAGAATTTGCTATGATAAAAGTAGTAATCCATTCAGGGGGAATCCGATCATGATGGCACTGGGGAACATCTTGTTTTATGGCGTGGGAACCTTGTTAGTTGTGGCAGTCGGCTATGCCGCCTTTGCCAGCTATCAGACCCATCGCGACGATGACTAAGCCTTTCAAAATAAAAACCGTTGGCCACTTGGTCAACGGTTTTTTCATCTATTGATATTCAGCCCAGGTCAACGCGATCGTCAGGATCAGCATAAGACCAATGGCCACCGCATGCCAACGCTTGTTGCCAACGAAAATCGCAATGTATTCGCGCAGGATGGCATTGGGCAGGAAAAACTTAGCGGTGTGCGCCCCAATCCCGTTGGCCTTGAGCCCGGCCTTCTTGGCAATCATCCCCGCTCTGAAGGTGTGATAACCATTGGTCACGAAGGTCACGCGGGGATTTGTCGGTCCCTGTTGATCGATGATCGCCTTAGAAAATACCATATTTTCGTGGGTTGTCTTCGACTGATCTTCCGCAATGGCGTGATCGGCTGGCAGGCCGCGTCGTAGCGCATATTGTCGCATAGCGACACCCTCCGGCACAGTCTCATCGCCACCTTGACCCCCAGAAAAAATGATCACGGGTGCCCGACCGGTCTTGGCCAGTTGCTTCTGATAAAAGGTGAGCGCTCGGTCAATTCGTTGGCCTAGTAAGGGGGAAACCTCATCCCCATTTAACAGACCCGCCCCCAGAACAATCAGGTAATCCTGCTTGTAGCGGGGATGATTGAACTGGTAGATGACCAGCATCGTCAGGTAGTTGTAAAACCAGAACAGGACGTAGAAGATCACCATCGACGGAAACAGGTTGATCGCCGTCGCCACTGGGACTGGCAGGTAGAGCGACGTCAACCGGACCACGAATGGCGCCAGGAGAATCGCAATGCCCAGAAAGAGCGTCAACATGTTGGCAATCGTATGACTCTCCCGTTTCCAGACGATCCACGCATTCCACAACAGGAGAAAAGCTTGAAGGGCAAAGACAATCCCAATGACCATCAGGAGAATCACGAATAACACGATACTGATGACAATTAGCCACTTATTGTTGGTTCCCAGAATCGAGATGGCTAACATCGTTAAAAACGAGTAAAAAAATAGCGAAAACCAGATACCGTTTCCCAAGCGGCGTTTCTCAATGCCGTAGCTGACCCCAAATATCAGGCCAAATCCCAAGGGAATCAACCACCCCAGGTAAACGACGGCGGGAATAGCGAATAATTCATTTTGCATGACACGAGACTCCTCCGCAATAATTTCAAGACTCACTCTAGGATAGCATAGCGAGCCGCGATCGCTCTACTCCGCGACCTCAATCCCTAACAGGCCAATGAGTTGGGCCGCCTGAAATTGGTTAATCTTTAAGCCTTTTGCCAGATCGGCGTTAAGACTGACGCCAGCAAAGTCGGCAGCGTGCCAGTCGAAGCCGGCTAACCGAGTTTCGATAAAGCTGGCCCCGGTCAGTCGTGAACCAGCGAAGTCCACGTCCTTCTTACTCTGAACCGCCTGAAAAGCACTCTCCAAGAGATCACAATCCAAAAAGTTCATCTGATTCAGCTGGGCCTCGCTAAAGTTGGCATAGGCCAGCTTCGACGCTCGAATACTGGAACGTTGCCAGAAACTACCGGTCAGTTCCGCCCCGGATAGCTGAAGATTGCGTAAATCGCAGTCATACCAGCGAGTCTCTTTCCAGGAAGTATTGACCAGCTGACTGTGACGCCAGGTCACGCGAACAAATTCACCTTCGTCAAAATTGGTCTGTTGAAACGTGCAGTGGTCCAGCTCAACATCCATCAGGCGGATGGCCGCATTGGCCGGCGTGAAGGTACAGTTCTGATAGGTATGTTCCATTTCGATATCATCAAACGCCAAGGTTTGATCGGCAATGACGGGATAATCTGACATAACTTCTTCGACTCCTTTTCCTCTTAGTTTACCCGTTTTACGGGGGCAAAGCGATCACACAAAACGGGTTTCTCATAGAGTTGAGAAGCCCGTCGGTTGAGGTTTATTTGACAATTTTAACTAGTTTAGGATTCCCGGTAATATAGCCCCCGGCCACCTTGTAACGCTTGGTGCCATGAACCGCCGTATTCCAACCGTGAGAGTAATCCCAGCCAGTGACCTTGAAGACGTGGCCCTTCTTGTAATGCTGGAGACGTTCATTCAGGTTGACATCACTGTAACGGTTTCGACCGTCTCGGCCTTGAACCTTGATAACGGTCTTAGGCTTGTTGGGCGTCACGTAACACTTGCTACCCGTGATGTAGGTGCCATCTGGTAACTCATAACGGGTCACATTGCCGACCTTCACCAGCTTGGTTACGGGAACTGCCGTGCCTTGTTTCAGACGGCTGATCTGGTCGTTGAAAATTGTCGTGGCGTGCGTCTTGATTCCTTTGGGATTCGTGACATACATAGTCTGAGTCGTCATTTTTTGCCAGTATAACTTAGCCACGTAGTCTGACTTCGCCGTGATGTAAGTGCCGTCGCTTAGCTTGTAACGAGGATTGCCCGCCTTGGAAGTGGCAGTGCCGACAACTGTGAAGACTGGCGCATAGATCCGTGGTTTTTTGACGTATTTTTGAACCCGTTCACTCTTTTTGAAATCGACGTTCTTGTAACGATAGAACTTCTGTTTACCGTAGACCTTGAAAGACGAATTACCTATGCCATTATCAGTCTCTGAATTAGACGGAACACTTGGATTCTTCTGATAGAACACTGTCAGATTCTGTGGCTTATCCGTGAGTGTAATCGATTTTTGGCGTGACGTATATCCTGGAATGTCAGGGAAAACATCACTATCAGTGATCGTAGTGCCAATCATGCCATTTAGATCATGATCGTCTGGAAGGTCCGCTTTCCCATCTGAACTCTTATAAGTCACATGAACCGGGCTGGCGCTATTTTGGGTAAATAAACCAGTTGTGGCTGTCGGATCTGCATCAGGCGTATTATATCCTGGGTAAGGTTCCAAGCTAATCGGATCACTTCCATCAATAGGGAGCTGTGGAAGTGGTTGATCCATCAGTGTATCGAAATTATCTGGATTGAAGCTATACCCCTCAACCCGCCCCTTTGCGTCATTAAAAAACGCCATAAGTTGCGTATATTGATCTTTGTCTGGCTCTTCCGTTCCAAACGCAAACTTAGATACTAGATTAATCGCTTTCTTTCGCCAAATGCCATTAGTATAATTTACCTGAGCCTGCAAAAGTTCCTTATCATCTTCCATAGTTCGTTTATAGGTAGAATCTACGGTCCAGATATCCTTATATCTTGTCGTCTTCGTAATCTCATTTTGTGGGATTTTTTCCGCATCCACTAATATTAACCCGTAATCTGGGTCTGATGTAGTTGGTTGCGTGAACTCCAGATACACATTAACTGTTCCACCTGAACTCTCTGCTTTAGCAACCACAGGTCTATTAAAATTGCCAACTATAAGACCAATCACCAGTAACAACCCAATCCCAATCTTTGTCCTCAATTTCATTTTATTTCTCCTCTAACCCTAGTTAAGTTACACTAATTCATTTCTCTATTGATTAGTTTCACATGTCAAATATAATTATACAACTTAGGTCTCTACCAATGCTACCTTCCACTAAGTTGGTAATCCATCAGTAATTAAAAAGAGCCACCTCATAGCAGGCAGCTCTCGTTTGTTTAGCAATACTATTAGTGTTTGATAATCTTAACTAGTTTCGTATTTGCCGTGATATAGCCACCAGCAACCTTATATCGCTTATGACTAGTCATCCCCGTAATCCCACCAAAGGAATAGTCCCAGCCTTTAACAACAACAGTTTGACCCTTTGAAATTTGCTTGATTCGATGTTGTAGATTCACATCACGATACAGATTGATGCGCGTCTTTGCTTTAACTTCAGTAGTCATTTTAGGCTTAGTTGGCGAAGCCAACTGTTTATTCCCAGTAATGTAAGTCCCATCAACCAACTGGTAGCGGGTCAGGTAACCTTTCTTCACCATCTTGACGACTTGAACAGAACTGCCTTGCTTCAAGTGTCGGACCTTATTGGTTAGTGGCATCCCCTGATACAAGTTCGTTCCCTTAGGTGCGGTTACATAGAGACGTTGCTGGTCACCCTGCCAATACAGATTGCCCACGTAAGCCTTCTTAGCGGTAATGTAGCTCCCATCACGCAACTTATATCGTGGATTACCATTTTGAGATTCAGCTCGACCAACCACATCCAATACCGGCGCGTAAGTCCGTGGTTTCTTTAAATAGTGGTGAATCCGTTCACTCTTTTTGAAATCAACATTCTTGTAGGTGTAGAAATTCTGTTTGCCGTAAACCTTCAGTAACGTTGGCACCTTCACCTCTGGTTGAGCCACCGGATTCTTGGTATACGTGATGGTTACCGGTTCTGCTTGGGTCTCATTTCCCTCGTCCTGAACGAATTCGACCTTATCGGTATTCGCCGTGTACCCCGCAATCTGCGGAATCAAGAAATGCTCCGTGTCCGTATAGACCTGACCTGGATACCCAGTGATCGTCCGTGGATTCTGATACTCGGAGAAGGCCGCCTCCGGAACCGCGCTTCCATCCGCCATCTTATAAGTCAGGTTTAAGCTGAGATTTGCAACTGTAAAGGGTACCATATCATCAGGAAACAGAATGTTCACAGTCCCGTTGCCCGGCACCCCAGTCTTCTCTGCCGCTAGCGTTTTGAATATATCTCGATTAAACGCATAACCAGATAGGCCACCGATATACATATCGATATCAATCCCATCATCAGGCGTTATTCCAAAGTGATTAAAAAACTGTTCTGGCGTCCAGAGATGATTACTAGCCGCGCTCTCTGCACGCCATAGGTCATCAATTTGAAAGCCACTTCCAATTGCATATTTAGCAAACATATCGCCAAAAGTCGTATCTTCAGTAAGGTCATAACCACCTGTCAATGCCATAGTTTGCAAAGACCCCAGCTCGTAACCAAATCCACTGACGTGCACCGTTGCCGGTGCTGTTGTCTCGGTCCCAGCAGCTAGTGCTTGCTGACCACCATAACTTATCCCAACGAGTCCAACCACTAATGCCAAACCTACCATGATTACCGTTCGTAGCCTTTTCATCATAAGTTCCTCCAAGTCCGCGATGTTTGTGATATGCTGTTAGGTTCAGTATATGTGAAAGCGTTTACAAACTCAACTTAATTCGCATGACCAGTCTTAAAGATCCTCAATTATCCCTATTAAAAAGGCACCCAAGAATTTTTATCCTTAGATGCCAACTGACTTATTTCAAAATTTTAACGAGGGCTTTATTGGCGGTAATGTAGCCCCCAGCCACCTTGTAACGTTTACTGCCGGTCATCCCCGTAATCCCACCAAAGGAATAATCCCAGCCTTTAACGGTAACGGTCTGACCCTTGGCAATCCGCTTGATCCGATGCTGTAAGTCCACATCGCGGTACAAGTTGATGTTGGCTTTAGCTTTGATCTTAGTAACTACTTTAGGCTTAGTCGGCGAAACCAACTGCTTATTCCCGGTAATATAAGTCCCATCCGCCAACTGGTAGCGGGTCAGGTAACCTTTCTTCACCATCTTGACGACTTGAACAGAACTGCCTTGCTTCAAGTGTCGGACCTTATCGGTTAGTGGCATCCCCTGATACAAGTTCGTTCCCTTAGGACTCGTGACATAGAGTGTTGATTGTTTTCCTTGCCAGTAGAGCTTATTCACAAAGGCTTTCTTAGCTGTGATATAACTGCCATCCCGTAATAAGTAACGTGGGTTCCCGGCCTTGGAAGTCGCCGTCCCTACAACATCAAAGACTGGCGCGTACATCCGATTCTTTTTGACATAGTGATGTAAACGTTCGGCCTTCTTGAAATCAACGTGTTGGTAACGATAGAGACCCTGCTTGCCATACACCTTAAAGAGCGTCTTGACCGGCTTCTGTTCGCTCGGCGTTGCGACAGAATTTTTGGTAGAGTTCTTGGTATAAGTAACCGTCACATCTTGCGTGCCATCACTACCAACCGCTTTCTGATCAAATTTAATTTGGTTGGCGCTAGCCGTGTAACCCTTGATTTCAGGAATCAGATAATGTGGCGTATCAACATAAGTCTGCCCATCAAATCCTTTAACGGTCTTAATTGCCGTATCTGTGGTTGAACTGTCGGCATTTGCGACGAGTTCTTCGGGAATTGAAACTCCTGCCGGCATCTTGTACGTGATCTTCATTGAAACATCTGCCGCCTTGAGGGGAAGGACATAATTTACCTCAACCGGTGATGTTGTGGTATCAATCGTCTTCTTCATGTCTTGTTCGAATTGATCTACATCGAACACCTGACCCTGTAATTCCCAATCATTTAAATTGGGATCCCAGCCGTCTGTAAACACTGAGGAAAACATCTCTTTTGCCTGAAGTTCCGTCCAAATCTTATTCTGAAAATTACTGGCAGCCATATAATTCATTTCAAAAGGGAGATTGCAAGAATTATCCGAACACTTATTAGAACCTCATCTGTTCCCAGAAGACCTCTAATGGTGTACGCCAA
>NZ_BROB01000004.1 GCF_024345185.1 Levilactobacillus humaensis | reverse complement strand
ATTGGCGTACACCATTAGAGGTCTTCTGGGAACAGATGAGGTTCTAATAAGTGTTCGGATAATTCTTGCAATCTCCCTCACCAATAAAATAAAATCCGTAACTATTGTCTAAGACAACACGACAACGGTTACGGATTTTTGAGTGTAATCAATTGGGACCGAACTTCTGCCTTCACCATGCAGTATAAATATACCCAAACTGAGGAGAACCTATACTTCGTTTGGACCATCATCACTCTTAGCCAGAGGAGGCCAGGGATGTAGCCAGCCGTGGCGGGACAGTTAGACCGAGTGATTTTCTCGGCCTTACTGCCCGGGCGACCTTTAAGACCCGCGCCCCTGGCGGGGCTTAAAGTCGAGCGAGAAGCCCACAGGGCTGAAGCGTCCCCACAGCAGGCGGAATCTCTGGCAGCCGCAGGCGGCCAAATTAAGCAAGTATAAAAATAGCAACCATAAGAATATATGGTTGCCAATTTATGTTACTTAATCTTGTAGTTAAAGTTGTTGGTCATGGTCTTAACACCCATGTCCGCGTACTGATTAGCAAACTTCTTTTGTTGGTCCTTAGCTAGTGACGCAAAGGCCTTCTTGTATTGTTGATACAGAACTGGCCGAACGTACTTCTTAGCGTACTTAGCACCGGGACTCGTCTTGGTCTTGGTATAAGTATACTTCTTCCCTGAGGTTGCTAACCGACGACTGGCATTACTTCCCGCGATTTTAGTCGTGAAGTGCGTGCTAGACGTCTTGGTCAACTTAAACGTGTAAGTCTTCTTGCTCAAAGCCGTCGTGGTCTTGTTATCTGCCGTCTTGAACTGAATCAAGCGGTACTTGGTCGTCAAGGTCTGCCGATTCTTGCTGAGCTTGATTGACGAAGGTACCCCATATTTCACATTAGCTGATGATCCAAAGTCCCCCAAAATAAGTAAGGTTCCCGTCTTCTTACCACTCTTATAAGTCTTAAAATAAAAGGCGGTCTTGGATTTTGAACTCTTATAGTACCGTTTTAGATCAGTATTCGTGATCGTTGGCTTGGCTTTAGCGCTAGCCGTGACACTAGGACTAACTAAACCACCCAGTGTACCTAAAGCCATCGCGGTTAACCCCAATTTCACCATCAAACGTTTCATGACTATAATCCTCCTTAAAATTCATCCAGTACACCTTTTATACTGACATGGTTTTTCTCAAAATGCAAGCGTTCACACCGATTAGGCTAAAACTTCGGGAAAGACTTGTTCCAAATAAGCCGCAACCCCCGCCTCATTGTTTGTTGTCGGGGTTTGATGATTGGCAGCTGACTTAATTTCGGGTTGCCCATTTAACATGGCAACACCATCTCCCGCGGCCTTAATCATCCCCAGGTCGTTTTCGGCATCACCGAATGCCATGAGTTGGTCGAAGTCCCAGCCAAAGTGTGTTAACAGTTGGCCTAGTCCCACCGCCTTGTCCATATCAGCGGCCAAGAATTCAAGGATCTTCGGTTGAGAACGCACCACATGGTATTGTTTGTGCAGTTCAGGTGTCAAGTTGGCCACAACCTGGTCCAATGTTGCCGGATCAGTGGCCATAACGGCCTTACTGAACAAGTGCTCTGGCAAATCAGCGAAGGTCGTTGGAATAAATTCCATGGGTGCCTTCAACATCTTTTGATATTCAGATGGCTTGAGATCGGCCACTGGGTAGACCTGGTCAAAGTCCAGAACGTCCAGTGGATACCCATTCTCAGCCGCAAAGTCATGCAGTGGCTGGAAATCTTGTTTGCTTAAACCACTCTGAGCGAGCACATCCTTAGTCGTGTTTTGAATCACGAGGGCCCCATTAAAGGTAATCGTGTAATCCTCACTAGTCGTCAATCCCAATTGTTCCAAGTACTTCCAGATGGCATTAATTGGGCGGCCCGTGCAGAGCACCACCTTAATCCCCGCCGCATGTAATTGCCGCAAGGTTGCCGCATTCTTTTCACTAATAGTCTTATCTGTATTCAGTAGCGTCTCGTCTAGGTCGAGCGCAATCATCTTTATCATTCGTCGTTGGCCTCCATTTCTCCTCTAGTTTACACGTAACGCGCGTCGAAATAAACCGTGCTTACGTCAGGAGGTCTGAACGAATCAAAGCCACGATTTGTTGGTTCTCCGGTAAGTCAGCGTGATTGGCGTTGGCACCCGTAATCGTCATCTGGGTAAAATGGCGGACGTTACCTTGAAAGATCAACTTTCCCCGGTTAACGCTGTCAAAGGGGACGATCCCATCGCCAGCGTACCCCTCACTACCGGCAATCGAATAGACTGTTAGCGTTCGTGGCAGTCGTTTACGATCGGCCGAGAGTTCCTTAAAAAGTGACGTATCCACATCCGGACTACTCTCCTCCAAGTTGAATGGCGTCCCAATGGTCATCAGGCGTTCTGCATAGGTGTCCTTAGGCAAGCTGTGTTCCAGAAATAGCGTCAGGACCAGGCCCCCATTGGAGTGCCCCATCGCAGAAAAGTGGTTAAAGTGATAGGTCTTCTGTAATTGACGAAAGGCCAAGTTAAACCAAATAGCTTGCTTTTTAATGGTGTCATAGCCATCATGATGGTTCTGAAAACCCACAACAATGATAGGTTGGGTATCTTTACGCGTGATGCTCCCCGTATATTGAATCTCACCATTGGTCATCACTTCCACTCGCAACAGACTATGCTTGGTGGTTGTCTCATGGTTCAGCTCCGTGACCAACTCGTTAAACCGATTCTGCGTGGCACTAGACCCTGGAACCAGGAAGACGGGGGCCATGGCACTCCGATACGTGGCTCGCACGCTTGCAACCTGCTGGGGCCGCCAGAGAAAACCTGGCACACTCAATAGCAGTAGGGCTGCCACTAAGACTAGAAAACTAATGATTCGTCTTTTCAACATGATGAGCCGCCTCCCCCGCTAGTCGTGACCATTTGACGAATGGGTAATAGATTAAGACACTGATCAGTAGCTCAGCACCTGCTAAGGCTAACGCCGCCATATTGCCCCCAGTGCCCAAAAAGCCCTGCAAGATTCCGGGCGTCCCATTGGCAATGGGATAGGCCACCGCAGGAACCCAGTGAAGTTGAAGACAGGTCCAGCTTAACAGACTGCAGACGACCGGCGTTACCAAAAAGGGAATCCCTAAGATGGGACTCAAGACGACAGGTAGGCCGACCATTAGCGGGGCATTAAAGTTGCCTAGGGTCGGCAGTAAACAGGCCGCCCCAACTCGCCGTTGTGCGCCATTCGAATGACCTAAATAGATGGCCAGCAGGAGGCCAAGCATCATCCCTGGTCCCCCAAAGTTCGTATAGACATCCACTACCGTATGAATCGTAATCGGATGGGGAATCTGCCAGCCGGCATGGGTCAGGACGGACGTCAAGTTCTGCGCCACTTCCACCGACTGACCCCCAACACTGGCCACGGGTCCTAAGATACCCAACCACTGACACAAGCCAGTCAGTAGACTAAATCCCAACAGGCCTGGTAGACGATGGGGGAGCGGGAACGGCCAACGTGCGAGACTAAGGAAGGTGGCATTCAGGCTTCCCTTTTGTGTCAAGGTCCAGGCCAAGCCAGCCGCCGCTAATACCAGCAACCAAATGCTGGCAATCGTCATTGTTTGTCCCAATCTTTCCTCGGCCAATAGCCAGTGTCGAATCCCCCAGCGATAGCCATCGCCAACAACCAAACCAATCAAAATACCGACTAGAATACCAGAAATTCCTAAATTATTTGAGAGCCACTGAACGGGTTGTCCGTTCAACAATGTCAGCCGATCCACGTTAAAGAACTTGAGCCCCGTGACCGCGACCACCCCGACCATCAACCGATCCGTCGTTCTTTTGGTGACCGGTGCCACCAGATAATAACTGACGGCAAAAGCCATGAACATGGCGACTAGCCCCAGAGTACCCGCACTCAGCAGGCTCAAGTAATGTTTGAGGACTGTGCGTTGCATCAGCCAATCCCCCACGTGTAACGTTTGAAAATAATAGCCCGTCGATGCCAACCAGGTTTGTCGAAACATATCGGCTAGTGTCCCAACCAGCACCACCGGAAATACCAGATGGAAGGCCTGATTAACGGCCTTGATCTGTGAGTTTTGTCGAAAAGTGACTTCTAGCTGAATCAGGTGGCTACCTAGCCAGCCCGTTTCTCGTTTCATTTTAGCCGCCTCCTGCCCTAACACTCAAATTGTAAGGGCAACGACGCGCTAACGGCCCCCGTAACATTCGGTTAAGGTGGCCGCCTTTAAAACTGTTCGAGTAAGCTATCGATGGCCGCACTGACTGCCCCCTGTTGGTTGGTCCGGGGTAACTGTTGAATCTCACTGTCATTAATCAGTTCTGCCGCGGCATTGGCGACGGCAAATCCTTGGCCAACCAATCGCAGCATGGCCAGATCATTCCCAGAATCACCAAAGGCGACCATTTCAGCCGGCGTAATGTCCCAGCGACGCCCCAGCTCTGCCACCGCACTGGCCTTATTCACGCCTGGCAAGCTGACATTCAAGCCACCCAACCCACTACTAGTGGCGACGAGATCACCCTCAAATCGGTCATTAAATGCCACTACAAACGACGTCACGTCCGCTTGTAGCCAGGTCACATCTAGCTTAAGAATGGGGTCCACGACCGCAGTCAGATCCGCCACACTAGTCAGTTGTGGATAGAAGACTTGAGATTGGTGAAATCGATCGCTGTCAGCCGGTAAATCCGCATAGGCCCGGTCACGACCACAGGCGATCAGATAGGGGTGTTCCATCACAGGCGCCGTCCGTAGCCAGCGTACAGCTGACTGCCAAAGATCACGAGGGATCGGCTGACAGGCCAGTTGTTCGCCGCTACCCGTGACCGTCAGCGCTCCATCCTCTACCACGTAGACCAAGTCTCGGGCAAGCGCCAGATCACCAAATAAGTCGATCACGTGGTCTAAAGGGTCCCCCGTCGTCACGACAAATTTAATCTGATGTGCTGCCATCTCTGCCAGTTGATCCGCTAATCTTGCACGATCATACCGCCCATTGGCATCCAAAAAAGTTCCGTCTAAATCCGTCATGATCATCCGTGGCCGCATAACCGCACCTCCCTGAGTTGTTAGTGTTGATCATACCCGATTGCCACTCTGACAACAACTCTTCACCCCCTAACTAGGCCTGGCTGGTAACCGCTCAACCACTAACTAAAAAACGGGCCACCCTGTATTAACCAATACGCTGGGTGACCCGTTAAACTATTTTTCGTTTTATTTATCTAAATTGTTCTTGTAAACGTAGTTCATCAATGAGCGGGTTTCAGTAAATTCGTCCTCATCATGCAGAACGACCGTGATGATCCGGTTGTGACCGCTCTTCTTAGCGGTCCCCACAAAACAGTAACCTGCCAGTGGGGTGTAACCAGTCTTCAACCCATCAACCTTCAAGCTGGCCTGGTAGTACTTCCGACCCTTCAACAAGTTGTTGTAGTTGTAGCAGGTTTGACCATTGACCTTCTTGGACCCAATCTGACCGTCTTTCAAGACTTGTGGATAATCCTGAATTAAGTGTTGGGCGATGTAGGCCACGTCCTTAGCGGAAACCTTGTTGGCGTTAGCCGAGCCGTAGTTGTAACCAAACTGACGGAGGTCACTGTTTTCCAATCCAGAAGCAGAAACGAAGTGGGCCTTGCCCAAGTTCCAACTCTTGGCCTGAGCGTTCATCTTGTTGATAAATTTAGCATTGCTCCCACTGACCCATTGGCCCAGAGCAATCGCCGCGTTATTCGAAGAATCTAACAGGGCGGCGTAGTAGAGTTCCTGAACGGTGTACTTGTGACCGCTCTTGAAACGGAAGCCCCCACAGGAATAGCTATTTCCCATGGCGACGAGACCCTTATTGCTGGTCTTAACGTGGTCAGACCACTTAGCAGACGTGGTGTGAATCTTCTGAAGAACCAGGTACAGGGTCATGATCTTGGAAACGGAAGCGATTGGCCGGGCCGTGTTGGCATGCTTGGACCAAACAACTTTCCCCGTCTCTTCGTTGACGGCCACCGCGGCCTTAGCCTTCTTCAAAACAAAGGGGGCCTTACCCTGCTTGAGGTAACCGTGCCAGATCAGACCCTTGACGGTATGCTTGCCATTGACGGCATAGTAGTAGACGGCATTGGTCTTCCCATGTCTCAGGACGACCTTCTTGGACACGTACCACGTGGTGTTCGGATACGACTTCAAGTTGGCAATCTTACGGGTATGCGCCTGGTTGTACACGGCTCCCTTCGTGCTCTTCTTGTGATACGCCGTCGTCTTCAACGACTGCGATGACACGGTCTTGTAGGCCGCCGCATCAGCCGGTACGGTTTGACTGCCGATCCCCATCACCGTTAAAACTGCTAAGGCGATAAATAATAATCCCTTAATATGTAATTTCTGCATGTCCCTAACCTTCCCATTTTGACTAATTAGCTTAACTAACCTTCAGCCTATCACGATCTAAGCACGACCGAAACCGTCTCTGACCCTTTGTAACGCGCTTGTCGCCTTTGTAACGTGCTTGTAAAACAATCCGACTATAAAATTTTTCATTTAAACTTTCAGCCCATTTCCCTGTGGTACCTTGCTTTTGCCAGATAAATTGGTTAGGCTAAGAGTAATCAAATACGATTGGGGTGCCCATCCGGCTGAGATCAAACCCATTGAACCTGCTCTGGTTAAAACCAGCGAAGGGAACGCGTAACATAGCTATCAATGACCCCCACTAGAAACAGTTAGTGGGGACTTTTTCGTCTTTTGGGCGCGTCAATCAACTTTAGGAGGAGTTCATCTTATGAAACGTTGGCACATCCGCGACATCATTCTCGTCACTATTCTAGCAATCTTTATGGGGGTCATTTTCTGGGTCATCACCCCCCTCTACTCAGCACTCACGGCGGTCTTTGCGCCCATGGGTCTCCAGCCACTGGCTAACGAGATCTTGCTAGGTGTCTGGACCATGGCCGGCCCACTGGCTGGGTTCGTCATTCGCATCCCCGGTGCAGCAACCTTAGGCGAACTCCTCGGCGCTGTCGTAGAGATGTTTCTCGGCGGTATCTGGGGTGCCAGCACTCTGATATCCGGGGTCGTTCAAGGCTTTGGATCAGAGTTAGGCTTCATGGCGACCCGTTACCGGCGCTACAACTGGGTCACCTTGACCCTGAGTGCTTTGACCACCACCTTGGTCACCTTCGCCTGGAGTCTGGCACGTGAGGGTTACAGTGCCTATCACTTGGGCTTCTTACTCTTATTATTCGCCGTTCGCTTCGCTTCTGTCTTCGTCTTTGGTGGTATCTTAACGAAACTGATTACCAATCTGTTAGACCGCGCACATGTCCTAAAACACTAATCGTTAAAAATGGGGGAGTTTTTGTGGTAACCGTTTCAATTCACAACTTAACATTCACGTACCCACAGCAATCACGACCCGTCCTTAACACCGTCAATGCTAGCTTTCCTGCTGGCCAATTTTCACTAATCACCGGGGTATCCGGTGGTGGCAAGTCAACCCTGCTCAAACTTATCGCGGGACTCTTGCCAACTGATGCGACTGGCATCACCTTTAATGACCAGTCACTTACTGATATTCCCGCCACCCAGCGCTCTAAAACGGTGGCCATGCTCTTTCAGGAACCCAGTACGCAATTCACGATGGATACGGTGGCCAATGAACTTCAATTTGCCTTGGAAAATCAACAGGTCCCAGCCGACGAGATTCCAGCGCGTCTAACTGCTGCGCTGGATTTCATTGGTATCGCGGCCCTACGTGACCGAAAACTCATGCACCTCTCCGGTGGCGAACAACAGAAAGTGGCACTGGCCATCATCGTCGCCATGGATAGTGCCGTGATTCTACTGGACGAGCCCTTTGCCAGCATCGATCCGGCCACTCGCCTCGTGCTTTTACAGCGACTCGCTCAGTTGAGTCGTGAACGGGGAAAGACAGTGATTCTGGCAGACCATGATCTCAGTGGTTACACCGACTATGTGGACCGGCTGACCGTCCTCGCTGACGGTCACCTCACGCATCTGTCACCCGAAGCAACACAGGAACGGCTGGCCACCTTTGCACCAGCCCAGCTGCGTCTACAACACGTTACGGTTCCTGACAATGATCAGCCGGCCCTGCTTCAAGGAACCCAGCTGAGTCTATCTGCCAACGGTCGAACACTGGTCACCCCACAGGATCTAGGACTCTTTGCCCACCACACGACTCTCATCACGGGGCCCAATGGTAGTGGCAAGTCGACCCTATTCCGTTCTCTGGTCAAGCTTGGCCATTATCAAGGCGTCATCACCTACGATGGCACCGACATTCACCGGCTGAAACGCCGGCCTTACGCGCGTCAGGTGGCCTTAATGTTCCAGTCTGCCGCGACACAATTTCTCAATGTCACGGTCGATGAAGAATTGACCTTGTCACTCAAAAATAGCTATGCCGATCATTTCACCCCGGCCATGGTGACTCAGCTTCTAACCGAGTTAAACCTGGACGACCGGCGGGAACAAATCATTTATACCCTGAGTAGCGGTCAACAGAAAAAGTTACAGCTCCTGTGTATGCTGATCATGGCCCCAGATGTGCTCCTCTTGGATGAACCGTTCAAGGGACTTGACTACGCGTCGCTACAGACGGCTATTCAAATTTTAAAACGCGTCCAACAGGACCTGGACATCACCTACATCCTGGTAAGCCACCAGCTCAGCGGCCTCGATACCTTCATCGACTACCACCTTCAGTTGGCAGACCAGCATCTAACTTATCAGGGGGTGCGCGCATGAATCCCAGTTTAAAATTAGCGTTACTCGTTCTTGTCGCGCTAGAGATTTCCTTTACCCACGTCTGGACAGTCAATGTAGCATTGATCGTGGTGAGTCTCATTCTGATGGTCTGGGGCCACGTGGCTTTCAAACGACTAGCCATGCTGACCCTAATCCCAGCCTTCTTCGGGGGAGCCTTAGTCTGGTCCTTAACCTTGCGAGGAACGGCGTCTAGCCACTTTCTCCTGGTGATCTTCACTCGGATGGTGGCCTACGTTTACATGGGTGGCTGGTTCGCCCAAACGACGAATCCCTTAACGCTCACCCGTTCTCTGGAACAAAACGCCAAGCTCCCCTCTAAATTTGCCTATGGCTTCTTAGCAGCCTTCAATCTCATGCCTAAGATCCAGGCGGAAGTTGCCACCATTAAGGCGGCTGCGCTAATGCGCGGTCAGGTCCTTCACTTCTGGTCACCACAACTCTATTTCAAAGTCATTCTAGCGGCCATGAATTGGTCGGACCAGCTCGCCGCGGCCATGACGTCTCACGGTTTCGTCGAAGACGCCCCACGAACCCACGCTACCGAAATCCCCCTCGTCACCCGTGACTGGATCATGCTAGTGGGAAGTCTGGTGCTCGTTCAGGTCGGCTTGTTCATTGGCTTACCCTAAACTCTTAAGGAGGACTTCATTTGCAATTTACAACGATCGCTCACAACGCTAACCTGGCCTCCTGGCAGGCTTCCAAACAACATCCCTTCATTCAACAATTGTTGGCAGGGACATTGCCGTTAGCTACTTTTCGCTACTACTTGATTCAAGATCACGCCTACTTACGGGAATTTGGGACCATTCAGGATTTGGCAGCCGAACAAGCACGCGATACTGACATTGCCACCCAACTTCACGCCGGAGCCGAACATCTTCGGCAAGGTGAACTGGCCCTGCGACAAACCTTCTTCGATCGTCTCAACATCACCGACGAGGAGGTCGCCAACACGCCAGTTGCGCCAACCGGTTACGCCTACACGAGCCATATGTACCGGGCACTGATGACCCAAGGCACCGCTGGGGCTATTGCTGGTTTGTTACCCTGTTACTGGCTCTACGCCGAGATTGGGGCCGAGTTGGCCGAACAAGGATCACCCGTCCCCATCTACCAGGATTGGCTGGAAAGCTACCGATCCGATGACTATGCCGGGGAGATGACCGACCAATTGGCCTTAGCCAACCGGGTGGCCACGCCAGACAACACGCCCGCCCTACTCGACATCTTTAATAAGAGCAGTTGGTATGAATTGAATTTTTGGCAAATGGCGTTGACCCACGAAACCTGGGAATTGACGGAACCGTCTGATTTTTCAACTACCACTTAATGCGCTATAATGAGGGCACTCATAGGAAAAGGTGGTGTTGATAATGAAGCGAATTCAGCAATTAACGTTTCTTCAAACCTTTGGTTATCTGGCCCTCGCGCTGGGCGTCGTCATTGAAATCTATGCGGCTCTCAGTAATCCCGGAACACGTCTGAGTGGTGACGAGATGTTTGGGGGTGCCGTGGTCCTAACCCTGGCGGTCGCCTTCATTCACAGTCGGCGCCTGCCAACCAATCTCGTTTTGATTGGCCTCAGTACGTTAGGTTTTGCTTACTTCACCTTCATTCACACGCACGCCTGGCTCTGGACGATTCTGTTGGCCATCGCGGTCGCGGCCTTCCTGATTTACTTTTTCGGCTTACGGGGAGAAGTTCGGCGCAACCAGAGTGAGTGGTTCCACTTTTAAACTCAACTAAATAATCTGATCATGGTACTGGTGAGAATTTCTCGCAGTACTATTTTTTTGCATAAAAAACGGATCAGCAACGCTTACCGCTACTGATCCGTTTCGTCTTTAAAATAATTTGTCACTGTCGGGTGATGTCCGCAGTGCCATCAAGATAAGTTCCGCTAGAGTGAAGACTAGCGAGACTGGCGGCCAAACAAAGATTAAGCCTAATACAATCAGCCAAACTAACCAAAACCACACGGTGGCGTGAATTCGATAGGCAGGCATCCGCCGGATCTTTTCCGCAATCTCTGGGTGTTTGTTTCGATTGACTCGCATCACGACAAAGGACAGCGCGGCATAAGCCCAGGTCCACAGTGTGAAAATAATAAAATAAAACAGTTCTGGTTGAACGTCCATGATAAATCGCCCGGCCCAAGCCGTTGAGACTGGCAGCATCGCCATTACCAAGATCCACAGGTTATTGACCCAGTAAATTCCCTTGGTGACTCGTTTGGTCAAGGCAAACATGTAGTGGTGATTATACCAAGCCACGCCAATAAACAAGAAACTAATCAGGTAAGCCACAAAATAACTCCATTCACTGGCTAAGGCTGCGAAGGTGGGTTCCTCCGGTGTCTTAAATTCCAGCACCATGATCGTCAAAACAATGGCAACCACTGCATCTGTAAACGCCGCCACGCGTCCTTTATCCATTATAAAATCTCCTCGTGTGTCGTGATGATCCTAGGATAGCACAACTGATTCATAGGGTGTTAAATGTGATCTGGAAACTTTGGATGGTGAAACTTGAATATTTGAAAGTTATTAAGCTCACCTATCGCTTATATTGTCGAAACGTGTGCTCGCAGACTAAGCGCCCTGGGGCACACTCTTCCCACAAAAAAGAATCAGACCAACCGAAGTTGGCCTGATTCCCTGCTTGATAAACTACAAGAGACTTGTAGTCATGTAATCATTATGATTACCATCTTTTAAGTGACACAACCGGCAAGCCGGCTTCGGGGCGGGAAGGTTCCCGCGTTAGTTGGCAAACGCCCGTGAAACATGGGTTTGCGGTGCATGACTCGCAATGGGCTGTGTGCTGAGGTGCGTGACGGTTCGTTTGCCCATCGTAAACCATGAAAACAAACTGAAGACTGCCAGAACGACAACCGCCGTTATCAGGCTCCTGATCACCCGTTTTAAATCCATCCCATCACCTCATGTTTGACTTGTTCCGACCGCTTTACGTCCAGCTTACACATCAACTATCACAAAACGGTAACGAGAAGAAAAAATTGTGATGACACTTCCGTGACACTTGCCACGAACAATTGTTATATTGGGTATTAGTTTACGCAATTTTTGCTCGTTCATCAAGTAGAATGCAAAAAAAGTTCCGAATCATGAGTCTCATCTCGCCGGTTTTTCAAAACTTTAGTATAATAAGTGTAAGCAACACACAGGACAATCATTTGGAGGGATTATTAATGAGTCAAGAATTAAGTGATCTGGCTGAAGCAATCATCGCCTACCAAAAGAAGTACGACAAGACCGATGGCGAAATGGCCTTTGGTTCCCGCATCTCTGTCGAGAAGTTTCACGCCATCAAGTCTGGGGAAGTTGACCCCAACGCCGATGAGCAAAGTTCCTTGAAGCACTACATTGCCACCAAGCCCAACTAAGGTTAGGTTTGTCAGCATTCAAAGGGGTCGACCAACTTGGTCGACCCCTTTTTTAACTGATTTGATTAAGTCAGCGAGCGAACGCTAGGCTTGTTCCCATGCCGTGCGATAGGCCGCGGCAGTCTTCGGATCAAACGCTACTAATCGCACCCGCGTTAACGTCTCCGGTTGCGCCAAAACACTGGCAATCGTACGGGTAGCCACCGCAGCGGCCTCCGCTAACGGATAGCCGTAAACTCCCGTACTAATCGACGGGAAGTCCACGGTGTGACAGCCCTTCGCCATTGCTAGTCGCAATGACTCGCGATAACAGGAGGCTAGGTCCGCGGCCTCATGATGATCGCCCCCCCGCCAGACCGGGCCTGGCGTGTGAATGACCCACTGCGCTGGCAGTCGGAACCCTGGTGTGATCCGTGCTTCACCGGTGGGACAACCGTTAAACGGCACACAAGCCGCGAATAGCTCCGGTCCGGCCGCACGATGAATGGCACCATCGACACCGCCACCACCCAACAGCGTGGTATTGGCGGCATTGACGATGGCATCCACGTCACTCTGTGTAATGTCGCCTTGAATCACTTCAAATTCTGTCATTTACTTCGACTCCTTTGACCACGGCCAGTGCCACCGATGTTTGGCGGGTTCATCTCCCTGCCGATCGTGTACCCGCTTCATTCCCTCACGATAAGGGTTACTGTAAAGCGCGTTTAGATTCAGCTTCTTAGGTGACGGTGCGTCTGGTCGAAAGGCACTGAGATCCGTCTGACACTGCGGACATTTCACGTCATCCGCCGTCACCGGAGCCCCACAGTGGGGACAGAACTTTAATTCCTCTGCCATAACCTTTGCCTCCTTGAATCGTTTATAAATCGCCTTCGATTCGCAACTGCTGCTCAACGAGATAGGCATCCAGATAGCCAAACGCAATCTCATCGACGTCACCAATCTTAAAGACCTTACCCACTTGATCCAACTGATTATCCTCTACGGTGTGGAAAATAAAACGCTCGCCGCCCACCTGACTCGGATATCCCAGACAGTGTTCACCATCGTGGAGTTTCAACCGAATGATTGTCCGGAACGTTGCCGCCTGATTCAACCGCGCACTGAATTGGTCATCAGTGGGATCGAAGAGTCGTTCGGCGTTCAACACGGGTTGATTGCCTTGTTGACGCGCCTGGTTGAGTAAGGAGAATAGACGCATCGTTTGCAAATAGTCTGAGACGAGTACGACACTGTGAAGTTCGCTTAACCGCATGACGGTATAGCCTCCGAAAAGCCCCGTCATATCAATTAAATTCATCACGACAGCGTCAGCGGTCACCGTGTTAATCCGTCCGACAAAGAACAGGTCCTGGTCATGTTCCGGAACCAATGCCACCAGGGGATCTTTGCCCGCCAATTGTCGTAAGGTATCTGGAATAAGATCCGCCTCGGTTACCTCGACCGGTTCAACGTGATTCAGCTGTTGTAGTCGCGGCGCCGCGATGGTTTGCAGACTCAGCTCTTGGCCTTGAAATTCGATGACTTCAATCTCATCGGGTGTCAGGGTCAGCTCGGGTTGGTCAGTATAATCAAATTTATTGAGCAATTGAACCGTGATCTGGTCGGCAGCCACACCGGTGACCAGCCCTTCATAGAAGTGGTCATCCTTGGCCAAGACTAACATGACCACGAGGTGATCGACCCAAGCATGACTAAGGACTTGCCGCCGTAAATCACGACGGTCGTCGAAGGTCATGTTAAGACCACTCGCGTGGGTAAAGTTTTGGTCTGTGGCGGTTTGAATCCGAAAAGCCATGTTATCCAAATCATCACTTGAAAATTCAACTTCATCGATTGCGGGCAAGGCCAGGAACACGGCCCCATCGGGTACCCCGTAGTCGTCGTAGGTCGCCAGAATGATGCCAGTCGACGTCACCGTCGTCACATACCCGGTGTAAACGACTTCCTGGTTGGCTTGGTACACGTTAACTAACAGGTTCTGCGCCAGTGCGCGATTTAAATCATTTACAATAGAATTCATGATGACGACCCCCTTTATTTTTTGTTATCTGAAAAGCTTAGCATAGTCCCCCGCAAATAGCTCGTCTCCTGTTTATGAAACGGCGGTACTCATGAAGTTTGCTAAGCGGTCGCCAGTAAAACCGGCGCTTAACGCAACCAGGAGCTTGATCCGGGCCTTCTGGCCGTTTAAGCCCTGGCACAGCATCAGCCCCATCTTTCGAAGTTCGATGCCGCCCCCTTGATAGTCATAGATGTCTTCGGCGAAGCCATTATAACACCGTGACACTAAAACGATCGGAATCCCGCGGTCTAGCAAGCGTTGCAGGGCCGGTAAGGTAACTGGCGGTAGATTCCCCGCTCCGAGGCCTTCAATCACTAACCCTTTTGTTTCGTCCGTGTTCAAGGCATCGAAGAGCGTCGCATCCATCCCGGCATAGGCCTTCAGCAAGTAGACGTGATCGACGACGTGGTCAATGTCAGAGTTAGCCTGCCGAATGAGCTGCTGGAAATAGGCGGGATGGCCCTTTGCCACGATCCCAATCGGGCCAAACGTTGGCGTTCTAAACGTAGACACATTGGTCGTGTGGGTCTTGGTCACGTAACGGGCAGTATGAATCTCATCATTCATAACCACCATGACCCCATTGCCCCGTGAGGAGTCGTCTGCGGCCACTTCAATGGCGGCCCGGAAATTATACAGACCATCGGTTCCAACCTCGTTAGAGGACCGCATAGCCCCTGTCACCACGACAGGAATCGTACTGGGGAGCGTCAGGTCTAAAAAGTACGCTGTTTCTTCCAACGTATCCGTCCCGTGAGTAATCACGACACCATCAATGCCCTCAGCTTCCGCAGCCACAATGCGTTGCTTAATCTTCAGCATTTCTACCGGCGTCATGTGTGGCGATGGCAGGTTAAACATTTCGTCCGTCACCAGATGAACGCGCCCCGCTAGAATCGTTTCCTGTTGGGCAATGGGATTCTCACTGTTAGGGACGACCTCCCCTTGTTCGTTTTGGGACATCGAGATGGTACCGCCTGTATGGATGGCCAGGATATTCTTCACAACCGTCAACTTCCTTTCAAAAATATTTCTACCCACATTGTACCCTATTTGCGGTAGAATTTAGTTAGAATTAGGAGAGGATGACTGGAGATTGCGGAAAAAAGATGAAAGCGCTAACCCTAACCGTCCGGGGGTTCAGATTCATGCGAAACGTTACAGCTCCTCAGGAGGTCTCGCCGATTGGGGACCGCTGATGACCTGGTTTAAAGGCCTTTGGCGCAAAGTATGGCATCGGCATTAGAAATTGCGTCGTGGTGTTGTTTTTTATTTTTTCTCGTGGTAAAGTAATCAACATTCCATTAAATTAAAAATAGTGATTGCCTATATAATGCCAAGATAAGGTTGGCGAGTTTCTACCCAGAACCGTAAATTCTGGACTATAAGCAAATTGAGGACGAAACTCTTTTTGCCGATGAAGAGTCTTCGTCGGCCGAGTTTCCATTGCCCCCTTTTTGCGAAGGGGGCTTTTTGTTTGCCAACCCTTGGCTTTGTATGGACGTCACGAGAAGGAGGAAACTTTCTTGCAGTCCACAAATTCCGCAACACCAGCGTCGTCATCCTCAAACGGTCAGTCCCTTTCCATGTGGAAAGCCGCCATTTTAGGCTTCCAACACCTACTTGCCATGTATTCTGGTGACGTCTTGGTTCCCCTACTCATTGGGGGAGCACTACACTTCAACGCCATGCAAATGGCTTATCTGATTAGTGCGGACATCTTCATGTGTGGGGTTGCAACCCTTCTCCAATTGAAGCGAACTCGGCTCACCGGGATTGGCCTGCCCGTCGTTCTCGGCTGTGCCGTTCAAGCGGTCACCCCGCTAAGTGCTATTGGAACCCAATATGGTGTCGGGGCCATGTACGGGGCCATTATCAGTGCCGGGATCTTCGTCTTTCTCAGTGCCGGTTGGTTCTCAAAGATTAAGCATCTCTTTCCACCCGTTGTCACGGGGTCGCTGATTACCATCATTGGCTTCACCTTAATCCCCGTTGGTTTCCAAGACTTGGGCGGTGGAGACGCCACAGCTAAGAACTTTGGCGATCCCAAATTCCTTCTGACCGGTTTTCTCACGATGGCCATTATCTTAGGTTTAAGTGTCTTTGCCAAAGGCTTCATGAAATCATTGGCCATTCTGGCCGGAATTCTCATTGGCACGGTCATTGCTGGGGCAATGGGGATGGTTTCTCTCTCCGCCGTGGGTCAGGCCAGTTGGTTCCATCTCCCACAATTCTTCTACTTTGGGACGCCCACGTTTGAATGGTCTTCGATCCTGACCATGATTCTAGTTTCTCTAACCACGATGGTTGAATCGACCGGGGTCTTCTTCGCCCTCGCCGAAATTACTGGCAAAAAGATCGAAGAAGCCGACTTGAAACGAGGCTACCGTGCCGAAGGGATCGCCGTGATCTTGGGCGGGTTGTTCAACACCTTCCCCTACTCCACGTTCTCCGAAAACGTCGGGGTGGTTCAATTGTCTGGCGTTAAGACGCGTAAGCCAATTTACTTCTCGGCCTTATTCTTAATTCTCTTAGGTTTACTGCCTAAGATCGGAGCCTTAGCCACGGTCATCCCCGATCCCGTTCTGGGTGGCGCCATGATCGTGATGTTTGGGATGGTTGGTGTTCAAGGAATTCGGATGCTCCAACAAGTCGATTTCAAAGATAACAACAATCTCTTGGTCTCCGCCATTTCGATTGGCCTGGGACTGGGTGTGACAGTCTACCCCCAGATCTTCCAAGCCCTTCCCCAATCCTTACAAATTATTATGAACAATGGGGTCGTTATCGGAAGCTTCTCAGCGGTCATCTTAAATGTCCTCTTCAACATGATGCCCCGCCGTGAGGTTAGGACGGCCCAGGCGCAATTGAACACAACCGCGCAGAGCAAGTCACAGCACAACTAAATTAGACATTAATGGCCACCTTTCCTACCCCATATTGGCTGGAAAGGTGGCTTTTTGAATTGATCCAAATTAACAGGAATTGGCTTATGCTACCTTAACAAAACAACACTGGTCAAATTAATTATGCCATATTATAAGTTGAGTATTAGCTAGTCTTAACTACTAGTTGTCCTGATCCGATTTTTTGGCGTGTTCCCCGTCGTTCGCGTATAATAAGAGCATCACGTATGAGGGGAGCTCGACCGATGCTCAGCATTCAACATATCAGTAAACATTTTGGCACTGTCCACGCACTTAACGACGTCAGTTTTGACGTGCCCGATGGCCAAATTTTGGGACTGATTGGTCAAAACGGGGCGGGAAAATCCACCACGTTTCACAGCATTTTAAACTTTATTACTTACGATGGCACCATCACCTGGCAGGGACATCCTCTGTCCGCCAACGACTTTGATACGATTGGCTATTTACCAGAAGAACGGAGCCTGATGCCCAAGTTAACCATCGAACAACAGGTGGTCTACCTGGCTCGACTCAAGGGACAATCGGCAAAGGAAACGCGAGCTCATATCGACGAATGGCTCCAGCGTTTCGCCGTCAAAGGCACCCGCAAGAGTCGAATCAAGGACCTCTCTAAAGGGAATCAACAGAAGGTTCAACTCATCTGTACCTTAATCCATCATCCGAAGTTATTGATCCTGGACGAACCCTTCAGTGGCCTTGATCCCGTCAATGCCGACCTCCTGAAGCAGGCCGTCTTAACGGCCCGTGACGAAGGTGCGGCAATTATCTTCTCCAGCCATGACATGGAACACGTGACTGCCCTGTGTGATCAGTTAGTCATGTTGCGTAAGGGCGACGTCGTCTTACATGGGACGCTGACAGAGGTTCGGAACCAATTTGGCAAGACGGAACTCTATGTGACGACCGATTGGACACCAGACCGGCTCAAAACCTTGCCGGGTGTTGCCGCCGTTACGGTTCGTCAACCGCGGCAATATCTCTTACAACTCAATGATCCCGCCGCCGGCCCAGCAATCTTTGCGGCACTGACCGAGGGCCATTACATCGAGGAATTCAGTCAACAACCGCCAACTCTCGATGAAATCTTCCGTTTGAAAGTGGGTGAAGACCATGCGTAAAACCTGGATTGTCACCTTTGAAACTTATCTGCGCCAGATCAAATCATGGAGTTTTCTCTTCATGATTCTCGGTCCCTTCCTGATGATTGGACTGACGATAGGGATCAGCTACGTCAGTGCGAACAGCACTTCTAGTAGTCGCGAAGTCGCCGTCATCAGTGACTCACAACCATTGCGGCAAGCCTTCATCAAACAAAATGATGGCCTGAATACCAAGATCACCACGGTCAAGGCCGCCAAACAGGCCCTAAAGAAGGACCACTTGGCTGGCTATCTGGTGCTTACCACCGACAACCAACAGTTCAAGGCCGATTACCACGGGAGTGACAGCATGGGCAGTAGCTTGCGCGCTCAGACGCAAAACTTCCTGGTGACCTATCAGCAAGCTGCTAATTACCAACAGGCTAACCTGACTACCAAACAGCGTAAGACATTGGCTCGAACCCCAACCCTCACGCAGCACATTGCCAAGAAGACCGGGACCGCCAACACTGCTAAGAAGATTTCCTTCTGGTTACTGGTTACCATGATCTACATCATCTTAATTACGTATTCCTCCATTGCGGCTCAAGAGATTGCCTCCGAAAAGGGAACCAAGATTATGGAAATCATCTTTTCCAGTACCACGGCAACGAGCTACTTCATTGGTAAGATCACGGGAATTCTACTGGTCATTCTGACACAGATCGTGGTTTACCTGCTGGGTGGCTGGGCCGGCTACCAATTTGCCATCAACAATGCCAAATTGAAGCCGCTCTTCACCGAATACCACTCGCTGATTAACGCTGTCATTCACAACCTGCTCAACATGAATCTCGTCTACCTCTTACTTGGGGTGGTCATTTACACCGTTCTATCCGCGTACAGTGGCGCCATTGTTGCCAAAGCCGAGGATGCCTCAAAGGCCGCGCAACCAGTTGTGATGTTGAGTATGTTAGGCTTCTTCCTCACCTTTCCCTTCCAGAGCAACCTCGATGCGCCCTTCGTTAAAATCATGTCGTATGTGCCTTTCTTCTCGTCGTACTTCATGCCAATGCGCATCATCAACGGAACTGCAAATGGACTGGAACAAGGTCTCTCACTTGCCATCTTACTAGCCGCAATTGGGCTGTTTGCTTGGTACATCGGCAGCCAATACCAACGTCTAATGCTACAAACTGATTCGAAAAGTATTTGGCAACAGTGGATTCATGACTGGCGCCATCAAGATTAAGAAAGGAAATGGGCATGACTGAGCAGGAGCGTTATTACCAACCGAAGAATACCACGGACGCGTTAAAGGAAGTGCAACGCCTCTTTAACAGCTATCGGAGTGCCCCGTTGACGCAGGAACTTCTCACTTATCATGAGGGCCTGGTGCAGCGTCTGACGACCGATCTCCGTGAGGCGGCTCAAGCGGAACACCGCGCCGACCTGGTGACTGCTACCGACGATATGGCTCAGGCCATGCGCGGCTGGACCACCGTTCGTTTGGCTGGAAAACCTTACGTCGGCCGCCTACGACACTTTAAGTTTGTCGCCGACGCTACCGGTCCGAAATTCAAACGCAACGTGATCAAGACTCATGGCACTGGTGGTCACCGAAGTAGTCGTCACTAGATACGACTTACCCATTAACAAATCACAGCAACGTGCTATACTTAATGGGTAAGTTTTGGGCCCTTAGCTCAGTTGGGAGAGCGCCTGCTTCGCATGCAGGAGGTCGTCGGTTCAAATCCGGTAGGGTCCATTGGATAACAGGTACACAAAGATTTTATGCTTGCGCGGTGAAAACTGTTGGCTTAATTGCCAGCGGTTTTTCTTTAGCCCACAAGCATCCTAAAATAGTAATTTTTCATAGCACACTGGCTAGACAAACTTTCTTAGGTCACAAATTGTGGGGGATATAGGACACGATTCGTGTAGTATCATGTTATAATGGCTTTGCAAAGAAAACTTGCAACAATTTATTCACCTTCCCACCGTTACCAGTGTGGGTTAGGTAACTGCTTAATTATGATTGAACCTCCTTGGAATTGCCATGGATTGCCTTTACAAATATTTTGGCCAAACTATTAGCGATATACTTATCTGACCACCCAGCATGATAATAGAATACACCATAACTTAGGCATTGGAATGCAAATACCCCCTCACTTTCATTTTCATGAAAAATAATTGAAACTTATCGTGAAAGCTACTTGTGATAAGCGTATGATAGGAATACTGCTGTTTTTTGACAACTAACTAGGGTCATCGAAAAGTAGCAGTCGCCTATCTTATACTTATGTGGAGTTGAATTTATGCATTATTCATTGTTCATTCGGTGTCTGGCCGAATTTATTGGAACGGCCATCATGGTTGCCCTCGGTAACGGTTCCGTTGCCAACGTTGAGCTCAAAGGAACCAAGGGTTATCACGGCAGTTGGTTGTTAATCGGTTGGGGATACGGGATTGGAGTCATGATTCCTGCCCTGATGTTCGGAACCATTTCAGGAGCACAGATTAATCCTGCCATGACGATTGCCTCAGCCGTCGTTGGAAGTTTTCCTTGGCAGGAAGTGCTGCCCTATATCGTGGCCCAGTTGCTCGGGGCCATGTTTGGTCAATTGACAATTGTTCTGGCCTACAAGCCTTACTACGATGAAACAACCGACGTGGAAGCTATTCTGGGAACCTTTTCCACGATCGATGCGGCTGGTAGCAAATTAAATGGCTTCATCAATGAATTTCTTGGCACCTTTATCCTGGTTCTGGGTGCCGTGGCGATGACCGCTGACAAACTGGATCCACGGGCCGACTTTATTGGCCTTGGCTTTTTGGTCATGTGTCTGGTAGTCTCCCTGGGTGGTCCCACTGGTCCCGCGTTGAACCCGGCCCGTGACTTAGGTCCCCGCCTCCTCCATGCCATCTGGCCATTCCCTCACAAGGGGAGCTCCCACTTTTACTATAGCTGGGTCCCCGTCGTTGCACCGATTGCGGGTGCGATCTGTGCGACACTGCTTTGGCAGGTTTTCTTAACGAAATAATATAAAATAAAACACGCTAACCAATTTAATTTGGTCAGCGTGTTTTTTCTATCATCTAAACCGTCCAGTCGGCGGGATCTAGGTGTTGCGGATTCTTCACATAACCGCGTGAATCCTTGGTAAACCCAATTTTGGCGTAGAAGTCCTTAGCATACAACGAAGCTAACAACACCGTGTGGAGTGTTTGACCTAATTGGTCCTGCACCATTCCCAACAAGTGCCGGGCAATTCCTTGGTGTCGGTAATCGGCGTCAACAGCTAGGTCGGCAACGTAAATGACATCGGCGTAATCCGTCAATCCGCGAACGTAGCCAACCACCTTGTCGCCATCCCAAGCCGTATATAAGAAATCGGCATGGTCCAACATCCCTTGGAGCTTCTGGTCATCGTTGATTTGACGATGAAGTTCTGTCCGCACTAGGAGATCTTTGAAACTTGCAACATCTAATTTGGCCTCTGATTGATACGTTATCATGTAATCGCCCTTTCTGATTGCTTAACTGACTCTCAGTATAGGCGGCTGGCATGAAAGCGGAAGTGACAGTTGACCATGAGTTTAAGCGGACAGTTCCTTTAACGCCAATACTAACTTAGCGACCCCTTGCCGAAACTCCGGTAAAGCAAAGTGGGCAAACCCCACAATATAGTAACCAAGGTGTTTATCTTGTAACCAATATTGATCCATTTTTCGTAGATAAAGGTGATGTCGCTCTAAGATTTCATCGAACTTGGCCGTCGTCTGAGGCTGTTTCAAGCGAAAGACCAGGTGAATACCGGCTTCCCCAAAATGAGCGGCAATGACTCCCTGCTGAACGAATGGCGTCAACTGTTGTTGAATGAAGGCGTACTTCTGACGATTCAACCGCAGGGACCGTGTGATGTGCCGGCTATAAGCCCCAGACGACAGAAAATCTGCCGTAGCCGCTTGAATAATTGCGGCGACGCCATTGGTTTCATAGGCAAATAAGCTCTGATAATTCGCCACCAACTGCGGCGGCAACACCATAAAGCTGAGTCGCAACTCGGTCGAAATTGACTTGGAGAAGCCACCCAGATAGATAACCCGCTTGGCATCTAGCGAAGCCAAGGCCGGCATTGGCCGCGTAGATACCGAAAACTCACTGTCGTAGTCATCTTCGATAATCAACCCCTGCTTAGTCCGCATGACCGCTAGTAAGGCCTGGCGCTTGGCTAAGGGCATCGTTGGCCCCAAAGGAAATTGGTGAGAGGGGGTCACGTAAACCAAGTTAACTGACTCTGATCGCAGACGATCAACGTCCATCCCCGATGTCTCATCCACCGGGATCAAGACCGGTTGACCCCCCTGGCGGCGAACCGTCTCTAATCCACTGCGATAGCCGGGATTTTCAAATCCGACCTGGAGTGGCGATTGAAGTTGGGCTTGCATCAGCTGGGTCACCATGACCAGTGAGTCACTGTTACCAGCGGTGATCACCACCTGTTCCGGCTGGCAGTGGATCCCGCGGCGGCGGGCCAAAAGGGCCACAATTTCTTCACGTAAGGCCAGTGATCCTTGCCGCTGAATGGCCGTCCGAGGATCCCGGCGATCCTGGTCCTGAATGGCGCGCTCCAACGATCGATTCCAGGCAGTCTTGGCATGTGTTTCCAGTAATGAGGCGGCATAGCCCAGCGAAAAATCAAAGTCTGGTTGAACCAAATCACGATCATGTTCACTGACCATCGGCGCCGTTACCAGCGGCGTTTTGACAAAGAACCCCTGCTGAGGACGATTCTCGATTCGGTCCTCCGCTACGAGCTGTTCATAGGCATTCTCCACAGTCCCCTTGGAAACCTCCAGCTCGGCTGCTAGTGACCGAATTGACGGCAACTTACCCGTCAGCTCTCCCCGGTCTATTGCCGCGGAAAGCTGCTGTATCAGCTGTTCATATAAGGGCAGTGACCCTTTTTCCTGTAAAAAATACATCCTGAACCCTCCCGCTTCTCAATAATCGTGCCTTTAGTTTACCAGTAATCGTTCAGTCTCGTACGACCTTTTAACACAAAAAAGCCCGCAGCACACGGCTACGAGCAACTAACAACTCTAAAATTCTCTACCCAAAACTTCCGGAGATATAATCTTGCGTGACCGGAATCTGCGGGTTACTAAACATGGTTCCAGTGGGCGTGTATTCCATGACGTGTCCGAGATGGAAGAAGGCACACTGGCTACTGATTCGTGCAGCTTGTTGCATGTTATGCGTCACAATGATAATCGTGTACTGCTTCTGCAACTCCAGGAGAGTCTCCTCAACCTTAACTGTCGAGATCGGGTCCAGCGCACTACAAGGTTCATCCAGCAATAACACATCTGGTGCCATGGCAATCGAACGGGCAATGCACAACCGTTGTTGTTGCCCACCGGAGAGGGATAAGGCACTCTTATCGAGACTATCTTTCACCTCATCCCAAAGAGCAGCTCCCCGCAAGCTCTTCTCGATGCGTTCCGACAATTCAGTCTTATTCTTCACCCCATTTGCCCGTAAGGCGTAGGTGATATTTTCCCGAATAGACTTGGCAAAGGGGTTCGGTCGTTGAAAGACCATCCCGATGTGCCGCCGGATTTCATAGATGTTCACGTTCGGCTCGTTGATATCGACACCGTGATACCAAATCTTCCCTGTCACCGTGGCGATCGTATCATTCATTCGATTCAGCGAACGCAGGTAGGTGGACTTCCCGGAACCTGACGCTCCAATGAGCGCCGTAATCTGATTCTTAGGAAACGCTAGATTCGCATCATGCATGGCGTGATTGGTGCCATAAAAGACCTGCAAGTCCTCCGTCTTCAGGGCCAATGAGGTCTGAGCGTCAAACGTCTGCACGGCAGTCTTATCAAATGAGTATTGTTTAAGCATCGTCACACCTCCTACTTGCTAGCCGTAACCCGACGATACAGGTACGACCCGAGAACCCGTGCGCCCAGGTTAAAGAGCAACACAGCAATAATCAGAACGGCGGAAGCAGCGGCGGACAAGGCCGCAGCGTTGCTCGCTAACCCTTCCGTATTCATCTTCCAAATGTGAACCGCCAACGTTTCGGCTGGTCGGAATGGATTAAGCGGACTCGCCGCGTCCATTGGATTCCAGTCAGCAAAGTTAGTGACCGGGGCACTTTGTCCAGCCGTGTAAATTAAGGCTGCGGCTTCCCCAAACACTCGGCCGGCGCTCAAAACAACGCCGGTCACAATCCCAGGTAACGCCACCGGGAGAATGATTCCCACTTCGGTCTTCCATTTGGACAGGCCCAAGGAAAGGCCAGCTTCTCGTTGACTACGAGAAACGGCACTGAGCGACTCTTCAATGTTCCGCGTCAACAGCGGCAGGTTGAAGAAGGTCAACGCAATAGCTCCCGAAATAACCGAGAACCCAATCTTGAACTTAACAACAAAGAGTAAGAATCCAAACAGCCCCACAACCACGGATGGTAGCGAACTAAGAACTTCAATGGCTGATCGAATGAGACTGGTCCGCCAGTTATCCTTCGCGTATTCGGCCAAATAAATCCCGGCTCCCAGTGATATGGGAATGGAAATCAGCATAGTCAAGACCAACAGGTAGAAGGAATTAAACAGTTGGACCCCAATTCCACCAGTACCATCGAAAGAATCCGTGGCCCCAGTCAAGAAACTCCAGCTGACATGTGGCAGGCCCTTAATGAGAATGTAGGCCAGCAGGAAGAAAAGAATCCCAACCACGATGGCAACAATGAGGTCAATGATTACCGTAGCAATCATGTCTTTACGTTTAGCGTTCATGTTTGAGTTGCCCCCTCTTTGCGATGACCCGTACCAGGGCGTTGAAGAATAGTGACATGAGCAATAGAATCAGCGCTAATGACCACAGGGCGTTGTTTGGCAACGTCCCATCAATGGTATCCCCAATTCCCGTCGTCAATTGACTAGTCAGCGTTGAAGCCGCCGAAATCAAGTCTTTAGGCATGACGGCAGCGTTTCCGATCACCATTTGAACGGCTAAGGCTTCCCCAAAAGCCCGGGCCATCCCAAAGATTACGGCAGTTAAAATTCCAGGTGTGGCGGACCGAAGAATGACCTTAGATACCGTCTGCCAACGTGTCGCCCCCAAGGCGAGTGATGCTTCCTTGTAGTAGCGTGGTACTGCCCGCAGACTATCCACAGTCATTGACGTAATCGTTGGTAGCACCATCACGAACAGCACGAAGGTGGCTGAGATAATCCCGAACCCGGAACCCCCGACCAGGTGCCGCATGAATGGCACCACAACTGCCAGTCCGATGAACCCGTAAACTACGGAAGGAATCCCAACCAATAATTCAATCACGGGTTGTAAGAACTTCCGGCCCTTGTTAGGTGAAATTTCCGTCATGAAGATGGCAGTTCCAACCGCGAACGGTGTTGCCACAATTGCGGCGGCGAACGTCACGGCAAAGGACCCCACAATCATGGGTAACGCGCCAATCTTACCTTGGCTTGGTGACCAATCGGTGCCAGACAAGAACTTCCAAAGGCTGACGTGGTTTTGCGTAAAGGTCGCGATCCCTTTTGAAGTGATAAACCACAGCATCGAAGCCACGACCAGGATGATTACCCCAATACAGAGATAACTGACCCCCCGGCCGATCCAATCCTCGCGAGTCGCTCGGGTCGCATGGTGTAGCCGCTTGGACCATTCCTGTGATTGGGTATCTTGTTTCTTAAGTTGAAAATTTGTTTGCTCCATAAGTTGACTCCCCCCTTTTAAAAAAGGTGAAAGTGCTTCGACCGCACCTTCACCCCATTTCAACATCTTCTAAATCTACGCTGGATGCTTAGTTCTGGGTAACGACACCCTTAGCGTCCTTCGTCACTTTCATGTCATGGATACTGATGTAACCCATGTCCTTAACCAAGCTGTCTTGAACGGTCTTGGAATCCATGTACTTCAGGAAGGCAGTGGTTGCCTTGTCAGGCGTGCCCTTCGTGTACATGTGTTCGTAGGACCAGATCTTCCACTTGTTCGTTTCAACGTTGTTATCGGTTGGCGTCACGTTGTCGATAGAAACGGCTTGGAGCTTGTTAGTGAAGTATGAGAAGGCCAAGTAACTTACGGCCCCTGGCGTCGTAGAAACGATCTTTTGAACGGCACCGTTAGAGTCTTGTTCTTGAGACTTCACAGCGTCAGTACCCTTTAATACAGCATTTTCAAACGTTGCTCGAGTCCCACTACCTTGGGCCCGGTTGATGATAACAATCTTTTCATCCTTACCGCCAACTTCTTTCCAGTTGGTAATCTTCCCGGTAAAGATTTGCTTCAATTGTGCCATCTTTAAGTTCTTAATCCCGGTATCCTTGTTGACAACTGGGGCCATCCCCACGACCGCAACCTTGTGGTCGGTCAACTTGTCAGCCTTGATGCCGTCTTTTTCTTCGGCAAAAATGTCAGAATCACCAATAGAAACCGCACCGGCTTGGACTTGGCTCAGCCCAGTTCCGGAACCCCCACCTTGAACGGTCAGGTTAACTTTACTGTTCTTGGCAGTGAAGTTTGACCCGGCCTTAGCGGCTAATGGTTGTAACGCCGTTGAACCAACGGCCGTAACCTTTCCTGAAAGTGCTGCGCTACTTTCCTTACTGCTAGTTGAACTAGTGGCCTTGCCACACCCAACTAAAAGCAAACTAATTGCTGCAATCCCCATTGCTAACTTTGATCCCTTATTCATCTCTGTCACTCCATGTCTTTGAGATAGTAGAACCATCCAAAGCCAAATTGCACCCCGAATGCCTCCCCTTAACTTACAACCCTGATTCTAAGCGATGAATATATAGTAATCGTCGCAATCGTGTAAATTTTCGGTAAATGTTGGGGAAATCTTCATAAATTTTCTAATAATCCGATAGTTAATACCCAAACACGATTATTATGACAATTAGTTCGACGCTATGTTAACGTTTTACCTTAAAGTGACTTCTTATCATTGGGTCACTTGTTAACCCGACTGAACATCGGCCAAGGAGAATAATTGCGTGATTAAAGTCGAATGACTAGAATGAAACTAAGGGGTGATCACAAGTGGCAAAAAAAAGTGAAAAACAAGCACGGCAAGCGATTATCATTGATATGAATGACTTTCTCATGGACTATGCCGCCATTAAATTAGGTAAACAACACGACCTGGCACAGCGCGTCTCGGCCGCGGCTAAGGATGATCTGACCAAACTCGACGATCTCTTTAAGGACAACGGAATCGGCAGACGGACCAAGTATTTGGATCTCGCCGCTGGTTTCTTGCGCGACGAAGCCGATGCTGAAGGCGACGCCGACAGCCAAAATTTCGATCAAGAAAGCCAACAATTAGGACAAGAAGCCATGGCCTACCTCGCCAGCCACGCCCAGGACTTTGATCGCTGGGAAGAAGAATAGCGTCCGAGACAAGGTTGTTGGCCAAGTTTAAGCGATGCTGACTGCCTAGTCTCACACGTTTCAGCAATAGACATTGAACAAAAAAGATTGGACCACGACAAGAACGTCGCGGTCCAATTTTTAGTTATTGCCACTGCCACAGATCCGCCTTCATTTGCGTGGCGATAATCTTGGACAGCATATCAATCAATTGGTCAGGCATATAGGTTGCCGCGTCGAATGACGTGGCTTGCCCATTAATTTCAGTAATGATCAATCCCTCATGGGCTAACTGTAACCCATACTTGGGAGCAATCTGACAGAGTCTATCGACCTGTTCTTCATTCATGGGACATCCCTCGCTTCATTTCATTAAGTCGAGCTTAACGAATCCAAACGAGTGGGTCAAGGTTTAGTAGTCACAATACTGGTCCTTGACGAGCTGCTGATGAATAGCAGTTGCCAGTTGGGCTTCGTCAGGGCCGTCCGTTACAATTCGAATAAATTTCCCACCATAATTGCCAAGCGTTGCGATCTCGACTTGTTCTCTGGGATTAATTTCGATGTCACGAACTCTAATCGTGGCCTTACTTGTGTGTCGTTGACAAATCCGTTGAAGCGCAGACGCTTCATCGATTGCGGTTATTTCTTCGTGTAGCGGAAAGCCAATTGTTTTCATCCAATATCACCTCGCTCTCTATTGTAAGCGATTTCATAGATTTTGCCAATCCCCCCGACTCGCTTTTCACACCCGTTAACCAATCACGAACACGCGTTCAAACCCGTCGCAAAATGTGGTATGCTGATTATCAGCAAAAGGAGGTGGCGATTGGATGCCAATCAAATTAGGGGTACGCGAATTAATCGAATTCACTTTACGAACCGGTGACCTAGGTACAACTAGTAACAGCCAAAACACGGCATTATTAGGGGCGCGCATCCATCGTCGCCTACAGAAACAGCGTGGCGCCGACTACAAGAAGGAATACTATCTGGATAAGACGCTCACGCTCAATGATAATGAGTACCTGCTCCACGGACGAGCTGACGGCGTGACATTGACGGATGGCCAAGCCAGTATCGAGGAAATCAAAACTTCCGAAACGGTCTTCGCCAATCTCAGTACCAATACCCTCACGCTCTACTGGGGACAGGTCAAGCTCTACGCCTATCTCTTAATGGATCACGAATCCGACCTGGATCAGGTCACCCTTACCCTGACCTACTTTCAAACCAATACGGAAACCACCACGCAGACGGACCAGACGATCACTCGGCAGGAAGCCCAGGCGTTCTTCGACAAGGTCATCGATGAGTACGTCACCTGGCTCAAGTTCAGGTCGGACCTTCGGGAGCGCCGAGACCCCACCATTCAGCAGCTCACCTTCCCCTTTGGTCACTATCGACCGGGTCAACGCGAACTCGCCGTCGCCGTGTACAAAACAATTCTTACCAACAAGCGGCTCTTCGCTGAGGCGCCAACCGGGACCGGGAAAACCATTTCGACACTTTTCCCCACAATTAAAGCTATCGGCGAAGGCGTCATTCAACGAATCTTCTATCTCACTGCTAAACAAAGTACCCGGTCCGTTGCCGAAGAAGCCCTCGATCTCATGGCCTCACAGGGACTCCTACTCAAGAGCATCACACTGACGGCCAAAGCCAAGATCACCTTTCCCGAGGAAGCCGACCTGTTACCCGAAGAGAATCCGTATATGTTAGGTTACTATGATCGCTTGAAGCCAGCACTCCTGGATCTCATCCAAAATAACGATCAGCTGACCCGACCCGTGATCGAAACCTACGCCCGCAAACACACCCTCGATCCCTTTGAATTTCAATTGGATGCGAGCCTCTTTTGTGATGTCATCATCGGCGACTACAACTACCTCTTCGACCCCCAAGTCCACTTACAACGGTTCTTCACGACCGAGGATCCCGATAACTTCTTTCTGATCGATGAAGCCCACAACTTGGTCAGCCGCTCACGCGATATGTACTCCGCCGAGTTGACCACACGGCCTCTCGACCAGCTCATCGAACAAAGTCGTGAGCTGGATCAGGCCACGCCGAAACTACGACGTCGGTTGCAAGATCTACGAGCCACCTTTAGTGATATTGCGGCCCCACTCCTGGCCGATGGGCGCGATGACAGTACCTTCCTCACGCCTCCCGAAGCAATCGACCATGACCTCGGTCGACTAGTGGAAGCCATTCACGACTGGCTTGTTGACCAACCGCACACCCCCTTTACCCAAGCCATTCTGGATTACTACTTTGCGGCTATCAGCTACCAACGGATTGGCGACTACTACGACGACACCTACCGTATGCGACTCACCATCGCAGATGGCAATATCACGCTCAAGCAGCTCTGCCTCGACCCCAGTGCTTTCCTGTCAGACAGTCTGGCTCTGGGTCACGGTGCCGTTCTCTTCTCGGCGACCCTTTCACCGATGGACTATTATCAGCGGGTTCTCGGGGGCGACGAGGACAGTTTGGCCTATCAGCTCACCTCACCATTCAAGCCCCAGCATCAGGCAATCTTTGTCACCAATTACATTCAAACAACTTACAAACAACGGGATGCCAACCTGGCCAATATCCTTCTGGCCATCAAAACCCTCGTCGACGGCAAGACCGGAAACTATCTGATTTTCCTGCCGTCCTACCACTACCTTCTCGACGTCAGCCAAGCCTTTTCGATGGCGTACCCGCACTTAAAAACGGTCGTCCAACAGGCGCAAATGGCCGAGGCCGATCGGGCCGCCTTTTTAGAAAACTTCACGCCTAATCCCGACTCGACCCTGGTGGGCTTCGCCTTACTGGGCGGCATCTTCGCGGAAGGGATTGACCTCAAGGCCGATCGGCTGATCGGGGTCGGCGTCGTCAGCGTCGGTCTCCCCGGTATCAATCCGGAAACCGACTTACTACGGGATTACTTTGACCAACAATCACATCAAGGATTCGCATTTGCCTATCAACTACCCGGTCTGAACAACGTCTTCCAAGCTGCGGGTCGCCTGATTCGAGGATCCAAGGATGTTGGCATTATTCTCCTCATGGATCAACGTTTCAGTAGTCCCCGTTACACGCACCTGTATCCCCAACACTGGCAACACTTCCAACGACTCTACCGGCCGGAACAACTCACCAGTGCCGTTCATAATTTCTGGCATCCGGAGGTGTCATGATGAAAACAAAATTAACACTTGAACTAGAAAGCACCCTCTACGCCTACTGTCGCGAAGCTGGCGCCTTTGCTGTCGAGGAGGTCACAATGCCCGACGATCAAGGCATCGTGGATACCCTGAGCTACCAGGAACTCCCGAGTGGTGACATTGAGTGGCGGTGTTATGAACTCAAGGTCACCAAATCCGACTTCCACTCCAAGGCCAAGCTCTCCTTTGTGGGCCACTATAACTATTTCGTTTTGCCATTAAAGCTCTATCAGACAGTCGCCGACGAGATCCCTGCTCATATTGGAGTGCTAATTTACCGGCCTTTCAATAAGGAAATGTTGGCAACCGCAACTGAGGCGCCCAGTACGCCAGGCTATTTGACCGTGGCACGTCCGCCCCGCCGCCAAGACCTTCAGGTACCAGAATCCGAACTGACCACCCGGTTTATTGCCTCACAGGCCCGAGAAGTCGGCAAGGCTAAACAAATGGCTACCGGTCTCAAACAATACAGCACCGATCGCCTCTATCAGGAACTGAAAAAACGCCACCAACACTATGACGTCTACGATCCGGAAGCCAACTTCTACGACCAGTTCATCGACGATACCCAATCGACCGCGGTGACGGCTTTGCAAAGCGAGATTGACGCCTTAAACTTAGAACGCCACGATCTTCAGCAACAACTCAAGGAGCAACGATCATGATCTATTTTCCTTACTTTCGGGGTCGCCAGTATGACCTACTGGCTCTAAAGAATATTGCCCAGCAACACGTTCTCCCACCAAACATCATCCCCATTATTGAACCCGTTCGCGACATCCGGGCCTTGCCCCAAACCGTCGCGGCCTTTGTTGAACACGATCAACCGCTAGTCGTCATTGCTAATCCCACCGTCAGTGACTACGCCCTCACGCAGCAAAAACTCTATGATTGGCGACCATATGCCGACAATCCCAATCTCATTGTGGGGCACATTTTGACACCAACAACTATCCCCGAGGACCTACGACCGACACCGGATCATCACACGTTACTGGTTGCGCGCCAATATGACGAACTCCTTGCGGCTAGCCATGCGGGTTGGTTGGACGCCCCAACCCACTTACTCGTGCCACCAGAAGCCAGAATTCGCCAGCTACTGACGCGACCTAGCGGGAGTCTATTTGACCATGCCTGGCTCCCTGAACACGATCGCAGTTACGCCGATATCACTAACGGTTTCTTCAGCGAGGACTGGCAGCAGGCCAGCCTCGACGGTTATACCAGTATCAGTGACTATACGATCGGTGGCGCCCACTACAGTGAACACGGCTATCCCGCTCGCGCCGTGACCCTCCACCTAACCTACTTTGCCGGTGACCAACTCCGAATCCATCGGTTTGTCTCCGACGATCGCGAGGATTTCCGCCATCCCAAAGAGAAATTCTTCCAGGCCGTCGCCAAACTTGCGGCCTGGTTACCCGCACAGCCAGCTGCCGTGCAAACCCCTGCGGCGCTAGCATTGGCCGACTATCACGTCACCCAACACTTCCCAGGGCTCGGGGTGGTTAAGCGTCTCAGTCTGGAGCACCACCTCCAAACGATGGCCGCCTACTTCAAGACCCACTACCCCAACTAAAAGCAAACGAAATTTTTAAGTTCTTCCCCGTAAACGTTTCACCCCCCAAGCGACGTGCTATACTGAATTTATCGGGGAAAGGGGAACGTTATATGAAAATTAATTGGGGAAATTGGTCGCATCTATTGGGCTACAATAAGGCCACCCATCGTTATTCCAAATGGGGGCAATTACTTGTCTTACTATTCTGGCCAGTTGCAATTTTAGAAGCCATCGTGTGGGTTTTCGGGGATACCACCTGGTGGACGCTTTTAATTAACGGGCTGGCTATCATCTATACTTTACTCATGGTGCCAACCTTAATTGTTAATATCATTCGCAATGCCTACCGTGAAGATAAGCAAGACTAAGGGGATAATCGGTATGGATTTGGGAAAGATTCTAAAATCAGCGCGTTGCAATCGCGTCATTCGCAACGGCGTGGTCATTGGCATTAGCCTGTTTCTATTAACGGTTCATGTAGCTTGGTTCCTTAAGGTACTGGCAATTGCTATTATGCTCGGGATCATCTTGTATCCCTTCTTGACCAAGCCCGCTACCCATTCCGCCAATCAAATCCAGTCAACTTTGATTAGCGGAATGATCATTCTAATATTAATCCCAACCTTCTGGAGTGCCCCCAGCTTAGATTCCTGGGGCTTTCTCATCGTTGAGAGTGTCTTCTTTGCGTTGTACAAGACTTGGCATCTCATGCGAAGTCTTGTACAGAGACATTAAACAGCAATAGCGTTTAAGAAAGTCTAATGGCCTTCTCAAACGCTATTTTTAATACTCATATTTGAAAAAGGCGTCGTGCTGTTATCTTGAAGATAATTGCACGACGCCTTCATTTTTAATTTTAACCAATATCAGCCGCAGGGCTGGTGAAAATGAGCCCAGCCGTGGGAGTTTCCTTAGTGACGAACTTTGTCACTTAGGAAACTGCTAGGTTTGAGACTCGCAGAGGCTCGAACCTAAGCACGGAGACCGCACTTAGGCTCCGCGCGTGCGCCCACAGCGTTCCGGCCTCATTTTCACCAGCCCGGAGGCGCTGATAACACATCTACCTAAAAACCTAGGCAGGTAAGACGCAAACCCCTTCAGGAACCATAAAGTCCTTCTGAACTAAGGTTAACTCACCACTCTGTGCATCCCGGCTGAACAATGACGCATTGTCAGAGTTTTGGTTAACGACGATGACAAACTTCTCGTCATGGGTCCAGTTGAAGTCTCGTGGGAAGTCACCTTCCGTTGAGATATTCTGAATCCGCGTTAACTGACCTTCATCGTCAGTGCTAAAGACGGCCAGAGTGTTTTGACCACGGTTAGACACGTAGAGGAAACGACCGTCACTACTCAAACGAATGGCAGCGGAACCGTTATGTTCCGTCCAATCGTCAGGAATCGCGGAAACAATTCCCTTAACCGTAAATTTACCAGCAGTGGCATCATAAGCCAGCGTAGCGACGTTGCTACTCAGCTCACCAACCAGGTAAGCGACATTCTTTGAGGCGTCAAACACGATGTGCCGTGGGCCAAAGCCAGCAGGCATTTCTAACGTGCTAACAGCCGACAACTTGCCATCGTCGGACACGTCATACAGATAAACCCGGTCAGTCCCCAAATCGCAAGCCACTAAGCGGTTGTCCGGTGTCAGGTTGGCAAAATGTGGGTGTGCCCCGTCAGCTTGTTCTGGCGCTGGACCAACTGGATCGTCGTCCACAACCTGGTCCGTCTTCAATAACGTCCCATCATCGGCAATTGCGTAAACCGTAACCGTTCCACGATGGTAATTTGCGGTGTAGACCAGTTGACGATCTTCATCGACGGCAACGTATGCCGGTGAGGCCCCATGGGTGAGCACTTGTTGAATGGCCCGGGGCTTTTCTTCGGAGACATCATAGATGATTAATCCACCCTGTGTCTGGCCATCAGTTTCTTTCTTGTTGATGACGTACAAGCGTTTAGCATCGGCTTTAGCGATGTAAGTTGGGCTACCTGCTGAGGCTAACCACTCACAATCAGTGAGTTCTGGCTTCTTGGTATCCACACTTACCCGGTAAATTCCGCGGCTAATCCGCTTGGTGTAAGTTCCAATATAAAAATCTTCCGTCATTGTGCTACCCCTTTCAACTTACCAATATCTACTTTCAAGTATAGCACAGCTGACTGGTATACACCGAAGAAGTCTCTGGTCAATCGCGCAATTTACCGGTACAATAGAAGTAATTTGGTTCAGAAAGGACTCACTTGAAGATGTCTAGCTTCGAAGGTTACCACCCGCTCCTCACGCCCAGTTTTCGTTTCGACTGGCTCACCCAATTTAAATTAAAGAACGTTGCTGCCCTGACCAGTCAGGACCTGGCAACCACCGCGGACTGGGTCAACGCAACCATGCACAATACGATGAACCGCACGGCACTGACGTGGGGCATCGAACGGCGGCAAACCCACAAACTAATGGGCTGGGGCGGCTTCACCGATCTTGAAATTCCGGCTCACCGCTGTGCGCTTCAGGTCGTGGGTCCCAAATTCACGCCGACCGATCAGGAAGAAATTCTGCGTCGGTTGATCGCCTTTGGTCACGATGAACTACAACTAACCAAGCTCACCCTCGTTGATGACCATCGTCTCGCCAAAACGGCATTGACCGCTGTGGGTTTCCAGTATGAAGACCAACAGTGGATCTGGCGCGCGCAACACTAAAACCTAACAAAATGAATCGGACATCAACTCTTAATCAAGTTGATGCCCGTTTTTAATCGTTTTATTCAGTTTCTTCAACACGTTGATTTAGCTCCTGCGCAATCTCAAAGGATTCACTCTGGTAACCGTCATGCACCCCGAGATAATAACAAGCCAGGCTCCCCAACGTCACTGCCAAAAAGTCCAGTGGGTATGGGAACCAACCGTGGCCACCAAACTCGTGACTGCCCACGGCCGACATGATGGTGAGCCAAATCATTTCGGCCAACAACCATCGACTCCCCTTCAGGCTAGCCCGCAAGGCTGTCCAGCCAGCAGGTTGTCGAAATTCGTAATAGACGTAACAGATAAGGCCCAGAGCAATGACCCCGAAGACCTCAATCGTCGTCGGCCATTTCGCCCAGTAGATGGCAAGACTAGCCAGTACATAGGCTAAGGGGGCCCACAATTTCAGGCCCCACAGTCGAAACGGCCGACTGAATTCCGGCGCATTTCGCCGAAGCGTCGCGACCGTCACGGGGCCTGTCAGATAGGCAATCAGGGTCGACGTCGAAATCACATTCGACAAGGCACTCCAATTCCGAAAACCAGCCACGAGAACAACCCCGAGAACCATATTGACGACCATAGCTCGCCGTGGCGTCTGATACTTCCGATTCAACTCACCCAGCTTGGTGGGCATGTGCTTGGTTCCGGTCATGGCCGCTAAGGCCCGACTGGTGGTCGCCACGAAGGAAACCCCGGTCCCAAACGGCGACACGAAGGCGTCCAAATAGAGTAACGTCGACAGCCAACCTAAGTTCATCAAAATCGCCAGATTAGCGAAAGGTGACTCAAAGTTAACCCCTTGCCAACCGTGAACCAAATAGTGTCCCGGAACCGCACCAATGAAGGCAACCTGCAACATCGTATAGATAACTGCACTGATACTAAAAGCAATCACGATTCCCCAAAGGATATTGCGTTCTGGATGTTCGATCTCATTTCCCATGTTGATCGTCGTCTGAAAGGCATTGTACGAGAAGATAATTCCCGCAGCCGTTGTGGCCGAGAAGATCGCGGCACTCCCGTTGGGCATGAAGCCCGCGGTATGACCAAAGTTCCCCGACTGAAAACCAGTTGCCATTAGCACGATAATCGTTAACGTTGGAATCCCCAATTTAAAAATAGAGATAAAACTGGTAAACCGCGTCAGCAATTTAACCGACCAGAAGTTCAACAGCGTAAAGGCCAGAATGAACAGGAACACAATGACCAAGCCCTGATTCGTGATATCCCCATCTTTCAGGAAGCCTCGCGTCCAGTTGGCCCAGGACCACGGCCAGGAACTCATGTACTGCACGGCGGCCACGGCTTCAATTGGAATAATCGTCAGCAACGACAACCAATTGGCCCAGCCGGCAACGAACCCCAACAAGGGGCCGTGAGAGAAGGCCGCATACTGGCTCATTCCCCCACTCGTGGGAAACATAGTCCCCAATTCAATATAATTCAATGCAATCAGGCCAATGATGACGGCCCCCAGAATCCAAGATAGGATGGCAGCCGGACCGGCGATCTGGGCGGCCATACCCGCACCAAACAACCAACCCGAGCCAATGATGGCACTCAGCGTTAACATGACTAAAGAAAATAAACTCATCTTGCGCTTCAACCAAAATTCCTCACTTTCAAAAAAAGATATTGGCCTATTGTACACTTGGTATCTGGCAATGTGCTAAGAAAGCAGCAATAGTTTACTTAGAATAGTTGTCCTACATAATAGTGAATAAACATGGTAATAATCCCCACAATAACGTTTCTGATAATGGCGGTCTTCACTAAACCATGTCCTAATTTAGCACTCAGAAACCCGGTCAAGGCCACGGATAAAATAACCGCAATAATCGTGGCTGGCCATTGCCACGTCACTGAGAACAGCGTCATCGCGATCAGCGGGAACGTACCCCCCAATCCGGCTGCAAAAAGTGACGAAAAGGCCGCATCCCAGGGGTTCATGTAGTGACCCAACTGAATATCATCCTTCACGTTGACGACCGTAGCCAGGGCATCCTTTTGCATCAAGTCCTGGGCGATAGCCAGCGACGTTTCGGGTGTTACCCCACGTTCCTCGTAAAACTTTTGAACCGCGGCAACTTGATCGTCGAAGTTGGTTTCAAGCAACTTGGCTTCCTGGGCCACCGCTGATTTTTCCGTATCCTTTTGCGTGCTGACAGAGGCATACTCCCCGGACGCCATCGAAAAGGCACAGGCCAGCAGGTCTGATAGGCCGGCAATAAAAATCGTAAATTGGTTACTCGTCGCAGCCGCCACACTGAAGAGCACCCCAACGACGGTCAAAATCCCATCATTGGACCCCAGGACACCGGCTCGCAAGGTATTTAATTTTTCATCCATCGTTTGATGTTGCTTTTGCTTCTTAACATGTACTTGTTCATTCGTTGCCATGATTGATTGCCTCCCCTATGCCAACAAGTGTCCGATGCCGTAAGTGACCAGCATCGTCAAGATTCCCGCAATCACGTTCCGCCGGGTTCCGTGCCAGCGATCGGCATTCCCCAGAATCGCAGCGACATACCCCGTAATAGAAAGAGCGATGATCACTGCCACGAACGTCCCAGCAATCCGCCAGTTCTTTGGTAACAACGTAATTGACACAAGCGGTAAGATCGATCCGGTTGGAAATGAAATCATCGATGCAATGGCCGCAGAGAAGGGATTGGTATACTCGCCAACGTTGAAGCCAAACCGCTCACGCACAGTCGTTTTCACGGGATCCTCGGCCATCATTTCCTTGGTCGCTTGATCAGCTAGCTCCGGCTTGATTCCAGTCGCCACGTACTTGTCGCGAACAAAGTTATATTCGTTATCATAGTCATTGTCTAACGCGACGGTTTGGGTTTCAATCGCCTTACGTTGGGCATCCTTCTGTGTATTGACGGAGACGTACTCACCCATCGCCATCGACACGGTACCCGCGATCATCCCCGCAATCCCAGAAATAAAGATTGCAAAGCTACTCGTTGCGGCCCCCGCAACCCCCACGACGATTCCCGCCACGGAGAGGATCCCATCATTGGCACCCATCACACTTGCCCGTAATACGTTGATCCGTTGGGCCAACGTTGCTGGTTTTTTCTCTTTTGTCATCATTCTCTGCCCCCAGATATGTCTTAATTTCAGTTTAACACTCTTAGAATTAAAAGTTAGGTGAGATTAACATTTCATTTCACTTTAGAATCATTATTAACTAAATACAAATTCATTGTACGCTCATTTCGTCAAAAGTAAATCACTTGTTTCAAGCGCCGACTCGTGAGCTACCACGTCTTCTTCTAATAAGCTTTTAGCTGGCTATTCACGCAAAGTGTGGTTTAATAGAGGCAAACTAGAGTGATTATAAATTAAAGGAGGGATCAGTATGGCTAATCAGACCCAGTTACTCAACCAGGCCTTACAAACCTTGAAGGAACACCACGTGCGCGTGACACCCCAACGGCAAGTCATCTTGACGTATCTGGTAACGCATCACAATCACCCCGCAGTGGAAACCATCTTTTCTGCCCTCACAGGCCAATTGCCTAACCTCAGTATGGCGACGGTGTACAATACGTTGAATCTGTTCGTTGAACTCGGCATCGTGATCGAGCTCCCCAATGATAACGGCGGCCTGCGCTACGACTTCTTCGGCCGCCCTCACTACCATGTTATCTGTGAAAATTGCGGCAAAATTACCGATGTTTTTGCGCCAGAATTCCCAGAAATCGAACGTGCTCTCAACCAGGCAGCCAGCGATCAAACGGGTTACCTGGTGACTAGCAACCACGTGGAAGTCTACGGTATCTGTCCGGAATGCCAGCAAAAGTTACATCTGAATACCGGTAACTCAAAATTGGCTGCAGACCAGGCGAAACCGCTGTCATAACAATGTTACAGCCACATTACAGGTGTCGTTAAGTTTTAATCTATTTGAAAACACCTCGATCAAACCCCGATAGAGTCATTATTACCATCGTAATATTACGGTGAACGCCCCGTCAGCCGGTTGTCGGGGCCAAAAATAATGTATATAGTTGATAGCGAAGAATATCGACTGAGCAACCGGTCATCCGGTTGTGTAATGACTAAAAAGATTTGAGGGATGATCAGGGTGAAGATGCACAAAGTAGTTTTAACGGCTCTGGCTGTTTTAGGGGCGACGGGAGTTCTTGCCACGTCAACCACGGCCAACGCCAGTTCCAAGGTAAACGATTATATTAGCAGTAACAACATTGGTCACGCTAAGGTGACGAAGTCCATTTGGAAAGGTTTCCCTAAGTACAAGTACCGTCATGGTAAGGGTAAGCCCGAAGGTGTTGTCGTTCACGAAACGGCCAACCCTTCTTCCACACTGACTAACGAAGTCGCTTACATGAAACGTAACTACCAAAACGCGTTCGTTCACAGTTTCGTGGATGCTTCTAAGATTGTGAACATCGCGAACACAGACTACCTCGCTTGGGGTGTCGGTTACCCTGGTAACGCGCGTTTCGTCCAATTCGAACAAGTTGAAGTTCACAGCAAAAAGGCCTTTGCCAAGGAAGTTAATAACGCTGCCTGGTACACCGCCTACCTCTTAAACGAATACAACTTGAAGCCTAATGATGCTGCTTACGATGGCAAAGGAACGGTTTGGTCTCACTCTTCCGTAGCCAAGAAGCTTGGTGGATCCTCACATACCGACCCAGTCGGTTACTATGCTTCTAACGGCCGGAAGTACTTCGGTCAGAAGTACACCATGGCTGCCTTCTATCAGTTGGTTAAGCAGTACTACAACGACATGAACATGAGTCATGTGAAGTTGGTCAGTGCCACTTACACCAATGTCAACAAGCAGGGTAAGTTGAGTAGCAAGTACAAGAACTTCCGGATGTACAACAAGTTAAAGGGCGCTGCCAAAAACGTTAAGAAGGTTAGCTGGTCAAAGATCTCACCTAAGGTGGGCAAGACCTACTACATCGACCAAGTTGGTAAGAAGTACAAGTCAACCACTTGGTATCGCATCCGGCCTTCTAAGAACAGCAAGACGCGTTACTGGGTCTACAGTGGCAACTTAACTGGGGTCAAGGACGTCGAAACGGCGACTGCCACGGCTACTTCTGCCACGGCTACTTCTGCCAGTGCAGCTAGCTCTTCTGCTAGCTCCTCAAGTTCTAGCAACTAGACATTAAACCAAAGTTTGAATAAGGATGTTACCTCTCTAGCCGGGGGTAACGTCCTTTTTGTATGCCCTTAGAACCTAGAAGGTCGCCTGCGGCCACCAGACGCCACCCTGTGAGGCAGACCTGAAGCCTGAGGGGCGGTCTTCAGGGCAACCTTGAACCTCGAAAACCACGAGTTTCAAAGTTGGCCTGTGCTCTAAGTCGAGACAGAACCTCGACTAAGACCACCGACACGGGGTTCTGTCTGGTGTCCTCCGGCTGAGATCGTGATCACTTTTGGCAATCAAGCGTTCCCTCTCCCTAAGCGGGCACAAAAGCCACAAGCCATTCAATTAACGGGAATGGTTTGTGGCTTTCTAATCTCTTATTCTATAACAAATAATGATTTTAAAAATTACTTTCTATTTCTGTTCATCCTTTTTAGCCGTAACAGCCGCCTGGTGGCGCCGTTGACCGGTTACGGCTCGGGTCATGACCCAGGTAGTGATGGGCACCGTCAGAATCACACTGACCATGGCAAAGAGAATCATCAGGATCTCCGCGACGAAGACCTTGTCATTTAAGATTTCCCCGAATGAGTAGTGCACGCCAGTAAACCAGATGAATAGGGCCAGAAAGCCGCCGAAAAAGCCAAAGAACAGGGTATTGAAGGTAGTCCCGATAATTTGCTTCCCCACATCGATGCCATCTCGTAGGAGGCTCTTAGTGTCCACCTGAGGGTGTTGTTCAAGGATTTCGCCTAATCCTGCGGCAATAGCCATGGCGGCCTCTGCAATGGCTCCTAGGGTGCTTAGAATTGCCGTGGCGATGGCCACCTGGGTAAAGCTGACCCCAACGAGGACAGAAAGGCCCTCGAGGTCCTCACTATCTTCGGGACCGAATCCCTGGGCCATGGCCCAATGTTCAACGGGAACGATCACCAAGATTAGCCCCACCAGCACGATGGCTGAGGCAATGAAGGCCACGGTACTGGACAAGTCATCCCCACTGCTCATGAAGATCGTCAGGGCTAACACCAATAGACCCACCACTAAGGTCACCGTTAATGCTGGAAATTGAAAGGCCACTAACACCATTGCCAGGAACAAGAGACCAAAGTTTAGGATTAAGGCCAGGAACGACTGAATCCCGGCCTTTCCCCCAACCAAAGCCATTAATAATAAGAGAACTAAACCTAACACACTAATAGTGCTCATAGCGTCACCTTCTTTGTCATCAACCGACTGGCCAGGAAACTAGCCAGTGGCACGGCCAGGACAATCCCAATCCCACTGATGAGGCTTTGAACAACCCCCATCGACATATTCATCGCAAAGGTGTAGCCCCAGCTATTACCATTTCGCAGGTACAGAATCCCCATTGGAAAGGTATCCGCCACAAAGATGAAGAAGAGCACATTAATTAATGGCCCCATAATGGTACTTCCAATTTGGCGACCAGATTTAAAAATTTGAGCCGCGTTCAATTCCGGACGTTCCCGTTTCAACGCAAATAATGACGAGATAATATCTGTCGACTCATCCATGACGGCCCCTAACGACCCCAGTAGCGTTTCCGCTAAGAACAAAGGCCGGGGAAGTTGTGTGACATACTCCATGGCTTCGTAGTACATCCCCTTCTCATGGGTGAAATGAAAGACCAGCAATGCGATCAGGATGGCTAATGCCGTTCCACTGAGTGTCGTGGCTAGCGTGATGACCATTTGCCGGGTAGGACCTAACACCAACCACAAGGTCAGTGCGGCGAAGACAATCGCCAGACTCCCAAAGATCCAGAGCACGCGGGCCCCTTGCGTCGATCCGTTAAGAAAAATCGCCAATAGGAAGAGGACCCCGTTTAAATCTACACTGAGAAAGGCCATGAACCCACTGAATTGCATGATAAGTAAGAGCAACCCCACGACGACCCAGAGCATCAAGACCAGCGGCCCATCCCGTTTCAAATCCTTCACAGTCCCACTCAAATCACCGTGATGGTGATGTAGGGTCACGAAGAGTTGGCTGCCCACGCGATAACGTTGGTCCATTGCCTTAGACCGAGAATAAACATTATTGAGGACAATCGTCTTACCGGCATACTGCCCGTTTAAAATTTTTCCGGTCAGAATCTGTTTCGTCTGAACGTCCTGATTATGAAAATCATCTTCCACTGTTGTTCCCGGTCGCGTCTGGACCTGTGTGACCCGGACGATAGGTTCGCGATACCACCGGGCGTTATGCTGGGTTACCCAGACGAGCAGGCCCCCAATGGCGATCACTACCAACCAGGCGATAAGCATCGTCGCCCGACTCTTATGTAATTTTTTTGGCATATTCCCTATCCCTTCTCCACTTACCGTGTTATTATTCTCAATATAACACTCTTTCAGGGTCGGTCTCGGCTTCAATATAAACTTTAATGAAATCACAGCAATCCTTACTCTAGCAACCTTACCAGGGTGTTAATCATCAGGGATTACGCTGGAAGCCTTGCATTCCCTGAAAAAAAACAGTACAATAACAGTCGATTGTTATTTTAATTAAGCGAGGGTTCATACAATGAGAAAAGCACATCCAAATGGCGTACAAGGCCGGCGGAAGGTTAACCGTAAAAAGGACCGGAAGCGCCGCGACGACATTTCAAACTTACAACGTTGGTTAAAGGATAAGAAGTAACCATACGTTTTGACTGAAAAGAGACCGGAATTTTCCGGTCTCTTTTTTTATGCTCTAGTTGAAAAGAGTGCGATAAAAGGCGGTTAGCTGGTGAGCATTAAGGCCGATAAGCAAATAATCCCGGGCTTGGATTGTTTGCTTATCGGCTTTAAGCGGAACCAGCTGCCTTTTATCGCACGTTTCGGCTATATCAGTTTGGCAACACAAAAGGGTCTGGAATGACCCCCAGACCCTTACTTAATAATCTATTTAATCAACGACCAAAACACTGGTCTCTGAGTGGTGCACCACGTAACTCGTGGTTGAGCCCATGATAGCCCGCCCTAATCCGTGAACCCCCGAACGGCCAATAACAGTCAGGTCAGTGTGGAGTTTTTCCGGAAAAGTCTGTGCGATGGATGGCTTAGCGAGTCCCGTCATGAAGTGTGTCTCCACGGGAATCCCCGCGTCCTTAACCTCTTGGACGGCGCCATCTAAGAATTTGGAGGCTGCCTTCTTAAAGTGTGTCACAATCTCATTGCCAAATTCCGCGCCATAGTGGGCATATGTCTGATCACTGGCGACGGCCACGATGAACAATTTGGCACCCAGCTTTTGCGCTAACTTAATAGCCTCGTCCAAAGCAGCATGGGCATTCTTACTCCCATCCATTGGTACTAAAATGCGTTCATACATCATAACCCGTCCTTTCCATAGTAAACCATATATGTGGTATCGCTTTCAACAACTTCATCATATCAGGAAAAAGCCCGGTATGGAAGCCTTTTGAGCCATTTATCACGAGACTCTTAGAGAGCATGATAAAATGTTAGCCAATTCTCATTCTCGCTTTTTATTCGGATTGTGGTAAGATGTATCAAGTAAATTAATTAGAGGGATGGATAACATAATGAAAAAGCTTTTGTTGGGCACCCTGGGGTTACTCGCACTAACTCTCGCCGGCTGCTCAAACGACCAACTAACCACCAAAAAGAGTAGCTACCGCCCAACCGCTTTGACCGCTGTTATCAAAGGCACGGCCAAGACCAAGCGCGTCAACTACCAAATCGATAATCAAGCCAAGAAATCCGTCGCCGTTAAGGGTGGCACCTACTTCTTCCAAGTTCCTGCATCCACGACCAAGCAATCGGTCAAGATTAGTGCGGGTAACACCAAGAAGTCTGTGACCGTCTACCCGGTTAAGTCCCTGGGTAACTACAAGAAGTTCGCGGCTAAATACAATCAGATGATGATTGCCAGCTACCTACCAACTAAGACGCAAAAACAGCTTCAACAGGCCCAGAAGACGCAAGCAACCGCCAAGAAGAAATTGGCAGCCTTGGCGCAAACGGACCCTGCCGCAGCCGCCGTTGCTGTTCAGCAACAACAGGCTGCCGCTAAGAAGCTCCAAGCCAAGATGGCCACAGCTAAGCGTCAGGCCAAGGATGACCTCTTGCCTACCACGACTGAGGACGGCCTCAAGAACCTGGTTGACACCAAGTACACAACGGTTCGAGCCAACGTTCAGGATGGCAAGCTGATGGGCTTAGCCTTGATGACCCCTATCAAGCAGATGAAGGAAAAGACCGGCCAAAAGAAGTTCGGAACGACCTTCGCCCTGTTGGGAACAACGTTGGACACGGAACCTAAGACAGTGATGAAGAAGTTCAAGAAGGTTTTGAAGGACGCTAAGAAGAACAGTTCTTCCACAACCACCAAGACCATTACGTCTAAGGGCATCAAGTTCAACACCGGTTTCTCAACCGATACGCTCTACATCTACATGACAAAATAAATCGCTACACTGAGTCCGCGAAACCAGCAAGCTTTGCGGACTTTTTGTTTGCAGTGAAATTCTCATTCCGGAGAAGATAGCCATTTTTCCGTCGTTCCTCTCTAACCCATGGCTCAAACATACTTCTCTACAACTCCCTCACGGTCTCTTACACCACCACTATGCCAATCACACAGCCGGAGGCCACCAGACTAGCCCCCTGTGTCGGTGGTCTTGGTCGAGGTCCTTTCTCGACCTAGAGCACGGCCAACTTTGAAACTTGCGGTCTAAGCAAGGTTCAAGGTTGCCCTGAAGACCGCCCTTCGGCTTCAGGTCTGCCCCACAGGACGGGCTAATCTGGTGGCCGCAGGCGACCCATTTAATCCTTTAGCCAGTGTAGAAGCGGAAATTGAGATTACAAACTGAATAGGCCAAACTATTCGTGTCTAAGCGCAATCATTTTTATCCCACCCATTGAGGCGGCATAATAACGGTATGCTGATGTAGTGAAGTTGCGTGGTCATTTCGTCATGCAAAAGTTGTTATGCCAGCACTAGTGTTTTCAAGGGGGGAGTATCATGCAAAACGAAGAAAGGGTATTCGAAGCATTCCTACGACAGTATCGCGAGATTTTTCGAGTCATGATCAATGCGGCCGAACAGATCACCGGCCAGTATTCGGTTAGTTTCGAGCAGTATCTGTTGTTGAAACAAATCCATGAACAACGAAACATCACGTTAAGTGAATTGGCAGACTCCACACACACCACACGTTCGGCGGCGGCCCGAAAGTTACGGGCCCTCCTGCTCGACGGATTCGTTGAACAAGAAGCCAAGATGGATGATCGCCGAGTCAAGTACCTTCGCCTGACCACTAAAGGCGTCACGGTTGAACACGACATCCGTCAAGCCTTCCTGCAGAGTGCGCGGACTTGGGAGGAAATCCCAGCAAACATGAAACCCGCGAACATCAACGATTTCTTCACGCAATATCAACAGAACATCGCGATTTGGGATCGGACCCGGCCAAAGTTCCGGCGGCCGGTGCTCCATGCTAAACGCAAAGCTTTAGGTGGCGAATAGCCAAATATACGGGGCCAAGGCCGTGAGTCTTGACCCCGTTATTATGGTCTTTAACCCCTTTTATTAAATTATGATGATAAAAAAGTTCCCTTTTAAAGGCAAATGGGTTAACCTGTGTCTAACGACTAATTTTAAGGAGGATCTTTGTATGCGATTTAACCATTTCTCAGCACAACCTTCTACCAACGGGACGACCGCCGGTGAAGTCAATTCAGCACTCTTGAAACAAGACCTTTATGAAGCAGTCAACGGCAAATGGGCCGAAACGGCAACTATTCCTGGTGACCACGCCTCGACCGGTGGCTTCATGGACCTGGTTGATGGCATCGAAAAGACCTTAATGTCTGATTTTGCCGACCTCTTAGCCGGTAAACTCGATCCAGCCAACCCTGAAATGGCCGAATTCAAAAAACTTTATGCCATGACGAGTGACACCCAAAAACGAGAAGCCACGGGCACCGCACCTTTGAAGCCTTGGTTGGCTAAAATCGAAGCCCTTCAAAATTGGGCCGATCTCAGTGACCATTTGGCAGAATGGTATCAGAAGGGACTGCCCACACCTATCACGATGACAGTGGAACCCGATATGAAAGATACCAGCCGTTACGCCCTCTTCGTGGACGCACCGGATCTCTTCTTACCCGACAAGACTTACTATGAACCCGACAACGCGGCAGCTAAGCAACTCCTGCCAATCTTCACCCAAACGGCCACCAAGCTGCTCGAGCTTAATGGCTACTCTGCCGAAAAGGCGGCAACCATCGTCGAACAAGCCAAAGCCTTTGATGCACTGATTGCCCCTCACGTGAAGTCTTCCGAAGAGGCGGCGGACTACGTGAAGATGTACAACCCACGCGCACTCAGCGACGTGGATGCCCAGGTCAGCCAATTAGACCTGACAGCCGCCTTCACCCAGGTCTTACATGACACCCCAACCGAGGTCATCCTGCCACAACCCGCCTTCTTCGACGCAACTAATGACATCTTGACTCCGGCTAACTTTGAAAACTTGAAGAGCTGGATGCTGGTCGGCACCATCTTCGATGCCACTGGCGTCTTGACCGAGGAATACCGGCAGGTTGGGGGAACGTACAGCCGCGCCCTCTCCGGTAAGAAGGAAGCTCGCTCACCAGAAAAGGCCGCCTTTTACTTGGCAACCGGGAACTTCTCTCAAGTTGTTGGGGACTACTATGGTCGGAAATACTTCGGTGAAACCGCCAAAGCTGACGTTCGTAACATGGTTCTGAAAATGACGCACGTTTACCAACAACGACTGAAGACCAACGATTGGTTGAGTGCTGCAACCCGTGAAAAAGCCATCGTTAAGCTACAGAAGTTAACGATTAAGGTTGGGTACCCCGACCAGATCGACCCACTCTATTCACAATTCCACGTTGACACCACCGAATCATTATTCGATAACATTCAGCACTTCGGTGAATTGGCTCTGGCTGACGAGTTCGGCCACTGGGGTCACCCCGTCGACCGCGATCGTTGGGAAATGAGTGCCAACACCGTCAACGCCTATTACTCACCAACCAACAACGAAATTGTCTTCCCAGCGGCCATCCTGCAGAAACCATTCTACAGTTTGGACCAATCCAGCAGTGCCAACTACGGGGGGATCGGGGCCGTCATTGCCCACGAAATCTCCCACGCTTTTGACAACAACGGGGCCCAATTCGATGAATTTGGGAACCTCAACAACTGGTGGACGGAAGCCGACTTGTCGCACTTCCAAGACTTGGCACAAGCCATGATCAAAGAATTTGACGGCATCGAATTTGCCGGTCAGAAGGTCAATGGAAAGCTGACCGTTTCCGAAAACATCGCCGATGGTGGTGGCTTGAGCTGTGCGCTTGAAGCTGCTAAATCCGCCGATGACGTCGACCTCCGCGCCTTCTTCATCAACTGGGCCAACGTTTGGCGGATGAAGGCCACGACCGAATACATGCAACTGTTGTTGTCAATTGACGTGCACGCCCCTGCTAAACTCCGGGCCAACGTTCAGGTCAAGAACCTCGACGACTTCTTCACCACCTTCGACGTACAACCTGGTGATGCCATGTACTTGGCTCCTGCAGATCGCGTCAAGATCTGGTAACTTAAAATTCGTCACAATCAAAAACGTTGTGTTAGCTCTCAGGCTGACACAACGTTTTTTTCGTCCATTTGATTTAGGTAAGCTAAATAACACGTGCACCAACAGTTCTCAGTTAGTTACCGTCAACCGCAAGCTCACGTCTGGACGGTTATTTAGTGGTTGGGGGGAAACAAAGTTAGGACTTCTTTGACCGTACGCCGGCGATGCCAGCGACTGTCAAACTAGTCAATAACAACAGTAATCCGGCTACTTCGGCACCAATCGAGCGTCGGTCACCAGTTTGTGGCAACGTGGCCTTCTTGGTTGTAGGGGAAGATGCCGAGGCACTAGTTGCAGGAACGGTTGCGCCTTGACCACCGGTTTGCGTTCCCGTGGTTGTTGGCCGGTGAACGCTTGGCTTCTGTGGCGTAGTCGTTGGATGTTCGGGTTCCGTAGCTCCCGGTTCTTCGCCGCCAGGAACTGTCACTTCGGGCGTCTCCTCTCCAGGAGCTTCTTCACCAGGATGTTCGGTCCCGGGAATTTCAACCCAAGGGTGTTCCGGTTCGGGAACTTCTGTGCCAGGATGACCGGGTTCCTCGACCCCAGGGATTTCTTCGCCAGGTTCTTCAGTCCCAGGTTCTTCAATTCCGGGTTCTTCGGTCCCGGGTTCTTCGGTCCCGGGTTCTTCAGTCCCAGGTTCTTCAGTCCCAGGTTCTTCAATTCCAGGCTCTTCAACTCCAGGTTCTTCAACTCCAGGTTCTTCAATTCCGGGTTCTTCAACTCCGGGTTCTTCAACTCCAGGTTCCTCAGTCCCCGGCTCCTCAACCCCGGGTTCTTCAACCCCAGGCTCTTCAGTCCCGGGATCCTCTTCGTCTCCGCCTTCACCGGAGCCACGTGTTTCGAAACTAATCCAACCCTCTTTGTCATATCTGTGGGTCGAAAAGTAGCTATTGAAGGTTGCTACACCAACATGTGAATCCATCGTTACCATGACCGAACCTACCTTAGCTGTGCCGTTATAACTGGCCATACCAAATGACCGCGTCCGATCAACCCGAACGTTTAGTGGCACGTAAAAGAACATCTTGTCACCCTTTGCCACATAAACACTGTTGGCAATCTTCCACTCATATTTCACATCATAAATCCCACTCGCTGGCAATACTTCCGTGTGAGACATCACAACGCCGGTGGGATCCGTCACAATCTTAGCATCAGCGGCACTGGTCCCACTACCGGTGATAATCTTGGCATCAGCGTTAACGGGTACCTCGACCCAAATAAACAGGGCCAAGCCAGAGGTCGCAATCAATAATAATCCTTTGATATGATTTCGCATTTGTCTTTCCTCCTAACCTCTCCATCGCGCCTTTTAAGCACCTATAAATTAGCACGTTTATACATTAAGAGTTAGACAAATGACTGGTTTGTTAAATTTCCTATTATCCGTGAATCCTGATGATTAGCCGTGTAAATACTAGTCATGGCAAGTCATTGGGCCACTAAAATAAGGACCCGTTAGCGATGAGCCAACGAGCCCTTATGATTGTTTTTTAGTTCATCCTACAACATGTTTATTTGCCGTAGAATATCTACCCTAGGCCTTTTGAACATCGGCATATCCGGCCGGATGCTTTTGTTTCCAGTTCCAGGCCGTCCGAATAATATCATCCACATTGTCAAATTGTGGCTGCCAGTTCAACAGGTCACGGGCCTTGTCGCTGGCCGCAATCAGCGTGCTGGGGTCGCCAGCACGCCGTGGGGCCATTTTAGCTGGAATGGCCTTACCGGTCACTCGGCGCGCCGCCTCCAGGATTTCCAGATTGGAGAAGCCCGTCGATGACCCGAGGTTAAAGGCGTCACTGACGTTGTGATCCTTGAGATAGGTCAACGCTAGGATATGGGCGTCAACGAGGTCAACCACGTGAACGTAGTCTCTGACATTGGTGCCATCCTTTGTCGGATAATCATCCCCGAAGATAGCCAGCTCCTGTCGTTCCCCGGCCGCCACCTGAAGAATAATTGGAATCAAATGCGTCTCAGGGTGATGGTCTTCCCCAATGCTCCCGTCTTCCTTAGCACCGGCGACGTTAAAGTACCGTAACGCGATGAACTTAATGCCATAAGCCTCATCTGCCCAGTGCATGATCTTTTCCATCATGAGCTTGCTTTCACCATAAGGGTTCGTGGGTACTTGTGGATCAGTTTCACGAATTGGAATCTGCTGAGGTTCACCATAAGTGGCCGCCGTTGAGGAGAACACGATCCGCTTAACCTGGTGTTGGGTCATTACTTCAAGCAATGTTACCATGCCAGCTGTGTTGTTGTCGAAATACTTCAACGGTGCCTGCATCGACTCCGGTACGATTGAAAAGGCCGCAAAGTGAATCACGCCTTCAATCGTTTCGCGATCGAAAACGTCGTTCAGGAAAACCTGGTCACGGACATCGCCTTCATAAAACCGGGCCTTGGGATTGACCGCGGCGCGATGGCCAGTGACGAGACTATCAACCACCGCCACATTGTAACCGCGTTGGATCAATCGATCAACGGCGTGGGAACCAATATAGCCCGCACCACCTAAGACTAAAACTGTCATGGGTAAACTCCTCCTCAGATTGACTGTAATGTGTTCATTTTCCATCATTTTAGCGAAATTGACCAGTACTAATTGGGAAACAACCTAAATGTAAGTCTTTTTTAAACCTACTTCCCCACTCTCCTTAAGATTACCATCCACCGGCCTAAATCCAAAACCGAAGCCCCGCAAATCTTCCAGTCTGATCGGGTGCCAAACGCACTCGTCTAAGAGTGGGGCAAAAGGCGGTTAGTCAATGAGCATTAACGTCGCTAGACGAATAATCCCGGCCTTGGATTATTTGTCTAGCGGGGTTAAGCGGAGTTGACTGCCTTTTGGCACACGTTTCGACCAGTTAAGTTTGGAAACACAAAGAACCCGAGAATTTAATCTCAGGTCCTTAGAAAACATCGGTTTTAAATTGAGGCTACATAGGCATTAACAGCTGCTTCAAAGGTGGCCAATTTTTCTTGGGCCGCTTGATCCGTCTTGGCACTGGTTCCCACGTAGAACTTCACCTTAGGCTCAGTCCCAGAAGGCCGGATGCAGATCCAAGTCCCATCGGCCAACCAATACTTCAGAACATTGGCTTGTGGCAAATCAATCGTACTCGTCTCACCCGTGGCTGACGTCTTAACGCCGGTTGAAAAGTCCTCGGTCTCCGTAATGGCGACGTTCGCAAAATCATGCGGGGCATTTTCTCTAAACTCGGTCATGAGATGTGCCATCTCTTGGGCACCGTTGACTCCAGGGAATTCCTGAGCCACCGTCTTTTCGGCGTAGTAGCCATAGGTCGCATAGAGTTCTTCGATCCCGTCGTACAGCGTCATGCCACGTTGTTTGTAATCCGCCGCAACCTCAGCCAACAGAACCGTCGACTGAATGGCATCCTTGTCCCGGACGAATGGCTTGATCAGGTAACCATAACTTTCCTCGAAACCAAAGAGGAAGGTGTGGTCGTGTTGCGTTTCGTACTGGTGAATCTGTTCGGCAATGAACTTAAAGCCAGTCAGGACATTCTTCATTTCGATGCCGTAAGCTGCCGCAATCTTCGTGGCCAATTCCGTCGAGACGATGGATTTTACCACGCGACCATTTTCTGGTAACTGACCGGCTTCTTTGCGGGCCTTCAAAATGTAGGCCAACAAAATTGAAGCGATCTGGTTTCCAGTCAACAGTTGATAGTCCCCGCTCGGTTGACGAACGGCGGCACCAAGGCGATCGGCGTCAGGGTCGGTGGCCACTAAGAGATCGGCGTCCTCCTTCTTACCCAAGGCAATCGCCATATCGAAGGCTTGCGCAAATTCAGGGTTCGGGAATGGCACCGTTGGAAATTCGGGATCGGCAATCGCCTGTTCGGGTACCATGGTAAAGTTCTCAAAACCGGCTGCCCGCAGCGCACGTTCGCCAATCACCTTACCCGTCCCGTGAAGTGGCGTGTAAATGAGTTTCATGGTCTTCCCGACCTTTTGAATCAGGTCGGCATTGATCGTCACACTGGCCACGTTGGCGAGATAGGCTTGATCGACATCCTCACCGATAATCCGGAGTAATTTATTCTGTCGTAAGTCACGTTCGTCGGCCACTGGAATAGCAAAAACGTCGGTTGCGGAACGGACAAATTCGGTAATTTTATCCGAGTCAATAGGTGGCATCTGACCACCGTCTGGCCCATAAATTTTGAACCCGTTATACTGCTTAGGGTTGTGGCTGGCCGTGATCATGATTCCCATGGCCGTCTGCAAGTGCCGCACAGCAAATGACAATTCAGGCGTTGGCCGCATGTCATCAAAGACAAAGCTTGGAATCTGGTGAGCCCCCAGGACGTGTGCCGCTTCATGGGCAAACTCACGAGAATGGTAACGGGAGTCGAAACTGATAGCCACGCCACGTTGCTTCGTGGCTTCATCCAACGTATCCAAGTAACGGGCAACCCCCTCGGTTGCCTGACGTACCGTGTAGACGTTCATTTGCCCGATACCGGGTCCCATGACGCCACGCATGCCGGCAGTCCCAAAGCTCATGGGACCGCTGAAGGCCGCCTCCAAGGCTTCGCTATTCCCAGCCATGGCGGTTAATTCGTCATGGATGTAAGGAATCATTGTGGGTTGTTCTTGCCAAGTATGATAATTTGTTTGCCAACTCATGATTATCTCTCCTTAATAGTTATACGTTCTAATGACTAACGCCATAGGCTTAATTGGATGCCTTGGACCAGCAACACGTCCATAGTTGCGTGCCTGCTTTGGTCCAACCTATTGGCGCCTCCCCTGTTAATTTTGACGCTTACTAAAATCATACCCCGTTTGGGCGTTCTAAACCAGTGTGGCTCAATAATTTCCCTTAGGAAACTGTCTGCCCTTACACCTTAACAATCAGGTAATCCGCTTTCATTGTACCCTATTTTAAACGTTTGGATTATTTCGTTTTTACTAAAAAAATGACTGCTAACGATCATCAGGTCTCAAAAAGGCGTCGTTCAATCCTCAAAAATGAGAATCAAACGACGCCTAGCCCAACTCATAATTAAATTTATTTCACGAAAATCTGCGAAAAAACACGGCCGAATTTCGTTAGTAAGAGTAAGCCCTAAAGTTTAGAGATCCAACAAAACCGCTAAGAGTTCGCGAGCAGACTCGTTCAACTTGGCTTGCGACTTGTCATTACCCAGGTGGGTGTAAATTTCACCCACGTAGACGCCATCGGCAAATAACCGGTCGAAGACGGCATCAATGATTGGCTGGGTGGCAGCTTGTTCTTGAACAGGACCAAATGGGTTGGCAAAGAACGTCGTGCTCATCCCCACCTCATCGGTCGTGCCCAGCGCCTTACGCTTGCCGGCCACGAAGGTTTCTTCGGCCGTTTGCTGGTCGTCGAAACGGTGAATTCCCACAGCGTCGTCGTAGTTGTTCGCATAAACCCACATATCGATGTGATGGTGCGCCACAACACGTGGCCAAGTGTTGGCCGGGATGATGACCCGGGCATTCTTCTGCTCGGGGTTCATGTAAATTCCGCGGTCCATATTGTTGAAGGCCACTTCACTACTGAGGTCATCCAAACGGACAAAGGCCCCAGTTTCGGTCCCCTGAGCATAGAGATCCTTTCCGTTCAACGTGAAGCTTCCCATGTCATCGAAGATGGTTTCCATGCTGACAATTTGATCGTCGGCTACCTCTTGGAGGGCCTCGATGGATTCGGACTTGCCGGCACCGGAATCCCCGAAGAAAACGACCGTCTTGGTTTGCCCATTAGCAAAGGTAATCTTCACCATGGACCCGTGAATTGGCAACCGCTTCTGCGCAATCATGTGCAGGTTATGCAATGTCAAACACATCTTCTTCATGTACCCAAAGTAGGTCGTTTGGTCGTTGTAAGGCACTTGACCCACATAAATATCATTAGCGGCATCATAGAAGTAATGGCCGTTCTCGTGATCGGTATCGCTCTCAACCCCTGGGGTCCCAAACAACAAGACCAAGTCTGGTTTGTGCGCCGCCACCTCGGTACTGTCCGCCAATTGGAAGAGATTGGCTAGGGCCAAACCGGAAGCCAAATAGTCACGGTGGAAGTACAGGTAAGCCAGGCTCTCCCCAATCTTAGCTGGGTAACAGAACCAGTCATCTTCGGTACCGGTAAAGTTTTTCATTGGGTTGACTTGGGTTGCGGTGAAGGTCCCCTTTCGCTTGTTGCTCTTGGTGTGCAACATCATCGGCGGCCGTAACATCAAGCGACTGATGAAGCGAATGTCCTTCAGTCCTTCATAGCCAGCGGGCATGTTCCAAGCCAACCGCCGTAACAGCACACAGGCACTCGACCCGGCGCTCACTTGACGGTAAACGTGGTTGGGATGGCCTTGCAACTTTTCCTCAATCGTCCGGTATAACCGAATAACCAAGTCATTGAAGCGTTGGTCAATCGTCATAAATTCACTGGTGACCACATCGTTTTGCGTAACGGTCATCGTGGCCACTCGCAGATACGTCCGGTAATATGAGTAAAGATCCTCAATGCTGGCCAGAATCTCAGCCGGTTTGAAACGATCAAACGCGTCCACCCGGTCGGTCAGAACGGCCTTGATGGTCGCGAGATACACGTCTGGCGTGACTAAATCAAAGGTCGTTTTGGGATCGGCGGCTTCCGGCGTGCGATCGCGCTGTTCCTCTAAAAACAACTTCACGAAACCAGCCAACTCGGGGCTATTCACCAAGTCGAAAATACTGGTAATGAAGTGTTCGTTATAGTTCAACACGGCCACATTGCGGTCCGGGTTCGCGTAAAATGACGGTAAATTTAATGATTCGGGTGTTTGCATAAGCGGTCTCCTTTCAGATCTATCCTTACTCGCCATTCTAGCCTACTTTGCCAGCCGAGGGAAGTGACTTCTTGCGACATCGGTGGCAATCCGGTCGCCCATGGATGACGATAAAGATGGAACTTGTTTCGAAAGGAAGTCTTCTGTCATGGAAATTGATGGACACACAGCACTAGTGGGCCTCATCGCTCACCCAGCCGGTCACTCACAGTCCCCGGCCATGCACAATCTAGCTTTCGCGGCGGACCACATTAACGCCCGCTTTCTGGCTTTCGACGTCGAACCCGAACACCTCAAGCCAGCCATCGACGCCATCCGCGCCTTTAAAATGTTAGGGGCAAGTATTTCGATGCCCTTCAAACAGGCTGTGATCCCTCTGCTCGATGAACTCGACCCGGCCGCCAAGATGATTGGGGCCGTGAACACCGTCGTCAACCACGATGGTCACCTCACCGGCTACACCACCGATGGGATCGGCTTCGTCAATGCTTTAAAGGACGAAGGTGTTGCCCTCAAAGGTCAGACGATGACGCTCGCCGGGGTTGGCGGCGCAGGGACGCCTATTGCCATTCAAGCCGCATTAGCTGGCCTGAAGACCCTCAATATCTTTAATATCAATGACGGTGCCGTAGCCAATGCCAAACGAATCGTCACCGAAATCAATGCCCAAACCGACTGTCACGCCACGTTTACGCTCCTGGATCACCAGGACCAGTTCCAAGACGCCATCGCGCAGAGCGACCTGTACGTCGATGCCACCGGTCTGGGGATGGGTAAGCTCGTGGATCAGGCCCTCGTGACTGATCCAACTTGGTTCCACACCAACATGACGGTCTTCGATACTGTCTATGCCCCGAGCGAAACCAAGCTCATGCGCGTCGCCAAGCAAGCCAACGTGGCCCATATTTTGAATGGCCAGGGCATGCTACTCAATCAAGGTGCCGCGGCCTTTAAATTGTGGACCGGCCAGGCAATGCCAGTCGATCAAGTACGGAAACACTTCTTTAAGGAGGACGAATAATGACAACAGAATGGTTAGGATTACGCGATAAAGTTTGTGTCGTTACCGGTGCGGTCGGTGGTATGGGCACCAAGATTTGTGCCGCTCTCACCGAACAAGGCGCGAAGGTCGTTGTTTTGGATCGTGAAGCTGATCCCACGACAAAATTCGCTAAGGAGCTGGCCCACGACTATGACGTTCCGGCACTAGCCGTCAGCTGTGACGTCACCGACGAGGCTAGCGTCAAGGCCGCCGTCGCTCAAGTTCAATCAACCTTCGATCGGGTCGATGTGGTCATCAACACTGCCGGCATTCTGAAGTTCGATCCGCTTGAGGACCTGGACTATGCCACCTGGAAACAGGTGCTTGACGTCAACTTGAACGGTTACTACCTCATTACCCATGAATTTGGGAAGGTCATGATTGCCCAGAAGCACGGGACATTCGTTCACATCTCTACGGTTGCCAGTGACATCCCTGAAACTTACAGTGGCGCTTACAGCACCAGTAAGGCCGGTGTCAACATGCTTTCCAAGCAGGTCGCGGCCGAATGGGGCATGTTCGGCATCCGGAGTAACGTTCTCGAGCCTTGCCTGGTCAAGACCCCAATGTCCGCCGCCTTCTACGCGGACCCAGAGGTTGAAAATGGTCGAAAGAAATTGACCGCTAGCAAACGGATCGGGACGACCGATGATATTGCCAATGCCATTCTCTTCCTGGCCAGCGACCGGTCGAGCTACGTCAACGCCACCAGTCTCGCCATCGATGGTGGTTTCAGTGTCATGATGCAAAACCAGATTCCTAAGCCAGGTGGCCGTCGCGGCTTCGCCGAAACGCACTAAAAATTTTAGGTAGATTAAGTCGACCGAGTGATCAAAAGGCCGCCTGCGGCTGCCAGGGATTACGCCTGCTGTGGGGACGCTTCAGCCCCTTGGGCTTCTCGCTCGATTTGAAGCCCCGCCAGGAACACGGGTCTTCAAAGTCGCCCGTGCTGTAAACTGGAAAACCACCAGTTAACACCACCCTCACGGCCGGCTCCATCCCTGGCCTCCTCCGGCTAAGATCCACCGTTTTTATCACCTATCTAAACCAATCAGGTTTAAGTTGAAATCAAAATTTGCAATCCAAATTAAAAGGAACGAACCAGCTTATCACAGCCGATCCGCTCCTTTTAATTTCTCATGTGAAAGTTCCATAAGTTACAATTGTTGATTTTTGTCACCAAATACGGTAAACTCACTTTATTCACTGAATTGACAATCTGTCATTAAGACAAATGAAGGAACTGTTAACAAAAGCCGTGTAGCGGATCAAACTTCTCAGCTCATGGTCAACGGACGTGTCCACTTCACCGGAAAGGACTCTTCACTATGACCTCATACATTGATGTACCAACCAAGACCATTGTCACCCCGGAAAATAAAACCTTTGCCTACCGCGAGATTGGAACGAACACTGGCGTTCCCGTAATCGGATTGATTCACCTTTCCGGTAATCTCGATAACTGGGACCCAACCGTGATCGACGGTCTCGCGCAAGAACATCGGCTGATCTTACCAGACTACCAAGGCGTTGGTGGTTCCGGCGGTAAAGCTGCCAAGACCATTCAAGGCATGGCCCAAGAGATTCGTGAATTCATCCACGCTCTCGGCCTCAAGCAGATCGACTTGTTCGGATTTTCAATGGGCGGCTTCGTTGCCCAAGAGGTCATCAATCAGGAACCGACCTTGATTCGACGGGCCATGTTGACGGGAACGGGTCCTCGTGGTGGTCAAGGTATCGGCGATGTGACCAGCATCTCCGATCGCTCTTTAGCTAAGGCGATCTTCACCTTTACCGACGTGAAAACCTACCTCTTCTTCACCCGGACGGCCAATGGTAAGAACCAAGCCGCACGTTTCTTAAAGCGCATCAAGGCCCGGAAGACGAACCGCGACCGTTCAATCGGCTGGAACGCTTACCGGACCCAACTGAAGGCCATTAACCAATGGAGTACCGAGTCTGCCATCGACTTTTCTAAGCTTGAAATTCCAGTCTTAGTCGGCAATGGGGACCATGATTTGATGGTCCCGACAAAACCGAACAGCTATGACCTAGCCAAGGCCTTTAAAAACAGCAAGCTTGTGATCTATCCCGACGCTGGTCACGCTGGTGTCTTCCAATTTAACAACGATTTTGTCAAACAAGCTAATGATTTTTTGAGATAAACAGTTTCAAAATCAAACACCTCACAAAAATGGACCCCCTGAGTGGAAAATTCCACTCAAGGAGTCCATTTATCAACTATACGTTATCAGTAAAAGCATATTTATAAAGGTTGTCTTTATCCTATTTGGCGGGAACCGACTTCCGACCATCACGCAACATAACCGCAAAGATCCAGCCAACGATAGCGACACCTAGGAAGGTCAGGAACACGGCGCGATACCCGGCAAGTGTTGCTGCTGTGGCACTTCCCACCTTAGCATGACTTCTGGTGACCATGGCCAGCACCAACGTGGCCACGGCAACCCCAGTCGACCCTAGGATTTGCCGCACCGTGGTAATCACGGCCGTCCCGTGGGAGATCAGATTATCGGGCAACGAGTTTGCCCCTAAGGTGACCGCTGGCATCATGACGAAGGCATTGCCCCCTTCGATCAGTGCCGCCGTCAGAACCATCGCCAACAATGACTGGCGACCACCAACCAAGCTCAACCAGAGCCAGCCGACAACAATCATACTCATCCCCGTTAACATGGTCGCCTTAAAGCCAATCCGGTCGGCCAGTTTCCCCGTCAACGGATTTAGCAAACTCAGGACAATGGCCCCTGGTACCAATGCCATCCCCGAGGCAAATGGCGATAGCCCCAGCACTTCTTGATAATACAACGGGAAGATGATGGTCACGACGATCAAAGCAATGTAAGACGCTCCCGTCAAGAGAACGGCCAGATCGAAGTTGAACGTCTTGAGCACCCGCAAATCCAGAAGTGGCGTGTCGACCTTAAATTGACGCCAAACGAAGAACGTCACGGCCAAGACACTGACTACTAACAGACCCAACATGAGGGCCCAGTTGGCATTGGCCTTGCCAATTTGATTGACGACATAGAGAATCCCAATGAACCCAATACTACTCAACACCGACCAGTAGTCCAGATGTGACGCGGCCTGGGGCATAACATCCTTAATCGTTTTAAGTGCAATCACGAAGACGATGGTAATAATAACCATGAAGACCACGAAGAGTCCCTGCCAGGTGGTGTAACGCAGGATGATTCCTGAAATAATTGGACCCACGGCTAATGCCGACCCCATGACGAGTCCGGCCATCCCCATCACCGCACCACGCTGATCTTCTGGGGTAATGCGCAACATGACTGTTTGATACGAGGGAAACATGATCCCCACGGCCATGGCCTCCATCACTCGGCCTAGCATCATCAGGCCAAAGCTAGGGGCAAGATAAATAATAAAGGTCCCGATATCGAATAAGGCCAAAACACTCACAAACATAACCGGAAAGCGAACATTGTTAAGCATCCACGGACTGATCGGCATCATCACCACCATCACCAGCATAAATCCTGTCGTTAGCCACTGAATCGTTGATGCTGGCACGTTAAAGTACCGCATCAGCGTCGGGTAGGCCGTCGACAAGGACGACTGACTAATCGACATGGTAAAGGTCCCCGCCAGCAACGTCCAAATAAACGCCAGGTGATTGTATGGCTTCCCCTGTAAATCAATTGCCTTCTCCATTCACTCACTCCCACTTCTCTACTTTAGAAACATTATCAACTAATAGTTATCGTAGTCCTTTTCTCATTCTCTGTAAACCAACGTGCCCCATGATCGGTCTAAGCAATCGAGTTACTTATGGGGTAAACTTTGGTACAATAAATGTAATTGGTGTTTGCGAACCTGTGAGCACAATCATGACACGATAAAGAGAGGGTAAAGTATGGACTTAGTAGCCTATTTACATGACGAAATTAATTTTCTAACCGAACAAATGAACCGCGCTAAAGACGAAAAGGACAACGCCATGAACTTCCTTTGTGACGCTCGAATCACGGAAGCTAAGCGAATCTTGACCCAAATTGATAACGGAACAATTGACCGGTTAACCGCTGAATAACGGTGACTTCCACCGGGAAGCACCTCACAAACGAGTTTGGGACAATTGTCTCAGACTCGTTTCTGCCGTCAACCCGATATGAAAGGAACTCCGAGCGTATGCGGACCATCATCGACGAACTGATCTTTATCGGCTTATTTGCCCTGCTGGCCTGGCTGGTCTATTGTTTCGTGACGGACTTCAAGTTCACCCTACTCGGCCTCTTAATCCTGGTCGCAGCCCGTTTGATTAAAACCCACTTCTTTGATAAGTAACCATAACGCTTTCCAGTATGACTGGGATCAAAGACTCGGTTCGCCTAAATAACAAATTAGGTGTAAATTAGTATTGTATGAAAATGTCTGGTTCCAAGTCGTCAGCTGACATTTACGGACTTATTCGCACGTCGGCAGCAACTTGATTTCAGTGAACACAGACGAAATTTTTGAGGAGGTAACACGTTGATAACCATTAAATCAGCACGTGAAATTGAAAAAATGGCGGAGTCCGGAGCCGTTTTAGCCGGTGTCCACAAGGGACTACGCGACATCATCAAACCCGGAATTTCCAGCTGGGAAATCGAACGGTTTGCCAACAAGTATATTGAAGAACACGGTGCCACCCCTTCCGAAAAGGGCTTTGAAGGCTACAAGTATGCCACCTGTGTCAGTGTCAACGACGAAGTGGCCCATGCCATTCCTCGTAAGGAACTCTTACTCAAGGAAGGCGACATTGTCGCAGTCGACATGACCGTCAACCTGGACGGCTTTGAAAGTGACTCTTGCTGGACCTACGCGGTTGGTAAGATCAGTCCAGAAGCCCAACACCTGATGGACGTCACCAAGAAGTCCCTGTACCTGGGGATTGACCAAGCCATTGTCGGCAACCGGATCGGTGACATTGGTCACGCTATTCAAGCCTACACGGAAGGTCAGGAACACATGGGAGATGTCCGTGAATTAATCGGTCACGGGATTCAACCTACAATGCACGAGCAACCAAACGTTCCTAACTACGGTGAAGCCGGTAAGGGACTGCGGTTACGGGCCGGAATGACCATCACCATTGAACCCATGATTAACCTGGGAACTTGGGAGATTGCCACTCGCCAAACCGCTGACAAGTCTTGGGATTACTACGTTACGGCCGATGGCTCTCTGTCCGCCCAATACGAACACACCTTGGTCATCACCGATGATGGTCCTAAGATCCTGACCTCTCAAGGCGATGAGATCGACAAGAAGTACCAACTTTAATCCTAAAATCTATTCAGACTTTCAATTAAGAGTGAGAATCAGTTTTGATTCTCACTCTTTTGTTTTACACTGAAGATAATCAAAACGAATCGTCTTAGCCAGGAGGTAACAACAAATGACCTTAACCAATCAAACATCGGAGGATACCGTTCAAACAATCTTCGACCACATCGCCCCACAGTATGACCAGATGAATGGCCTCATTAGCCTGGGAACCCATCGCATCTGGCGTAAACGCGTCATGGACCTGATGACTGTTCGACCCGGAGACTTTGCCCTCGATCTCTGTTGTGGCACGGGTGACTGGACATTGTCCCTCGCCCAAGCAGTCGGCCCTCGCGGCCAAGTCGTGGGCTTGGACTTCAGCTCGGTCATGCTGCAAGAAGCCACCCACAAGGTGCGATCAGCGGGTCTGCAAGACCGGATCACCCTGCGTCAGGGCGATGCCATGCATCTGCCCTATCCGGACAACAGTTTCAACGTCGTCACGATCGGTTTCGGTCTGCGTAACGTCCCCGACGCCAACCAAGTTCTCCGGGAAATGGCTCGGGTGGTCAAGCCTGGTGGCCAGGTGGTCTGCCTCGAAACCTCACAACCTGACAACCGATTGGTGCATGCCGGCTGGCAACTCTACTTTGGCCACGTCGTTCCCATGATGGGCCGTCTGGTTCATCACTACCAAGCCTACAACTACCTCCAAAGCTCGACACATCGTTTCGTTTCCGTGACCGAATTGGTAGCGATGTTTGAAACGGCTGGGCTGACACAGGTTCACTATGAACGCTTCAACCTAGGTGCCGCGGCGGTGCATTTTGGAACGAAACCTTATCGCTAAAAAAAACTCAGTAAAATAGGCTCGAATCTCTACTATCCCTCGAAAAAGGATGATAAAGATTCGAGCCTATTTTAAGTCCTACTTAGTCGTAGAAAATTTCATATATGACGCCTTAATGTACTCAGCCTCGCCATTCTGCTTATGAACGGCGATAAACCCATTATTATCTGGGTAATCAATTTTAAGTATTTTTTTGCCATCAACCTTGACTTCGTAAATATTAGAATCTAAAGTTGTGGCCCCTGCAGAATATTCAAAAGATGTAATTTCATCCATCATTATCAGCTCCCCTTGAAGAAAGCTTACCCCTCACAACCAGTTAGTTCAAGTTGAAAAATAGTCTTTCTTGCACCAACTCACTGGACGAAAAAGCTTAACTGTTTCCGGAGGTCGTTTGAAATGAAAGTCATTGATTATTTTTAGACGGAGGAGGACAGGGATGGAGCCAGCCGTGAGAGTACTGTTAGACCGAGTACTTTTCTCGGCCTAACAGTACTGGCGACTTTGAAGACGTGTGATCTTCGCGGCTTCAAATCGAGCAAGAAGCCCATGAGGCCGAAGTATCCCCACAGCAGCGTAATCCCTGGCATCCGTAGGCGGCTAACAACCAACAGCTCGCTTATTTCCAACCGTGTCCGTCGCGATCCCAGTCACGCTTGCGACTGCCGGAGACAAAGGGATTGCCGGCTACGGTAAAACGTAACGGGCGGTCCTGCCAACTCCCGGCGGATACGCCGACGCGCGACGTTGCCGCGACTTTCCGTGGAATACGGGTCGCGGTTGGCGTAATCGTCAGGTTCTGAGCCCCCAACATCGTGCGGTTCAGATCCTTGGACTGAATTCCCAAGGCGGCCATCAACTTACCGGGACCATTCGTCACATCTGGCACCGGCTTGTCACGGTTCTGTTGCATCAGATCGAGACCCTCGTGGGGTTCAATCCCACGGATCAGAATTCCTTGAGGCGTTCCCTCGGCTTGCGTGGCCACATCGAACATGTAATAGCCCCGCAGAATGTAAATGTAGATCGTTCCCGGTGCATCGTAGAGCGCCGCATTGGCCGCGGTGTATCGCCCGTTAAAAGCGTGGGCCGCCGTGTCCTGTTCCCCGAGATAAGCCTCGGCTTCCACAATCCACCCACTCATGGTTCCAGCTGGGGTTTGATAGACCAATTCATGCCCCAACAAGTCCTGGGCAATCTGGGGCGTTGGCCGTCCCGTATAGAAATCCGCTAATGCATCTGACATCATTTACCTCCCGTTTGCTATGTTAGAATGGGACCATGGAGATGATTCCTTATGGCAATTAAGTGTGAAAGAATTTATACGAAGCCCGCTGATCTCAACGGGTATCGGGTCTTGGTCGACCGGCTTTGGCCACGTGGCATCTCAAAGGCGAACGCGCAATTGGCCTCATGGGAAAAAGAAATGGGCCCCACGACCGACCTACGGAAATGGTTCAACCATGAACCCGAAAAGTTTCCAGAATTCAAAAAGCGCTACGTGGCGGAAATTGAAGCCAACGAAGCGCTACCGGCCTTCTTGGACTTGATTGCGGGACAACTCGCCGACCAGGATGTGATTTTATTATACGGCGCCAAAGATGAGGAACACAACCAAGCAATTATCCTAAAAGAATTCCTACTTAAACATCTGGCAGGTCGAGTGCCTGCCGCACGGCTGACAGACTAAGGTCGCTGGTACTGGCAACCATGACGGTCGCGCCGGCCAAGGGATTCTGATTAATCCCAACCACACGACAACCGGCGGCCACAGCCGACTGCACCCCGGTCACCGTGTCCTCAAATGCCACGCAGTCTTCGGGAGCGCGGTCAACCAATTTCACGGCGGCAAGATAAACATCCGGCGCGGGCTTGCTGGCCTTGAGTTGCCGGGCATCCACGATATGAGGGAAAAAGGGCCGCAGTCCCAAGTGGTCAATCTCACTGGCGGCATTGGTCGAGGCCGAAGCCACGGCCAGGGGATAGCCCGCCTGCTTCAACTCCTGCAGAAAGACTGTAATGCCTGGCAAACAATTGGCTGGGGTCAGAGCGGCCACATACTGCTTGTACAGCGTGTTTTCATGATCCGTGATCACTTGTCGCTGACTGGCATTAAAGTCCTCCTGTCGGCCCACAGAGGCCAATATAGCCCCCAGTGAGTCGTCCCGACTCATTCCTGGTAATTTAGCAGCTAATGCCGCCGTCCAAGGAATCGCCAATTCGGTGGCAATCGTCTGCCATGATCGCAGGTGATACTGCCACGAGTCGGCTAAGACCCCGTGGAGGTCGAATAGGAATCCTGGTCGTTGTGGTGTTGGCATGTGCTCTCCCCCTAACCGTTTTCTGACCTCATTATAACTGATTCTAAAATGGTTCACTGCCTAAAACGAGGCAGTGAACCATTATTTGTTTATCGAATGACAATAACTGAAACATCAGACTTTTTCGCCAAGCGTAACCCGATGGCACCGGGACGACCGTGACTAGCAAAGTCAACGTCGGCTCCTGAAACGATCAGGTCAGGCTTGAATTCTGGAACAATCTTTTGAAGAATGACGTCATCGACATCGCCACCCTCACCAACGATTGACCGAACATCTTCGACTCCAAAGGCTTTCGCTCTATTGGCGTAGTCTTGCACGATGGCCTTCAGGTGATCGCGCTTTTGGTTGAGTTTGTCGGGCATCAGTGACTCATAAATACTGATATCATTGTTCTCAAGCACGGAGGCAATCCCCAGATGAGCCTGATAGTCCCGGGCCATCGTCAACGCGAACCGGAAAGCCCGGCTCGTCGACGGCCGGTCGTCCTCGTCAATCGTGATTAATATCCGCCGGAAAAATAGTGGATTATTACTTTCGTCTGCCATAAAACCCCTCCTGCAATGATTGGTAACACGAGCCCATTGTATCATATCTGACAGGAAAGAAGCCGCCTGTCCCGTAAAATTTTAGCCAGGGAAATCTATGCAATAACTAAACCTTTTCATTCTAAACTAGCTAGTGTATGGTTAATTTAGATCAGCAATCACATCACGTTCCCACCCCATGGAGGTGCCCGCAATGCCAACCGAAACCGACTTCAAGTCAGCTGCTAGTATCACATCCATTCGGCTGAAATGGGACGCCTTCTACAATACCGATGACGAGAACGACAACAATTTTGCGAAAAACTTTGATACGACTTTGAAATTAAAGTAGCTTCCTCTTAACTAGCTTGAAACGAAAAGAGTCACCAGTAACCTTTCCTTTGCGGAGAGGTGCTGGTGACTCTTGGTTTTGTTAGATTTACTTTTAGATCGTGAGTTTGCCGAGAGTTGTCAGACGGAAGGGAGCGGCTCTCGCCGTCCAATCCCGGTACTGGCGGCCTCGGAAACGTGTTCGCTCGGGCTGCCCCCTCCGCTTAGCCCCGATCAGCACCCGTTCGGCTTCGCCAAACAGGCACCGGTCGACGCTAATGCTCAGGGTCAACCGCCCTCGCTCACACTCTACCTCGCGTGGTCCGGCGAAAGAATCATTGGTCCGCGAACCGCACGTGGCAATTCGACGGTAATCCGACGAACAACCACCGGTTGAGGCACGACCACCGGTGCCGTCTTTGGCTTGGCAGCCAACATGTGCCAGATTGAATGTAACAACAGCACACAGACAAACATCAGTGGAAATCCAGCAATCGTGGAGACCGTTTGAACGGTCTTAAAGCCCCCAACCATCACAATTCCGAAGGAGAAGAAGATGAAGACAACCACCCAGATCATCCGATTCCAACGACTTGGTTCTTCACCGTCATCCAAGTGAAGACTGGTAAAGGATGACACAATGAAAGCAGATGATGAAATCGTCGTGGCCAAGAAGATGAAACAAGAGATACAATACAACGCTAAGATAATCATCTTAAATGGCAATGTCGCAATCACCGTGGCAACCACGGCGGCTTGACCCTGCGTGTTTAAGATGTGGACCAAGTTAACGGCTCCGGTACGTTGTAACCACAGGGAGTAACCCCCAAAGATCGCGTAGAAGCTCATGCACCCTAAGGCCCCATACGTCAACATCCCCACGAGGACTTGACGAATCGTCCGGCCTTTAGAAATCCGGGCAATGAAGAGTCCCATGACGGGCATGTAGGAGAGCCACCAACCCCAGTAGAAAATAGTTTCCTGCTGAGCGGTACTGTCTCCCCCATTGGGTAAGGTGTTGGTCGACATGGCCACAAACTTCTGAGCCATTAAACCAATACTGTTCGTTTCAGAATTTAAAATATAAACTGTGGGTCCAATAATTAAAATAATCGCTAATAGCCCCAGCGCCGTCCAAATATGAGCGGAACTTAAGCGGTTGATCCCACCATTTAAACCATGGAAGACCGTGACCGCAAACAGAATAAATAGAATCACAAAGAGTTCAATTTTTAGCATCAAATTATCTTGAACACCGGTAAGCCGGCTTAAAACCTTGGAGATAATGGGGATTTCCATCCCAACGGATGAACCAATCCCGCCCATGATACCAAAAACCACCAAGAAGTCCACGACGTGCCGCGCAATGACCTTGCCCTTGCTGTCACCTTGAAGACTGGTGATAGCGGCACTAACTCGTTGAACCTTAGCGTGCTTGACGTACAACACGTAAGCAATCGCAATGGTGGCTGGCGCAAACATCATCCAAGCCATTGGACCCCAGTTGAACTGCCCCAACATGTGTGCTGCGCTGTAAGCTTCTCCGGAGAAAGGCTTCAGTCCAAACGCAGGGTGTTGTAAGTAGCGCAATGGGTCCACGATGGACAGCATCAAGATGCTGGCATCGATCGCCGTAGCGAAGACCATGGACCCCCACTGGAAGTTGCTGTAGTGAGGCTTGTCCTCTGGGTCACCAAGTTTTACTTTACCAAATTTACCAAATGCCAAATACATAAAAAATAAAAAGTTGACCACGTACACCATCATATAGGCCCATGACATGCGAGTATCAATCCAATTCAAGATGGAGCTCAGAGTGGCTTGTAATTGGCCACCGCCTAAAATGAATAACAATGACGCGAGTATAAATAACACGATGGTTGGTACGAATACTAACTTATCAATATTTTTACGCGCTAAAATAAATAATCCTCCTCATTTGATTCCTGAGAAATCCGGTGGACTCTCAGCGGCATCGATTCAGAAGAGATTGTACGAAAAAAGCGCTGTTCCCAGGTCGTCTTACGAGCCACCTGTACAGCGCCTAACGGTTGTATACAAATTGCCTTCGCAAATCTCTTAAAGCGATATCCACAATCCATTATACGCGGAAGCAATGATTAGTAAAATCTAGCACTACAATAAGATTTTTAAATAGAAGTTAAAGCGGTTACACGCCCTATCATGATAGGAATCTAAGAATTTGATTAGAATTTACGTCGAGGGCGATTTCGACTAGTCGCCGAGCTTATCTGCCCAACGTGCCTTCGCAGCGGCATTTCCAGCTTCACTGTTGTCAATTTTCTTAATCGCCCGAGCCGGATTACCCACGATGACCACGTTATCCCCGAAGGATTTCGTGACGACCGAACCGGCGCCGACGACCACATTATCTCCCAAGGTAACCCCAGGAAGAATCGTGACCCGACCGCCCAAACAGGCATTGTTGCCGATAGTAATGGGCGCACCCATCTCAACGTCATTCTTCCGCGCCATGGCGTTCAAGGGGTGAACTGGCGTGTAGAGGCCAATGTTTGGACCAAAGTAGCAGTTTTCCCCAATTGTAATCGGACAGGTATCTAGGAACGTCATATCATAGTTCCCGTAGAAATGATCCCCGATGTGGATGTTCCAGCCGTAATCAAACTTGAACCCCGCCTCAACGAAGAAGTCATCCCCGGTATCTTCGATTAATTTCCGATAACCGTCGTTTCTTTCTGCGTTGTCATCCAGCTGATTGACTGCCCGTAATTGCTTACGCGCCACCATCCGCCGTGCGATAAGTTCCTTGTCAAATTGTTCGTACGGTTGTCCCGCCGTCATCTTTTCTCGTTCCGTTGCCATATCTTGAATCACTCCTCTTGCGTTTCATGATAACACGCGAGTGGCCTGGCCCCCAAATCGGTTCGCAGTGGCGACCAGTGTCTGATACCCAAACGCGCTCACGACAAATAGCCTTTGGGTACCAATCTGTTGTCCTTGATTCTTCGCGAAACCTGTCGTTGCTCGCAGCTATTCATTTCAAAGTAGCATGCTTCGATTGTCCATCACTACCTCAGGCGGCCAATCCGCCTCTACAAATGCAAAGAATGGCCTGAGACTTTTGTCTCAGGCCATTCTTGCGCTCCGAACATCTACGGTCGAAACGTGTGACAAAAGGCAGTCAACTCCGCTTAACCCCGATAGACAAATAATCCAAGACCGGGATTATTCGCCTATCGACGTTAATGCTCATTGACTAACCGCCTTTTGTCACACTCTCTCACTAAAATTCTTTAATTATCCAATAACATCGGCTGTTCACGCAAAATCCAGGTAATCCCGTAGGCATCAACGACCTGTCCCATCTTGCCGCCAGCGGTCTGTGTCGTAAACGGACTGATAACCTTGACATCCGATTTAAGTAGATGTTGATACAGGTCGGTCAGAGCCTTAACGCCTTCGGAATCCTGTTCATCCACCGCAATCATTAAGGACACCAAGGTTGATGAAGTCGGTTGACCCATCAATGCATCAGCACACTGAATATCTAGGCCCATGACCCGAAAGCCCCCACTCATGGTCATTTCGGCCAAATTCATGGTTGGTTCCAGCCCAAATTGTTCAACCTCACCCGCTGTCGGACTAACCCGATAGGCATCGGTTGCACCAAACACCTGCTCATAGTAGGTGATGGCCTCTTTCGCGTTTTCAAATTCCAGATACGGAATTAATTTTGCTTGCATCATCGGTACCCCATTCATTGACTTAATTTTTTAAACCCATGACTAGGACTGGCAGACCAGTCTAGTCCCCCAAATTAGGTTATCCGCATGTAATCCTTAGGTCTCATTATACCCTTAATTATCAAGAAATGGAAAATCCTGTAAGCTACGGCTCAGATCGGCCACAGATTGGGCCGTCGTTTGGCCGTGTTTCGGCGTCGTTGTCGCCTTAGTCTGTGGCGTCACTGGGGCCTTCACTTGCGAGTGATTCCCGCCACTCATTCGATCCATCGTTTCATTCAACAAGTGATCGACAAAAACGTTTCCTTGGTTCGTCGCATGGCCCTTCGTCCACTGATAACTCAAGTGTGCGAATTGGGGTAACAACCGGTCAACCTCTTGCCATAATTCAGCATTGGCCAACGGCCCCGCACTCCGCTTCCAACCACGACGTTTCCAGCCGGCCAACCAGCCTTGCGTCACAGCATTTAGCACATAACGCGAGTCCAGAACAAAGCAAATCTTCTGATCGGCCACACCCAGATCAACCAGATGTTGCAGGGCGTTTTGAAAAGCCATGATTTCCATCCGATTGTTGGTCGCGCCGAACTCACCATCGGATCCCTTCTCCACGCGATCAGGTAACTCGATTCGATAGGCCCAAGCAGCCTTATCCTCAGCACGGACGTGTCCGCCGGCAACGTTGCCCGTGTTCCGCGACCCACCATCCGTGTACACAGTAATGTCCGCATCTGCCGGGCTCGTCGTTGGCTGTGTTGCCTGACGCCGCTTAGTGGTGGGCTTGGTTTCTGCCTGTCCCTTCATGAAGGCATTGGCCTCGGCCGCTGTTGCAAAACTCTTGTACTGAGCCCCGGAAAAGCCGCTCACCTGGCTCTGGGTCTCTGGCCAAGTTCGATAGATACCCGGCTTCTTTCCTTTGCGCACCGCATAGTATTTCTGTGCCACCTAAATCCCTCCGCTTTCAAACTAATCTAAGCTAGTTTACCATACTTTACCCACAATCCTGTAAATCCACAATTGCCAAGTTTATGGTGCCGTTACCATCCCCGGTGTCTTGCCTGAAAGTTTCTGAAAATTCAACGATCCTTAAAAAAGGTTAATTTAAAAGCTTAAATTGTTTTCATAACTTTTATATTATGATAACCTAGATAGTGTGAGTATTGGCCGGAGACTGTCAGTACCTGTATTTTTTTCAATTATTTAAGGGGGTTTTTGATGAAGAATCCAATCCACGCTTCACTTATCACCGTCGACCAAGCCCGCGCAATGCTCAAGGATCAGCGAGAACAACGTGACGAACGTTTTCCCAAGCTGTCCACCTCCGGCCAATACATTTTACCTGATTACCGGATGACCAGAAAACGCGAGGCTTTCAAGATTCGGCGTCACACGTTCCTGAAGAAACATTACCGTTCCTACGTTGCCTTTGATTCCGACAACGGCCAGACCCTTTGGATTCACAACTTTTCCAGTTTATCCGAAGCTTGTTTCTGGCTCAACATGGGCTTGAAGCCCAACGATACGGACTCTGCCAGTTCCTACAAGGAATGGAAGACCCATCACGTTGACGAACTTGAAGCTCTGAAGGCCGAATTACGCGACATGAATCAAGCCAAGCGTAAACCAGCGGCACCTGCCGAACCGGCCAGTGTCATTACTGTTAAAAAAACTAAACGCACTCGTAAATAGGTGCGACTCAGACAAGCGTTCCGGAATTTTTTCCGGAACGCCTTTTTTGACTAAAAAACGACCTTCCCCGCCGTCAGGCAGAGAAAGTCGTCATTAATTTAAGCTTAAAGGTCTAAGTGAACCTGCTTCGGGTCGGTCTTCACGATCACCTTACCATGGTGAATCGAGTAGAGGACTTCGGAACGTTGGTTCAAGGCGTTGTAGAAGTTATCATTGTTCATGATGACCAAGTTAGCTGGCTTGCCAACGGTGATGCCATAGTGGTCACCTACGTGCATGGCCTTAGCCCCGTTAGTTGTCACGAACTTGTATGATCCATTGATGTCATCGTAACCCATCATCTGGGTCACATGGATTCCCATGTGCAACGCATCCAGCATGTTCCCGTCACCCATTGGGTACCAAGGATCCTTGATATCATCTTCCCCAAAGGCCACGTTAACGCCGGCAGCGTTCAATTCCTTCACGCGGGTCAACCCACGACGCTTAGGATAGGTGTCGAAACGACCACCTAAGTGGGTGTTAATCAGTGGGTTAGAAATCATGTTGATGTGTGACATCTGTAAGAGACGCATCAGTTTGTAGGCATAGGCATTGTTATAAGACCCCATGGCCGTGGTGTGGCTGGCCGTCACTTGGTCACCCAAACCGGTTTCTAAGGCTAACGTGGCCAAAGTCTCCAGCCCACGAGAGGCCGGGTCATCAATTTCATCACAGTGGGCGTCGACCAACTTGCCATACTTTTGAGCGAGTTCAACGGCGAAGTGGAGGGATTCCACGCTGTATTCACGAGTGAATTCAAAATGCGGAATAGCCCCGATAACGTCGACACCCAACTTAGCAGACTGTTCCATCAGTTCTTTCCCATGTGGGAAGGAGAGAATCCCCTCTTGAGGGAAGGCCACTAATTGTAATTCAATAAAGTCTTTAACTTCATCACGAACCTCAATCAAGGCTTTTAATGCCGTGAGGTCAGGGTCGGTGACGTCCACATGAGACCGCACGAACTGCACCCCATGTGAGGCCTGAAGTTCCAACGCTTGGCGTGAACGGGTCTTGACGTCTTCAATACTGAGCGTCTTCTTCCGTTCTGACCAAATGCGGATACCGTCGAATAAGGTCCCGGATTGGTTCCATTCTGGGTCACCGGCCGTCATGGTACTATCCAAATGAACGTGAGGGTCAACAAATGGTGGCAAAATCAATTTACCGTGCGCATCAATCACCTGTTCGTGATCTTTTGCCGTTAAATGATCAGCAATTGCCGTAAACTTGCCATCCTCAATGCGAATATCTTGTGGTTGTGTTGCATTTTCGATAAGACCTTGTTGAATTAACATGGGCGTTAATCGACCTCCTACAATTCTATTTTCACCTAATAAAAACCTGGGATCGTCATGCCCAGCCCCAACAACGTGGCGTCCACCACCAGCCCCAGAATGAGGGCAATGGTGATCACCGTTGATGGAATGAGGCTCCAAGCGGACCCCCGCTTGGCGGCACGACTTAACCCTATTAAGCTTATCACAGTTAATCCGATCCCGATCGATAAAGTCACGGGTTCGCTGGAAAAAATTTGATATCCCGTCGTCACCGATCCCACGATCGCATACCAGCTGACAACGACCCCCATGACCCACCAAAAAGCCAACTGTCGCAGGGCTTTAGACATGGTCCTCACTCCTCATAGATTTATTTATAGAGGGACTTAATAGCGCGCTTACAATCACTTATGCTATGCTAGACCCATTCTTAAAACACTGGAGGTCTCACTCTTATGGTCAACTCATTTCCACAAGCCCTCACCATCGCTGGGTCTGATAGCGACGGTAGTGCCGGCATGCAAGCCGACCTACATACTTTCTTTGCCCGGCACGTCCACGGTGCCTCAGTCATCACCGCCTGTGTCGCCGGTAACTCCTATGGTATCCATGCTAGTATCCCCATGCCAACCGACTTCATTGACCAAGAATTTAAGGACCTCGCCGACGACTACCACATCAAGGCCGCTAAGACCGGGATGTTGGCTGATTCCGAGTTGATCCATAACGTTGTTAAGAATTACCAGGCCGCCGACTTCGGGCCCCTAGTCGTGGATCCCGTCATCATGACTAAGCATGGTAACCAACTCCTGGAAGAGAGTGCCTTTAACACGCTACGGACCGAGCTGTTGCCACTCGCTACGGTCCTCACGCCTAACTTCTACGAGGCTCAGAAGATTGCCGAAATGACGATCAACAACGATGCTGACATGGAAGAAGCTGCCCGTAAAATGCAAAAGATGGGCGCCAAGAATGTCATCGCCAAGGGTAGCCATGCTAAGGAAAACCAGACACACGTCAAGGACTTCGTGCTGTTAGATTCCGGCGAGAACTTCTGGTTGAGTGAACCTTACCATGAGACCGACCGCGTAAACGGTACTGGCGACTCCCTATCTGCTTGCATTACCGCAGAACTCGCCAAGGGGACTCTGATGAAGGATGCGATTATGATTGCCAAGCAATTCGTAAATACCGCCATCGGTAATCCCGTTGAAGTCGGCCACAAATTTGGCCCCATCAACCACTGGGCCGCGATGGAACAAAACCTTTAATAATGAACGCGCTACACTGGGTCACGACATCAGTCGTGGCTCTTTTATTTTATCATCATACCCTTTACCACTGATCGGGGCTCCAGGTGCGGCCATCGACCTCACCCCCGAGTTGGTCCGCTCGCCGGTCCTGCTCGGCAATGAGTTGTTTTAAGGCTAGCCAGAAGGCGCGATCGGTAAACTTTTCCTGTTGCTGGGCCAATTGATCAATTTGTTCGTTTAACCACGCTGCATTCTCAGTCATCACTCTGCTCCTTTATGAGTGCCAGGGTATCAGCCAACTGGTCCAGGTCGGCACTCTTCTGCTCGAAGACGCTGGCAATCAATTTGCCTTTGGCCTGCTGGTCTGCTGGTAACCGATCAATCATTTCCGGTAATCTTTCAGCAAACCAAGCCTGACGAGAGGTGAGGCTGTCTGGTTGGGCTTGCGTCAAATAACGCTGATAGCGAATCACCAGTTGAAGCTTTTCACTTTCATCGAGATACCCAAATTGATGAATAGCCAGGGTGGGCAACCAGATCATCTTAGCCCGCTGCGCTACCGCCGCGAGTGGCGCCAATGCGGCGTCCAGGGTAATCCCCTCAGCGCCACCCCGTTGAAAAGCCTTACCCGGCATTCCTGTCGTGACCACCACGCCGAGTTCCTTCCCCGCGAGTGGATACCGGTGATCGCCGTAAACAAACTTTCGGGTTAACACCGTGTCCTCCCATTGCTTGAGGCTGGCTGGAGCGGCAAACCAATAGAGGGGAAACTGCAGAATGACCCGATCGGCTTGACGAAGTCTCGTCTGTTCCTGGTCGACGTCAATGACTTGTTGGCCGTCCAACCACTCCCAATCGATCCCTGTGGCCGGTAGACTTTCCTTTAGAAACTGTTGACTACTCGAATCTGCCAGATGGGGATGAGCTACCAATACTAACGTCTTCATTGTCGTGCGAACGCCCTTTCTGTCGTGTACTTGATTGTAGCCCCACTTTATCACAAATCCTCTTTATTTAGGGACCTGAAGCCCGTCTCATCCAATAATCTAGCCATGCTAGTATGGGTAACTCTAGCCGCTTTCGTAAAACTGCGTATAAGAAAAGTGACCGGAATAATGAATCCAGTCACTGCTAAATGAAAATTTAGTTAAATCAAACGACGGTCAGAATCGTCAGGTAACTTGCTTCGGGTAGCGAGATGCTTACTATTCTTTCGGAATGCCTCTCGGTTGTTGAGATACAACTGACCACCTGCCGCTAAACCAATAATAAATAAAATAATAACTAGTGCACGCATAGCAATTCCCCCCGTCTACTTTTAGGTTACAGTTATATTATCGTAATGTTACAGGAACATTGCAAGCCGTTTTGCCCAAAAATTAAAAATTCTTGAGATTTTATCAGGCTAGTAAGTTAAGCCTGTAAACCTGACCAGGGGTTGGCCGTCAGAAGCAATTCCTAACAGTAATTGACAGGTTGGGTTGGCTTCTCTATAATTAAGAAGTTGTCGAGCAGACTTCCATTAGGTCGCAATAGCTCAGCTGGATAGAGCAACGGTCTTCTAAACCGTAGGTCGAGGGTTCGAATCTCTCTTGCGACAGTAAGTAGCATATTTACTGATTGCCATTGGCTGCAAAACACCGGTATATCAGCATTCTGTATTTTTACTAAGTCAGGTAAAAGCATATAAAATAGAAAAAAGTCGGTCAAATGTCGGTCAAAAAACCTGGGCGGGTAGAATACATAAAATTAAGAGACACTCACAAAGTTTGTGAATGTCTCTTTTTTTAGTGTAATCTTATCTAAACAATAATTGTATTTCTTTTAACAGTGCTCGTGTTCTGCTACATCATTAACGGCGGCCGAAATTAATCATCGACCTTTGCCAGCTGTGAATGGCATCGCCACAGTACCCCTATATCGATAAAATAAAAACGCTCACCATCACTGGTGGGCGCTATTTTTATTTGGCGTTCCGTTCTACCATCTTCAGGTATCTCTTATAGGCTTCAGGATTAGACTTCTTCAGTTCTGCCACTGATTTGGCCAGTGAGGCTTCCACTTCATCATCATGCTCGCTTAGATATTTCTCGTCTTCCTCTTTAGATTCTCTTTCAAACTGCTCTAATTTTTTATCGAAGTCATCCACACCGCTTTGAATGGCAATCAGATCATCTAGGACTGAACCGGGTGTTGCCCCCACCACTTCAGCCACAGCGAAAATAATGTTCATCTTAATCTCGCTAACGTCTGGCTTGTCAACCGCCCGATTGAGTTGGGTTTCACTCACGTCACTCGCCTGGGCGACCTGATAGCGCGTAGTCCCGTGGGCGTATAGATAGCTGTCTAGCACGCCTTTGTTGTCGGCCCAGTATGAGTCTAGCACATCGGATTCACTCATCCCTTTATCTGAAAAATAGGCCAGTGCCGCTTTCTTTGCATCGCCATCTCCGGCAAGTACATCCAGTGCCTTCAGTCTTGCTTCAATATCTTCCATCTAATATCGTTCCCTTCATTAAAAGTAGCAGCTTCCCGAATCGGGGTCTACCAGCATCTGAGCCTCAATCGCATACATCTTTTTTTCCAACTTCGTTCCTCGCATCCGGCCAGACACAGTATAGGCAACATTTTTCGGATAGCCGTGCCGGTACCACATATCGCTTGGATGAGTATCCAGCTCGTTCCCGTCCTTGTCCAGCATCACAATGTAGTGTCTGTCATAGTGATTGGCCGCGTATGTAATCTTTTTGGCCACATCTGAAATGACAACCTTATATTCATCGAAATAACGGAGTCTGTTTTCCCCTCGATGCAGGTCTTTACCTCTGCGAATAAAATAAACTGCTTTTCGTGCGGCCACCTCACGCTGAAGGCCAAACTCACTCCTATAAATCCGATAGCGTGGGGCTTTTCCTGAGTGTTTTTTCATCACTATTGCCATGACTGCACCTCTCTTCCATATCTACATACTACACCTAATGTGTAGTAATTACAACACGAAACGTGTACTAAAAAAAGATGCCACCTTTCGGTAGCACCTTTCCATTTCTAGTAGTATCCATTGGCCTCATCATCAATCATGTCTTGTGCTTGGCGGTAAGTCATGTGGCTACCTCTGTGCCCTACAACCGAGTAAATAGTACCTTCTGGTTCGTGGTGGCCATTGACGTACCACATGCCTGTTGGGTGGGTTCCTAAGCTGTGACCGTCCTTGTCAAACATGGTTGTGTATTCCTTCGGGGTGTCGTTAACCTCGCGGGCGATTCTACGTGCGGCGGTAGTAATTTCGGTGTTTTCGTTTGTCATGATGATTTCCTCTTTTCATTTATTTTTTTCTTTCTCTCTATGTCTACATACTACACCCTACGTGTAGTAATTGCAACACAAAATGTGTAGTATTTTAAAATAAATAAAAAAAGCCCCACGCCGTTAGACGTGAGGCCATACATTGTTGACTACTTCAATTTCTTTACTAGGCTCGCGTTAGCCGTGATATACATCCCGTTGGCCAGCTTCAGACGGGTAATCTTACCGTACTTCACCACCTTGGCGATATCGAACACCGTGCCCTTCTTATAGTGGTTTTCCTTACGTTTGAAAGCCGTATCGTAGTAGCGGTTGATGCCGGCCCGTGCCTGTACTTGCTTAGCGGCCTTTAGATAAGTTTTCTTCTTGGACTTAGCCTTAGACTTATCGCCAGTCTTAGCATACTTATCCCAGGTAGCCTTGCTACCATAAAAAACATTGAAGTCTAGGTTGCCACCCCATCCACTCAATTTTCCGGCGCTTGTGTACTGGAAAATAGCAATGGTTTTCCAATGCTTGACCGAACCATACATACTCCGGGGATGGTAGCCACTAACTCGGTTGTAATTATTGTATTGAGCGATCCACAGGCCGTAGTTTTTAGCTACTGGGGACCAGTTTAAGCGGTTTTCGTCAGCCAACCCCATATAGATTAGGGGCCGAACTCCGGTCTGCTGGTAGACGTAATCTAACCACGTTTTAGCCCAGGCCACACCTCGGTTGACCGCTGACCCTTCAAAATCTAGTACCAGAATAGCCTTACCAACGGACTTCTTAGCTTTCGATAAGAAATACTTGGCTTCAGCCACTGCACTACCACCCTGCGCGAAATGGTAGATCCCTAGCTTCTTACCCGCTGCTAGTGTCTGTTTGACTTGAGTACCATACTCCGGGTTTAAGTAGTTCGTTCCCTGGGTAGCCTTCACGATAACGAAACTGCCACCAGCCTTACCAACCTTATAACCAGCCTGATAGCTTGCTACATCAATACCATTGAGTGCCATTATTTTTCTTCCTTTCCTGTGTCTTTAGCCATTTTCTCGAATCGCTGTTTTAAAAAACTAGGGATGGGGAACCCCATTACCTGCAAGTTTTCCAGGATTGAAATAGCATATTCTGCGATATAAAAAAGTACCACAGCATTCGATACTGCATCGAACTGTAGCACATCTAAAATCGGATAAATTGTAATCACTAGTAAGATGATTAGTAGGTGTTTCGCTAGGCCACGTAGCCCGCGTGAGCTATCGGCCTTCACTTTGCTACGGTGAGTAAATGACTTGACGATCCCCGTGAGTAGGTCAGCCATGACCGCCCACAAGAAAACTTCAATGTAATAATTATTTACCATACTACTTGCGGCTGTGATTACTAGGTCCCAGCCGAACGGCGCTTGTGGGGGCATTATGATGCACCTTCTTCAACAAATTTATAGAACTCAATGGTAGCAATCTTAGCTTGCGTGTCACTAATCAGTTTGGCCACTTGTGCATCATAATCTTTAAAATCAGCATCGGTGCCACTGATATAGGCGGCAATCTTATCACCAAATGCTTTTACGTCAGAACTTAACTTCCCCATATTGGCATCGTTTAAATCCATCAATTTTTGAACCAGATCGTTGTAGGTGTCAATCTGTTCTTGTGACACATCGGAAACATCGCCAGAAATATCTTTGTAAACAAATAAATCTAGATTGCCAGTAGTGGTACGGTCACCACCCTTAGTGAGTGAAAAATACGCATTCTTATAACGGCCCCCAGCATTAGCCACTGACCCGCTGAAGGTGTACTTAAATTGGCCCGTAGTGGCGTTGGTGATCGTCACATGGGCATCGGTCACACTACTGCCATCCGAACTAATTCCCTCAAACGCCATAGAGTACCCAGTCAGGTCAAACGCCACGCCATCTTTTACGATTGTTCCCTCGATAGAATCGATATTGGCGTCGCCAACTCGAATGAAATTGATGGGGCCTGTGTTGGGTCGCTTGTTTAAATCTAGTTTTAAATTAATTGCCATTATTTTTCAGCCCTTTCTAATGCCTCGATGAGTTCCAAGTAAGCCGTGGCGGCTTCCCCAGTTAACTCCTCATCATAATTTTTCAAAATTTTCAGTAAGTCTTCCGTATGGTTGACGTAAGTACCGCCTTCAATCTCGGTGTCCTGAAGTAGCAGCCGAACACGCTCCCGCTGGTACTCACCTCGCTTAGATGCCCGGATAGCATATTGGCCATCGGCGTTAACGTGAACAGGGTTTTCCTTGCTTATTGGTTTCGTTAAGTCTTCAGGTTCACCATACTCGTTGACAAGATCCATCTCACTGTCACTGAGGGACTCACCAGCCTTGGTCAGTAACTTCACAAACTTCGATCGGGCGATAGAGTCAACACCCTTTAGTTTCAGTGATTGAAGCAAATTCATACTCGGTAACAAATACTCGTTCTTTAATGTAAGTTTCATAATTCCCTCCATTATTTAAGATTAACGGTTATCCATTCCTTGATTGAACCACTAGATCCAATTGAGGTGGGGATGCACAGCGTGTGGCCATACAGCTGGGTGCCAACGATCCTCACATGGCTATATGCTGAATACATCCCGTGATCTAACATATAGAGTTCATTGCCACCTAGTGCCATCCCAACATGGCCACCATCACGCCCAATGGAAGCATAGGTATAGTCATTAAAAGAAATGGGGATAAATTGGATGTGCGCCGCCACTCCGGGGACAACCAAATCACCATACATCGTAATTTGTTTTTGGAACTCTACATTATCACTAAATGTAAATCCGGCTGATATTCCTACTTTCGATGCCGCAGAACTCGTAAGCCATGTAAATACGGTATCAAACGTGCTACTAGAACTGCTCTGTTGATGGCCCCATGCCATGTAATCGCCATGTGGTAGCAAGTCGAATGTTAATCCGTCTACATCACTGTGGCCATCGTACGTATTTGCGTGTATAAAACCAACATTATCACCAGTCAGATCGTTAGAAACATACATTCCATCTGGCAAAATTTGCAATGAAAGTTTTCCACCCGTGTACATATTAATTGCGTTTCTTGAAAGTTGCATGCTATCCAGCTCGCCATTCAATCCCACCAAAATTGACCCAGCGGCAATCTTATCAGCAGTGATTGACCCGGCCTTAATTTCGTTAGCCGTGATAGAGTTGGCCACCAGCTTGTCAGCACTAATTGACCGGGACACGATACTGTTCCCGTTCAAATTAATTACGTTGACGTTCGCGGCGTTGAAAGTCCCATCTACTAAGCTGCTAGCATCATGGCCAGAAATATCGCTGGCAACCTCTTTCCACGCGCTGTCTGTCCACATCCACATGATGACATGACTACCCACTTGTTGGTACCACAAATCGCCTTCCTTGGCCCCCACAACGTCAGTTGGCGGGTTATCGGTTGACCAACCCACGGTGTTACTGTTGTTGGCCGCCTTCATAACCGTGGTTTTATCAATCACTGTGATCTGATTAGCGATGTTATCAATCTTGTGTTCAATATCCGTGCCGCCCCGTAAGGCCGCGCTCGAATAGTAAGACTGTGTGAGATACTCCTGCGTGCTAGGTCGCCATGTGTACCCAGTCATCCGGGCCTTGACGTGTAAGCCATCCTCATCGTGGATAAAGGTAGCCGTGTCGCCGGGGTATACTCGGCTGAAAATCCCGCGGCCCTTGTATTCCTCGGTGTCCTCCAACATCACGACGTTTAATTCATACTGCTCGCCCGGCTGGTCAATGTGGTTATCGCTAAACTCACGCGATGCCGCGGCCCGCAACGCATCTAACGCCTGATCCATCGGCAAGGCGTCAGCATCGGTTGTATCATCCCCATCGGCAGTCACTGAAGTGGTGTCAATCGCCTTGATATCTGAATATTCGATCTTGGCGATTCGGGGGGATGAATAATTATCAATTAGCGGGCTGTCCACATACAGCTCCGGTAAAAATAGCCCATTGTAGCCTTCAGGCATCACCCGGGTAACTGTGTCAGTGAGATCTGAAGTCGCTTTGTACCCCAGCAGATTCTTTCCGTTGCGGAAAACCACACCTCTATCTGCCCCCAGTTTGGCCACGTGGTTGAAATGGAAGTTGTCCCATTCGTACTCGCCGCCCCACCGGGACAGGATCGTATTGTCATCGGTACCAATCAGGGCCGCAATCACACTCATCCGCACAATACGCGCGTTAGCGGTATTACCCACCGTTGACTCGTAGGAAAATTCATGAGGAAACTGCGTCTGCGTCATGAGTTGAGCGATAGCACCATCGCCATTCTTCCCCACGATGTTGATATCTTCCACAAAATTCTGCATCAAATCCCAGAAAATGTGGTAGGCGTGCACGGTAAGCACACCCATCGACTTTTCAACTGAATTAATTCTGAAAGCCTGGTCATCGTAGCCAGGCACGGGGGCCGTCACAATCATTTCATTTTCAATGGATAACCCGTGCTTCGCAAATAGTGGGTAATCGAATTGAAGATCGTATTGACTGTTAACGGCCCAGGTAACCGTGTCGTTAGTAACGGCATCCAGTACCCGCCCATTGTGGCCTTGAAAGTCTCTCTCATCTCGTCCATACAGTTGAATCATAGCCATCGCCACCTCCCTTCAATTGTGATTTTACTTGCAGTTCCCAGGTCAATTTCATTATTGCCAGGTGGCAGTACCGGATAGGCTCCGTCTAGTTGTTCGTCGTAAATTGTGGCATCGTCACCATGCACAACAGTTTTCTCCCAGCTATCAACCGTCAGGAAGTCAGATACCTTTAGCAGTGTCAGCACCTCGCCATTGACGGTAAATTTAACTGTTCCCGAACCGTACACAGAAAGTAGCGGCTCGGCATCCACCGTCCCAGGGTTGAAAACTTGGTTGCTCGTACCAGTCAGTGTCACCGGGTCAGCATCGCGATACCAAAACGGGTCTAGTGTGAAAGTAACCGGAACGGTTCCCACCAGTTCGATATCCCCGGGGGATGCCGCATCCACACTGACCTGCTTCACCATTCGGTAGAAAGGCCGGTCATCAGAAAACTTCAGCCGCTTAGCGTTAAGCACCCAGGCATTCAAACGACGCAGAATATCATTGAATCCCTGTTGGCCAGTCAATCCATCGACTAGCAAAGGCACCACGGTAAAGGTGCACTTTACTTCCACGTCTTGCCAGCCTTGAAACTGCGTTAAGTTACCGTGAGTGCTCCCCGGTACCATCGTCGTGACTACATTTCGCTGGGCGGTCGGGATATCCGGTTTGCTGGCCAGAATAATTCCCTGCGATTCGTTGCCAATTTCATCTAAGAAAATTTGCATTAGAAACTTCGCCTCCCTTTGCTAAATCCGGCGGTCACGTCTTGCTGTTTCAGATAGCCACTCATATACGGGCCACTAATCTCGGCAAACGTCCTACCATCAATATTTAAGATAATCGGTTGTTGGGAACCACCGCCCATAGCGGCGGCGATACCCTTACCAATTCCGCCCAGTGTTTCGGCGTTAAGTGGTATTGCGGCTTCAGGGCCATCATCACCGGCACCTTTAAGCTGGCCACCGGAACTACCAAAGATTGTTGGCTGTGTGAAAATACCACCCTTTGCATACCAGTCAACTCCAATGTGTGGTACCGAAGGTGGCTTCAAACTAAATGATCCATTCAACCTAAAGTGAGGCATCGGCGGCATCTCAAATCTTGGAAAGCGTAGGTGCAACCCGCTAAACCAACCTTTAATCTTATTAATAATTCCAGAAATCGTATTGGCAGCGGCCTTGATTGGTGCTGTCATGGCAGACTTAATCCCATTCCAAACACGTGAGGTCACTGACTTAATGCCGTTGAAAACAGAACTGGTAACCGATTTAATCGAATTCCATACAGATTTAACGGTGTTTTTAATGCCGTTAACCACTTTCGTGATAGTGCTTTTAATCGAATTCCAGACACTTGAAACCACCGATTTAACAGCTTTGAAAACAGAACTAGTGGTACTCTTTACAGCATTCCAGGCAGTCTTAACCACGCTCTTAATTGAATTAAGAACCTTTGTAATAACACTCTTAATCGAATTCCAAACACTCGATACTACCGACTTAACAGCTTTGAAAACATTAGACGTTGTAGACTTTACGGCGTTCCAAGCGGTCTTAACAGCCGACTTAATCGGCTTTAAGACGCCATCAATTGTCCTCTTAATGGCATTCCACACGGTACTTACCACGCTTTTCACTGCGTTGAAAACTGTACTGGTTACTGATTTAATTGCATTCCATCCAGCAGATACACCAGATTTAATTGCATTAACCGCAGCCAATACTGGGGTCTTGATACCATCCCAAACAGTCAGGATGACACCTTTAATGATTGCCCAGGTTTCCCTAGTAATCCCCAAAATAACGTTCCAAGCAACCGTGATAATCCCTTGAATTACTGAAACTACGGTCATAATCACGACCTGAATTGCTTCAAAAACCGTTGTCACCACACCTTTAATTGCATTAAATACTGTGCTAGTGACTGTCTTAATAGCATTCCATGCTGTGGTGAAAATAGTTTTAAACAGGTTCAACGTTGCTTGGAAGTATGTTTTAATTCCGTCCCAGACGGCCGTAGCCACTCTGGCAATGCCTTTCCAAATACCTGAAAGAAAGTCCTTAATGCTATTCCAAACATTAGTAGTGACCTCTTTAATCTGTTTCCAGTGAGTCACAATGGCAACAACTAGGGCTACCACTGCGGCAATTGCAAAGACCCAAGGATTTGTCATAACGCCAGAAAGAACCGAAAATCCAGCTTTGACGGCAGCCAACGTCTCTGGAATCTTACCAATTGCAATCATTAACTTACCAACTGTAAGGATTACAGGCCCAATAGCTGCGGCCAATCCGGCAAAAACCAGAACCATCTTTTGCGTACCTTTATCTAAATTTGTAAATTTATCTACCAAATTACCAATGAAATCAGCGACTGACTTAATTGCTGGGGCCAGAACTTGTGTAATCTTAATAGCAGCAGATTCTAGAGAACCCATCATTGCATCAATTGATGCCTTGGAACCCTTGTTCATAGTGTCAGCCATCTTTTTGGCCGCACCATCAGAATTCTTAAAACTATTCGTGAGTTTATTCATCTTATCAGGGCCAGCATTGACTAAGGCCATCATCCCTGACATTGATTCCTTACCAAACAGCGTAGACATGGCTTGCGCCTGTTGTTCCTTAGTTAACCCCTTAAATCGTTCTTTCAGCATACCAACGATACTAGCTAATGGCTTCATCTTTCCTTGCGAATCGAAGAAACTCAAATTCAATTCGTCCATGACTCCACTCATTTTCTTTGTGGGGTCAGCTAATCGTGCCATTGAGCTTCGTAAAGTTGTCCCGGCCTGGCTACCTTTAATCCCAGAGTCTGACATGATACCAACGGCGGCCGCAGATTCCTCAATAGAAATACCCATTGCTTTAGCGACTGGTGCGACATACTTCATCGCTTCACCCATATCACCAACTTCTGCGTTGGTCTTAGCGGCGGCTTCGGCAAAGACGTTAGCGACGTGGCCAGACTGATTAGCATTTAATCCGAATCCACGTAAAGCACTAGCGGCATATTCTGAAGCTTTCCCAACGTCACCACCAGACACGGCGGCAAGGTTAAGAACCCCAGGCATGGCCCCCATAACTTCCTTAGCACTGAAACCAGCTGATGCTAGGTTTTCCATACCCTCGGCAGACTGCTTAGCATTAAATACGGTCTTGGCCCCTAAATCAACAGCCTGGTCGCTAAGTTGCTTCAGTTCTCCTGAAGTAGCACCCGAAATAGAACCAACTCGGTTCATCTGGGCTTCAAAATCACCACCAGTTTTCACTGCGGCAGTTCCTACCGCAACCAATGGAACTGTAAGACCCATAGTTAGTGACTTACCAACAGAACTTACCTTTTTACCGGAAGTTCCAATCCGTTCCATCTTTGAAGCCGTCTCGGTGGACAGTCCGCCTTGTTTCCGAATTGCTTCATTCGTGGATGCCAATTCATTTTTCAAGTTTGCTTCTGAAGTCTTGGCCTCATCAACCTTGGCCCGCATTTCATTAGCCTCCCGGGAATTAGTCCCGTAAGCGGCTTCGGTTTCCTTCAGTTGCTTCTCCAGATTATCGACTTGCTTAGCCGTTAATGCAGTCTGTTCAGTGAGCTTACGCTTAGCTAGGGCGTTCTTTTCGGCATTAGTGGCATCTTTACCCAGTTCGGCCTCTTGGCGTGTGTAGGACGCCGTTAACGCCTTTTCCTTGGCCTCTAAATCTCCAGCTTCATTCTGCAAACCAGACAGCTTTTCCTTAGCGGCCAGGGCGGCCTTACCTTGTTCAGTCAGCTGGCCATTAACCTTATCCAATTGAGAACGCAGTGAACTTTCAGCCCGTTCAGCATCGGCGATTTTACCTTTTTGCTTTTCCAACGCGGCTGTACTTGTGTCAGAACTCTTGGCCATCTTCTCGTATTGTTCTTTGAGAATCTTAGTCCGCTCACCAGCGGCTTCCAATTGGGTAGCCAATTTCTTCTGCGTGGCAGCCAACTTGTCAGCAGCTGAAGAATTGTCCTTCATAGCGGCGACTTGCGCTCGGTATTCCTTGGCCGCAGTATTCATGATGGCATTGATATCCTTCACAGTCTTATTGAAGGCTACCGCACCATCGGTTTTAAATTTCAAAACCACATTCGAAAGTGAATCACTCATAAATTTTTACCTCCTCTCTAAAAGAATGGAATCTGATCAATTGATACTTCTTTGACCTGTTCTGGTTGTTGCACGGCATCTGGGTTATTGACCTGAAGCCACAGAATATACGACTTCATCCAGTAGTTCGGTGTTGCATCCAGAAACTCTTCCTGTGTCCAATTGAGTAATCCAGCAACATACAAATAAAACTCCCAAGGATCGTCTTCGACCGGTTGGGAGTTCGTATGTTGCTTATTTATTTTTTTGCGCCTAACTTCTCCGCGTCTTCGGGCTGAAAAGCACTAGCGCTAAACACGTTCATGGCCTTTTCGTAAATAGGTTTCAAGTCGTCAAAACCAATTGCGTTCATCAATTCATCTGGGGTAGTCTCAGTACCACCGCTTCGAACCATGGCATAAATCAAGGCATTAACCAGCTTTAAACCAGCTGTATCTAGTGTCTGCGTTTTCTTCTTCAACATCTTATCGAAGTCGGATTGAAAACCAGCAAAACTCTTACCATAAGCTTCTTGGACATAATCCATTGACTTCATCGTAAAAGCGATTGGAATTTCCACACCTTGAATTGTGATAGTTTCTTGCTTGGAAACTTTAGGTAATAGATCTTTTAACTTGGCCATATATTAACCCTCCGATGCTGGTGTCGTAGCCGCGCTAACTGCCGCCGCCAATGATTCTTCATCAAAAATAACCTGCTTGAAAAAGTTCTCAATGCTAAAATCGGCCGCAGATTCCCGCATAGATGAATACTTAGTTGCGTAAACTTGACTGTTCCGCAAGCCAGCGGCATTCAACGTCATATCTAAGTCTGCTTCCTTGAATTCATCTTCACCGGTTTCCCATTCTTCATTCATAGCTGGGTCAAGGGTGACTGATGGCAACCAAATCCCGTCATGTTCCCCATCTTGCTTGTTGCCAATGAATCCGAAAGCAAATTCTGGGAGTGATTTAGGTGTGGTAGTAGTGAAAGTGACACCATTTTTTGCCACTTCTCCACGCATTAAGTCCAACAGTTCAATTGGGAAGCCTAAGTGAGATACACTGACTTCTACCCCTGTTTCTTGTGAAATAGTCGCGAATTTCTTGGAAGAACCATAGATATCCACAGACTTCCCATTGCCTTTAAATCCAACCTTCTTCAACGTTGGCAATCGCCATACTTGTGTGTCATACGTTGGGGCGCTATTACTAGTTTCGGATGCCGTCTTCATAACCAGGAAGGCATCGCTAACCCCCGTGACTAATTTAACCGTGTCATTTTTCGTGTCAGTCATTTAAATCATCCTTTCATTTTTGACATGATTTTTCGTGTCATAATTTCTTCAATTCGGGAACGGTTCTGTTGAAACGTTCCCCGTGCATAGTGAGTTGCCCGCTGGTAGATCGTCCCATTTTCAGGGAAGATCCAATACCAACCCTTGTCGTCAAACGCAACGTTAACTTCGTTATTTTCGACCTTTACATGAATATGGTCACGGGCATGTTCTTTATTGAGCACCGATTCAGGAATCCGTGGAATTAGTTGTTCCAAATAAAAATCCGCAGCTTCTTCAAGTGCAGAAATAGCAACCGTTTCACCGATATGGATATTAGAAAGCTTCTCGGCTAAGTCTTCAAAACCATTCCCATCACTCATCGATTAACACCCTTACATACGTAAAAAAGTTTGTCACCGTACCATCGTTTTCATCGCCCTGTTGCGACACCCACGGCCGGTGAGGGATGTTGCTCAATAGGCGATTAATTGGCAATAGTTCTTGCTCAGTTCCCATGGTAAAAAGTGAAACTTGATACTCACACAAGGTACTTTGAGACCTAGAACTTCCCCAAACTTCCGAAACTCCGGTACTGGAATAGATCAGATAAGGTAACGGTTCTCCCTTCGGGGCCTCGTCACGAAATAACGGTAAACCGCTCTCTTTCAAACGGCCCCTAAATTCGTCAAAATTAATTAACATACGCTAAACTCAGCTCCATTCTGTTCTTATTCCGCTCCGTATAAATTCGAACAATTTTATATGGGGTGCCATCAATCATCACGCGGCTAGCTTTTTGAGTAATTCTTTTGTCGTATCGAATTAAAATCCGTAGTACAACATCAGTCTTAGCCTGCTTGGCCTGAAACTGCTCAGTGCTAGTAATTCCAATCTCCTCATAGCGCAAGCTACGCACAACCGGCCACGTTTGCACCGAACGATCATACTCATCCAAACTATCTTTTAATGCTAACAGCTGGGCAACCCACTTTAATTCATTCGTTAGCTCCGCCATCAGTCAACACCTCCAACGCAAAAATCGGCTCTAGTGAATTGAGGGCCTCCGAAAGTTCCTCAGTAGCGCTCCGGTTGTCATACATGACAGTTGCCACCATGATGGTTAAGTAGTCCTCACTGTGACCAATTTTCTTAACCACATACTTGTCGGCAGCTGTCTGATAAAAAGACAACATAGAGTCATCCATGCCATCTTCCCAACGAATGTGCGACTTCAAGTCAGCTAGCAAATCTTTCTCAGCCATTGCGACCCCTCCTATTCAGTGGGAACTAACGCCAGTAAATCGGCCTTCAGCGTCACACCGTCATGTTTGATACCAGCGGCATCTAGCCACGCTGTAATCTCGGAAACGGTATTAGCGGTAGTCGGCACGGTAGTTAGTCCATCACTTTGAGGGGCTAGGCTTTTGGGGCGGTAGTTAATAAGGCAAAGCCCTTAGTGGTAAGTAACCCGAAGTCAACGATAGCGTAAGCACCATAATCCGTCTTGCGGGACTTGACGTGGTCTTCCATGGCAACACTCATACCCTCGTTTGTGTTCATAACACCAGTGCCTGCTGCGTTACCGATTAAGATTTCACCGTCCGCTAACCCAGCATCGGCCTTAATTGCACGACCAAAAATGTTACCAACTCCGCCAGCATTCGTATCAGGAACAAAAATTGGGCGATTATTAGTGTCAACAACGTTGGCTAATTGATTCCAAATAGTCGCGTTGTTAGCATAAATTACCGTGCCATTAGCAAGCGTAGAATGGATCAAGGCCATTGCGCCGGTTAAGTCTTGGTACGTGACTTGATTCGTATACGTCTTAATTTGTGGCTTATCAGTTTCTTCATTCAGTAAAGTGATGACTCCCTTGGCTTGCTTAACACCAGTACCGTGGCTAGCACCCACACCCAAGGCAACCCCGATCCGATCGGCAAGTTCCTGCGTTAAGAAGGTGATAAAGTCATTTTCACTCATACTCTTCATCTTCCAGGTAACCGTGGCGACCTTATTCACTTCAAACCCATCCAATACCAACTGACCAAACTTGTTTTCTTCGTCGTCGGCTTGGCCGTCTTCATCAACCCACTGTGCATCCCCGGAAACAATTCCATCGTGCTTGTTGAAAGTTAGCTTCCCGGTTACCGCAAACTTACGAAAATCAGCAAATAATGGATATTCTTCTTCAGCTAACTTCCAGATACCATTAACCACAGTTTGTGGGATCAAGGTTGGCGTATTAGTCGTTTGGTGAGTGAATTCAGCATTGTAAGCTTGGTTTACAGAGTCCAGCACATTTAAATCGTCTGCATCCATTGGCTTGCCCATAGCGAATTTGGCCCAAGCACTCTTATACCGTGGATCTTCTTCGTCACTATCAACCGGCTTGGTAGGAGCAGTAGTAGTTACCGGCGTTAATGATTCACTCGTGGCTTGCACATCCATCGTTGTTGGTGCGACATCAGTCAAGGCATTAAAGTTTGCCTGTGCCTTAGATACTTCTTCGTGTTCGGAATCCATCTTTGTTACTTGGCCCATCAAGTCGTTTGCCTTATCAACATCACCTGAAGTTAAGGCCGCTTGAACCTCTGCCATTAATTGTGCGCGGCTATTCTTATAATCATTTTTAGTCATGTGTGTTTCCTCCTAATTTTAAGTAATTAAATTGAGCATTCAAAAAAGCCAACTGCTCGGATTTATCCAGAGCGATTGACTTCTTTAGGTGTTGCTTTAATTTTTCAATGTTGCGAATCCCACCAAAACTTGCAACAGCAGGAAGTGGTTCCTTTGAATCTTCAAACATCATTCTGTCAGCGAAGCCCTTTCCAATTGCTTCTTGTGGGGTAATCCAATAGGTTGAATCCATCAAGCCAAGGATTTCATCATGATCCATGCCTGTCTTTTCAGCATAGGCATTAGCCAGAGAATCATCAATCGCGGCCAACATATTCTGTGCATTTTCTAAATCGTTGATATTACCAGCCGCAACCGTTGATGCCTTATGAATCATCATGGTAGCCGCAGGACTCATCTCAACAACATCCCCAGCCATGGCAATCAGACTAGCGGCACTAGCCGCCATCCCTACAACTTGGGTAGTAACTTTACCTGAATACTTGCGTAGCATGGTATAGATTTCTGTACCCGCGGTAACTACCCCACCACCGGAATTAATTTCCACTGTAACGGGATCGCCATTTGCATCACCTAAACCGTTTCGGATTAATTCCGGGCTAGCATAATCAATCCCCAAATAATCATAAATCCAGGCTTCATTGTCTGTGACAATATCGCCATTAACTTTCAGTGCTTTCATCGTTCTCCTCACCCCCCTTCAATGGGTCGTTGGCTGTCCCTGTATCTTTCCGAAGTAATAACTCATCCCCGCCAGCAACCGGCGGTAAATTGAAGTAGCCCCGAACCTCGTTGGGTGACATAATCGCCCGATCGACAAATTGAACCAGCTGTAACTTAGTTTGCATGGAAGCATAGCTTAGATCGTTCGATTCAAACACAATTGAGTTACCGAAAGACCGTTGACGCCGGTTAAAAAGCACCCGTGTCCACTGCTCTGACATCTGTCGTAAGAATGGTTCAATCTGTGACTCATAGTAACTAATCCACTGATTTTCCGTATAACTGGCTTGAATAATTGGCTTACTAATGTGAAAAATTGAATAGATTCGTTCGGTAGTAGCCTCCATTTGTTTCTCATTTGGTACGTAGTCATCCGGATGGATTTGTACTGCATCAACTGAACTATCAATCCCAGCGGCACCAATACCGCCATCTGTACTAGCTAGGTAGTTGGCCACGAACTCTTCAGTATTTTTCTTAACGTCTTCCGGTCGCAAAGATTGCTGGTATTTAAGTAGCCACCGGATAACCCCAGATGATTTAATTGCGCTCACAATTCCTTGGTCCGTAGTGTTAACAATCTCCATCAGTGGGGCCAACGTATTCCCATTAGACTCCCCAAAAATATCGTTTTCGTTAAAGTCCTTACGTAAGTGAATGATTTGCGAATAAGGGAAAGTGTAAATCTGACCACTCCGTAAATAGAACCGTAGGAAAAGCGTTCCTTTTGCGTTCTGAAGGGCCTCCACACTATTAGGGGTAATTGGCCAGATAGCATTAGGAAAGCCGTTAGCGTCCTGCTGAACGTATGCAAACGCGTTGTTATTGAGTTCCAACTGCGTAATCAATTTTTCCTGCAACATTTGGCCGGTCATGATTGGATTTGGGTCAGTTAATAGAAACTTGATATAAACGTCTGGGTTCTCGGTAAAACTGTCAGCAGCCCCCGCGCGAATATGTTTGGCCACGGCCTTACCAATTGCGTTTGCCTTGACTTCGATAGCTGACCGTACAATATCCGATTCATAAACTTTACCGTTCCATGAAAAGAAGTTATTTCCAAGCGTGGTCACCATCTTGTAATTTGGCGATACTTGAACACCATGGTCTTCCCGATTAAATAGATTTTTCCAAAATCCCAATAATTTCACCTCCCTTCCCTTAAATTACATTCAAATACTCATCAAGGTATCTGTCGCGCACCACATAGGCATCTAACAGCGCGGCCAGACCATCAATCCGCTTGCGGCGATTATGGCCTTTGTCCGGCTGGATATTCCCGTTTCGATCCACATCTACTGTGGTATTCGACAGGCACCATTTCATGATTGGGTCGTTCCCATAATTTACGCGTTTAGCCTTTAAGTCGGCCGCCAGTGAGTGCATCGGGCTAGACAACGTTTTCTTCCCTTGAATAACCGGCTCAAACGTTTTTTCGCCGTACCGATGCTGTAAATCTTTCACGTAGTACGTTGCTGACCAACTATCGTAGCCGCCTTTAAACAGATAAATATCGTACTTATCTTCAATTTCCTGAAACCAATCTAAAATATCGCGGTAGTAGACTTTGTTTCCTTGGCTAGTCCGCAGTCGGCCCTGGTCTCGCCATAAGACATAGGGGATATTATCTTCCTCGGCCCGCTGTTGCAGTGTATCCTCTGGTAACCAGTACATTGTCTTCACATAAATAACCGGGTCATCTGGCACTTGGAAAATTACAGTAGCCGCGGTCAAGTCGGTGGTTTGTGACAAGTCGGAACCTGCAATTCCGTAACGTGGCTTCAGCTTTGAAATGTCGAACGTGGATTCATTATTCAATTCGTCGAAAGTCAACCATGATTCCGTTGAGGTTTCTCTGATATTAAATTCCTTACACACCAGGTTTTTAACCAATCGATGATTTTTTTTGGCCTTAGCAACCTTTTCGGCCAGCGTCTGCTTGTTTTTGATAGTTCCCAGTCCAGGATTAGCCTTGATCCACATTTCAGAATCTTTCCACTCGTTTCGCTTATCCAACTCGTAAATAAAGAAAATTGAACGGTCATCACGGTAGCCATTCTTTTGACTGTAACCGTTGATAGTCATAACTGCTTCATCATAAATTTGGTCATAAATATCTTCTCGGATTGTACCGGCCGTTGACGTGATCAGCAGTAGTGGCTGGTCTCGCGCTGTGACACCATCCGCCATGATGTTATAAAGGTCTTCACCATTCTTCCACTGGTGAATTTCATCCATCAAAATACAGTTTGGGTTCAAACCGTCCAATGTGTCGGTGTCAGATGCAACAGGTTTAAAATCACCATCGTTATATTCTTCGGAGCTTAGATCGGCCACGCGCCCTCGAATCCGCTTAGCTAACGCCGGCGACTTACGTACCATCCGCTTGGCCTCATTCCAGATAATCTTGGCTTGGTCTTTTTTGGTGGCGACCGCGTAAACTTCTGGGCCAGCCTCACCATCAGCGATTAACATATAAAGACCGATTGCGGAAGCCAGTAAAGACTTCCCATTCTTTTTTCCAACGATTAATACGGCCCGCTGGTATTGCCGGTTGCCATCAATATCGATGAAACCAAAAATGGCCGCAACCATGGCTTTTTCCCATAGTTCCAGCTTGATATGCTGGCCACCCATCTTTCCTTTAGAGTGGCGGCAATAATTCTCAATGAATTCCATTGCGTGATTGGCGCGGCGATTGGAGTAGTAAAACATCAGCGCGTTATTTTTCATGTTCTGAATCAATCGTTGGTATGTGGATAAAATCTTTTTACTAACCACAATATCGCCGCCATTATTTTTGAAGGCATTCCAATACTCAGTAATCGGGTCGTAATCGTCTGGGTAGTGAACCTTCTTATCTTGATATTCGGCCACAGCTAATCACCTCGGCCCTCAACAAAATCATCAAACCCATCCCCCGTATCAACCGGTCGTGCATTCTCATCCTTCGGTAGTAAGCTGAATAACTTATCGTAAGTGGCCGTGTACCGATTAATCATTGTGTTATAAGACTTTTGGGCTGGGTTCTCAACTTTCATCTGTTGTTTCCCATTTTTAAAATCAATCACTGGCCCATCATATTTAACCTGATTTTCTAAGATTTGCAAGGTTATGGCCATAAATGCCGCTCTTTGAAGTAAACTGTCGGCCGCTGCTAATTTTTTCGCGGGGATGCCAGCGAATACTTTTTTGAGCCGCTCGTATTCTTTTTTAATTGCCGCGTCCTGCTTTTTTTCTGGAAACTGAACCGTCATTAGTTAACCCCCCTCATCTGTATTTTTGACCTGCGTGTTACGCGAAAGTTCATGCCCGTTCCTTTCGGCGTTTCCGGCACCGCTACCCACGGGGGGAGTCAGCGACCGGGATCAAGTTTCCGTGCGAATCAAATTTCAATCCATCGCGCGTCACCTCGGCAGAACCAAAATGTTCTTCTTGATGACATGCAAAACATAGGTATTCTAAGTTATTCCAACTCAATGTGACATTAGGATCGTTGATGTTATCCTCAGTAATGTAATGCTTGTGGTGCACAATGTAACCTGGCTTGATGATACCCTTAGCCAGACAACGCTCACACAATCCACCAACCGATTTAATGTAAGCCGCACGCGTATGTTGCCACGCTCGTCCATGATAGAATGGCTCGCTAATCTTCCGTGGCACCAATGCCATCACCTCCATACTATACGTATAAAGTAAATACTTTTGTACGTATAAAGTAAATATGTTTTATAAAAGCCCTAGCATTAATCTGCTAAGGCTTTATCTGCAAACTATATCGCGGGTAAGGAATCGAACCTCACAACACCAAAATCAGTTTGAGTCAGGAGAAACATTGATGGACTCAAACTGATCCACGCTACCCACTGCGCCACCGCGATACATTTCATTCTTTCGATATTACCAATATAGCACCCTCATAGTCGGCATTCTAGTGACATTGAGGTGACATTTGGGTGACATCTAAGTGCCATGGTTAACGGCGTTAACCTTATTGACAGCATCACCATACAACCGTTTTACCTGTCGAATAGAGTAACCAATCTGATCGGCAATCTTATCCAATTGAACATCTTCGATAAAGTATTGCTCTAAAACATTAGCTTCCAGTGAGTTGTCCATGTGGTCAATGGCTTCTAGTATCTCTGCCTTGATTGGCCGTGACTCATGGATAATCCGATTAATACGTTCCTCAATTTCTTCACGCCGAATCAAGTCATCTGCTAACTCACGGCGCTGTCCACCGCTAGGCATGCCAGTTATTGCGGGTGAGTGAGTTGACTCAATCCGATCGTCAATCAGATATAGCTTGGCTTCCAACCGTTTAATTTGCCGCTGGTAAGGTCGGTAACGCCTTAGGAATGTTTTATTTTTCTCGAACTGATTCTCACACACCTAATCATCACTCCCTCTTACGCCGTCCATTCTGCATGGCCTTTGCCTCGTTCATGAGTTCCCCCACCATATCACCGAACCCTAGACCGCTCTTATCGGCCAACCCTACATACGCATCTAAGATAATTCTTCGCCGGTCAGGCTCTGGCAAATTAGAATCGACTTGAAAATCAATAGGAATTAGATCATCGTCCAGTGTGAGCGTCAGCGTCGTTTTAGCTTGCTTGGTCAATCTTTAACACCTCCCCAATAACTTTGTTTCTTTCCTGAGAACCCATCTCACGAAACGCAGTTCTGAAATAATTTGGAAGTTTGTCATAGTGTCGCGACATCCAGTTAAGCGCTCGAATCATATCATAGCGCTGGTCAATGTAAGCCTCAATTAAAAACTTTCTAAAAATATCGCTATTCGTCATCGGCTTCCACCTGGGCTTTCCACGCAACGGCATACGGCGCAAACTCCTCACGTGATTGGTTTAGCTTCACAATTAAATCGCTAGTGGTCAGCTTCATCTTATCGGCCACTTCATCCATGCCATAGCCTTCAGCAATCATCGCCAGTGGTTGAGCTGGCTTAAACTTGGCTTTCGGGTCAAGCGGGTACTTTTGTGTGAGTAAGAAAGTATCTACCACATCGGCGGTCACATCTTTTTGGTTTTCCACTGTCGTATCGACGCCATCTAAATCAAGTGTGCTGTCTGAGGTGACGGCCTGCCATACACCTTCTTCGTCTTGGTCGTACTCTACCAGACTGGCCCCGGTCTCTACATCGGTTGTCTCGAAATAGTGAACCTTGGCTGACTCCACCACAATCCGAACCACTGAATCATTTTTCAGCTCACGTAGCTTGTCCAGTGAGTGATCCAGGCTACCACCTTGGGCTTTAAGCGTGATAGACGTGTTGTCCTTGCTATCGTTTTTGAAAGAATCAATCTCTGCATAAAAATTTAAACTCATTTGGTTTCCTCTTGTAATTTACGGCCACACATCGGGCAATAGTGGATAGTGAACGTTACTGAACCAGCTTCCTGGGTTTCGTCGCACACGTCCAAACAATTCGTACCGTCACTATCTTTCCATAGCGTCATCGTTCCCCACGGGCCAGACACTTCCCGAACCGGGTGGCTACCATGGCAAAACGGGCATTCTTCCATATCCACACCTCCTAGTATTCGTCTTTCTTATGAAATTCGACAGCTTCAGCTTCATCTTCACCGCCACTTCCTAAAAACTCATCTTGTGAGCTAAACAGCGCGTAGTGGATGCCATCCGCTGCTAGGATCACTGTTTGTTTTAGATCATTATCAGTAGTGCTTTCCACAAAGGTATAGCCACCCGCATCATGGCCTTGCGTCAGCTGAATCGCGTCAGCCTTCGGTAATTTAATCTGCATTGAGTGTCACCTCACGCTTGCCTAGTTCGGCAATCTTGGCATAGGTAGCACCATTGGTTAATGATTTTAGATGATCGATCAGAACGTTAAATTCTGAATCGGTGAAAACAAAATCGTCATCGTTTAGTAATTCTACGGCAGTGGCGGTCGCTGTTGTTGTGTAAGCGCCGTCGTCTTTACGCCAAGCGACATAACAATCATAGTCATAGCCCAAAACCACATTCCAGATCTTTTCGTTTTCGCGCTTTTCAATTGGCGTATAGGCATATTCAACAACCACATTTGTTACGGAAAGTGGCAAACCATATACGCTAAATCTTCTAGCATCTACCTTACTAACCATTGCAACACCACGGTTAGCACTGAATGAATAATAATCACTTTCTTCGGTCACTGAGTAACCTGCATCTTCAATACGTTGTTTAAATTCACTAGTTTTCATGCTGTGCCTCCTATAAAATTTCTTTAACCGGAAAATTAATCTTTTCGTTTCGTGGGCTGGCTTTCCAAACCTCGTTATTCTTTTCCAATAGCCAGTGTTCCATTTCTTCATGGCTATCGAATTCTTTAGTAAAAACTGGCTTCCCACTACCAACTGGGGCTTTAATTAGATATTTCACTTTTCTCCCTCCTGAATATGCTTTTCTACGATGCTATTCATGAATAGCGCATATCCCACCATATCTTCTTCATCAAATCTGGGGATGAGTCCTTTTGCCAGTTCTATACAGTCTCTAATTTCGCTGGGATTAATACGTTTACTTTGCATGCTTTCCCTCCTCAAATTGAATCAATCTATCCACGTACGTCCGGGCTTTCACTAAATCCTGTGTCCCGTTCTTCGCCGTGTACCTCACCACGTACTTAATTACGTTCCCCACCATGAATCCTCTGAACCATTGACTGGGGAACATCTCCGCGAAATGGTCAAACAAATCCCTGCCATCTTTGCGGTAGTAATCTGGTCTGATATCCTTCATAATTTGCTCCTCATCTCACGAATCCAACCGATACGGTGTTTAGTCATCCGTGCGATCTCGTCGTTACTACATCCACGGGCAACTAACTCTTGCAGTTCACTTCTCTCGATTAAACTCATCACAAATTTAATGTTCTTGGGACGGCGATACCCTACCCATGCCGGGCTAAACCCAATTTCGTCGGCAATCGCCTTGTTGATAAACCAATGCCAAAACATCCAATCCATCTTGTCCGTTCTTTGTTTCATCTCTTCGTGATAGGTATCTCCCCGCCACGATAAGTCTGCCAGCTGGTCGCAAACATCCTCCGGCCAGGCATCGGCCTTCATACCATATTCTGCTTCGGTCTTGCGTACACACCGAAGTAATTCTCGATTAAGTGTCATCGTACTCACTCCATCCATATCCAACTAATCCCAGCTTCACAATTTTTAGAGCGTCTTCGGGCGATCGGGCGATACCATGGATAACTCCCAGTTGCATCATTCTCTGATGGAACCGTTTCTGATCTTCACGTGGCTTGCCTTTCTCATTTTTGACTTCGATATAGAAAACCTGAAGATCGCTGTGGCGAAATCCTGACAAGTCTGGAAAGCCTCGCGGTAACCCGGTATCAAACATTCTGCCATTAGCCATCCTTACTTTTCCCACATTCTCCCGGAAAATTGTGCAATCTGCTTTTGAGACGGCTACCCGAATCTTATTCTGTATAATTTGTTCTTTCGTAGTTGCTACACCTCAATTCTACTGAATCGCTAAATCGCTTGGCGCTCTATGCGTTTCGTCGTTTGTAGTGCTGTAGTCTGTAATTTTTAACTTTGTCACCCATACTAGCTGTATACCCTATATCACTATTACTATATAAAAAATAATAATAATAATATTTATGTAGTAGTATCTACATATCTATATACACCTTGGGGCCGTAGGGGCCAGCCGTAGTCTCTAATCCAACTACACACCGCTTACAGCTACTACTTTCGCCGGTACCCCCGTCGCGGAACACCCATCACTCTTTGTTGGCCAGCCTCCCAGCCGGGGTGATTATCCATCACATACTTAATTTTCTTTGCCAGTTTGCGATTCTTTACCAGGTCTTGTACACCCATCTGAAACGCGATATCACTGCTAATCACGAAATCTTTCTTCATCGCTCCTAGTGCGGCTTCAATCGCATCTTCCTCGGCATCGATATACTTAAACTGCTCGCGATTTTCGTTCATCAGCTTCTCCTGCTCCTGCGTGAGTCCGAAATCGAACCCTTCAGCGTAGTAGGTTGCGAACTCGCCCCATAGCTGGTCAATGGTCGTTTGGTCAAGGTCAGTCACGGGAGACTTCTCCTGCAATTCCGGGTGTACCAGTACCGGCATAAATCGCCGCTCACCGGTCTTATCCTTCAAGTAAGTAATCTCGTTGGTAGTCCGGGCAATCACGAAATTCTTGTATCGTCGTACGGTGTAACGCCCATACGCCGGCCGATATTCTAATTGCTCACCCGAAATGAACTTCTTCAGAATCTCGAAACTGCTGTTATTCGTGGCGGTCATCTCGTCATCGTTGACAATCAAGGCACGCACCATATTCCCGAAATTATCCTTGTTCTCAAAATCCGTAAACTGATCGGTATACCAGCCGTTAGCCATCATTTTTAGCAGCGTGGTTTTCCCAGTTCCTTGGCCACCCACCAAATCTAAGACGTAATCGAATTTGGTTTCTGGCTTGAACGTCTTGGCCACGGCCCCCACGAAAAATAACTTCGTCTCTAACGTGGTAGTTTCGGATGGTTCTACGCCCAGATACATTGGGAGAAAGTCGGCCGCGCGTTTGGTGCCATCCCACTCTTTGCGCACCCGCTGAAAATACTCAATCACGGGATTGAAAACATTCCGTCGCGAAACCTCGGTTACTGAGTCTTCAATAATCTTTTTCGGAAACATGACATGGTACTTCTTCTCCATGTATCGCTGTAAGGCTGGTGTGAACTCATCTTGCAACGGGCCATGTTCTAGCATGAGTGTGGGGCTATCCTTCTTGAATTCCGTTTCGTATGAAAATTCGTTGTAAGCAAACTCGCCTTTCAGTTCCGAATCGTGCTCTAAAATCAAGCACACATTTTCGATTGAATTGGCCTTGATGTTGCCGTTAGCATTTTTCATGAAATCGATCTTGCTATCAAACGGGATAATTTTTTTCGCGTTTAGCTCGCGTAATTTCTTTGCGTCTTCTTCAAAACTCAACTCTGCGCCTCCCTTCGTCTAATTTCTTTTCGTACCATACTTTCTACGGTTCTAATCAGTTCTTTTTCACTAAGCTGGTCAGGTGTCCTAGCATTGGCTATCCTTGCTAGGTCTAGGACACTTTCAGGGTCAACGCCCCTAATGAGTAGGCCACCAGAGAAACTCGCTAAGGCGTTGTTTCTGCCCCCTGTATCGCCTAGTCCTTTGCTGATAGTTTCAAACAATTCCGCTGTGGCCGTCTTGCCATCATAATCGATACTGAGGCTACTGGGTTTGTAGTCGGGCCGCTGGTTGATGGATGCCACCAGTTCGGGGGAAGCCGTCACAATCGGATTATTGTTTTCCCACTTGTACTGATGGCCATCCCGTTCTGATGGGGCTACTACCACGTAGTTATTCACGTGCGCCTTGATATCGATACCCGGTCGCCACCCAATGTTCTGTTGGATTGCGGCATCGTCTCGCTTCAGGTAAAAAAGTTGGCGGCCCCCACCGGCGGTAGTCTGCGATAGGGTGTTGCGGAACCACTCCGGGTGGTCAAACTCACGAAACGTCTTGAAACCGTCTGCCCCGTCCGGATGCTCGTCAATATCGACTACGAAAAAGTTAGTCGTACGTAAGGCTATCTGGGCGTATGGGTGAGTCAGCCAAAACTGCTCTATCTGCTCTACGGTGAGTGGCGGCCGGTCAGCGAACTTCATCAGTGGTTGCTTCCCCACCATCGGCAACACTGCAAAGCCTGCCTTGGCGTAGGCCACCGCAAACTTGACTAGGTTACGCATCTTCAACCTCCAATCTAGGGCCTTACACCCATCTGGTGGATACCGTCACTGCGGCTAATCAATTTAGAACGGAGATTTTTGTGCCCCGGTGACTGGTGGCAAATCATCATCTGTTGGCGTTGGTGCCGGTTGGGTCATGGCATCGGGTAACTGGCCATCGGTAACATCAATAATCTCTGGCTGTTCAGCCTCGCCTAGTTCATAGTTCACGTACGGGTTCGACGGGTCCTTTTTATTTGGCGTGTGCTTAACCTTCAGTACCACGGCCTTACCCTTTTCGGGGGCTAGGGCGGCTACCAGTGCCTCGTGTACTTCGGTTTCAGTTGGTCCGGCGAAATGCTGTGGTGTAATCTGCACACCCATCAAGGCACCTAGTTTCGTGATAAACCGGATGTTATTGCTCAAAACAAAATCGGGCATTGGCTTACCGGTGGTAGTCTTCTCGGCAAAACTGAGGTTGTCGTATTCCTTTTCGCCAGCGTGCTCGCCGTCCAAAACGCCAAACACCAGCTTCACGCATTCCCAACCTGAATCGTAAGTGGCATGTGAAATATCTTCTACGTCCACGTTGTACTCGCCATCGGGCAACCCCTGATTACCAGCGGCCACCGTGTCCTTCTTTGCGTCAAAATTATCCAGGGTATCTGATGCTAAACTTAGTAAACTCATTATTTATTACCTGCCTTTACAGTTTTAGTTTCCGGGGTTAAGGCCCCCGGGATAGCCTTTAGGATTGGAAGTAACTGCGGATCGTCAATCTGGCTTTCATGGTAGTGGCGGCGAATCTCCGTTACGTTTCGCAAATAATTCTTGCCAACGTGTTGTGTGTGGATCACCAGGTCGCAGTTTCCGTTCACCACGTTGTAGTACTTGGTTTTCAGTGATGGGATTTTAGTCGTGACATTATTATCGTCAGTTACTTCACCCTCACGACTGATGTAAACCACGTTGAGTGGTAGGGCCTTCAAATCCATTACCAGCCCTTGCAAGGCCGAATTAAACATCGCGTAACCCTTGCCATAACCAATATCTGCCAGGGCTTCTACTCCTGCTTTCAGGCATACAGCTTGCTCAATCAGGCCACAAATATCATCGATTACATCCAGTGTTACCGTCTCGTAGGTGTTGGCCTCGGTACCCAGGGCTAAAATGATCTCGTCCAGTTGCTTGATACAGCTCTGGTCTAGGCTCCCATCAGCTTTCCGGGTGTTGCGAATCTGAATGCTGGGGGCTGTCCCCATTGCTGAGTTGCCATCGGTATTTAGTACCAGCGTGTTTGGGAAGTGCTCCGCTAGGAAACTCTTGCCGCTCATGGTAGCGCCCCAAATAAAGAAGTTGCGTGGGGTTCCCGCTGGCTTATGTGGTTCATTTTTAGGTAAAACTGACATTATTTTCATCACTCCTCTTCACTAAATAATCGATAGTTACGTGAAATAAATCGGCTAGTTTAATTAGGTTCTGAACATTTGGTTCACGGGTACCAATCTCATACAAGCTAACAGCTTGTTTGGTCCTACCGATGACAGACGCCACGCTTTCCTGTGTCATCCCTGATGCCTCTCTTAACTCTCGAAGTCTGGTTTTCACTTTCTAATCAGTCCTTTCAGTTTGGCTTGGAAGTAGGCCCAACCGGGCTTATATCCATGCAGTTTTCCGTACGCTTTAATCTCCGCGTAAGTTTTCAACTCTGCCGGTGACTTATCGGCCACCGCATCCATGGCCCGATCTTCTGCTAGCCGTTTGGCCAGAGCCACTCGCTTATCGGCCTCCACCTTTTTTAGTTTGGCGTTCGGGTCAACCGCAATGGTTTCTTCTTCGGTGAGTAAGGCCCCACAAAACGGGCACTCATCCCCGTGGCGATAAAACGTCGCAAAACACATCGGGCACACGGTTACTGACTTGATTGGCTCGCCATTACTAGACTTGCTGTGTTTGTCACGGCCACCTAGTGTCCATACCCGGTCTATGGTAGGCAATCCGAATCTTTCCACGTTATTTACGTGGTCAATAATCACGGCTGTCTTGCCTTCACGTGGGTTCATTGACCGCATCGCGAATTGCAGATACAGCGATAGTGACTGAGTGGGCCGTAGCATGATGACACAATCGACGTTGGGAAGGTCTAAGCCTTCGGTAAAGAGTTCCGCGTTGGTCACCACTTGAATCTTGCCTGCTCGGTAGGCCGCTACTATCCGCTCGCGGTCTTTCTTCTTCGTCTTACCTGATACGGACCGTGCCGTTATCCCGGCGGCATTAAACGCATCGGCCAGACGCTTCGCGCTCGCAACGTTGTACGCATAGGCGATCGCTTGCTTACCCGCTGCTAGTTTTTGGTAGTGAGCGACGGTATCCCCGTATATCTTCGGCTTCATAGCTTGCTCAATCGAATTTTCATCGAATTCACCGTTTCGCTTCGTCTTTAGCTGGGAGTTATCCAGGCCAGACGGTGCGTAGTAGTCTACCGGAGCTAGGAACCCGTTATTCATCAACCAGCTAATTGGCTTGCCTTGGATAAGGGTGTCGGCTACTCCATCAAGTCCCTTGCCGTCCATACGCCATGGGGTGGCCGTGAACAGCAGCTTCACCGATTGAGGGAAGTTATCCAGTATCTTCCGATAAGACCGTGACAGCGCGTGGTGAGCCTCATCTACGATGATTATCGTGGGTGTCTTCAGTTCGTCCACGTGGCGGGTGATAGTCTGCACCATCCCCATCTGACAAAATCGCATGTTGACTCCATCGGTACGGAAAGTTTCACGGGCCTGGGCCAGTATCTCGGCGCGATGCACGATAAACAAAACCCGGTTGCATTGCTTGGTGGCACTCCTCGCGATATCGGCCATGATGACTGTCTTCCCAGTCCGTGGTGGCGATTGGATGACTATCCCCCGGTGGCCAGCAGTAACGGCATCTCGTGCCGATTTAACTGCCTCTTCCTGGTAACTACGGAGTTGGTACATCCGTCTTCACCACCAGCGAAATGTGTTCTGGTTTCTCGATGGCCCCCTTTAATTCCTGGCCGTCGGCATTGAGATAGTGGCCACCTACAAAACTAAATGCCTTCTTGATAGCCTTCTTATCTGGTTCTTTCTTGATTCGGATAAAGTCAGTGAGACTCTGGTCTTCCAGGCTAGCCAGTACATTTTTTTCATTCCACTGTACACTGGCCGGCGTTTTCCGTGTGGAAACCGTCCCATACGGTGTTTTAATTCTGGCCTTCGGGTCATCTTCCCGGAGCTTGTCCAGGTAGGCCCCTAAATATCCCTCTAAAAAGCCGCGATTAACATCGTTATCGGCCAATTGTTGGTCTCGCCAGCCTTGAATAGCTTGAATTTGGTCATCCGCTGTGACATTAATTTCAGAATCATTGGCGTCCAGTGCCCGGAGTTTGCGCATCACCCACGTGGCTGAACTTAGGTCTTTCACTTGAAACTTGGGCTTACTAATCTCACTATCGTTTTCTAAATCGTATTTTTCTAACGCGTCCATTCTGGTTCACCATCCTCAATATCGAAATTGAATCCTTCTGGGACTTCTCTCAATCGCAAAATAATTTCTTTCCACAAGGTTGACCGGCGAATAACTTTACGGAAAAATTCGTCACCGTCTTGGTATTTTTCGATTAGAGAAACATCATGGCATCCAAGCCAGTAGTAATCACTGTATTTATCGACAACCCCGTTTCTTTTGCAATCTCGCCAACACTTAAATTTTTAAGCGCCATTCCTACGCGTAAATTTTCAGCTATAATCTCGTTTAGCTTCATCGTTTGTGCTTCCTTTCGTGTTTCTTCTCGTAAATCACTCGTAGTGCCCCACCGATGCCGAACACCGCGATAAAAATAATTAATGATTCCATAGTTCATTACCCGCCTAGGTATTATTCTGTAATTTGTTGATTCTTCATCAGCCACTCACTCACGGCTGGCAAATAATATTTCCGCTTGCCGTTCTGTTCCATATAAGGAAAGCCCGGCTGGTACAAATAGAATTGGTCTGCTGTGTTGGGGGCTACGTGTAGTACACGCTTGCTAATTTCTTTTCTGTCCAGCAATTCCGGCGTTACAGTCGCTTCCTTGCGGCCGTCTTCCAGCCCTTGCTGGTAGGCTTGCTTGAAAAGGTTTGACAACCCTACAATTAAATTGTCCATCGCTTTGCCTCCTAGTCGAATACGTGATCCCAACCGTAGCGGCCAACTAGCCAACTAAATACTGAAGCTGAAATTAAAAGTACCATGATTACTGACCTGCTTTCTCAATATTGAAGTAGTAAGTTAGACTATCATCTTCAGACTGCTCGATTCGCGCGGTGATGCCGTAATCTCCTAGGGCTTCTAAGACCGCAACAGGGATAAGCCCATCTGGGATAACCTTGGCTTCATCGTCACCCATTACTGCGGCGTAACTGATTGCAGACTTGATAGAATTTAAATCCGCTTGTAACTTCTTTTGAACTGCTAGCGCCATTACTTCCTGCGCGAAATAATCAAAATCCATAATTCTTGCCCTCCTATTTCTTGGCTAGCTCCTGAAGCTTGTTCTTACGGAACCGAACGTATTCCACTGCATCAGTCCATCGTTGCTTGTCTAGCTCGGATGCAGTAAGTCCTTTCCCAATAATCATTTTTCTTACTAGGTGGGACATCTGGCTTTTACTCAAGCCTAAAACCTTTCCAACATCTTCTTGGATTAAATGGGCCCGTTTCAGTTCTGCTTCCCATTCCCACTTGTCTGCCATCTTCTGGCCTCCTTTGTACATAACTAGTACAAAGTTGTTAAACTTTGTTGACTTAATACCATATTAGTACTAAAATTACATACATAAATAAGCGTAATAAACGCCTTTAAATGGTAATTCTGATAGCCTGCCAGCTGATAAATTACTAATTTGGTTTTTGTGTACGCTGTTTAACAACTTGGTACAAGTATTAATATAATACCAATCTAGTACTTTGTCAATGAATTCTAGTACTTTTTTAGTACAATATTAAGAAAGCACCGTTAGGAGTGTTGACATGACACTATTCGAACGGGTTAAAACCACTGCAAAGAATAACGGATTTTCCATAGCTGAAGTTGCGCGACGTGCTGGGATAGGTGAAAAGAGCATCTACACTTGGAAACCATCCAAAACATATCCTAACGGCGTAAAGCCTAGCCGGGAAGTGCTTGAAAAAGTCAGTGCGGTGCTAAATGTTTCTGTTGACTACCTTTTAGGCAATCCTGAGACCCTATCTAGATCGGATGAGCCGAAACAGATCGATCTTAAAGAAGCAATTGATAATGAGGAAATCATTAAGACGTACGATGGTAAGCCGATCCCACCTGAGGATCTGGCACTTATCAAGCGTCTGATGAGGGGTGAGTAGGATTGAATAATCCCGTTTTATATGAGCTTCAGAAAAAGGCAGTAAAAGATGGTATCGAAATAATTTGGACAGACGGCCTGGGGAAAACTACCCCACCCGCCGCATCGGTCAAGCGACGCAGAATTATCATGAATTTAAAATGGATTAAGCAGGATGAGTTAACTTTTCAGCTGGCCCACGAAATGGCCCACATCTATCACGATGATCCCCATGATGAGTATCTCTACTACTCTAACCGATATACTAAGTCTGAAATTGAAAATAGCGCCAATCAGGGGGCATTGCGTCTTATCATGCCCTTCTACATGCACGACCGGGAAGGCGATATGGCTAGTCCAGTTGACTTTATGGAAGCATTCGATGTTCCCGATTACTTATCTGAAAGTGTGGATAAGTGTATGAGGGGTTTTATCTACCAACACTGAAACCGCCATCACAAAATCTCTGGTAATTCCCGAAATCTTTGATATGCTTAACCTATAAAGGGAGGCAACATTCATGAAAAAAATAATTACCGTTTCCACAATCATTTTAGCCGGCCTGTCATTGGCCGCCTGCTCGAATAGCTCTAGCGTAACGACTGGCAATCCAGATAACTATGGTTCTGGCAAGAAAATTAAGTCTTCCAGTTCTGCATCCTCATCAAAAACAAAGGCGGCCAGCTCTACAAATGAAAGAATTGCTAAGTCGCTCACAAAGGAATTCGGAGCAGATACCGTTGATGTCAAGGTTCAAACTGATGTGGTAGACGATCAATCTAAAACCGATAAAAATGGGAATCAAGTCCCTCATCAAGAAATTAGAGTCTTGGTAACCGATAAAAAGATCCTTGATAAGGTAAAGAAAGATAAAGAGGCTATCGAAAGCAATAAAGCTAATAATAATCAGAAACTTTATATTTTAGGAATTCAAGAAACTGTGGCCAAACAAGCTAAAAAGCTGTCAGGTAATGACACTATTTTCTTCGGCTACGAAATTGACACCAATCAATATGAGGGTGTGGCTCTAGCCAACAAGGATAAAAATATTATCCATGAGGTTGAAATTTAATTGGGAAAATAAACTATCCCTGTCGCACCGGCGTTTCCGCCGTTTATGTATTTACTGAGAAAACAAAAAAAGACGCATCCCCCACCGTCCAAAGTTTGGGATACGTCATCACAGTATTAGGGGCAGAGTGCACCCTTTTACGTCACTAATAATACCTGAAAGAAGGTGATACCACAAGCCCTAGTAAAATTCTACCCGCCTAGGTTTAATTTAACTAAGGAGAAAATAAAAAATGGCAAGTTTTAGAAAACGCGGTAAGACCTGGCAAGCTCGTGTGAGCTACCTTGTCGGGGGCGAAAAAAAAGAAGAAACTAAGGGTGGCTTTGAAAAGAAGTCATTGGCCATTGAATGGGCCAACGGTATGGAAAATCGCAAGCTATCTGGCAAGGGCCTTGACCGTAGTAATATCACTTTACCTGATTACTTCAGGCAGTGGTACGAAGCCTACAAGAAGCCGCTGGTAGCAGCTTCCACTAAGAATCGGTATGAGTATGCCATAAATTTGATAGAAAAAGAGTTTGCTGGTCAAGTTATGAGTAAGATTACCCGGATGCAGTACCAGCGATTCCTTAATCGATATGGTAAGGCCCACGCACTAGCTAGTTCTAAAAAGGTTAACACACAGATCCGCGCGGCCGTTCGGAGTGCAATGGAAGACGGCATCATCCCTATTGACTTCACCTCCCACACCTCTATCAGTGGCCACGCTAGCAAGGATCGTCGTTTAAAGTTCCTTGATGTTGGCCAGATGCAGGCCCTCATCGCTTACCTGAAGACTGATATTTCTGCGGCCAGGCCCACTAAGATGATGGCCCTGGTAGCACTCTTCACTGGGGCCCGTTTCGCTGAAGTAGCTGGCTTGACGTGGGATGATATCGCAATGGATGATGGCACCATATCCATCTCAAAATCGTGGGACACACTAGCGGGTAACCGCTTTAAGCCCACAAAAAATAAGCAATCTAACCGTACCATTACAGTCAGCCCGGAGTTACTAGCGATGCTGAAGGTATACCATCATAGCCAGAAACTGATGGTACTAAAATACGGCATCCAAAATGACAAGCATCTGCTTTTCCTTACGCCAACTGGCCAAGTCCCGTCATCGACTGCCGCTAACAAAACGCTGAAGCATTCTCTAGTGGCCGTGGGTAGTAAAAAAATAATCACCTTCCATGGATTGCGGCACACGCACGCCTCATATCTCATCTACAAAGATATCTCGATTTACTTTATTTCCGAACGATTGGGGCACGCCAACTATAATATTACCATGCAGATTTATTCGCACATTGTGAAAGAAAAAGAAGAACTAGAAAATACTAAGATGTTGGACGCTCTTTCGCAGATTGCTAACTAAATTTAGTCGGTCAAATGTCGGTCAAATGGTTTTCACCCCTTACAAACGCCGGTATATCAACGTTTAAAACCGGGTTACATGTCCTCTTGCGACATCGTTCAGAAGTAATCGAATACGTTAAAGAAGGCGTCGTGAGCAGATTATGCTCGCGACGCCTATTTTTCATCTCTATTACCGACCACTAAACGTTAGTCTTGATACTTACCGACTACAGGAAGTTTTGCCAAAACCTTGCGACCATGGGGAGATTGGCCATCAATGACACTGGTGAGCTCGTTCCCCGCCAAATTGCCATGATGCTTGCCACCCTTCCAAGCTTCAACACCGGACACATCGTAGACCACGCCATCAACTGCCACATAGGCTGGTTGCCCATCTTGACCGTTGAACTTAGCCAACTCTGTTCGGTTAAAAACCGTTTCACTCATTCAAAATCACCGCCTAATTTTATTAGTCTTATCGTAAACTGACTAATCAAACTTTACAAGTAATTCGCCTTTCACCCGATAACTCTATAGACGAAAAAAAACCACTAACCGAAGTTAGTGGTTTTTTTACGACACGATTTAGGCTAATGTAAATTAGTCGACAACCGATACGTTAGCAGCTTGTGGGCCACGGTCGCCTTGTTCTACATCAAGGGATACGTGTTGGCCTTCTTCAAGCGTCTTGAAGCCTTCACTGTTGATAGCTGAGAAGTGAACAAACACGTCTGAGCCGTTTTCCAAAGTGATGAAGCCGTAACCTTTATCAGCGTTAAACCATTTAACAGTACCTTGTTCCATAAGAATGAAACCTCCGTGTGCGCATTGCGCAATATTATTTGCATTTGAAAGCTGGGGTAAAAAGGAGCCATTCTTATAAGAACGTCGAGCCTTTAAAACTTCCGAACCATAAATACATTATCAATAGAATAACAGGTATTCTCCAAAATAGCAAATGAGAAGTGCTCGTTTTTCAAAACTTTTTTAGCGTACTCCCTTAATCGTTTTCATCCAACCAGTCTTTCGCGGCACTCACTTCTTGTGGTGTCAGCATGTGGCTCCCACCGGTCTGGTAAAGGGTTACCGCGGCTTTTGTACGCCGACAATCAGCCGCTACTTTTTGCACCGTAGCCACCGTTACCAACGGGTCACGTTGCCCAGCAGACAGCCAAATATTTAATTTTGGCCGCTCAATAATTTGGGGTGTTGCGAGCCATAATGGGTGAAATAGAACCGCCGTCGTCCCCGGCAAATCTCCGGTACGCAAGCCATAAGATCCCATTGCCGCCCCATTAGAATAACCCACCGTAATTAAGTGGTCAACATCCCACCGATGGTTCTGACAAATCTGGCGGACACTGGCCCCCAGCCAAGCTGATTCAGTAGCGATCTGTTGGGGATCGACGGGCCCCGCTGCTGTCTGTTGGAAATACTGCCGTTGTGCCCCTTCGCCCAGTCGACCACCAATCGTCAGCAACGGGCTCTGCGGGGCCAGACGCCGACCGAAAGTCAGCATTTCTTCATTAGTTCCACCCGTGCCCTGCAATAACAGGACTGGTGGGGCGGTATTCGCTCCGGGAGCTGTTTCAATTAACTCGTCCGTCATACGATCCCTCCTAACGCCGAACAATCAGCTCAATCTGAGCCTTCTGCGGGGCGAAATTCAGGCCATAACATGGTTCCGTTAGAATCTTACTGTACTCACTTAAAACGTCGTCAGGAAGTGGCGTATGGCTTCTCAGCTGTTCGATTAATACCGGCGCAGTTGCCATCTCTTTTAGTGAAACAAAGAGTAACGCATTATTGATCAAATCGTGAAGCAGGTCAGTCAATAAGCCATTGGGTTTACCTTTCGGATCGGTCACAACCACCTGATGGCTTTCGACTTCCTGATGATTCACGGATACTGATTTGAGAACATCAAACACGGTTTGCATGATTAAGTACCCCCTCGTAACGGCCGGAAATTCAAATTTTTTCGGCCATCTAACCGACTGCTAATTAAAAACGCTATTGCGATCACCGGTCAAAACCATTGACCGCGCCGCATCATTGATTACTTCGATGATACTGCAACTTTGCTCGAAGCGAAACTAATTTTCTTTGAACACCGCGTGGCCAACCTGTTGTTCGTAACGGGCCATCATCTTCTCCTGAACTTTAGGAAGAGGCAAAGCCGTCACGTGATCAGCAGTCACCCACTGCCCCGGCAAAAAATCTAACGACGGTGTCGTCGTGAGTTCTGCCACCAGTAATTTAACTTGCCACCGCTGGTGCGTATAGGTATGGCTAACCTGGCGACCGCCCAGCGGCTGAAGGGTTAGCGTCAATTGATTTTCGCGCGCCCACTTCTCCTCTAAAACGGCCAGGTCCATCTCTTCAGTCGCCTCGTCGGATTGCTTCTCATCTCGCAGATCGGCCTGTTTGACGAGTGGAAAACTCCAATAACCCGATAACATTTCCTGACTTCCCCGTTGGACCAGCAGATAGCCCGCTGGTGAATGAACGATGAGGCCGTAGTACGGGATTAATTTGGGGCGAGGTGCCTTGGTCTTCACGGGAAAATCAAGAACCCGGCCCGCGCGATACGAGGCATCGAAGCGGCGAACTGGCGAGTGCTCCGGGTCCGGATTCTTAGCTGTCATGTAACTCGACCCCAGGTCCATAATGGCCTGATTAAAAGCCCCCGGCCGCTGTGGATCCACGATTGGCTGAATAATATCGGTGAAAATTTGGCGGGTCTTAGGTTTGGCAATGTCGGCATCAATCATGAGTAACCGGGCAAACACCCGAAAAGCATTGCCATCCACCGCGGGAACCACCTGATCGAAAGCAATACTGGCAATCGCGCTAGCCGTATAGGGGCCAACGCCAATCAGGTCTTCGAGCTCGGCCGCCGTTTCCGGCCACTGACCATGATAGTCGGTGACAAGCTGTTGTGCTGCCCGCTGAAGGTTACGCGCACGCGAATAATATCCCAGTCCCTGCCAAGCCTTCAGTAACGTGGCTTCGGGTGCTTGAGCGAGATCGGCAACTGTTGGAAAGGCTGCGATAAAATTTTCATAATAAGGAATGACCGTCTGGACCTGTGTCTGTTGCAGCATGACCTCGCTGATCCAAGTATGATAAGGATTCCGTCCATGCCGCCATGGTAAATCGCGGCCCTCGGCGTCGTACCACCCCAGTAAGGTGCGGCGAAAATCGACAATCGTTTCGTTAGACCACTGTTCCATCCGTTTCGCTCCTCTGCTTGTTTTCCCCATTCTAGCGAATTCCCTGCGGTGCCACAAGTCACCCGACCAAATCAGCTTGACGCCACCGCCTCGCTCACCTATTATCAGAGAAGAATACAGTTCACTATCGGAGGGGTAAACGTGAAACATTGGCGAATCTTAGGGATTCTGATGCTAGGCGTCATCTTGACTGGTTGTTCCACAAGCCACGAAACAGATACGACTAGCGATAGTCAGGGCGTCATGACGAAGAATCAAGACTTAACCCTCACAACAACTCATCCCATCACCAGTTTAGACACGGATAAGCTTTCTCAATTTGGGCGTTTAAACAACACGATCGAAGGCCTCTATTCGGCAATGGGCGACAGCGATACGGAGCTGGCCCTGGCCAAGAAGGTGAAGATCAATGCGAGTCGAACCACTTACACCTTCACATTATGGAAAGATTCTTACTGGAGTAACGGTGACTTAATCACGGCCAGCGACTTCGTTTTCGCTTGGCAACGTGCCTTACAACCACGCACGAAGGCCCCTAATGCGGACTTATTTGACGGCATTAAAAATGCCCGCCAAATCTTAAATGGCAAGTTACCAGCCAGCCAATTAGGCGTCAGTGCCCCGGACAAATTCACTTTAGTCGTCCACCTAGACCACCCGATGGCCGAACTACCGCAACGACTGGCCTTCCCCTTATTTGGGCCACAGAACGAAAAGTTTGCGAAAAAGATGGGCAAGCGCTATGGCACCAAGCCCCAGTACCAGGTCTATGCGGGACCCTTCATGGTCTCCAGCCACAAATTTAGCATTCAACACTGGCACATGGTCCCGAACCCCCATTACTGGGATCGCAAGCACGTCTACCTCCGCCAAATTGACGTTCGGATGTACCCAAGCCAACGTGCTGCATGGAATGCATACGAAGACGGAACACTTGATGAAATCCGCCTCGTCAATAAAACCAACCTCAAGAGTTTCGAAAAGAGCGCGGACTATACGGCCCGGCCCTATTCAAAGATGGTTAACTTGGTCTACCGCCAACGTGGACACGCGACTAATACTCACCTGATGCGCCAGAAGCTGGCACGTCTAGCTATCTCCCATGCCATTAATCGCCAGGTGCTCACACAGGCCTCCTATGGGTCCACCTCATTGCCAGCCAAGGGTATCGTTCCAGCTGGTCTCAGTCGCGGCGTCCGCGGAACCTCAGACTTTGCGGCCGCGCAACCAGAACAGAAGACACTGTCCTTCCTGCCCAAGACCGCCCAAGCCGAATGGCTGGCCGCACTCAAGGCCACCCATCAAAAGGGGGTCACCCTGACGCTCGGTTACTCAGACCTCGGTTCCGGAGAAAAGGTTGCCAAAGTTCTTAAACAACAACTCATTGAAACGTTGCCAGGACTTTCAATCACGCTAAAGCCTCGACGAGAAGGCCTCAACCGAGACTACGCGCCCGTAACGGCGGACATGACGGTGGTCACCCAGCGGGCCCAATACGCCGATCCATTAGCCATGCTGGATCTCTTCACCAGCGACAACGCCGCTAACTTCGGGCACTGGTCCAATGAAACCTACGATGACCTGATTGATCAGGCCAGCAATGCCCCTAGTTTCAATTCTCAGCGCTGGCAGACGCTTCTCAAGGCCGAGGGCGTGCTCATGCAAGAACAGGGTGCCACGCCGCTGATACAGCCAGCCAGCACCTACCTGATCAATCCTAAATTGAACGGGGTCGTCTACAATACGGTCGGCACGCAGTCCAATTTCAAGAGTGCCTATTTTGTCCACTAGGATTAGTATCAAACTGGCCATTGCCATTAATTAGATAAAACTGGGGCGCCGACGGCACCCAGGGATTCCGCCTGCTGTGGGGACGCTTCAGCCCTATGGGCTTCTCGCTCGATTTGAAGCCGCGAAAAACCCGCGTCTTCAAAGTCGCCCGTGGCGTAAGGCCGAGACAGACCACTCGGTCTAACGCCACCACCACGGCCGGCTCCATCCCCGGTTGCCAACGGCTAAGGTTGTCTTCTAACGGCAACATCGCTTTAGCCCAAGACCAAATTCAAATTACCGAAAACTAGACCTAATGGTATTCGTCAATTCAGATACATCCTAAAAATAATAAAATCCTGACCTAAAGTGTTCAATACTTTCGGCTCTTTGTCAACGGGTGTTGATGAGAGAGTAAGGGGTTCAATTCACTTACGAATTGGGCTCCTTTTTTCTATCCTAATTTTAAATTCAATTTGAATTCGATATACGAAGTTTTTCCAGTTTCGAAAACCATATGCAGTGCGTTTTATCTGTTTGATTTTTCTATTTACACCTTCTATGGGACCGTTTGAGAGCCGACAGTTTGTCATATTCTCAATGAGTTTTTTATTACGAATGAGAGTTTTAATAGTTGAAAACAACTGAGGACTCACGTCCTCAACGGATTTTAGCGTTTCTAAAAAGGTTTCGTAGGTACGAGATCTAAATGACTCGACCAAACTATGCGCAATAAAGTAAGTATTCTCAAATTCTTTATCTAGACCAAGCCCCCGCCATACCAAGGATTCTTGGGTTATTCGATCTCTAAGGTGAGGAA
>NZ_BROB01000003.1 GCF_024345185.1 Levilactobacillus humaensis | reverse complement strand
CGAGAAAGGTTCTAGACTACTGTACCCCTGAAGAAGTTTTATTTGATAAAGTGTTGCACTTGGTTTGACAATTCGTCCACCACAAAAACGCAGAAGACAATCCGCCCCTGCATGCAATGTCCGCCACCTCACATCAAGCCAAAGGTTTCTTTACATTGCGCTGACGATCCATACTTTTATCTAAACGGTTCAATAATATCTGTAATAAATTGCGTTCATCGGTTGACCAGTGTTCAAATACTTCATCCGAGAGCGCCTCAAACGCTGAATTAATGGTTGACGCCGTCTCAGTTCCCGCGGGCGTGATACTGTAGACCAACTGGCGTTTGTCACGACCAATGGCTTCCTTAGAGACCATTTCTTTGGCCACTAAACCCTTCAGTTGGCGACTGAGTGTCGATGTATCCAACCGGGTCTGTTGGGCAAGAATTTCTTGGGTGTTTTCACCACCGCCGATATGATCCAAGAGTTGCCACTCGGAAACGGTTAGGTGCTGTTGCTTGGTCATCCGTTGCAGTAACGTTTGCTGAACTTTGTTGATGGCCATAAGCGCCGCTAAACTGGATTTCATTTGCCCTCACTCCTTTGCTTGTATTGTACAACGATCTGGTTGCTAATCACAAGTCAATTTGATGACGTTTTTTACCCCCATCTACTAGGTTTCCGAGGAAAGTTCTTTGCACTTCGCTTAACCGCCCGGTATACTTTAAGTTGTGTCGTTTTATTGAACGCTTTATTCAAGACTCTTTAGATAGAAAGGTGTTGTTCTCCATGTCATTTGACGGATCCTTTACCCACGCAATGGTTCAGGAATTGGGTCAAGCCCTCACGACCGGTCGGGTAAGTAAGATTAACCAACCTTACGCCAACGAGGTCGTCCTCACCATCCGGGCTAACAGCCATAACTATCCGATTCTGTTATCGGCTAACCCCACCTATGCGCGGATTCAAGTCACGCAGATTCCTTACGTGAACCCGCCCGTACCCACTAACTTTACCATGATCTTGCGGAAATACTTGCAAGGGGCAATCCTCAAGAACATCACTCAGGTTGCCAACGACCGGGTCGTGCACCTGCAATTTACCTCCCGTAATGAATTAGGGGATCAACAAGATCTTCTCCTTATTATTGAAATCATGGCGCGTCACAGTAACGTCATCTTAGTCGACGGTGCCGAAGGCAAGATTCTTGATGCCATCAAACACGTGGGCTCCGATCAAAACCGCTATCGGTTACTCTTACCAGGGGCTCAGTATATCAACCCACCGAAGCAAGATCTCACCGATCCCTTCGATGGCCCTCGTCCGGATTTAGCCGATACGCTCCGCGACTTCCCTAATCAGGAAGTTCTCGCCCAAACCCTGCAGCACCAATACCAAGGACTTGGCAAGGATACAGTTGCCGCATTAGCCACCGCCCTTCACCAACCCGGCGACGTGGCCCAACACTTCCGCGACTTCTTCGCCACTTTCGACGCCCCACAGCCCACGTTAACCATTTCACCTAAGGGCAAGACCAGCTTCACGGCCTTCCCTTATCCAGCGGAAGGGGCAACCCAGCAGACTGCGGCCACGCTCAGTGAACTCCTGGATACCTACTATCAGGACAAGGCCGAACGCGACCGGGTTCAGCAACAAGGAAGCGTGCTGATTCGCGTCGTTCGTAACGAACTCAAGAAGAATCGTACCAAGTTAAAGAAACTCCAGCGCACCCTTGCCGATACCGAGAACGCTGACGAGTACCGTATCAAGGGAGAGATCCTGACAACCTATTTACACCAGGTCGAACGCGGTGAAACCTCGGTTTCGTTACCCAACTTCTACGATGACAACAAGCCGTTGAAGATTGCCCTCTCCAACCAGTTATCACCCAACCAAAATGCGCAAAAATACTTCAAACGCTATCAAAAGGCCAAGAATGCCGTCATCTATGTTAACGAACAGTTAAAAATCACACAAGCTAACGTCGATTACTTCGACAACATCATGGCTCAGATCGAATTGGCTGCCCCTAAAGATCTGGTGGACATCCGCCTCGAACTTCAACAAGGTGGCTATCTACGTGATCACGATCACCTGAAGAAGTCTAAGAAACAGCGGCGTCAAAAGGTCAGCAAACCTGATCGCTTCACGGCCAGCGATGGCACGAAGATCTCGGTTGGTAAAAATAACCTGCAAAACGATCAGCTCAGCCTTCACACGGCCAAGCGAACCGATATCTGGCTTCACGTGAAGGATATGCCGGGGTCCCACGTGATTATTCACGCGGATAATCCGAGTGAGGCCACGATTCTTGAGGCCGCTAACCTAGCCGCCTACTTCTCCAAGGGTCGCGAGTCGAGCAATGTGCCCGTGGATTACCTCCCAGTAAAACGACTCCACAAACCCAATGGGGCCAAGCCAGGATACGTGATCTTTACCGGTCAACGGACGGTCTACGTCACACCGGAAAGTTCTCTGGTTGAAAAGCTCGCAGATAACTAGATGTAATTGCTATATACAACTAGATTCAAGCAAAAAGCGTCCAGTCATTTCAATGTTGACTGGACGCTTTTTGCTATCTACAATTATCAAAATTAAAAAAGCGAGTCGCCAACTTCTGCCAACTCGCTCATATTTCTTCTTTTAAATGGTTCGATTGATGATCCGGTCCAGTTCCTCGGTATCACTCAGGTTTTGCAAGGACAAGGCCTCACTCGATCCAAATGCAATCGTGGCCCCGACCTCTTGATCGGTCGTCCCCGGCCGATTCAAGACATGCAACTGCCGAAATGGGAAGGCTGCATTCATCAAGGCGACCCGCGTACTGTTCAGGTCAATCTTAATCTCCCCGAGTTCCTCATCATCCAAGGTGCCAATATGCTGACGCGTCAGCATTCGTACCCAGTTGATCCCGGTGACCTTGCTCAAGAAGGCCATCTCGGTCAATCGGGTTGGTCGAACCCCCACCACCGTGAGGGCATCGCTCTTGTCTGACTTCGGGGCAAAGAGTACCTGCACCATCCCCGTGATCTGACGTTCACTCACGGCTTGCTTGGCCATCTCAACCAGGCGGACGCGATCGGCCTTAGGCAACTCGGCCGGCATCCGAAATGCCGTCACCTGCGCCAGGTCCTGATTCATCCCCGGGGCAATCATGTCCATCACCCCGGCCGCAATCTTATGTTGCTCGTGGACAAACAGGCTAACCCCAATCGTTGCGCGCTTAGGCTGGGGCTCCCCAGTCTCCTGATCGGGTGGCAACACATGCAAGTTTAAATCGAGCTTACCCAACTCACGCGTCAGGTAATGCCGGTTCCCGGGTACAATCACAATGTCCGGATGCTCCACCTGAATCACATTACGAATGTCCCCCAACTGAATGGGATCGACGTACTGTTTGTCGGAGAACTCCGGCGCCACGGCCACGGCATTCGGATTGGTATTCATCAGAATGGTATGGTAACCCGCGCGCTTGAGTTGCTTCAACATTTCGGTCGTGAAGTATTCGGCAGCGGAGTTAGGCCCCAGTTGGTTCCCACCCCGGCCGAGAACTAACGCCGTCCGATCGCCCAACGGTTGACTCTCGTTCTCAAATTCAAACGTGCTGTAATAACCGCTGGCCTCTTCGTCGAACTCACCTCCGGTTGGTTCAATCATCTTGTAGGTGGGGCGCACGTCCGCAGAGGCGGACAATTCACGAATGGCAGAGGTATCCGTTTGCCAGATCCGCGCAATCATCCCATCCCCAAAGCCGTAGTACCGGCCACACTTCAAGGTATCGACATCCATCGGGTGATCCATGATGCGTTTTTCAATCTGTAATAAATGCTGTAACTTCACGAAGTAGAAATTATCAATTTTCGTTAATTCGCTCAGTTCATCGGGATCGTATCCCCGACGCAGGGCTTCAATCAGGACTAGAATCCGATTAGCCAGTGGATGAATCAACTGACTAATCATTTCACCATCGGTTAAATTACTAACACTCGGCAACACGTCTCGCGGTGAGAACTGGGAACTTCTGACCGACTTCAACATGGCCTCTTCCACCGACCGACCAATGCCGACCGTGGATCCCACGGCCTTCATGGCGGTATTCAGATGTTGATCGGCATCGGGTACCTCTTGGAACGGCCAAATGGGAATCCGGACGCTCACGTGGTCAATTGTCGGTTCCATAATGGCCGTCTGCTTCACATAGCGACTAGGGAGTTTGATGTCCACTAGGCGTTGACCTAACATCAAGGGACCGGCAACCATCGCTACCGGATAACCGGTTGTCCGCGCCGCCAGAGCGACTCCACGGGTAAAGTAAGGCGCTAGCTTTGTGACGTAGAAGTGTTGGTTATCGGGATTGAGGGCAAAGTGAATATGCATGACCCCCACGACCCCGAGCTCTCGGGCAATATGGAAGGTCGCGTCCCGTAAATCCTGATATTCCCGGTCATTTAACGTTTGTGGTGGCGCAATCACAATTGAGTCCCCAGAGTGAATCCCCAAAGGATCGACGTTCTCGAGGCCGGAAATCAGAATCGTGGTATCCGCTGAATCTCGAATGGCCACCATTTCAACTTCCTTGTAGCCAACTACACTGCGCTCCAACGTACATTGGTCAAAGCGTGATTGTTGGAAGCCTTGGTTCAAGGCCACCAACATGTCGTCGACGTTATCACAAATCGTTCGGTTTGAATCAATTCGGGGTGCTACCGGCTTCACGATCAGGGGAAAGCCAATCGACTCGACCAATCCCAAGGCCTCATCCTCGGTGCCGACGACTTGGGCCTCAATGACCGGCTCCTGAATTTCCTTTAACGTGGCGTTGAGGGTTGCCGGGTTGTTAATCTGACGAACCGTGCTAGCCGGCATCCCCAGAATGGTAATGCCAAACCGACCGATATCCCCATTCTCAATCAACTCTTGGGTAATCCGAATGGCCAGCAGGCCGCCCAAACTTGGCAGAATGGCATCCGGCTGGTCACGTTCGATGATGTGGCGGACATTTGCCGTCGTCACCGCCTGAACATACATGTTTGTCGGCTGAATCTCCTCTAAAGCCACGGAGAAGGGATTGTTATCAATGATCATGGTCTTAATCCCATGACGTTTAAAACTCGTAATAATTTGCACGGTGGCGCTATCTAGCTCGGTCTCGTGACCAATCTCCGTCGGACCACTCCCAATGATCAAAACCTTTTGTAAGTCATCCAAGTTCTGCAAGTCTATCCCTCCCGTGCTGTCATTGCTTCCATAAATTCATCGAATAGGTCCCGACTCTCGTGGGGACCCGGGGCACCATCCGCGAAAAATTGAACGGAGAACGCCGGGAAGTCCCGGTGCCGCAGTCCTTGGACGGTGCCGTTGATCAGGTCAACGTAGGTGGTAATCAACCGGTTACGGTCAATCGACTTGGCCACCACCGCATAACCCTGACCCTGCGTCGCATAAATAATATCGTTGGTAATGATTCGGCGAATTGGATGGCTACTTCCGTGATATTCCACTGGAAGAGCCGCCAATGTCGCCCCATTGGCCAGAGCAAAGAGTTCGTGACCCAGTCCAATCGCAAAAAGCGGAATCTCGGCTTGGACCGTCCGAATCATCTCTAGCACCCCTTCACCGAGGTCTAAGGGTGACCCGGGACCCGTAGAGAGTAAGACCCCATCCGGATCCAGGTTCAAGACATCTTGAGCGCTTGCCGTCCAAGGCAACACGGTGACGTTACACCGCCGCTCGGACAATTGCCGTAAGATCCCGTGCTTCAGCCCAAAGTCGATAACGACCACGTTCTTCCCGGTATCCGGGTTGGGATACGGCTTGGGTGTCGCTACCTGATCGACCTGGCGATTGGTCAGGACGGTCGCGTTCAGTTGGTCAAAGGCGTGGGCGTCGGCAACGTCGACAATACTCCCTTTGACCGGCCCATCCATCTTTCGCAACTTGCGAATTAAGTGACGCGTGTCGATACCACTGATTCCTGGAATATTGTGCTGCTGCAAAAATTCATCCAGGGACAAACGGGAAAGACGATTGGTTGAGATATTGGTTACATCTCGCACCACCATCCCCTTAGCCGTGGGCAGAATCGATTCGTAACTATCGTGGTTAATACCGACGTTACCAATGGCGGGTTGCGAAAAGATAATGATCTGATTGTGATAAATCTGATCGGTAATCGTTTCCTGATAGCCAAGTAAATTTAAATTGGAAATGACTTCGCCGCTCGTCGTGGCGCCAGCACCAAAACCCTCACCGGCGTAGGCCGAGCCGTCTTCTAAAATTAAATAGCGTTTTGCCATGCTAAATCGGCCCCTTCGTCAGTTTATGCCTGTTGGATTTCTACGGCGTCACGGTCGTCAATTTCGCTGACAGAGACCTTGATCCGTTCTCGTTGTGAACTGGGAATATTTTTCCCGACGAAATCCGCTCTGATTGGGAGCTCCCGGTGACCTCTGTCGACCAGGACGGCCAAGTTAATGGACTGGGGGCGGCCAAGTGCCATAATGGCACTCATCGCGGCTCTGATAGTTCTACCGGTATAAAGCACGTCATCGACTAAGATGACCTTTTTCCCTGCTACAGAAAAGTCGATGCTCTCACCACTTACCTGGGGATCACCCTGTGCATCGTGGTCAATGTCATCGCGATACGGCGTCACATCGAGGTCACCCACCGGTACCGTGACATTTTCAAGCTGTTGCAAGCGACTGGCAATCCGCCGCGCCAAATAGACACCGCGCGTCTTAATTCCGAGAATGACCAAGTCATCCACGCCCTTGTTGCGTTCGATTATTTCGTATGTGATTCGGGTCAGGGCCCGTTGCATTGCCATTGCGTCCACAACTACCTTTGCCATCTTTATTTCCTCCTTAAAATTCCCCGGCGTCCGCCTATGTAGAAGGCGGGCGAGTCTCTTCGGCAATACTGGTGAAGAAACCCGCCCGCCGGAACACCGGTAAACCCGCTATTCTCGTACGTTTAGCATAAAAAAACTAGATTGGTTTGTCAACTGGCAAACCGGCCTGTAACCGCAGGTGCTTAACCGCTGCGGCGAAGTTATCTGGAACCGGTGCCGTGAAGACGAGTTGCTCGCCAGTCGTTGGCTGCTTGAAGCCCAGCTCTCTGGCATGTAAGAATTGGCCCGCACCCTTTAAGGTCTTCTTGGGACCGTATAAGGGATCGCCAGCAACGGGATGCTTGATGTAGGCCAAATGAACCCGAATCTGATGGGTCCGTCCCGTTTCCAAGCGACAGGCAATCAACGTGTAATTCCCATAGCGTTCCAAAACTCTAAAGTGCGTGACAGCGGGCCGACCATCGGCGACGACCGCCTGTTTCTTGCGGTCCTTGGGTGAACGCCCTAGTGGGGCACGAATGACCCCTTCTTCTTCTTTAAAGTTACCGTGAACAATCGCCACATATTCCCGCAGGTTGGTCTTAGCCTGGAGCTGTGCCGACAGACTCTGATGTGCGTGGTCGTTCTTGGCGACCATCAAGAGTCCCGAGGTATCCTTGTCAATTCGGTGAACGATTCCTGGTCGCAACGTGCCGTTAATACTGGAGAGTGGACTGTGATACAGGAGCGCGTTCACTAAGGTCTTGTCGGGATGACCCGGTGCAGGATGGACCACCATCCCCTGGGGCTTATTCACGACAATCACATCGTCATCCTCATAAACAATGTCTAGGGGAATATTTTCGGCAACGAGATCCAGCGGTTGTGGATCAGGTAGGCTAATGGTCACCGTGGCCCCGACCGCTGGCTTGTCCTTTGGTCGAGCATCCTGGCCGTCAACCTTAATCTGACCGGCTTCGATGGCACCCTTAGCCTGCGACCGTGAAATTGTCGGCACCGTCTCGGCAACTAATTTGTCTAGCCGGGCACTCGCCGTGACTTTAAATTCTTCATTTTGCATTACTGGGCCTCCCGGCGATCGGCGAGAAAAACCCCGACCGCAATTAGAATCACGCCAACCGTTAAGCAGCTGTCGGCGAAGTTAAAGATTGGAAAATTAATAAAGGTGAGTTGGAACATATCAACCACGTAACCATTCAGCAACCGGTCAATAAAGTTCCCGATCGTCCCGGCCATCATCAAGGCCAGCCCGAGTTCCTCCACCCAGTGTTCCCGCTGGTTGCGGTATTGCCAGAAGAAGAAGCCCATGATCCCTAGGGCAATCACGGCGATGACCGCAAAGAACCACATCTGCCCCTGCAAGATACTCCAGGCCGCCCCGTCATTACGCAGGTGCGTCAGAGACATGATCCCAGGGATAAAGGGCTTCTCACCACCTAACGCGATGTTTAAGACCACCGCGTGCTTGATCCACTGATCGATTCCGACCAGGACCACTATTAAAATAATATTGGCAATCAGCATAAGTTTATGAAACACCTTTCCTATAAGTCGTTGTTGAAAAGTATACCAGAAAACCGGCTGGTTCGGCGGCTTCTGGCCCAGAAAAGTTCGGGAAAAGGACCGATTGGGAAAGTTAGTCGTCAGGCCACCCATTTGTCGGCTGATGCATCCCCGCCGAATACCGGTTTAACGCCGTTTCACCCGATCAAAAATGACGAAACCCTTTTCAGGCCTCGTCATTTATTTTAATCGTTTTGAAAGGTTGGTTAAAAGACTAGAACAACCCGGTAATTTTCCCTTCAGCATCGATATCCATATCGAGAGCCGCGGGATGACTCGGTAGTCCAGGCATCGTCAGGACGTTCCCCGTCATGGCGACGATGAAGCCGGCCCCTAAACGTGGGGCAAACTCACGCACATGAATCGTGAAGTCCGTGGGTGCGCCTAATTGATGGGCGTCATCCGTCAGTGAGTACTGGGTTTTAGCCATGCAGACTGGCAACTTGTCCCAGCCCTGCTTGGCCAACGTCTTCAACTGACGCTGCGCCTTCCCGGACAATTCGACCTTGGCTCCCCCATAAATTTTCTGGGTAATGGCCGTCATCTGCGTCATCAGATCGGCACCTTCTGGCACCAAACGATGGAAGTCCTTGGCCTGTTGTGTGGCCGTGACGACCTTTTCCGCTAAATCAGCGGCACCAGCCCCACCATCGGCCCAAACGGTCGTGGTGGCCACCGGAACGGCCAATGCGGCCACCTCAGCGGTCAGGGCGGCCACTTCAGCATCGGTATCACTGGTGAACCGGTTGATGGCGACGACCACCGGCACACCATACTGCTGCATGCTCGTGATATGACGTTTCAGGTTGGCACTGCCTCGTTTCAAGGCCGTGACATCCTCTTGTTCGAGATCAGCGCGTTTAACGCCACCGTTGTACTTCAAGGCTCTGATCGTCGCCACGATCACTACGGCATCGGGGGTCTTCCCCAACACCGGGGTCTTAATGTCCATAAACTTCTCGCCACCCAGGTCGGCCCCAAAGCCGGCTTCGGTCACCGCAAAATCCCCGAGTTGCAGGGCCGTTTGCGTGGCTAACACGGAGTTACACCCGTGGGCAATGTTGGCAAATGGTCCCCCGTGGATAATGGCAGGATTATGTTCCAACGTCTGGACCAGATTGGGTTTGATGGCATCCTTTAAGAGTAACGTGATGGCGCCACCGACCTGCAGATCGGCCACCGTGACGGGTTCACGGTCATAGGTATACCCAATGAGAATCCGATTCACGCGCCGTTTCAGGTCCGTCAGGTCTTCACTAAGACACAGCACCGCCATCAGTTCACTCGCGACGGTAATGTCAAAGCCGTCTTGACGTGGTGTGCCGGAGGTCCGGCCACCCAAGCCAACGACGGTCTGCCGCAACTCACGGTCATTGATATCCAAGACCCGTTTCCAGACAATCTGGCGGGGATCCAGGTTCAACGCGTTGCCGTGGTGAATGTGGTTGTCGATCAAGGCAGCCAGGGTGTCATGGGCCTCGGTTAAGGCGTGCATGTCCCCAGTAAAGTGCAGGTTAATGTCTTCCATTGGGACAACCTGGGCGTAACCACCCCCGGTGGCGCCCCCCTTCATCCCCATGACGGGCCCCATTGAGGGTTCACGCAGGGCTAAAACAGTCTGGTGACCAGCCCGGTTCAGGGCATCCCCCAAACCGACCACCACCGTGGACTTGCCTTCCCCGGCTGGTGTAGGGTTAATGGACGTCACGAGCACCAGTTTACCCAGATCATGCTTTTCAGGGAGTGGCAAGGTAATCTTGGCCTTGGTGTGGCCGTATGGTTCAATATCGGCAGGACTGAGCCCCACCTTGGCCGCAATCTTTTCGATCGGTTCCAGCGGCGTGGCCTGTGAAATTTCAATATCTTTCAAATTAGTCATCCTCTCGTTCGGCTTGTTCGGGCATGGCCGCACGAATCAAGGCGGCTAACTCGATCACTGAGTTTTGTGGTAATAAGAATTGATAGATCCGCCCTTGGGCCACGATTCCCAAACGAAAACGGGCTACGCGAACCCCCTTAACGTCCGCCAAGGGGATCACCAAGTGATGGTGATTGAGCACCCGACTGACGGTTAACATCCCGTCAGCCATGGTGATATTCCGAAAGTGGATCTCGATCCAGCTGAGTAAGGCAAAGGCCACAAAGAAGGCCAGTGTCATCCAGTTAAAATGCGTCACTTCTAGCCAGAAGATGACCCCGAGTAGAAAAACAATCAGCGTCCAGCTCCAGTTGATGATGCTCCCCAGTGGATAGGGTTGATACAAAAAGCGTCGTTGTTGCGTTATCATTAGCTTCAACACCTCACGAAAAAATTGGAGTGATTCTTGTGTATTCATTATATACGGATGCGGCCACCCAGCCACAAAGTGGACTGAGTGCCGGCGGCATCCTCATCATCCACGATCATCACCAGACACAATTGAAGGTCCCCCTGCTGGCCAAGACCAACCACGCGGCTGAGTTTGAAGTCGCGCGGCTGGGATTTGAAAAACTCAGCCAACTATTGGGACCCGCAAGTGCGTCGACTACCGTTTTATTTTACACCGATAGTCAGATCGTTAACGACAGTTTAACCAAACATTATGCAAAACATTACCAAGACCAGGTCGACCGCTTATTAGCGGCCCAGGCACCCTTTCAACTGGTGCTGACCCAGTGGGTTCCCGAGAAAAAAAACCAGGGCGCCCATACCTTAGCCAATCAGGCGCTTCACTCCGCAGAGGTGGCCAAGTAGGTCGTGAGCGGCTTCTCATAGTCACTCCAGTCGGGGGTCCCGCCATACAGGGCAGATCCGGCGAGTAAGCGACCGATCTGAACCCCGGTTGTCAGGCCCGAAGACCCCAGTCCAGAAGCCACTAAGACGGCTTCATGTTCAGGCACTGGCCCGAAGAATGGGGCGAAGTCCCGCGTATAGGCCCGCGTGCCGACTCGCGTTGCCGCGACGCTTTCGGCGGTTAGCCCACTCATTAGCCGTTGCGCACTGCCCAACAGATCGGCAGTTACTTCTGGCGTCGCCTTCAAATCAAATTTGCCTTCGTCATCATGGGTCGCCCCTACGAGGAGCTTGCCGTGACCGAATGGAATAAAGTCCCGTTCACCCTCGGGCATCACAACCGGCATCCGTTCTTGAGACTCAAAGTCCTTGACGGCCAGTTCAATCAGTTGGCCCTTCTGCGGCCGGACGTCAGCAATCACGCCCAGTGGTGCCAGGAGTTCCTTGACCCAGGCCCCAGCGGCCACGATGACCCGATCAAATTGCTTGAGGCCCACCGAAGTCATGACATTGCCTTGACCATCGAGGGTGACCCGTTCGCGCCGAATCGTTAAGTTCTGTGACGTGGCTTGTTTTAACAACCCATCCACCAGTGCGGCACCATCAACACGGGCACCGCCACTGATAAAGACGCCAGGGTGACTCGTCGTTAACAGCGGCACCTTCGCTTGCACCTCGGCGGCACTGAGCGCACTGACATCCCCCATGGTTGCGGCATCTTGCCGTCGTTCTTGGGCTAGGGCAAACAACGCTTCGAGATCACTGTCATCCGATCGGGTCACGATAGTTCCCGTTTGCTGGTAAACGTCCGTCCCCAACTTAGCATCGTGGATAAGTTCTGGGTAGAGGTCGGCCCCTGCCTTGGCTAAGCGGTACCATTGCTGGTTACGACGCTTAGAAAGCCATGGCGAAATGATGCCGGCGGCGGCACTGGTGGCTTGGCCCACGCCGTCGTCAAACAGCGTCACTTTCACGTTCTGCCCGCCTGGTAACTGACTGAGATAATAAGCTGCGGTGGCGCCGACAATGCCGCCGCCAATAATGGCAATTCGTTTTTGCATGCTGACCTTGACCTCCGATAATTAAAAGATTCTGTTCTAGCCCTCATTTTAGCATACTTGCCCTCAAAACACGTGACCGTCCCTCGACGATTGCCTCAGGAAAAGGGAGCCTGCCCAACACCAAAACGGTGTGGACAGACTCCCTTATTTAACGTGCTTATTTAAAGATTAAGAAGCGTTCATCGTCAGACATGTAATCCTTGTCATCGGCCGGTGCTTCGATGGACCCAAAGTCCATTTCGGCCCGCAAACGCCAGCTAGCTGGAATGTTGAAGGTGCTCCGAACGTCGTCATCGATCAAGGGATTGTAGTGTTGCAGGTTGGCACCAACGCCGTTTTCCGCCAGCGCCGTCCAAACCGCATACTGGGCATTCCCTTGGGATTGTTCTGACCAATCCTGGAAGTTAGCCGCATAAAGTGGGAAGTCGTGTTCGAACTTGGCAACCGTCTTGGTTTCGGTAAAGAACAAGACCGTCCCATAGGCCGCCTTGAAGCCGTTAATCTTGGCTTCGGTCCGCTTGAAGGCGTCCGCGTCGGGCACCTCTTGCTTCAGACGATTGATTACGATGTCCCAAAGTTCTTCGTGTGAATCGCCGAATAGGATGGCGACCCGCGTCGTCTGGTTGTTAAAGGATGATGGCCCCTGCTTTACACTGTTTTTAATCAGCGTGACCAGGTCGTCTTGGCTGAGCTTCATATCGCGACCCAAGGCATAGATGCTACGCCGTTTCTTGGCAAGTTCTACGAATTTAGTTTCCATAATTTAATGACCTCATTTCAAATCCCGGATACCGGGCGTTTAGTTATCGTAACAATGGGCTTTAGTTTATCACTTACTTTTTGAAAGTAAAGTATTTTCCACTGGTCGTTTCGGTTAATTTTCTAGTAAGTGGGTCAACTGTGTGGTCATCCACGCCGCCGTTAGGGTCTGGTCATGAACCAACAAGATCCCCAACAGAAACAACCAGCAGGCCTGGGCTGGGTTCTGAGTGGCCGTCATAGCAGGGTGTTGCGCCGTATAGAGGGTGACGACCGTTTGCAAGCTCTGTGGGACCCCTAATGGCGTTGTGAGGATGAAAGCAATTGCTTGGGGATGTTGAGCCGCATAGGCCAATAGATTGGTCACCATCCGCGTCAACATAGCCGTGGCATCCGCCGAATCCAAGACACCCTCACGTAAAGTTGCCGTCAATTCATCTGTAATCGTCACTCTGAGTTGCGTCAATAGACTCGCCTTATCCGGGTAATGCCGATAAACGGCAGCCGGCGTCACGTCCAGGAAACGTGCAATTTGGCGCAAAGAAAGTTGTCCCGCCCCGTCTTCCTCCAATTGAATTCGGGCTTGTTGTGCGATTGCCGCCGCTAAATTTTCTCGATGATAGGGTCGTTCCGCCATCTGAGTCATCCTCCTTTAAAATCCCGTTAAAACACCGTTCACACTTCATGTTAACACTGATTACTTTAAATGTATACACTGATTACATCACTTATCATCAGTGATCCTTACCTAAACTTTACAGTCAATCCGGTCAAAGTGTTCTACAATATGAGTAAACCTTTATTCTAGAAAAGAGTGTCGCCCATGTCGCGTTCAATTACCTCTCGACGATTGGCCCTCAACCTCATTGGCTTTTGGCTAGTGTGGTTAATCGTTCAGATCGTCCTCAATGTCCCTGTCGAAAATCATCTTGCCGGTTGGCCACAGGAACTCATCTTAGATGCCATCAAACTTTTCGTCTGGTTAGGTGCTGGGGCTTGGTTCCTGCATCAAGCAGCACCCAGCGACCTGTATTTAGCCAACCGTGATCAATGGCGCCCTAACTGGCGATTCATACCTGGTTATCTCGTCTTAGCCTTGGTCATTGTCTACCTGATTGGACAATTCATTCTCGCCCACCACGGCCTACGCATCAGCCACAGCTTTCGCCCCGAATTCTGGGGCCGCTACTTTCTGGTAGTCGGGATCAGTGAAGAATTCGTCTTCCGGGGCTACTTCCTAAACGTTCTGTTGACTCGCTACTCCTTGGCCACGGCCAATACGATTCAGGCTCTGGCCTTCGCCAGTCTACACATCCCCCGTTACCTCACGACGGTCCCCGCCATGAGTCCAATGGCTTGGATCAGCAATTTGGTCTCCGTTGCCGCCCTCGGTGCCCTCTTCGGCTGGCTCTATGCTCGAAGTAAATCGCTCTGGCCCGGAATTGTCGTTCACATGACCTGGGATATTCTGGTGACCCTGTTCGCTTAATTTCAGCAAACCGCCAGTACCTGCCATTAATTAACTACAGTCAAAAAGCGTCGAACAATTATCTTCAAAATAATTGTCGGACGCTTTTATTTTTTATTTACGAATTAAAATGATGACACCTGCTTAAACAAGTGTTAGCCGGAGACACAGGTAACATACAGCTTAAACAAGTCTAGATCAACCGACGCAGGTAGCCCAGAAGCACCACCAAGAATGTCAGTGGCAACAGGAATTCGAGGAAGGTCAGGAACAACGCTGGTGTCATGAGGGCTACGACCAAGTCCAGAAGAATCAGTCCACCACCCACAACAACCAGTGCCAGCCACCAGCCTCGGGCCAATCGGGATTGATAACTAATCCCATAGGCCACTAAGGTTACCGCGGTCGTCAAAATCAAAGCACGTTCCACTAAGGTTAACGGTAGCAGTCCTGCCAAGATCAGGGCAAGCACGCTCAAACCAATGAAGAAATAGCCATACCACCGTTGGGTCTGTCTCGTTGTTTTCATCATCATCGCTTCCTTTACCTCAATTATACACGTTTCCAATAATTGAGAGGTTCAGGGTGCCTGAAAAATTCAGCCTAGGCGTGCCACCCAGCATCCACCGACAGTTCACCATTCCACTCATCACTGACGACCGCTGGGAGTTCGTGGTTAAAGACGCGTAGTAGGGCCATCAGACCAGTCGCACTGTTGCCCGCCGTCAATGCCGCCAAAGGTAGCCACGAGTTAGGGCCCTCGTTACTGTCCCGTAGCTCCCCCGTGAAATCATCACTGCGGTACAACAGACCCAGCTTGCGTTTTTGACGCGTCGGGTCGAACCATTCACAGGTACCGCAGAAGCTCAAACTATGTAAGTGTAGACCCGTTTCTTCGGCCACCTCCCGCATCGCCGCCGTGGCACAGCTTTCACCGACCTCCACGTGACCCCCGGGAAAACTGTGACCAGCCTTCCAGGGAACATTTAATTTGTCTTCCACCAAGACGTGCTTAGTGACAGGATCGGTCACGAGAATCATTGTCACCAGTTCTACCGGTTGCGTTCTGTCCATGGTTGTTTCCTCCATTTAATTAAATCAATACTCTGGGCGATCAAGGCGCTAAAACTAAACGAAACGATCCAGGTCAATCCATAACACACGAGGATGCCCAGACCTAAGTGTGCTCGCGTCAAGGCAGCCCCACCACCTCGCCAGATAAGCTGTAGCCAAAATACATTGGCAAGATACGAGGGATAGGCTAACTGTGCGAGACCATGAACGACTCCCAACGACCGGGATCGCCGCCGTATTTGGTAACCGGCAAACGCCAGAACCAATCCGATAACGCTTAAATCAAAAACAACGGTTGCCGGCAAATAGTAACTCGTATGTGCAAGATCGATCGTCGTTCCCCACTGCCGTAGCGTCCAATTCTGAACCACCCACGCCACACAGGCCATTAGGACCAACAAGCTCCAGTAGCGCGACAACCAGCGTTGCCAGGCCGGCCAATATCGCCAGCACAACACACCTAATATCGCGTACAAGAGAAAGCCCGGGAAAACCCGATCTAAGAGATACCAGTGGGCAAAGTGATCGTTTGGATAGACCCACCGGGTAAAGCCGACTATTGCCAAAACATAGAGGCCCCCGATGCTCCATCCCCAGCGTTTCGCCGCTTGTGGGCGGTTCACCCGACCACGTAGCCACCAGAAAATGGGCATCAACAGGATGAATTGGAGCATCATGGTGTTGTACCACAGATGGGGTGCCGCATTACCACTCACGCCCTGCCAGATAAACGATCCCCAACTGTGAGCCGTCCCATGCTGCTGAACACCAGGCATCAACCACAGGTAGAACACCGTCCAGATCGCCGTCGGTAAAAACAACGTCGGTGTCTGGCGTTTCAGGTAGGTCCCATAGCTAGGAGCTGGATAAGTGGTCCGGCTGGTCGTGAAGAGAATTCCCCAGATAAAGGCCGGGGCGGTGAACTTCACTGCCAAATAAATACCGGCCATCACAGCTTGAAGCTTGACTGTGGGCTGAGCCGTCAGGGCAAGGCTCAACACCGATTGTCCCATGACTGCTGTACAGGCGGCCACCTTCAGGTAGTCGCCGGCATCTACTTTGTCTCCTTGCCAATTCACATCGCGTCATCATCCTTTACTCGTTCATTTTACCAAGTCGCTCGGATAACGTAAACCACGAAAAAAGAGGCTCACTGGCCTCTTTATTTTTACGATTAAGCTTTGCGCTCACTGCGCTGTAATTTTTTGTTTTCGATAATTCCCTCTACGCCGTAACAGACGGCACCCAGAGCGGCAAACGCCAGCGGGAATGCCAGCCATAATGGTGACTTCATTAAAACGAGCACCAGGCTTAAGAACATCACTGCAAAAACGACTAAGGTCGTTAAGACAATCCGATCTTTTTTCATTTTAAACTCCCCCTTAGCTTAATTAAACTCATGTGGCCCCTAACCACAAAGCTAGCTTATCAGTTTACCGTCAAAATAACCACTACTTCGGGGAACCTTAAGAAAGTCACTAACTTTAGTGACCATGCAAACCAGATCGAGTGGCATCATGCGGTGTCAGATGCTGGAGTTGTCCCCGAAACTCGGGTTCGAAACGTTCCTGTTCGGGACGGAAGGCGGCCAACTGGGCCTGACGGGCCACCGTTGAGTCCACCCGTTCGCCGTGCTCACCCAGGTCGAGCCCCGCTTCTTCCTCAGCAATGTCAACGCGCATTGGACAAACCTGTCGGAGGCCCCATACCAAGAGACTGACCCCGGCGGCCACCAACACAATGGTGAAGAGCGTTGCCCCAACCTGAATGCCTAGTAAACGACCGCCACCGCCATATAGAAGGCCATTGGTCGTGACCACCGGATTGACGGTCTTCGTGGCGAAGACTCCTACGAGGACACTGCCAACAATCCCACTCACCCCGTGACAACCGAAGGCATCTAGCGCATCGTCAATTCCCAAACGTGGCTTGATCCGGGTCACAAAGACATAGCTGGTCAAGGTAGCAATGGCGCCAATAGCCACGGCACCCATGATCGTCACGTATCCAGCTCCCGGCGTGATGCCCACCAACCCACAGAGGGTCCCGGTACAGACACCCACCAAGGTTGGTTTCCCGTGACGCCAGATGTCGAGTCCCATCCACACGACCATCGCAGTGGCTGTGGCCACGGTACTGGTCAAGGCTGCCTGTAAGGCAACGTCATTGACCGCCAGCGCACTCCCGGCATTGAAGCCATACCAACCGATCCATAGAATCGCGGTTCCCAGCAGGACCCAGGGTAAATTGTAGTGGGGATTGCCGGTATTACTCTTCAACCGTGGCCCTAACCAGGCCGACAAGACCAAGGCGGTGACCCCGGCATTGATGTGAACCACCGTCCCACCGGCGAAATCCAGCACCCCCCAATGAGCTAGCCAACCGACTGGACTCCACACCAGGTGAACCAGCGGGTAGTACAGGAGTAACGACCACCCGACCAGAAAGAGTAGCAGAAATTTAAAACGAATTCGACCAACCACGGCCCCCACGAATAAAGCAGGAGTAATAATGGCAAACATCATTTGAAATAGGGCATAGGCGCCCACGGGAATCTGCCCCGTCGTCAAGGTTGACAACCGCACGCCGTGGAAAAAGGCCTCTCGCAGATTCCCAATCACTCCGGCAACGTCACCCGAGAAGCTTAGCGAATACCCCACAAATACCCAGAGGAGAATGGCCATCCCCGTCATGATAAACACCGACAACATGGTATTAACCACGTTTTTCTCCGAAACCAGACCCCCGTAAAAGAATGCCAAACCAGGAGTCATGAATAAAACCAAGATACTTGCCACTAACACAAAGGCCGTGTTGGCTAAATTCATTTGCGTCGCCCTCTTCATCTTTTAATGTTATAAATCCTAACACTAAACACTAAATATGTCGATGAAATATGAGTAAATTCGTCAATTAACCTTTTTATCAGAGAATTTCGCCACTAATTGTCCATTTTTACGTCAGATTTTCTAACATGTGCACTATAAAAAAAGAGCCTCAGCAAATTTACTGAGACTCTCATGCGTTTATTTCAGAAGACGTTTGACGGCTGCGGGGATGAGTTTGCGAACCCCACCACGAGGATCAGGTACGTCACCCGTATACCTTGGAATCAAGTGAACATGGGCATGCATGACTGTTTGACCAGCCGCCGCTCCGACATTAATCCCAATGTTATAGCCAGCCGGCTGATAAGTCTGGTCCAATAAGACCTTACCTTCAGCCAACAAGGCATCCATGGCCTGTTTGGTTGGACCAGGGATATCAAAGTACGTGGCATAGTGCTGCTTAGGAACGATCAGCAGATGACCCTTGCGCACTGGATGTAAATCCCAGAAGGCCTTCGCCAGGTCATTTTCCAGAACGATTTCGCTTTTTTGACAGAAAATGCAATCCGCCTTAATCACGTGACCTACTCCTTTGAACGCCGTGGTTGTCGTTGTGCCCAGAACTGGAAGTAATCTGTCCGGAGGGCTCCATTATAGAGTTTCCGCGTCTTCGTGGCCTTCTTGCCATAGAAGTGTTCGAATTCCAAGTCGGCCGTCAGCACATAGGTTGACCAGTCCGTCATTGGCCGGAAGACGTCACCCATTTGCTTGTAAAGTTCCCGGACACTGGCCTGGTCACTCAACCGTTCCCCATAAGGTGGGTTGGCGACGATGACCCCATGCTTGAGGTCAGTTTCAAAGTCTTGAACCGCTAACTGACGGAAGGTAATGTCTTGCGACAACCCAGCCTCTTGCGCGTTCTTCTTGGCAATGGCGACCATGTTCTCGTCGATATCACTCCCAAAAATCTGTAAGGGCGTGTCATAGTCGGCCTTGGCATCGGCCTCGTCACGGACTTGGTCACTCAGTTCTTGTGGCACCCAGTCCCAACTCTCACAGGTAAAGTCCCGGTTGAAGCCAGGCGCCAAATTACGGCCAATCAGAGCGGCTTCAATTGGAATAGTTCCGGACCCACAGACGGGATCCCAGAATGGCATATCCTTGTGCCAGCTCGTCAGGGCAATCAGTGCCGCCGCCATGTTTTCCTTGATGGGCGCGCCACCCTTACCGACCCGGTAGCCACGCTTAAACAAGCTAGGACCAGTGGTATCAAGCGTTAACATGACATGATCTTTGTCGATCATGACTTCCAAAGGATACGTCGCACCCGTTTCTGGCATCCGCGTCCGACGGTGATAGACGGCGGCTAACTTGGTCGCCACGGCCTTCTTCACGATCGCTTGGGCATCGGGCACACTATGTAGCTGAGACTTCTTGGAGCGACCTTCAACGGGGAAAGCGGCATCCATTGGCAATAATTCATCCCAAGCCACGGCCTTGGTGGCTTCGAACAATTCGTCAAACGTCATGGCATCGAATTCAGCCACGATGATCCGAACCCGGTCGGCCGTTCTGAGCCAGAGGTTCGTCCGTAAGATATCTTCGATCGTCCCGTCAAAACGAACCCGACCATTTTCGACTTGGGTCTCATAACCCAGGTCTCGTAATTCGCGCCCAGCGATGGCTTCGATACCACTCGCAGTGGCGGCGTATAAATGAAATTTTTTCATAACATCCTCCTTGTTTCCGACTCAACGGTACAACGCTTTTGTTGGCGAACGCTGTCGACCGCTACCGCGACGAGTCGACTTTACCCTCAGTGTACCACCGAAGGCCTTTCACCCCTTAAATTCGTCCCACTTGAAAATATCTATCTGTTAATTTTTTTAAAAAACCTTTACTAAAATTCCACTCGTGAGATGTGTCAAGTACTAATACCACCTGAATAAGTTTATCTCTAAACTGATCTCTTAAATTAAATAATGTATTTTCAAGAGTTGATTTTCCTGCACTTACAATAATCACCGAAACCTTGTTATTATCGCCCAGCTCCATCATATTTTTTAAGTCCTTTCTTCCAAAAAAAACGGTCAATACAAACAAATACAATAACAAGTAACCAGGTCATAAAGAAATACTGTAAACTCATTTTGCCGGTTATTGCTAATGCACTTGGAGTTGCAATCAAACCTAATGGAATAATTGCCATAAATACAACTTTGCCCACTCCTTTATAGATACTAGAAGGGTATCTACCAACCTGAATTACACTCATGAACAGGTCCGTTCTACCGAAGTTTGATGGAAACCAAAAGGTGGTAATTGTCCATAAAAACCAAATTGAATAGTACAAAACACATCCACCAACTATCATCACAAGAAAAAGTAATAAATTTATGAGCGAGATCGAGCTTTTAGTGCTTGCGTAGAGTACAACCAGAACCCCAAGAAGCGAATTCAACAATTGCGTTGTATCTACTGAACGAAAAATATAAAAAAGCTGAGCATCAATTGGTTTCATCAGTACCATATCAAGATTGCCTTCTCGTATATCATGTTCTAACTTGGGTAAGTTTTGAACTAACAATGACATCATCAAGCCATCGATTGTTGTATAGACGCCCAAAAGCATCAACGTTTCACTCCAGGTCCAGCCTGCAATGGTATCCACATTTAAAAAAATTATCTTAAAAAATAATATTAGAATACCAATCCAAAGACCTGACGAAATAATTCCAAATAGAACATCAGAACTAAAAGAAAGAGTTTCAGTTATTCCTGATTTAAGTAACGCCAGAATAATCCTTTTTTGCTTATTTAATTTAACCCAAGACATCCGAATAATGCCTCAACCCTTTCCTGTTAACATACTCTGAGAACAATAAGAAAATGAAACACCATATTAATTCCGTTAAAAGTCCTTGCTCCCATGAAACTCCCGTCTTATTTCCCAATACTATTTGAACTGGAAAATAATTAAAATATTGAAATGGCAAATACTTTAATAGCTCTTTTGCAACAAATGGAAAAGTTGAAATAGGCAAATAATATCCGGATAAAAATGATACAACGATTTCCTTCACCAATAAGACAAAAAACAGATTCTCAAACCAGTATGCCAAACACCCCACACTATAGGAAAAAAAGAACCATAATAAGGCGGAAACAATAATAACGAGAACGTTTTTTACTAAACCAGTATTGAAATTGATTGATTTCCAATTAGCAAGCAACAATAGCAACAATATTGGCAGAATAACTAAGATGTTAGCAAGTCTATCGCCGACCATTTTAGATATATAATAAAGCATCATATTAATTGGTTTCCTAATAATATTGGCCAATTTCCCTGAATGAATATCATCATTCAGTTCCCAATCTACCGCGTACCAAACGAAAAAGTTTACGACGTTCACTCCAACATAATAGTGAATCATATCTACGGAGTTCATTCCTGAAATTGTACGTCCATTTGCCAGCACATTCGTCCATAAATACCCCATTACCACTGTAGGAATAGTTGCCTGCAGTAAAAGTATCCAAGCACTACTTTTGCTCGATAAAATCGATTTTGCCGTAGCTTTTAAAAATGCGTAGTATACCTTCATTTTCTACCCACTTTCATTTTTCAAAAATTTCCAAAATAATATCATTGAGTTGCAAATCATGAATAGAGAAGTTCGTTCCTATTTTCTCTTTGCTTAACAAGGTTAACAGCCTTTCTACATCGTCTCTGGGTACCTTAAGAGTTATTGAACTATCATCAACATCGACCACTTTTCCAGAAAGAAGCCTTGGATCATACCCCGTTCCCTTTTGAAATTGAACATACTGAAAGCCTGAAAACCTATCCGTTAACTCGCTAACTGTACCATCCCAGATAATCTGCCCATTATCTATCAAAATTATTTGATTACATAATGCTGCAATGTCATCCATATCATGACTCGTTAGTAGGATTGTGATATCTTTTTTTGAAACTAAACTATTCAGAAATTTTCTTATATCACGTTTTGCAAGCACATCCAATCCAATTGTTGGCTCATCCAAAAATAATAGTTTTGGCTCTGTTGCAACAGCAGCTACAAATTCAACCTTCATCCTTTCACCTAAAGAGAGCTTTCTAGCCTGAACATCAATTCTATCGCTTACATTCAACAACGAGCACATTTCAGCCACATTAGTTTCAAACGCAACTTTGTCAACATCGTACATAACCTGAATAAGCTCAAAATAGTCCTTCGGCGTAAGATCAAGCATAATTTGCGGCTTATTGCCCATCACCACTGAAATTTCTTTTCTGAAGACTAATTTTCTTTCCTGAGGAACAAATCCTAATACTCGCACTTCCCCAGAAGTTGGAAACAATGTTCCTGTAAGCATCTTTATCGTTGTCGTCTTCCCGGCCCCATTTTTACCTATAAAACCCGTGATCGTATTATCATGAACAGAGAAGCTAATTCCATTGACGGCCGTGATAGTTTTCTTTTGAGGCCTTATTAACGATCTTAGCGCGGCCGAAATTCCACTTTCACGAGTGGTCACTCGAAACTCTTTTTTTAAATCTTTGACCACAATTACGTCCTTCATACACCAACTAAACTTCCTCTCTGTTTTAACTGCTCTAAAACTTGTGACGGACTTTTTGCGAATAGTAAATCTAAGATTGAATCTCTATCGTACAATGTGGAAAAATTAAACTTAACTTCCTTTAGTGTTGCACTTCAATTGTAAATTCATCCTATAAAAAAAGGCGGGAGCAAGCTCCCACCGACCTGACATGGTGTAAATCCCTGTAAGCCATGTTTTGTACCACCCAACCGTTTCAGGCAAACGATTGACTGGCAGTAATCATCTATCTCGAGAGTTTCCTCTCCCCCCACATTTCGTTCATTTCCATATGTGAAGCGCCCCTACCAAAAGTTTGGGTTGCCCGCTCGAGGGGTTTACCGCGTTCCACCGCCTAGGTTTTCCTAGACGTATCGTCACTGTGGCACTTTTCAGGGATACTCAAGCATAGCCGAAGCCTTAGCCGTTTTTTCCCGCCGTAACGTTATTGCTAACGCTCCCCGGCTTATTTTTTCACCGAGCACGAACACTACAGACATCTCAGTCTGTGCGAGCATGGACTTTCCTCAGCCGACATAAGCCGACCGCGATTACTCAGGATTTACACCAGTCTTTATAATTCTACAAACGATGTGACTCGTTTGGATCATTATCTAATTGTGAACCGAAAACGTGACGTTCCAAGTTGGATAAACGCTTGAGAATATCCATGTTGGTGACACTGGACGTCGGTTGGCTAGTTGTGGAAGCTTGCGGCTGGCTCACGCCAACTTGTACTTGCTTCGTTAATTCATCAACTTTCGCTAACAACCGTTCGTTTTCATCTTGCAGGCGTTGATTTTCCTTAACAAAAGTGTCGTAGTCCTTGATCACGTTGTCTAAGAAAGTATCAACGTCATCTGGATCGTAACCACGCATCTTTTGTCGAAATTGCTTTTGCAAAATTTCTTTTGGAGTGAACTTAATGTTTTCCATCGATTATTTACACCTCGTTGTCATATCAAACCGGCAATATTAATAATACCAGTTTTCATTCAAATTGGGAACCATTATTTAAATTTTCTTGATATTCGTTGGCACTTTCTTGCAACCACTCCATATCAACCATCGTCAGGGGATAAGTATGTTGCTCCTGAAACTTTTCAATCGCTCGGTAATCATACTTAGGTTTGCCTTCAACCTCTAAATCATAAACCATCACGGCTTCATCTGTATGGGTCAACATAAATTCTTGATAGTTTCTTAACTGTTGGGGGTTGTGATAAGGTTGCGCACTGACTGGTTCATGGAAGTCCGTTCGGCTCATGATGCTGGCTAATTGCGCCTGATTGGCCTCATTCCAGTTGTTGCCGAACTCTGCAAACGGCGTCATCATCGCAATCTTCAGCTCTGGGTAGTCGTCCTTTAAGGTCAGGGCTACCTCAATGACCCATTGTTCAACCCCCAGTTGGCCGCCAGTAATCAACCAATCGGTCCCATTTTCAATTTTACCAATGAGAACCTTCTTCAGCGCGTCCTTTAGGACCAGAAGTTTCTTGTCCTCGTTACCGAAGACCCCGAGTTCATAGTTTCGATAACCCGTCACCCACAGTCGACTCACCAGAATTCCCCCTTTGTTCTTCCTATAGTTTAGCGAAGATTTTCGGTGGGAGCAATGAAAAGACGTTAAATTATTGGAAAAGTCTGACGTCCGGTCTGCTTGGGAGTTTTTATTTCTGCCCCACCTTGGTATAATGTCAATAACTGGGCCACAAATGCGAGCCAGCTTTTGACAAGGAGTGTGAGGAGTCGATGACTATTCGGTATCCCAATGGGAATGCCTATCAAACACCAGCGACACCGTCCGGGCCCAAGTTTCCCAGTTCCTATACTAATTACGGGAAACGGGGCATGACGCTAGAGGAAGAGCTCAACCAGAGTAACACGTACTATGAGACCCGTGGCATGGCGGTCGTTCACAAGAAGCCGACCCCCATCCAGATCGTCAAGGTCGATTATCCGAAACGCAGTGCGGCAGTCATTAAGGAAGCCTACTTTAGCACCGCGTCCACGACCGATTACAACGGGGTCTATCGGGGCCATTACCTCGACTTCGACGCGAAGGAAACCAAGAACAAGTCCTCCTTCCCGTTGAAAAACTTTCATCAACACCAGATCGATCACATGCGGGCCTGCACGGCCCAGGGTGGCATTTGTTTTGCTATTATTAAGTTTGTCAATCGTCACGAAACCTACCTGTACCGTGCCGAAGACCTCTTTACCTTCTGGGATCAACAAATTCAAGGTGGCCGTAAGTCCGTGCCCTATGCGGACATCGCTGCCAAGGGAATCCTTTTACCTGCGCAATTGCAGTTACCGGTTCCCTATCTCAAAGCCGTGGATCAGCTGCTTTAGCAGCGAACACGTTTAAAACGCAAAGGAGATTAACATGTCTAGTAACAATTCTACCGGTGGTACGCGGATGAGTCGCCACAGTACGTCCACCCCCGGCCCCAAACGACCGCACAACGGCTGGCGTACCTTCCGCCGAGTGCTGTTCGTTATCGTGGCAATCGGTGTCCTAGGAATCTTGGCTGGTGCCGGGCTTTTCTTCTTCTACGCCCAGAGCGCCCCGAAGATTACCCAGTCCGCCCTGTCCAGTGACACCTCAACACGCGTTTATGACGCCAATGGTAAGGTCATCTCACGGTTGGGTGCCCAAAACCGAAACTACGTTAAGAATAATGGCATTCCCACGACCCTGAAACAAGCCGTGGTTTCCACCGAAGACCGGCGTTTCTACAAGAATAACGGGGTTGACCCCATCCGAATCCTCGGTGCTGCATTTGCTAATGTCACGGGGTCTTCCTTGGGGATGCAAGGTGGGAGTACCTTAACCCAGCAATTGGTTAAGCTGTCCGTCTTCTCGACGGCCGCTGCCGACCGAACCCTGAAACGTAAGGCCCAAGAAGCCTGGTTGGCCCTCAAGGTCGATCACAACTACTCCAAGGACCAGATCCTGGAATACTACATTAACAAGGTTTACATGGGTAACGGGGTCTACGGGATGCAAACGGCCGCAGAATACTACTACGGTAAAGATCTGAAAGACCTTGAATTACCACAGTTGGCCCTCCTTGCCGGGATGCCTCAAGCACCCAACGACTACGACCCAACGACTTATCCCCAATATGCTGAGAAGCGACGCAACCTGGTGTTAGACGCCATGGCTAAGAACAACGCCATCACGTCCGCCCAGGCCGCGCAAGCTAAGGCCACGAACATCAAGACTGGTTTAGTTAAGACGCACCGTTCAACCACGACCGATGCCAAGACCACCAAGGTCATCGACGCCTACCTGAAACAGGTTTACGCCGAGCTTAAGGCCAAGGGTTACAACACCACTACCGGTGGGCTGAAAGTTTACACCAACCTCGATATGGGTGCCCAGAAGAAGCTTTACAGCATCGTCAACTCGGGTAACTACGTCAACTTCCCTTCTAGCAAATTCCAAGTTGGGTCCACGATTGTGAATCCCAACAACGGTCAAGTGGTCGCCATGATTGGTGGCCGGAAGACCGGGAATGTGACTTTCGGGTTAAACCGAGCCGTCCAAAAGGACCGTTCTAGTGCCTCAACGGCTAAGCCTCTGATGGATTATGGGCCCGCCATTGAACACCTCTACTATCCAACTTACGAACCCGTGAAGGATACGGCATTTACGTACCCCGGGACCGACAAGAGCCTCTATGACTGGGATAAGCAATACCAAGGAACCATCACCATGCGTAAGGCTCTCTACGAGTCTCGCAATATTCCGGCCGTTCGGACCTTACAAAACGTCGGGATCTCTAAGGCTACCAAGTTCCTCGAAGGCTTGGGAATGACGTTTGATAAGACGTTGACCTTACAAAACGGGATCGGGTTGTATATCTCCTCCGAACAAGAAGCCGCTGCCTATGCAGCCTTCGCCAACGGTGGGACCTACTACAAGCCTTACCTGGTCTCCAAAGTGGTCACTCAGGATGGTAAGAAGCACAACTACGCCTCTACCGGTAAACGCGCCATGAGCGCCGCTACGGCCTTCATGTTGACCGATATGATGAAGGATGTCATTACCAACGAAAGTGGTTCAGGCCGCTCAGCCGCCATCTCCGGGCTTTACCAAGCCGGGAAGACTGGGACCGACTCCTACCCTGACGACTACGCCGATAAGGTACCAGATGGCGCGACGATGGACTCCTGGTTCACGGGTTACACCAAGAACTACGCGGTCTCCGTCTGGACGGGTTACGATAAACAATTCCAGACCGGCCACTATGTCAGTGAGTCACAAACCACGATTGCCCAAGAGATCTACAAGTACGAAATGAGCTATCTCGCTGGTAAGAGCACCAATACCGACTGGACCGCCCCAAGTACCGTCACGCGTACCACGCAAAATGGAAAGACGGAATACTACGTCACTGGTCACCCTGGTACCGTCACGGATACCACGGCTACTAGCCAATATGGGTCGACGAACAACACAAACTCTTCGGCTTACAGCAGTAATAACCAGGCGACAACCAGTTCCAGCACCTCCAAGACGGAATCCTCAACGACTGAGTCCAGTACCAGTAAGGAATCCTCGAGCACGGAACAAAAGCCTAGCGGTAATGGTAATGGCAACGACGATGATAACAGCACGCAGACGTCATCCACGACTAACACTGACGATAACAAGAATTAACGAGATCATCTAAACCTCCCCGATTCAACCGCTTTGGTTGCTTTGGGGAGGTTTTTTGTAACCTCCTAATTTTAGTGATAACAGGCCACCTGCGGCTGCCAGGGATTACGCCTGCTGTGGGGACGCTTCAGCCCCTTGGGCTTCTCGCTCGACTTTAAGCCCCGCCAGGAGCGCGGGTCTTAAAGGTCGCCCGTACTGTAAGGCCGAGAAAAACACTCGGTCTAACAGTACCACCACGGCCGGCTCCATCCCTGGCCTCCTCCGGCTAAATTGGCTTTTATTGGCCACCTTGACGGAAGCAAAATGGTTCTGAAACATTCAGATTGATAATAATATCGACATGAATCAACAGATCGAATAGGAATTTTCTGTTTAACTTTTTCAAATTGGCAACCATCCATACGTATTTTTCCTAAGAACATACCTCACAACTCGTCACGATAACCTTGTAAGCACACCGCTATACCAGTTAATCCGGTCAGAACACTCAACGTTAGTGCAGTAATCAACAAAAAAATCCCCACCACTCGTCAATTAGAACGATCGATGGGGATTCCTTTAGTCTATCTAATTATCCGTCAGCTTAAAGATTGGCACGTCGGGTACCTCACCACCGGGTGTCGTCGGTTTGGCACTTCGCCGTGGTTGTTGACGTTCCTTGTCGCGCTGGACCTGGACCGCCGTCGTCAGGTTCTTCTTTTCCCAATTCAATAGGATCCGGTCCATATACTTGAGATTGTAGACCTGGTTGAGGACGGCTTCCTTCAAGGCTAACTGAATCAGCTCGGGTTTATAATGGTCGTCATCTAACCAATGGTTGATGCTCTCCATTTCCAAAGGCGAAAGTGGTCGGCCAAATTCGGTTTCGATCTGGCCAAACACGGTCGCCCGATCGGTAGTTTCGGCCTGTTTAGTAGCCTTAGCCACGACCGTCTTCTCCCGGACTGACAATTGACTGAGCTTCTCCACCAACAGTCGGAAGTCATAGGCATCCTGACTCTGACCTTGAGCCGTGGTGACACTCTCAATCGTCATCAGTTTACTTTCAATCATCTCGTGTAACACCTGATAGACACGTTGCTGATTCCAGCCTAGTTTCTTGGCGAGTTCGTCGGCATCAGGCATGAGTACGCCGCGATCCATCTCCCGGCGTAACTGAATATAAACCAACAATTGATCTGTGGTCATCCCCACCGCTCGAAAATTATCGAGGAGGTAATTAGCCACGCTCGTCTGGCCATCCTGAATATAGCGTCGCATAAAATCATCCATTTTTCATGACCCCCTGTCACTGACACATTACGGCTCGCAAGTGGCCGTATAAATGAAACGACCGAACGCCAAAAGGCAGTCCGGTCGTGTGATCCGTTAATTTCTATGGGTAAATACGGTTCAACAACCGTGGGAATGGAATTGCCTCACGGACGTGTTCCTCACCGGTAATCCAGGTCAGGAACCGTTCGAGACCCATCCCGAAGCCAGAGTGAGGCACGGACCCGTACTTCCGCAAGTCAAGGTACCAGCTGTATTCCTCTGGATCGAGACCAGCCTTCTTAACTTGTTCGAGTAACTTGTCGTAGTCCACTTCACGTTCGGACCCACCGATGATTTCCCCGTAGCCTTCTGGAGCTAAGAGGTCGGCACAGATGTACACATCGTCACGTGTTGGATGTGGCTTCATGTAGAATGGCTTGATAGCCTTCGGGTAGTTCAACACAAAGACCGGCTTGTCAAAGTGGTCGGCCAGGAAGGTCTCTTCTGGTGAGCCGAAGTCGACACCCCAGTCCACGTCAAAGCCGTTCCCCTTCAACAGTTCGATGGCTTCATCGTAACTGATACGTGGGTAAGGCAGGTGGGTATACTTCTTCAGCACTTCAACGTCACGATCCAGGGTCTTCAAGTCAGCGGCACAGTTGTCGATAACATTTTGAACCAAGAAAGCCACGTATTGTTCTTGAACTTCAAGGCTTTGTTCTTGGTGCATGAAAGCCATTTCGGGTTCAATCATCCAGAATTCGATCAAGTGACGACGCGTCTTGGACTTTTCAGCCCGGAACGTTGGGCCAAAGGTGAAGACCTTGTTAAAGGCCATGGCCCCAGCCTCGGCGTACAGCTGACCGGATTGTGACAAGTAGGCGTCGCGATCGAAATATTCCGTGTGGAACAAGTCAGTCGTTCCTTCAGGCGCACTCCCAGTCAAAATTGGGGAATCAATCTTGGTGAAGCCTTCCTTATTGTAGAATTCGTAAGTGGCCCGGATGACCTCGTTACGAATCCGCATCAGAGCATGTGGCTTGGATGAACGCAACCAAAGGTGACGGTGGTCCATTAAGAAGTCAACCCCATGTTCCTTAGGCGTAATTGGGTAGTCTTCACTTTCGCCAATAACTTCGATCGTTTCAACTTCGATTTCATAACCAAAGTGTGAGCGATCATCCTGGTGAATGATCCCCGTGATCCACATACTGGTTTCTTGACGAATTTCCTTCGCTAATTCAAAGGTCGCTTCGTCAACGGCTTTTTTAAGAACGACACCTTGGAAAAAGGCAGTTCCGTCTCGTAATTGTAGGAAAGCAATCTTCCCACTGGAACGCTTATTGGTGAGCCAGACACCAATTTTTACTTTTTCATCGACGTGCTTGCTGGCATCAATAATGTTGATCTGTTCCACAATCATTCCTCCATCTCACAATAAATTTTTAATCTTGCATAAACTGTTTTAAGCGGTCCATCGCCGTCAAAAGCACAGGCAGACTGGACGCGTAGCTGAGGCGGATGTGCCCCGGCATACCGAAGGCTTCCCCGGCAACCACCGCCACGTGGGCCTCCTCTAACACCTTAGCGACGAATTCATGGGACGTGGCCACCTGCTTGATGGCCATCGCCGCCGTGACGTCTGGAAAGAAGTAGAAGGCCCCCTGCGGTTTGCCCGCTAAATGAAACCCGGGCAAGGCCGTCAGCAGTGGGTAAATTGCATCACGTCGCTGCTTGAAATCAGCACGCATGCTAGCTACCGAGGCTTGGTCCATGGTCAGTGCCGCCTGGGCAGCCACCTGACTCACGGCCGCCGTATTCCCCGTCATATGGGATAACACGGTCTTCATCGCCTGAATCAAGGCGGGTTGCCCAATCGCATAGCCAATCCGCCAGCCGGTCATCGCGTAGGTCTTGGAGACCCCACCGATCAACACGGTCTGCGCCGTGATGGCCGGGGTAATGCCCACGATTGACGGTGCCACTGCCGAGCCGTCGTAGACGAGTTCGCCATAAATGTCATCGGCAATGACCAGAACATCTCTGGCAACCGCCCATTCGCCAATCGCCTGCAATTCCGCTTGGGTGTAGACCACCCCGCTAGGATTTTGTGGCGAATTGAGAATCAGTGCCCGGGTGCGCGGCGTATAGGCTTGCGCCAGTTGTGCCGGTGTCACCTTCAGATTAGCCTGCGGATCGACCGTCACCGGCCGACCACCCGCTAACCCCACCTGTTCAGCATAACTGACCCAGTAGGGTTTTGGCAAGAGGACTTCGTCGCCAGGATCCAATAAAACCTGACAAAGCGCGTACAGTGCTAATTTGGCCCCAGTCGTCACGACCACCTGATCGGCAGACACGGTAACCCCGTGTAGCCGCTGAACCTGTTGGCTGACGGCCTCGCGCAGCGGCAGAATTCCCGCCGTATCCGTGTAACCGTCGACCGTGCCAGCGTTAATGGCCGCCACGGCCTGGGCCTTGATGGGCGCTGGGGTCGGAAAGTCCGGCTGACCCACGCTCAGGTTGATCACGTCGACCCCCACTGCTTGAAGTTCCCTGGCCCGTTGGCCGGTTGCTAAAGTTGCTGAGGGACGGACTGCTTGTGCTCGCTTAGAAAGTCGCATCGTCATCCTCCTTGCTAAATATTGGCGATCTGCTGGAGAACCTTCCCATTACTGTACTGGAAGGTCACGTAGCAGAGCTTCCCACTCTGATTGAGGTAACCCACCTGCCAGGCTGGCTTGCCGTTAAAGATCCGCAAAGCGGCCGACAACACCTTCTTAGGATTACGTTTCCAGACCTGCTGGAGCGCCGTATTCCGTGACATCCCCGCGCTTTGTTTCAGCACGGTGACATCCTTGCCTGACTCGGAGATAACCGCATAAACAGCCTGTTTCTGCTTGTTTTTACCGGCTACCGTGTAATAGGTGGAATTTAAATTTGTCCAGTAAAAATCACTGGTACTCGTCAGATGACCTGATTTCTTGGCGATTCGTTCCGCCCGAATCTGGTCCTGACTGAGCGGCTTAGTGGCCCGTCGGATCACATAGCCCGCGCTGATTAACAGCACCAGCACAATGACCAGAATGCTCAGGAGCACCCAGTGGCGTGGCCGCCGACGCCGTTGATATTGTTGTCTCATCAATTCTCTTCGTACTCCCTTGTCAGAATTCAATCTTTTCCAATTATATCAAACTTCCGGGGGTGTCACCGGATTGTCCGGCTTTTTTTCAAAAAATTTAACCAAGCCTTGTGAAATGGTGGTAATGTCGCCATCCGTGCGGCTGAGATCGGCAGGTAGGGCCCGTAAGATGCTCTTGCCGTACTGCCGTTCGAGTAACCGTTGATCGAGGATGACGATAGCCCCGCGATCGGTGGGTGTTCGAATCAGTCGACCCACCCCTTGACGCAAGCGTAAGGTGGCTGCCGGCAGTGCCGCATTGTAAAACGGATTCTTCCCTGCGGCCTCCAATCGGGCGTAATTGGCCTTCACAAAGACGCGATCGGGCGAATCGAATGGCAGGCGCGTCACAATCAGGAGTTCCAGCTGTTCTGCGGGCAGGTCAATGCCTTCCCAAAAACTAGCTGCGCCTAACAAGATGGCGCCATGACTGGTTGCGAACCGTTTAGCAATTCGTTCACGGCTCCCACTGATGCCTTGCGCGAAGATCTCCCGATTGGCAAATTCTGGTTGTTTGACCAGTTGCTGGTAGACCTGTTCAATCACACTTAACGAGTTGAAAAGCACCAGCGTTTGTTTGTTCACAGCCCCCGCCAATTGGGTTATTGCAGTAGACAAATAAACAATATAGTCGCGTGTTGACACCTTACTTAGATCTGGACCATCGTCTGCCACAAACAATTCAGCCTGCTCGCTGTAGTCGAAGCTTGACCGCATGCGATGCGTGGTCGTTTCGTCCCGTTCGAGATCGAACTGGTCGAGAATATATTGCGAACGTCCCGAGGAGAATAACGTCGCCCCGGTTAACAGAACCGGCTGGAAATGCGTGTAAATCTGTCGGCGCAAGAAACCTTCCGTCGCCAACAGCCCACTGGCCAGTTGTAGACTATTCCGATCCCCAACGTGGTTGATCGTCAGCCAGAACAGACTAGCCGGCCCCTGTTGGGTCACCTGATCAAAGATATCGACCAGCTGGGCCACGTTCTCATCAATCACGTGAACCCGGGTGTCGACCTGTTCGAAGATGTAGCGTTCCGAAGGGGCAAACCGATCACGGTGCTGTTCAAACTGTTGACGCAACCGCCCCAGCTGAATCAGTAAGGTCGTATTATCCTTCTGAATCGTATCCAAGAGTGGCTGGGTCTGTTGATTCATGGCCGCTAATTTTGCGGTCGGAATGAGTTGTTCGATAACCTGGTTCTGGGTATTCCCCCGTTGACCCGCCAAGAACGTCAAGAAGAGTTGATTTACCAACTGATGAAGCGTCTTCTCTAAGTTTTGACTGGTGACCAACAGGCTATTGAGACTCCGAACCGCCGCAGTATTCCCGCGGAACAACCGCAGAAGACTTGTCCCCATCTCACGACTGATCTCGCGTTGAATATGGTGAAGCTCATTGACGATATTAGCAAATTTCACCTGAGTCCGTCGTTGACGTAGCGTACTGTCGGCCAAGTGTTGGGCCTCATCGATGACCAGGTATGGCCGCGAAAGCTCCTGTCCCAAGTCACTAGCATGTTCGCTCAGATAGGCATGGTTCACAATAATGATCTGTGCCTGAGCGACCCGCTGATCCCGGCGACGCACAAAGTCGTCCTCGTAGAAAGGATTATCGCTAGCCACGGCACCCTCATGGACGATCTCTTGGAAGTATGGCGCACGATACGTTGCCAGATGCAACTCATCAAGATCACCTGTGATTGTCATGGTCAGCCAGACCAACAGTCTCAACTTTAGAAGTTGCGTCTGTTTGGAGCTTTCGGACACCTTGAGGGTCGTCGCAAACCGTTGTAGATCTAGGTAGTGCCGACCACCCTTAACCAGCACGGCATTCATGGTGAAAGGCACGATTTGATTAAGCAGTGGTACCGTTTGGGTCAGTAATTGTTCTTGGAGCAACGTCGTGGCCGTGCTAATCACGACTGGTCGGTTACCCTGCGTCAGGTAAGCCATCGGTAAGAGATACCCGAGACTCTTCCCAATTCCCGTTGGGGCCTCCACGATCATCTGTTTAACTGGGTGAAGGTCGCTATGGGCGTAGTTATTGTAAATGTAATTCATCATCTTGGCTTGTTCCGGACGCCATTCCAGGTTATCCGGCATCAACCGTTGCTTTTGTTTTTTGGTCTTCGGATACGTGCTAGGTTCAGCCAGTGTCGCCGTTGGTAACGGCTGCGTCTGACGCAAAGCCAAGCCGTTCTTCACATAAAGGTAGTCTGGTAACCTACGTGGTGTCGCCGTATTGAGCCGTAACGCCACGTCAAAAAGAGCCGCCGTTTGGAGCGGTAGTTCTGGTCGTAAATCAATCATCTGCTGAAGTGTCACCAGTGGCAAGCCACGTAGTCGACGGAAGAGGAAGATAAATAGTTCCGCCGTCGCCCCAGCATCACTGTCCGCCGAGTGGGGATTGTCGTGTTCGATGTTGAAGTAACTACTCAGATCCCGTAAGCGAAAGCTTGGCGCCGTCGGCAAGAGAATCTGACTGAGAGAAACGGTATCCACCGCCGCAATATTTAATTCTGGATAACCCACTCGCGCGAATTCCGAGTTAATGAAGGGCAAATCAAAATTAACGTTATGGGCCACAAACACCGTATCCGTCAACAGGCTATACAGGGTCCCGGCCACGTCGTCAAAGAGTGGCGCGTGTCGGACCCGTTTGTTGGTGATTCCCGTTAGCCTTGAGATAGCTGCGGGGATCTCTCGAATGGGATTCACATCCGTTTCAAAGTGATTGATCACCTGATTATGCTGGACGAAGACGCACCCAATTTGGATAATGCGGTCGCCATCTTTCACACTGGTCCCGGTAGTTTCGATATCCACCACCGCATAAACCGTGTCTTTATCCATAATATGCTCACCAATTTCTGCACAATTGCGATTATAACTGGCACTATGATACACCACTTAGCCAGGCAACGCTATCGTCGCGTTGCCTCGATCGAACGGTAATTCTATAGAAAGGGTTAATTTTTGACAGATTGGCAGTTTTTCAGGGGCAAAGCTAGCGCAATAGTTATCAGTAGAGTATGATATTCTGGTAGATAATTTCATGAAGAAAGCGAGCGAGTAGACGTGGCTAGAACCGTTACCGGGCAAAGTAATGCCAAAATTATTCTTATTGGTGATCACAGCGTTGTTTATGGACAACCGGCCATTGCCTTACCCCTGCCCTCGGTCCAAACCAATGTGACGATGCGGGCAACCACTACCGGTCAGACGATCTCGAGCCGCTACTTTGACGGTCCGATCGACGAACTAGGACAGAACCTAGCCGGCGTCGCAAAGTTAATTCAGACGCTCTTAGACCGGTTCAACGGCCAGCAAATCCCATTTGCCATGCGGATCGAAAGTGACTTGCCTGCCGAACGTGGCATGGGATCTTCGGCCGCTGTAGCCGTGGCGATCACACGCGCGATGACTGCTTTTTTTGATCGATCAATGACCCGCGACCAACTGTTGGCTACCGCCGCCATTGCCGAGAAAATCACCCACGGGAATCCGAGTGGGATTGACGCGGCCACGGTCAGCTCGGCCGTACCCATTTGGTTCGTGCCACACCAAGCGATTACGCAGATTCCTTTTGCCTTAAATGGCACCTTGGTCATCGCGGACAGCGGTATCAAGGGCCAGACGGGTAAGGCCGTGGCCGCCGTGGCTCAACGAAAAGCCCTATTTCCACAAGAGACTAATCAACAGATCACCACGCTAGGTCGGCTCGCGCAAGAAGCCAGAGTGGCCTTGGCTCAGCCAGACCTCCTGGCACTCGGACACATCATGAGTGCCGCTCAGGAGCAGCTCAGAGGCCTAGGCGTCAGTTCTCCGGAACTGGACCAGCTCACGGCCATCGCCACCGCTAACGGCGCCTTAGGGGCCAAATTAACCGGTGGCGGCATGGGGGGCTGTCTGATTGCCCTGTGTGCCGACCTACCAACCGCTAAACACGTCCAACAAGAATTGACGGCCGCCGGAGCCACGCAGACCTGGCTGGAAAGCTTTAATTTAGAGGAGGAACCCGAATGATGCCCGCTGTTACAGCTCGTGCTCACACCAACATCGCCCTCGTTAAGTATTGGGGGAAAGCCGATACCGAGTTCATCTTGCCCCAGACCAGCAGTCTTTCCCTGACTCTCGACCAGTTTTATACCGACACAACCGTCGAATTTGACGAGCGCCTGGCTGCCGATGAGGTCACGTTAAATAACCAGCGGCTCTCAGAAAAAGCCAGTCAAAAAGTTCATATGTTTCTTAACTTGGTGCGCCAAATGACTGCGGGCACCTCTTTTGCGCGAGTATCCTCAACGAATCACGTGCCAACCGCGGCTGGCCTTGCGTCCTCGGCCTCAGCTTTTGCGGCCTTGGCCGGTGCGGCCAGTAAGGCTGCCGGCCTCAACTTGGATAAACCCGCCCTGTCACGCCTCGCGCGTCGTGGATCCGGATCGGCAACGCGGTCCATTTATGGCGGCTTCGTCGAATGGCAGGCGGGTCACGATGACACCGACTCCTACGCCGTGCCCATTGCCGAACAGGTTGATTGGCCCTTAGCGGTCGTCGCTCTCGTCTTGGACCCGCACCACAAGAAAGTCAGCTCGCGACAAGGGATGCAGAGTAGTGTGACCACGTCGCCCTACTACGCAGCCTGGCGTGACGTGGTGGCCCAGGACCTGGCCGCCATCAAACCGGCCATCCACGACCATGATTTCCAAGCGCTCGGCGAAATTCTCGAGAGCAATGCCATGCGGATGCATGCACTGACTCTGAGTGCCCAGCCACCTTATACTTATTTCAATGGAGACACACTGACGGCCATGGATGCCGTCCGAGAACTACGCGACCAGGGAGTTCCTTGCTATTACACCCTGGATGCCGGCCCTAACCTCAAGATTTTTTGTGAGGAACCGGCCGTCCCCGCCATCAAGCAGCGCTTCGGTGAGCTCTTTGGCACTGACAACGTCATCGTCGCCCACCCGGGCCCCGGTCTGAAATTCTTAGCCTAAACCAACAAATTTATTGAACAGTAACAGAAGGGACCTGATCTTTTGATTTCCGCGCAAGCACCCGGAAAACTTTATATTGCCGGTGAATATGCCGTCGTTGAACCCGGTTACCCGGCAATTATTGTCGCACTTAACCAGTTCGTTACGGTAACCATCACGCCCAGCCACGACTACGGGCGAATTGCCTCCAAGCAGTACCAAGAAAACTCACTCTACTGGCAACGCCAAGGGAACGAGTTAGTCTTTGACAACCGAGACAATCCCTTTCACTACATCTTATCGGCCATCCGACTCACGGAGCAGTACGCCCAATCTCTGGGTAAGCCGTTGGCCATTTATCATTTAAACGTCAACAGTGATCTCGACAGCGCCGATGGTAAAAAGTACGGTCTGGGTTCTTCGGCCGCCGTTACCGTTGCCACGATCAAGGCCCTCTGCCAATTCTACGGTCTCGAGATGAGTAAGGACCGGCTATTTAAGCTGGCCGCCATCGCCCACCTCGACGTTCAAGGCAACGGATCACTGGGTGACATCGCCGCCTCCGTTTATGGCGGCTGGATTGCCTACCAGGCCTTTGACCGCGATTGGTTGGCTTCCGCTCGGCGTGAACTCAGCCTCACGGACCTCTTGAATACCGACTGGCCAGGTCTCCAGATTGAACTGTTGACCCCACCAGAATCGCTACGTTTGATGATTGGGTGGACCGGGACACCGGCCTCCACCTCCCATCTCGTCGACAAGGTCGCCCTCTTCAAGGCCACCCAGCGACACGAGTACCATACCTTCCTGCGGGAAAGTAAGGCTTGCTTGCAACGCATGATTGACGGGTTCCATGACCAGGATCTTCAGGCTATCCAACGTGAGATTGCGGTTAACCGTAACTTGTTGGATCACCTGGCCACCCTGAGTCACGTCACTATTGAAACCAAGTTACTCAAGACGATGTGTGACATCGCCGTGGGTATCGGTGGGGCCGCCAAGTCCTCTGGTGCCGGTGGTGGTGACTGTGGTATCGTCATCATCAATGCCGCTCAAGACCTCGCCAGTCTCCTTCATGAATGGGAACAACGCGGGATCGAACCTTTGAAGTTAAACGTCCATCACGTGATCGAATAAGGAGTTTTATCATGGAAATCTCACGCCACGCCCACCGCAAGGACGAACACCTGTCGCTGGCGGAAAAATTTTATACGCCAGTAGCTGCGAGCCAATTTGACGATCTCCGGTTCATCCACCAGAGTCTCCCAGAAATGGCCGTGGCAGATGTCGACCTGACGACGCACCTCGGCCCCCTGTCCCTGCCAGTGCCCCTGCTGATCGAAGCCATGACCGGTGGTTCACCACGTACGGGCAAGGTTAATGCCAGTCTGGGACGGCTTGCTGCCCAAACCGGTATGGCCGTGGCCAGTGGTTCCCAGAGTATCGCGCTCAAGGATTCGCAAGCCATCGCCACCTTCACACCCTTACGAGAGAACAATCCCGATGGCCTGGTCTTCGCCAATATCGGTGCCGGCCACGGATCACAAGATGCCCGGACCGTGGTGGATATGCTGGCGGCTGACGCCCTAGAAATTCATATCAATACGGCCCAGGAGCTGGTCATGCCCGAGGGTGACCGGACCTTTCATTGGTTAGACAACATTGGTGAGGCCGTGGCGCGCCTCGATGTGCCAGTCATCGTCAAGGAAGTTGGTTTCGGCATGGCCCATGAAACCCTGCAACAATTAGCCGCGGTCGGTGTGACCTTAGTCGACCTGGGTGGTCGTGGCGGCACCAATTTCGCACAGATCGAAAACTTCCGCCGACCAGGCAAGGATCTCGATTATCTGGCCGGTTGGGGCCAGACAACCGTGGAATCCCTGCTAGAAGCGCGACAACAACCTGAGTTACAGGTGATCGCCACCGGCGGGATTCGTCAACCTCTGGATGTTGCTAAGGCATTAGCACTCGGAGCAAACGTGGTCGGCAGCGCGGGACAAATTCTCCACCACCTGATCAAGACGGATGAGGCCGCCACGACCCAGTTCCTCTTGGACTGGCAAACCGGTCTCAAAACCATTATGACGTTGTTGGGAACGACGTCCATCGCCGATCTTCAGCAACAACGCCTCCTGCTCTCTCGAGACCTTCGGGACTATTGTGAGCAACGGCAACTGACTTATTAATCAAAAATCAATCGCTATTATACGAAAAAAGCGTGAACACAATGACTGTGTTCACGCTTTTTGTTAGTTGCAATTAATCATCATAGACCATGAAGCGCAAGCCCTTAGGGAAGAAATTCTTTACCGTACTCCCCACGACCTTACCGAAGCCTACCGGTTGTTCCTGACAGGTCAAGAGGTACCAACCTTTAGCAGGAGCCGTCTCGAGACTAAAGGTATCGCCGTGAACCCATTTGCGCCACTGTTGGTCATCAATAGCCAAAGTGTGAGCCGTGTGCCGTGGATCACTGGCCAAGGCTAAGGCATAAGCCGGTTCGAAGCGATTCTTCTTGAAGGTCCCGAGGTGCAGGCCTGGTCGGAAGACGTGACACCGTTTGAGATCGGGCAGATTAGCCGGCACCGCAAAGAGCTGGTCCTTCACCGTGACAAGATCGGTAAAGTCAGTGTTTCCCAAGACATTCTGGGCAAAATCATCCCACAAATGCCGTTGGTCGGCGGTGAGTGGCGTGCCTAGTTTGGCCTTGCCCCGTGGTTGCCGACTCTCGCCGGCCTCACGTTCAAGCTTAGCGACGAAGTGCCCTTCACCCTTCATCAAGTGTGGGAACAGGCGCGCGGCCTTCTTCAATTCGGGATTGCCGTCGGCCCATTCGGGGATGGCATCAATGACTCCGGCCGTCTTGTCGATGGGCACCAGATGGAAGTCCGGATAGTTGTCCAGTACCCAGGCCATCATCTGTTCATCCTCTTCGGGGGCAAAGGTACAAGTCGAGTAGATCAATTGACCACCCGGTTTAACCATCTTTAACGCCTCCGTAAGGATTTGATGCTGCCGGTCCGCACACTCCTGAACATAAGCCAAGGACCAGTAGTCCATGGCGCCTGGATCCTTCCGGAACATGCCTTCACCGGAACAAGGCGCATCGACGAGTACCTTATCGAAGAAATCCGGGAAAACGGGGCTGAGCTGTTCAGGCGCATTGTTTAAGATCAAGGCGTTCTTGACACCAAAGCGTTCAACATTTTCGGCCAAGACGCTGACTCGTTTGCGATTGATTTCATTGGTAACCAGTAAACCGGTCCCTTCCAGGTAGCTTGCTAGATGCGTGGTCTTACCGCCGGGCGCGGCACACAGATCGAGAACCCGTTCGCCACGCTGAGGCGCAGCGGTTGCACCGACAAACATGGCACTGGGTTCCTGACTGTAGACGGCGCCACTCTGGTGAGCGAGGCTCCGGCCACTGACCGGGCCATAGTAGCCAAACTTGGCATAGGGTACGGCCGGGGCGGCAGTCAATTCTGGCATCTCGGGACGTGACGGATTAACCCGGTAGCCTCCTTCGCTGGTTTCATCGAAACTTGCAAAAAATGCCGGGGCATCTGGTCCCAAGAGGCGCTGATATTTCGTTATAAAATCTTTTGGTAAATCCACCGTTATTCCTCCATCTTGTAGCTTACAAATTGTTATTTTTAAGGGCCAAACTGTCTGTCTTTTCAAACTTCTCCAATCATTATACGCGTTTCACCGGCGATCGACTACCCCCTGGTAAAGAGGTGTTCCGGTCGCTTATTTTCGTCGAATATGATACATTGAATGGGCTAGCTTAATTATCGGTCAACAACCAAAAATATCAATTTACTGTGAGGTGTCCTTTGATGGAACGAAAATTAATTGCGATTGATCTCGACGGTACAACGCTCAATGCGGCCGCTCAAGTCTCGGCCAAAACCAAGGCTGTCCTAACCCAGGCTCGTGAAGCCGGCCATATCGTCAGCATTGTGACGGGGCGGCCCAACCGGATCTCCGCCGACATTTACGATGAACTCAACCTTGACGGCCCCATGATTAACTTCAACGGGAGCCTCGGCCACATTCCCCACCACCAATGGGCAGACGAATATCAGTATACCTTTAATCGGGAGGTCGCCTTCGACCTGTTGGCTCACCGTGAAGAACTGGGTATCAACATGTTAGCGGCGGAAGGTAAGAATCTCTTCTTAGCCGTCCGTGACCACCCCGTTGAACTGGGCTTTTTCCCCTCAATTCTTCAGACGAACCAGATTCTCAATCAAAAAACGTTAACGCAAAATCCCACTAGTCTGACCGTGGCTGTCGACCGGTCACACCAAGAACACCTGTTGAGCTACATTCAGCACCAGTTCAGTGACGAGATCGACGCCGCACCTTGGGGTGGTCCCAACGCCGTGGTTGAACTTGGCGTCAAGGGTGTGCAGAAGGCAACGGGTGTGGAAGTCCTCGCCCATCACTACAATATCAAACGGGAAAACATCATCGCCTTTGGTGACGAACACAATGACACCGCCATGATTGACTACGCCGGCTGGGGAGTCGCCATGCAAAATGCCACCCCACAGATTAAGGCACTCGCCAGTGATGTGACGCCGATGGATAACGATCACGATGGCCTCGCCAATTATCTCAAGGATTATCTAAAATTAGCTGAATAAATCCAAACGAAAACGCCGATCATTACGATCGACGTTTTTTAGTTTACTGGAGATAAGCTTCCAATAGCTGTTCATAAAGCGTGGTAAAGTTCAAATACATCTGGCGGTCAACATGTTCATCGATCTGGTGCGCCGTTTCGTTACCTGGCCCAAAAACGATGAATGGGAACTGGTTGCCCTTTTTCTTTAAGAAATTTGAGGCATCCGTCACCGCTGGCAAGGCCAGACGTGGAATGGCCTGCCCAGAGAAGGTTTCGCCGACCCGGGCGGCGACTCGGCTTAGTGGATTGTCACGCGGTTCTACGACGGGTGACTGGGACATGTAGATGTCCATCACCACGTGACCCCCTTGATCATTTTGCTGGGTCACTAATTGTTGTAACGTCTGAATGACGAGCTGATTGTTAAATTCTGGAATCGTGCGGACGTTAATCTCGGCTACGGCCTGACCCGGAATCGAGTTGACCTGGTCCCCGGCGTTGAAGACCGTCGTGTTGAAGGTCAGGTCACCCAGGAGGTCGTTGTGATGATCCGTGTCTCTGAATGCCACATTAGCCCGACTCAACAACGTCAGCAATGGGTCAATCGCATTGGAACCCAGTTCTGGCATGGAACTGTGGGCGGTCTTCCCCGTTGACGTCAATTTGATATCCATCGACCCCTTGTGCGCGGAGAAGATCCGATAGCCGGTCGGTTCCCCAATTAGTAAGGCATCCACATCGTCCATGTCACCGGCTTCAAAGAAGGCCTCGGAACCCAGTTCCCCGACTTCCTCACCGACAGTGGCCATCAACCGAATGGTCCCATGGGCTGGTTTACCAGCCGCATGGAGCTCGATCATGGCAATCACCAATGCGGCTAGACCGGCTTTCATATCGGTGACCCCGCGACCATACAGACTGCCGTCTTGTTCAGTCAGCCTAAATGGGTCGCTATGCCACGTTGAGACATCACCCGGAGCCACGACATCCATATGCCCGGAAATCCCCAGAACGGGACTTCCTTGGCCAATTTCTGCGATGAGGTTCGAACGAGTAGCGCTTAACGGAATTAACCGTGCCGCAATCCCATGTTCACCCAAGACCCGCTGTAAATATTGGGCGACATCCAACTCGTGATCGTTCACCGATTGAATGGCGACCAGATCTGACAATAACTGTACTTTTTGTTCATCTGTAAACACTGCCATCGTTGATTCCTCCTTCTAAAATAATTGTACCGCTTTTAGGAAGAAAGCTCATTTATTGCGTTTGACTTGGCAAGCAATTATCGGGACCTCATTAAGTCTATTGCTATATACAATAAGCTGATATCATAGGAATATAATTGAACAAAATCATACTCAAAATGACATCATTTTATCCTGTAAGCGCTTAATAGATCGCTAAACTTGTCAGGTTCGACGTCATCACATGATTTTGGCTTAAATTCAGTCAATTTGCATTATACAAAAACCATTTTACTAACAAAAATCGCATCTCAGAATTATTCGAGATGCGATTTTTGTTACAGATTTTATTCAGTTTGGAAAGCTTGCGTTGCCTTGATGGCTGCTTGCCAACCGGCGTAGCACTTCTCCCGACGATCCGCCGCCATGTTTGGCGTGAACTCATCGCGTAAGGCGTGCATCTTCCGAATGGCATCCATATCAGGCCAGAAGCCAACGGCTAGTCCGGCGAGATAAGCCGCCCCGAGCGCCGTGGTTTCATTAATTGCGGCCCGCTTGATTGGCGTGTTCAAAATATCCGCCTGGAATTGCATGAGGAAGTTGTTGTTCGCAGCCCCGCCATCGACACTAAGTGATTGGATGTCCAACCCCGTTTCGTTGGTCATGGTATCCACCACGTCCCGCGTCTGGTAGGCAATGGCCTCCACCGTAGCCCGCACGAATTGTTCTCGTGTCGTCCCCCGGGTCAGACCGAAGACGGCCCCACGAGTTTCTTGGTTCCAGTAAGGCGCCCCGAGTCCCGTAAAGGCTGGGACCACATAGACATTCCCAGTCGTCTTGGCATCGACGGCCATCTTTTCAGATTCGCTGGCGTGTTCGAAGAAACGCATCCCATCACGGAGCCACTGAACGGCAGAACCGGCAACGAAGATCGAGCCTTCCAGCGCGTAGGTTACCTTGCCGTTTAAGCCATAGGCAATGGTGGTTAATAAGCCATTGTGCGACAGCGTTGGTTCTTCCCCGGTATTCATCACGATGAACGCCCCGGTCCCATACGTGTTCTTCACCATCCCTTTGTCAAAGGCCGTTTGCCCGAACAAGGCCGCCTGTTGGTCCCCGGCGATTCCGGCGATGGGTACCTGAACCCCAGAGAACGTGTAGCCTGCGGTGTAACCGTAAATTTCGGATGATGACCGGACGTCTGGCAACATTGCGGCTGGGATATTTAGCCAGCTCAAGATGTCATCGTCCCACTTCAAGTCATGAATGTTGTACAGCATGGTCCGACTGGCATTGGTGTAGTCAGTGGCATGTACTCGGCCGCCCGTAAGCTTCCAGAGGATCCAGGTGTCAATGGTCCCAAAGAGGAGTTCACCGCGTTCAGCGCGTTCCTGGGCCCCATCCACGTGGTCCAGAATCCAACGAATCTTAGTGGCGGAGAAGTAGGAGTCGATGACTAACCCCGTCTTGTCGTGAATGGCGTCGGTGTACCCGTCAGCCTTCAACTGATCCGCAATTTCACTGGTTTGCTTGGATTGCCAAACGATGGCGTGATAGATAGGTTCCCCCGTCTTTTTATCCCAAATAATGGCGGTTTCCCGTTGGTTGGTGATCCCGATCCCACGTACCTTGTAAGGTTGGACGTCGGAATCAATCAGGGCATCGGAAATCACAGATTGAACCGCATTCCAGATCTCGTCTGCGTCATGTTCGACCCAGCCTGGTTGGGGGAAGTATTGGTGAAATTCCCGTTGTGCCTGCCCCGCAATTTGGCCGTGCCGGTCGAATAAAATAGCTCGGGTACTCGTCGTCCCTTCGTCAATTGCCATCATGTATTGTTGATCATTCATTGTCATAGACTCTCCATTCATTCGTTGTTAGCAACGGCCTAAAAACACCGTGATGTTGCACATGGGTCTAGTATACCGAAAAGTGTGCCCCACGCCAAACATTTTTATAAATGAAACCGCCACCAAGCCCGACTTGACGAGCATGGTGGCGGTTTATAAGATTTCGGAAATGTTTTTTACTTTTCGTCGCTCTTTAAAACACCCGCAACCCCGTAACGGTTGGGTTGCATCTCACGTAAGATGACGTGAACGTGTTCGGCTGGGGCTCCGGTATTCTTGGTGACCGCGGCGGTAACGTCCTGTACTAAGGCCTTGAGTTGGTCCTGTGAACGGCCGGCGATTAAGTCGATATTAACGATTGGCATGGTTGGTCCATTCCCTTCTGTTTTTGGATAGGGCTATTATACCGATAACGCCCTGCTAGAACAAGCCTGTCCTATTGTTTGTCTTTCGTGGCTTTCAACGAGGTGGCCTGCTTCAACTTCAGCTGTTCCGTCTCATTATAGAAGTTCCCCTCAATATCCACGGTATTCACCAAGTTCACGAAGGCTTGCGGATCGACGTCCTTCACGGCATGTTCCAATGTATAAAGTTCATAGCGCGAAATGACCGTCATGAGGACGGTACTGGCCTTGCCAGTGTAGGCTCCAAAGGATGGGATCGCCGTGATTCCCCGGATTAATGTCCGGTTTAACTCGGCAATGACCGCTTCTTGATGAGCGGTCACGATAAATGCCGTCAGCTTCTGATGCCGCGTGTGGATGCTGTCCACGACCCTTGACATTGCATAAATTGAAATAATCGTGTATAAAGCACTCTCCCAGCCGAAGAGAAAACCGGCAACTAACACGATACCAAAATTTATCATCAACATCAGCGTCCCAATGGTTCGACCCGTGGTCTTCTCTAAGACGACGGCGATGATGTCCATCCCCCCGGTAGAGAACCCATTCTTCAACGGGTAGGCCACGCCGACTCCGGTCAAAATGCCCCCAAATAAGGCTGCCAACAGTGGATTGTTGGCAATATTATGAACCGGAATCACGATTGCTAAAACGGAGGTCAGAATCGCCACCAGGATAGAATACAGGGTAAACCCACGGCCCACCTTGAACCACCCCAGCAACCCAATCGGCACATTGAACAGCAGGATAAACCAACCGGTACTGAGGTTAATCCCCACGCCCTGTAACAGCATGGCAATAATCTGGGAGATCCCATTGATCCCCGCACTAAATATTTTCCCCGGAACCAAAAATTCATTCAGGGCAATGGCACTAATGACGGCGGATCCCACCATAATTAAGAGGTGCGTCACAACCTCACGGCGATTCTCTAACAGGCTTCTCATCTTGGTACCCCTTTTCTGGCCAATTTCTTTCATCATTTAACCACATCTAGCCGTCATTAGCTAGCCCCAAATAGCCGCCAAACCGCGCATGATGTCGCGGGTCAAGGCAAATTCACCGACAGACAGGCATACAGTGGAATGTATAAATATTTATTTTTATGAGAATTCCCGAGAAAATAATTAAAGTTCCCCGGAAAGACAACCGGTTCGATTATAAAAATGATAAAATAGGATCGTTAATTTATTCAACTTGCGAAAGGAGCGCTCCCATGAATTATTCTGCATGTACCAGTATTTTAATTGGGCCGCGGGCCACCATGGATGGCTCAGTCATCATCGGTCGAAACGAAGATTCCAAGGCTGCTTGGCCAAAGCACTTCGTCGTCCACCCAGCCACCACGGCAACTACCCCGCAGACCTTTGTCAGCAAGGATAAAGATAATGGCTTCACCATGCCTCTACCCCTGCATGCGGCAAAATACACCGCCACACCCGAATGGACCGATGAATACGGCCTGTTTGAAGAGGATGGTTTTAATGAATACGGTGTCGCCATGAGTGCCACCGAAAGTACCTACTCCAACGAACGCGTCCTAGGCGCCGATCCCCTCGTCAAGAACGGCATCGGTGAGGAAGCCATGGTTACCGTGGTCTTACCTTACGTCAAGACTGCTCGTGAAGGGGTCGCCCTACTGGGGAAAATCGTTGAGCTCTATGGAACCAGCGAGTCCAGTGGGATTCTCTTCGCCGACCAGAAGGAAGCTTGGTACCTCGAAACGGGGGCCGGTCATAACTGGGTTGCCCAACGCATCCCCGATAATGGCTATGCCGTCATCGCCAACCAAATGGCCATTCAGACCATCGACTTCAACGATCCCGACAACTTCATGTTTGCCCGTAACCTGCAATCCTTCGTTGCCGAAAACCACTTGAACCCGCATTCCGATCGGTTTAATTGGCGTGAAATCTTCGGGACGCAAGACCAATCGGACCTGTACTACAACACCCCACGGGTCTGGTACGGTCAGAAACAATTTACCCCGGCCGTCGAAGCGCAACCGCAATCATTTGATTTACCATTTATTCAGTACGCCGACCGGCTCTTATCCGTAGACGACGCCCAGGATTACCTGAGCAGTCACTACCAAGAAACCCCTTATGATCCCGTTGGTTCCGGCACCAAGGAACAACGGACCAAGTTCCGGCCAATCAGCTTGGCTAAGACGCAGGAATCTCATGTCTTACAGGTTCGGCCCGACATGGACCCAGCCTTGGCTGGAATTCAGTGGCTCGCCATGGGCGTGGCCGCTGAGAGTGTCTACGTGCCGTTCTACGCCGGTATTGAGAGTACGCCGACCGCCTACCACTCTGGTAAGGTCACCTACGACAGCGAGTCAGCCTACTGGGTTTACAAGCACGTCGGGGTTCTCCTCGATGCCCACTACCACGATGCCCTGCCCGCCGTATCAGCCGTGCAAAAGGAACTACGGATCGCCTTCAAGCAATCCGTCAAGCACACCGATGCCGTTGGGCGGCAACTGTCCGGCCCCGAACTGAACCATTTCTTAACGCAACAAGCCAACGAGAACGCCGCATTGGGAATTCGGCGTTACCGCGAGCTAGCGGCGACCTTGATTACGCAGGCCACCGACCTGGGTCCTCTGAACTATCATCAGGACCTCAACTTATAACACGGTCGGGACTGGTCTGTGACTAGCCCTCACCATTAATGGGAGATTAAATAATGGAAAATCAAAAAAAGATTAAATTATCGAATTTAATCTTGATGATCTTTACGGCCATTTACGGCTTCGCCAACACGACGGTTGCCTATGACCAAATGGGATACGCAAGTATTATTTGGTACGTTTTAGCTGCTTTACTGTTCTTCTTACCGAGTGCCCTGATGCTGGCCGAATACGGGTCAACATTTAAAGAAGCCAAAGGGGGAATCTACTCCTGGTTGGCCGGTTCCATCGGTGAAAAGTGGGCCTTTATTGGGACCTTCATCTGGTTGTCATCCTGGATTATCTGGATGGTTTCCACGTCAACGAAGGTTTGGATTCCACTTTCAACGTTGCTATCCGGTGGCGACAAGACACAGACCTGGAGTTTCTTGGGCCTGTCCTCCACCCAAACGGTGGGTCTCTTAGGGATCTTCTGGATCCTTGCCGTGACCTTCTTCGCCACTCGGGGGATGAATTCCATCGCCAAGATTTCTTCATTGGGGGGAATCTTCGTGATGTTCCTGACTGGCCTGTTCCTGGTGGCCAGTGTCATTATCTTCTTCTTAAACGGTGGTCAACTCGCTGAACCAATCAACGGCGCCCACAGTTTCATCGCCTCACCAAATCCACAATTCTCCTCACCGATGGCCCTGCTCTCCTTCGTCACGTATGCGGTCTTCGCCTACGCGGGGATGGAATCCATGGGGGGGATTACCGATAGTATGGACAAGCCCGAGAAGACCTTCCCTAAGGGATTAATCATCTCAACCATTGCCATCACCATCATGTACTCCCTGTCCATCTTCCTCTGGGGGATCAGTGCCAACTGGCACAGTGTCCTGGGTAAGAGCCAAGTGAACTTGGGGAACATCACCTACGTCTTAATGAACAACCTCGGGGTGGTTTTAGGTCATGGGATGAACCTATCAACAGCTTCTTCCATTGGCTTGGGTCACTTGTTAGCCCGGTTAACTGGACTGAGCATGTTCATGGCCTACTTAGGGTCCTTCTTCGTTCTGGTATACTCCCCATTGAAGTCCTTTATCTTAGGGTCATCACCAAAACTGTGGCCTAAGAAGATGACGCAACTCAACAAGGTGGGCATGCCTGCTTACTCGATGTGGATTCAAGCCATTGTCGTGGCCGTCTTCATCTTCCTCGTTGCCTTCGGGGGCTCGGCCGCTAACGAATTTTACTTAATCTTGACCGACATGGGGAACGTCTCCACGTCCTTCCCTTACCTGTTCTTGATTGGGGCCTTCCCATTCTTCAAGCGTCGTCAAGACTTGGAACGGCCATTCGTTATCTTTAAGAGCCGTCTCTGGACCAACGTTATCGTTGGCCTGGTACTGGTTATCTTGGTCGGTGGGATTGGCTTCACCTGTCTCCAACCAATCTTGGATCACGACTACATGACGGCCTTCTGGACCATCATCGGCCCAATCTTCTTCGGGGCTGTCGCTTGGATCTTCTACTACAACGGTCAGAAGCGGACCGCTGCGGATACGAGCACTAACGAAAACTAATTGCAGCTATTTGAAAAGGTGGTTTACCGAGAGATCGGTGAACCACCTTTTTTTGATTTCTGAAATTTTTCTGGAGAAATCTGCGCGTTAATTTTATCTGGCCGAAACGTGCGCCCAAGGGCAGTCAGCTCCGCTTAACAAAAATAGCCAAATAATCCAAGACCAGGATTATCTGGCTATTTCCGTTAATGCTCACTGACTAACCGCCCTTGGTCACACTCTTCTCTTCAGTGTCCGATCAGGCGCCTGACCAATAAACAATGGCACCCGTTCCTCAACGACATCACTGAAGCCCAGTCCATACCACCGCTGTGGGGACAGACTGATCCGTTGCAACAAAAGTCGCCCACCGATCAGGATCAGGTCGCCGATTGGGATGTTTTCCTGGGCGCCCAGATCCTGGAACTGTTGATTCAACATGATGAATTTGAAGTTGCCGACCTGGCGATTGGGCATACTAGAATACCGTGGCGTCTGGTCTGTCAGGACGCCTTCCTCCAGGAGATCATTAACGATCTGGCGGAGATAAACGTTCAGGCGTTGGGGCTTCTTGAAGCCCAGGTAGAGTTGGACGTCCATAACGTTGTGCGTGCCCAACGTATTGACCGAGTAGGAACACTCATAAGGTGTATCGGTCTCGTTCACCGTCACGAACCAATAGACCGCAGCCCGTTTAGGCTGCTGATCCAAGATGGAGTAAACGATCGCGCGTTTGACCTGATAATCCGGGGTGACCTTACTGATAAACACCAGATTCGTGGCAAACGATGGAATCTGATCATCCTTGCTGAGTGCCATTAACTGCGGTAAGAAATCCAAGAGTGACACGTCTTCCGTGTCCTCCAGGTAGGCATCTCGCCGCAAGTTGCCGTAATACCAGAAGACCATGACCGTCAGAATAACCAGCGTAATCAGGAGCGTCACATACCCACCATGGACAAACTTGGCGAGACTGGCCAATAGAAACAAACTTTCTAGTAAACCGAAACTGACCACGTAAATCTTCGCCAGAACCGGGTGATGACGTTGCACGAGAAAGGCGTGCAACAGGAGCGTCGTCATCAACATGGTCATGGTAATTGCCAACCCGTAGGCCGCCTCCATGTGACTGGACGTTCTGAAGTACCAAACGACACTCAAAGTGACCGCACACAAGAGCCAGTTCACGGCCCCCACGTACAATTGACTCTTAACCTTACCCGGAAACTTAATTCGCAAACGTGGCAGGAGTTTGAGCCCAATCGCTTCGTGAACCAGCGTATAGGATCCAGTGATCAACGCTTGTGACGCAATGATGGCCGCCACCGTAGCGATGATGATGGCAAATAACCGCCACGCCGTCGGTACCATAGCGTAGAAGGGGTTGACCCCTTGCGTCGCCAGCACCTGTTCGGCATGACGGATGACCCAGGCGCCTTGGCCCAGATAACTCAGCATCAGCGTCACGTAGACGAACGGCCAGGTCCCATAAATGTTCTGCTTGCCGACCTGCCCCATGTCCGAGTAAAGCGCCTCAGCCCCGGTCGTTGCCAGGAAGACACTTCCCAAAATGAAGATCCCCTGTTTATTCAGCGGACTCATCAAGAAGGTCACGGCATACGTCGGCGACAAAGCCTTTAGAATCGCCGGATAGGCCCACAGGTTGTGGAGCCCCACTAAGCCGATGAAACTGAACCAGATAAACATCATTGGCCCAAAGGACCAGCCGATTCGTTCGGTCCCGAAGCGTTGGACTAGGAACAGCCCTAACAGAATCCCGGTGACCACCAGTAAGACCCAGCCCTGGCCGTCACTAAAGTGTAGTGGGCCCAGCGTCTGCCCCTTCAGCCCTTCGATGGCCGAGGTCACTGTTACGGCTGGCGTCAGTGTCCCGTCGGCCAGTAACGCCGCCCCACCAATTAAGGCGGGCACAATCAGCCATTTTGCCTGCGGTCGAACCAGGGCATACAGGGCGAAGATTCCGCCTTCATGCCGGTTGTCGGCGCGCATGGCCAGTAAAATGTATTTAATCGTCGTAATCAACATCAGCGTCCAAAAAATCAAGGAGATACTGCCTAACATGATGGGCGCCGTCGCCGCAAGCGAATGCTTCCCAGACTGAACCAGGATGGCATTCATGACATACAATGGCGACGTCCCAATGTCCCCATACACGATCCCCAACGTGATGAGCATCCCCACTGCGGACAATGTCCGTGTCGACTTTTTCATGATTGACCCCCCTCATCTGACGCTACCCCCATCATAGCGGGTCGTCCGCGGAACCCCAAGTAAGGGGGGGCAATTGGTGCGGTGACTAACCCAAGTTGGGCCACAACAAAAAAGGTGACCAATCGTTTAGGCCACCCAACTAATTTATGGCTAATTTGATCGTTGGTGCCGGTCATGCGCCCGGTGACTTTCAATGATGATTCCCGCAATGAGAACCATGCTTCCCAGCCAGGTAATTCCCATCCCTGGATTCAACGTCTGTCCGGTGACACTAGTCGTGACTTTACTGATTCGATAGAAAGCCAGATGCCCCAGTCCCAGGGTTAATTCACTGCGGCCCGTGGCATAGAAGGTCGCGTATCCCAAGAAAATCACCACGGATAGTCCCACCGTCGCGAGTAACAAACTCTCTAGAATCCAAGTTGCCCATTGGAACATCACTTTTTGGCGCATCGTTCCCACCTCCTAGTCGCAGATTACACCCCGACACGAGGCTCGGCAAAACGCCTTGACCCCATAACCGCAGTAAACAAACGAACGCAAAAAAAGCCGCCCCCCATTCCTGCGAATGGGCGAGCGGCTTTTAAAATCTAAGAAACTCCGGCTTGCTAATCAATCTCTCTGAATTACGTTATTAGCATCTCTTAAACTCTAATAAGTAACTATACAGGATAAAGTGGCCATCGTCAAGAGTTATTTTAAATTTCTTTTTCTGCGACGATTAACACCGGATGTGATACCTTACTTATTTCGTTTCTGCAAGGCGCGATTGATCTTGACCACCCGAAAATGCTGATTGAGGCTGACGGCAAGCCAAACAACAACATAAATCAGCACGAAGATGGCCCAGAAGGACCAGTCAATCACCCAGTCATTGAATAGCATGTACCCCATTACCAGCAAGGCGGTCCCAACGAGGTGAATGCCTAGTTCCAACGGCCACGGCAACCCTTGATAATCCTCATCAAAAATCATACTGAGAACACCAATCGCCGCGCTCACTAGGAGCAAACTGATCGCATTTTTGGGGGAGACATGCGCGGGAGCCTCCTGCATGGCCAGCAGAACCAGATAGGACACGGCCCCATAACCCATGCCATTCATGGCATAGTGGAAAATCTTTGTCATATCCACCCCTCCTACAGACCTAATTGGCCCATTAATTATTTGACATATTTGCGACTGACCGGGGCCTTCACCTGATCCGTCAAAATGGCCGTCATGTTCCCAGAAAAACTGTCCTCTAACGATTGGAGGTGATCCAAATTCAAGACGCCATGCTTGGAGACTTGTACGAAGTTCGGATCCCCTAGCCGTTGGACCAGGTGTCGCAACGTTTCATGCGTGGTGACCGTGCCAGTCGTTGTGTACAACAGGAGCGTCTCGTGCTGCACATCGGCGAGAATAATCGTAGCCGTCTTCACCATCACCAGGCGATCGGGCGTCTTCACCGGGATAATTCCCGGATGTGGGGCCTGATAACTATCGAGATAGGCCGAAATAGCCGCAGTAGCGGGACTCTCAGCGGCCGCTTGGACCACCACTAGCGGATCCGTGGGATCGATCGCCGCATTCTCTTCAAATTTATGTCGCACCTGGATCCCCCCATTTTTACTTACCGTTCACGGATGACGCGCCGCCGACGCCGGATTCGCAACCATTCCGGGCCAAACGTCAGGACGGCCGCCCCGATCAACATTAATCCCATTATGTGGTAAGTTTCCTGCTGGGTCAATAAGGTTGACCAGTTTAACCGGATGCCCATCAATTTATCAAAACTGGCCCTGGCCGCCGAATGTCCACCGAAGGCCGCATCCAGTTTAGCTCCCATTAGAAATTCCCGATAGAGTGCTGCCACGTAACTTCCCGGAATGAATTTAACCAGGTTCTGAGCGAAATTAGGCAGAAGGCCAATGGGGATGTAGGTTCCCACCAGAAACCCAGCCGCGGTTCCGATGATGGTGCCCAGCTTACCCAGGCTGTCTACCGAATGGATGCCGCGAATAAAGATAGCGTTGACCACCGTCGCCAAGAGTGAACTGAACACCATGAGCACCAAGGTGTTCAGAATCGCTGTAACTGACAGGGTCAGGCCATCCGTCACGTAGAAGCCTCCCCACATGATGGCAAACATGGCAAGTTGCATCAGAAAGCCAATCACGGCCGCACTACTGAGATAGCTGGCAAACAGTCGCAGTGGCCCGGCATCGGTCAGCTCGAGGTCTTCAGCGATGTGGTCCGCCTTGTCGGTCACCATGAGTGCCAAGCTACTCAACGTCGTGGTAATCCCTGTGATGGCCAACGTGCCGCCAATTAACCAAGTATCCAGGAGCACTTTAGCATCGGGTACCTGGTGCCAACTCGACAGCATATTTTGTTTCAAGAAGACCAGGTACAGGACAAAAGAGATGAGAGCCCCTAAGAGTGAGAAGAAGACCCCACTCCAATCCCGAAAGTATAAGAGCAAGTTACGTTTAATCATGGCTGTCATGCTAACGCATCTCCTTTCCGGTTAAGGCCAGGAAGGCATCATCCATGGTGCCCGGCCGAAATTCAAAGTTACTGATGAGGGCCCGATTGGCTGTCAGAATATCCAGGGCTTCTTTCATGGCCGGGAGGCTAAAGACCACCTGGGTAGCCGTCATTTGCGTTGGCTTCCGGTCAACCTTGGCCGCCAGCTGAGCGACATCCGGGGAAGTTATTGTCAAAAGATCCACCGCATAGCGGTCCTTAATCTCGGCCGCTGTCCCGTGGGCCAACACCTTGCCGTGGTCAATAACAATCACGTTATCCGCGGAGTCAGCCTCGTCCAGGTAATGCGTGGTCAGAATCACCGTCAGGTTTTGTTCACGCTGGAGCTTCTGAACCAGCGTCCAAATGGCCCGTCGTGTTTGAATATCGAGGCCGGTTGTGGGTTCATCCAGAAAGAGAATATCTGGGTCGTTGAGTAAGGCCCGGGCAATGTCGACTCGGCGCCGTTGACCACCAGATAAGGTGCCATAGCGTTGCGTCATGAAGTCCGTCAGGCCCAGTTGATGGCTGAGAACTGTGACGCGATCAGCCGGCACATGACGATATTGCCCTGCCCGAATCTGGAGATTCTCTCGAACCGTTAGCATGCTATCGAGGACACTTCCCTGAAAGACAACCCCTAACTTTGGCTGCTGATCATAGATCACCTGTCCAGCGGTCGGCTGGCTCAATCCAATTAACATGTTCAACGTCGTCGACTTTCCTGCCCCATTTGGCCCGAGTAGTGCCGTAAAACTGCCCTTTTCAATCTGGAAGTCCACCGCGTTCACGGCGACCTTTTCTCCAAAAGTCTTGGTTAAGTGTTGCGCTTCTAATAGCATCTGCCTCATCTCCTATGCCAGGAGAATACACCCCTAATCACCGCACCGTCTCGTTAATCGGGATAAGTGGTTATTTTGGAAGTGTAAGTGGTGCGAATGGCCCCGTAAAATTGCTAACAATAAGCCGAGCTCTTCGCGAATCACCTTTTCTCAACCCATTGTAATCTCGCCCTTTTCTCACTATAATGGTACTTATCCCAAATTAAGAACAGCGTGAGCTATTTTAAACTTAAACCGCCTATATTGGCCACTATAACGCCATAAGTTTAGGTTTTAGCCTTATCATTTTAGGTGTTTTAATGACATAACTACTGGTAATAGCGTGACCGTTGCTTAGGCAAAGTCTCATCAGCCGACCGCAACTTATCGGGGAACACGTCTTTTTTGAAAAGGATCTGGCCAAACAACCGCCAGACCTTTAAGGGTATGAGGAGAGGTTTTCAGTCAAATGGATTTAATTTTGTTAATCATTATTATTAGTTTTGCCGCATCTCTACGTTATCGATCAAGTGGACCGGACGTGGAAGATCTGAACCGCCAAACAACCATTACGATCAATGGTTTATTCTTATTGTTAGTGGTTTTTAGTCACTTCATGACGTACATACCCATGCCCCACGACTTGGCCAAGCTCACCCGAATCTGGATGCTGGTCAAGGGCCAACTCATTGTCACCACGTTTCTCTTTTTCTCCGGTTATGGCATCTACGTCCAATTTGAGAAACGGGGTCGGCAATATTTAAAAACCTTCCCTAAACATCGTCTGTTGTTCTTATGGCTAAAGTTTGCGGTGGCCGTGACCATTTATTTAATCATTGGCTTGCTAGCGCAACGTCCGATGACCTTGCCCCACGTGCTGCTAAGTTACTTGGGACTCGCCACAATTGGTAATAGTGCCTGGTACATCTTTATCATTTTGTTTCTCTATTTACTGACCTACCTGGCATGGGAACTCTTCCCCACCAATAACCGCCGAGCTATTGCCTTTATCATCATCGGTAGCGGCGTCTACATGTTAGTTGCCGGCTGGTTACTCCCAGAGTATTATGCCAATACGGTCTTCTGTTACGTCGCAGGGATGCTCTATGCCCACTATAAAACGGCGATTGAACAGGCCGTTTGTCGCAACTGGTTCCGCTATCTGACCGTTGGCTTAGGCGCGCTCATCGTATTTGCCGCCAGTTATCTGGTCTGTGCCAAAACATCCGGCGTAATTCGCCTCGCCAGCTATCAAATTGCTGGCATCATGTTTGCCTTTTGTTTTGTCTGGTTGGCCATGCGCTTTCGGATTCATAATCCAGTGCTGGCCTACATCGGCGGCCCTGGCATGTTCTCCATTTATATTCTCCAACGAATCCCCATGATGCTCTTAAAACAAACGGGACTGGCTGGTCAGCCCGTGCTCTACTTTATCAGTGTCTTAGTGGCCACCCTGTTGCTAGGCTGGCTATTTGATAAGGCTTATGGGACTGTTTGGTCATATGGGATTGGTCGCCGTAAGACTAGCGTTGCGTCATAAGTTAGTTTCTGAATTTTTTAGATTTTAAAATGGCATGATTCCGATATTTATTCGGAGTCATGCCATTTTTTGCCTATATCCCGAATCTAGAAAAATAATTTCTCATCCAACCTCAACACCCGCTAGTTTTGAACAATTCTTTTATAAATTCGTCTGCCATTCTCCGTTAGATACGGATAGATCAGGCTAAGATTCATTTGAGCTGAATCGGCTGGAAAATCAAAGGTATTCTTTGGCCCGTGCCTTAACTCCCAAGCATAATCCATTGTCAAAAGAACCATGATTAAATGATCATACTGTGGCGTCGTAATATCTTGACGAAAGACCTCAAACTTGACCATCCTAGTAAAGCATTGTTGATAGGCCTCATATAGACGTTTACGAAATAACTGTGTCGAGACCCTGAGCGTTGGATTATCACTCACAATAGCATCAAAATCCTTAAAAAAGAATTCATTTCGGTGCTTCAATTCGGCTGACTTTTTAAAAATTTTAACCAGTTCGTTCAGCGCCGCCTCGCCTGTCTTTGAAGAATTATCCGCAAATTCAACAAAATCCAGTTCAATTTGATGCTCAATAGTAGCTAGTAAATCGGCTTTATGGTGAAAATGATACGTTAGATTACCAATCGTGGTGCCCGCCTCTTTGGCAATATCCCTTAAAGAAACCGCATCATAGCCCTTTTTATTAAAAAGTTCGATAGCTGTTTCAATAATTGTTTCCCGTGTATCCTTCGACATACTTACACCTCTCGAATTGAAGTATAGCATACAAAAAACTATTTGACGTTTTATCCCGTACAGTGTACTGTGAAAGGTGAACTAAACTTAGGAGATGCTACGATGACAAAATACCGATATGATACACAATGTTTAATTGAAGGTAAAGCGCTCGATGAGAATAAAATTAATGCATACTTCCGAAAAAGCTTTGATGGCGACAGTCTAATTGCCGTTGGCGATGAAACGCTCATAAAAATTCATTTCCACACCAACGCCCCCTGGGAAATCTTAGAGTATTGTGCCTCCTTAGGAGAAATCTTTGACATCGTCGTTGAAGATATGGACCGGCAATCGCGCGGACTCAAGGGTTAAAAACAGGTCCTTTTCAAAATTTGGCCAAATAAAAAACACCAATCGCCTAAACGACTGGTGTTTTTTGCTGAAACTACTTGCGACGGCGTTCGGTAATCCGAGCAGCCTTACCATTACGGTCACGTAAGTAGTAGAGCTTAGCACGACGTACCCGACCTTGACGGATAACATCGATTTGAGCAACACGTGGTGAGTGAAGTGGGAAGATACGTTCAACCCCAACACCGTTACTGATCTTACGTACAGTGTAGGTAGCTTGGATACCGGCACCCTTACGCTTGATTACGACACCTTCGAACAATTGGATACGTTCGCGGGTACCTTCGACGATCCGGGCGTGAACCCGAACAGTGTCTCCGGCACGGAAGTTAGGAACATCGTCCCGCAATTGTTCGTTGTTGATCTTAGCAATTAAATTATTTTGGCGCATATTTTATTCTTTCCTTTCGCCAACATTCATTCTCAGTCTCGACAGCGGAATGTTGTTTCTGTGGCTAAACAGCCAAAAGTAAGTGTACCATAATCGAAAATGCCTGTAAAGGTTATTTTCTTGACTCGTTACGGCGCTCCTCTTCCTCGATCCGCACGTCGGCCAACAGATGCTTCTGTTCCTGGGTCAACTTGCTATGGTCGATGAGGTCAGGCCTTCTGAGGTAAGTCCGACGCAGGGCCTCTTTCTGGCGCCATTCGTCGATCTTACCGTGATTCCCGCTAATCAGGACATCTGGTACGGGCATCCCCCGGAAGTCGGCTGGCCGCGTGTATTGCGGGTATTCCAGCAGGCCTGAGGAGAAGGAGTCGCCTGGGGCTGATTCGGCATTGCCGAGCACCCCTGGCAACAGGCGCACCGTAGCATCGATCATGACCATGGCGGCGAGCTCGCCCCCAGTCAAGACAAAGTCTCCCAGAGAGACCTCATCGGTAACCAGACTGCGAATCCGCTCGTCATAGCCCTCGTAATGGCCACACAAGAAGGTTAAGTGATCCTCATGGGCAAACTCTTCGGCCACGTGCTGGTTGAAGGTCACACCAGCTGGATCCATTAGGATCACGCGACCCTTGCCGAGACCTTCCTCAGCGGCTTGTTTCTCGGTAGCAGCGACGGCATCGAAGATTGGTTGGGGCTGCAGCAGCATCCCCGCTCCACCACCAAATGGGTAGTCATCGACATTGCCGTGCTTGTTGGTCGAATAGTCCCGGAAGTTGGTTACAGGCATGGTCAGATGGCCATTCTCAATCGCCTTACCGACGATTGAGTCGTGCATGGGACCCGTAAACATATCTGGAAATAAACTTAGTACATCGATCCGCATTACTCGAGTCCCTCCATTAATTCCACCGTAACCTGGTGCTGATCGAGGTCGACACCCTTGATCACCTGTTTAATCTTCGGTAACAGCAGGTCAGGCTTGTCAGGACGAGCCACGACCCAAACGTCATTGGCCCCGGTCTGCATGATATCCTTGATGGTGCCTAACTTCTCGCCATCTTCCGTGACGGCATCCAACCCGATGATTTGGTGATAGTAGTACTCGCCGGGCTTCAGATCGTCGTCTTCCAACTGGTCGGCGGCAATCTTTAAGGTACTCTGCTTGAGGTACTCCACATCGTTAATGGATGGTTTGCCCTTAAAGCTCAGCAGGATAAAGTTTTTGTGTTGGCGCACGGAGGCAATCTCAAAAACCTCTGGCGTTGGTTGGTCCTTGCGAAAGGCGTAGACCTTGTGCCCCACCACAAACCGTTTTTCGGGGAAATCCGTGGTGGCAATCACCCGAACCTCACCCTTAATACCGTGGGTATTCACAATCGTTCCAACTGTATAGTAGGTCATCTGACCCGCCTCCATTCGTTTTAAATTAATTTTTATTATTTACTTATTTATGAGAACAAAAAAACTCGAGGAAACGTTGCCGCCTCACTCGAGAGTCTTTGTCGGGCGGTCATCAATGATGAGTCGAACCCGTTTATTGCCTTGAACGCGAACGCTATAGACGATCGTACGAATCGCCTGCGCCACGCGGCCTTGTTTACCGATCACCCGGCCGATATCGTCCTGATGCACGGTTAACCGATATTCGTAGAAACGGTCCGTCTCCTGAGGTGTCACCACCAAAGCTTCGGGATGTTCCACGAGTGGGCTAACAATTGCTAGAATTAATGCCTTAAAATCGGTCATGGCTAATCACTACTTTTTAGTGTATTTAGCTTCGTGGTATTGTTTCATGATCCCGGCGTTAGAAAGCAAGTTCTTAACCGTATCTGAAGGTTGAGCACCATTGTTCAACCAGTTCATGATAGATTCTTCTTCTAACGTGATTTGGGCAGGTTGGGTAACTGGATTGTAAGTACCAACTTGTTCGATGAAACGACCATCACGAGGGCTCCGTGAATCGGCAACCACAATTCGGTAGAATGGGCGCTTCTTTGAACCCATCCGCTTTAAACGAATCTTTACTGACATGTAGACACCTCCTGTATTTCTTTCAACGTGTAATAATATACCAGTTTCTCAATGTGATGTAAAGGGTTTTTTCTTTACACCTGCAATTTATTCAAATGGGCGTTGTAACCAGGCCCGATCATCCGGCGTTAAATAGGACCGATTAGCGGCGATCCAGCGCTGCACGGCACCATAGTCGCTAAAGTCCAGTCGACTCTTGAAGAGCCCGGCCTGACTCAGGTCACGGGCAAATTGTAAGTCAGCTACCGTAACCGGTGCCTGAAAGAGCGGATTCTCCGGTGCCCGGGCGCCCCACTCATCGGCGAGGATCGCTTGGGCATTCTTAAACCAGGCCGTTTGGTTAATTAAGGCACGTAATTCCTTACCCGATAATTGGGTTGTCATGACTGGGACCTCCTTAAGGCTTGCCACTGTGGATCGGTACTCAAGCTAATCACCGTTCCCGGTGGATTTTTAACGGAAAACTGGTCCGTGGGACTCGTGAGTAGCCAAATGATAGGAACCGGCAACGTCGGCCGTAAATGTTGCTCGCCATAGCCATCCGTGAGAATCAGAACTAGCTGGCCACTGGTTGTTGTCAGTAGGCGTGGCAAGCAATCCAGCACGGCTTGAAAGGCCGTTCCCCCGCCACCCGTTCGTACGAGGCGCTGCGAACGTCTCTCAAGCGTGAAACGTTGATCGAGATGAACGATAGCATCAAAGGGATAAACGGTCACCTGAGCCGGATAAACGGCCAATAACGCCGCCAATTGGCCTAGGAGGTACGCAACCTCCTGATCACCCATTGAGCCCGACTCATCGACAAAGACTGACAACCGTTGCCAGGTCGCCACAATTTGACCCGGTAATTCCATGCGAGCCGGCTGGCGGCGATTGAACCGGCCATAAGCTGCCTGGCGACCCGCAGGAACCTGTCCTAGACCCCGTTTAAGCAGGGTCCGCCAATCTAATGGGTGAACTACTGCGATCGGTGTCAATGCCGCCTGAATGGCTCCAGGAAGCGTCCCACGTTGCTTCGCGGTCAGACTCTCGGCCGTTTGGGTCAGCACTTGTTGGCGCCACTGTTCCCTGACGGCCTGGGTCGTCACCGATCCTGACCGCCAGGCGTCATGACCATCCAAGACTGTGGCCGTTGTCGGATCAGCCGTCGCATCCCGGGTCACCCGGTCGCCAGTCTGTTGCGGACCACCGGTTCCGTGGGTATGATCCACCGAGTTCTGTTGGGCCTGCCACTCTCTGAGTTGTTGAAAATAGATCGCTGAATCCTGCCGAGACGCGACGGGTTGCCCTAACAAACGCTCCAAGTCGCGGCTGGTGATCGCCCCACTGGGTAAATCCGTTAAATAATCGTTAACGGCGGCATCGGTCGCCCACCGTGCTAGCCCAGCTTGAGCTGAGGTTTTGAGTGCCGTGGCATAACGATCGGGATGTTGCCACAACAGGTGCAATACCGTATGCCGCAACATCGCCAACCACTCAGCGCCGGTCCAATCACGTTTAACGAGCGCGGCTGGATTAACTTGAAGTTGCCACTCACGATCCGTGGGCAACAAGGCCAGTGGGGTGCGCGCAGTCCCCACTTGTACCGTGAGCTGACTTAACACCCGGCCATAGAAGGGATCATCGCGTAATAGCACCATCACAGCCTCCCGGTAGAGCCGTTTGGTTGCCTGATCTTGATCACTCGCGGCCACTGTTGCTAACTGTTTTAAATCATGCGTTAGACTCGTCATACGCTACACCTCAATCTGACTCCCGCGTTGGCCAATCGTCGTCAACGTCTGGTAGAGTTCAGCCACGCCAGGTTCAGCTGCCGTCTGATCGGCCAGTCTCTCAAAGAGGTCGTCGATAGTCGCCATATCCCGAGCCACCGCGTACTGGGCATCGGCTGGACAGAGAGCGAGCAATGCCGCGAATCGCTGAGCATTGGCATCTTGCGTCAATGGCCAAGCCGCCAGGTCATCTAGACACTGACGTAAAATCTGTTGCTGCTGGGCCGGCGTCAGTTTGGCAAAGACCGCCGTCGCATCAGCTGCCGTATAGGCTGCTTCTACCGTTAAACCTGGTCGGCGCTTTTGCACGTAACTGGCAAAGGTGGTCCCAACCGTCGTTCCCAGATTTCCTTGTAAAATGGCGGTCAGAATGGCCGTTTGGCCCATCAAGCGCTGACGGTCTAGCTCACGCAAGGCGTCTGAGACCCGTTCCCAGGCCCGGGGCGTCGGTTGCAAGTCATCATCGGCCATCGCCGTGCCACTCGCCACCAGGTGCAAGTCAGCGGGATTCTCGGCCACGTAGTCCGTGACCAGTGGCGTGAGCCGCGGACTACCTGCAGTTTCAGTTGTCGCCCACTCTAGCCAGCTATCACTATCGGCCGTTAAAATCAGTCGCGTCGTCCGGTCAGCAATCGCCGCATCCCCGGGTGTCACACCGTAGTGACTCTGTTCGAATCCCGCCATGGTGGCATCCGGATTTTCGGCCAGGACCAGGTGAACCTGTTGTGGTAACTTCAGCGTGTTAATTTGCCGCTGTAAGACCAAGTTCATGAGTTCACTCTGAACCGCTTGCGTCCCGCGGTTGAACTCGTCGAGGAACCAAATAATCTCCTGTTGGGGATGTTCTTGGGCATAACGAATCATCGCCACTAGCGTATGCGAGTAGCCAAATTGAACGTCCGCCAGGGACCCATAATCCGCCGTCTGAACGAAGGAATCGCTAGTCAGTGGTGGCACGGGAATCACCAGATCCCCTTTTTCCACCAGGCTGACCACGGTGGTGAAGAGCTTGGCATCACGTTGCCGGGCCAAGTCGGCGACCAGAGCGGATTTCCCGATACCGGCCTCCCCCACAATCGTCGGCACACTGCCACTGGCAATGACCACGTTGACGGCTTGTAAACAGGCTTCATAAGTTAAGGCCAAGCGACTCACTCCATTTCTATGTAAAAGAGGTTGCACCGAAGCTCTACCATTCCAAATTCGGAACGGCCGGCCACGCGCAACCTCTTTTTAAGTTGTGATTAGTTGTCACGCGTCGTCTTATTTTACCACGCGGCGCTGGAAGAATTTAACAATTTCCACAATCACGACCATCATGAACGATGCGGCCAACACGATTGCCCACTGGAAGAGATCCAGGTGAGCCACGTGGAACATGCCGTTAAGTCCCGGAACCAGGATAGTCATGGCCAGTAACGCGAAGGCAATCACGATCGCCCAGTTGAAGAATTTGTTCTTAAACAAACCAACCGAGAAGATAGACCCATGAATCGACTTGGAGTTAAAGGCATGGAACAGTTGAATCAGCCCGAGTGTCGCAAATGCCATGGTTAAGGCATCGGCGTGGGCCATCTGGGTGGCTTGGTGAACCGGGTAGGTAATCGCCAACCAGTAAACGAACAGGGTAATTCCACCTTCAAGTAGTCCCTGGTAGAGAATCCCACCCAACACCCCGCCGGAGAAGAAGTTCGACTTCCGGCCTCGTGGTTTCTGCTTCATGATGTTCTTTTCCATCGGTTCAATTCCCAAGGCAATTGCCGGCAACGTATCGGTCACCAGGTTAATCCAGAGAATGTGGACCGGCGCCAGAATTTGCCAGCCCAACATGGTCATCATGAAGAGCGTCAAGACTTCCCCAAGGTTGGCCGACAACAGGTACTGAATGGCCTTCTGAATGTTAGCGAAGACCTTCCGTCCCTCTTCGACCGCCACCACGATGGTGGAGAAATTATCGTCGGCGAGGACCATGTCACTGGCCCCCTTGGAAACCTCGGTCCCGGTGATCCCCATACCGATCCCGATATCAGCGGCCTTCAACGCTGGCGCATCGTTGACCCCGTCACCGGTCATGGCCACGACCTTACCGCGTTTCTGCCAAGCCTTCACGATCCGAACCTTGTGCTCGGGGGCGACTCGAGCGTAGACCGCGTAGTCACTGACCTTCTTGGCAAAGGTGGCATCGTCCATTGCGTCGAGTTCGGCCCCGGTAATCACGGCATCGGTCTCACCGGCGTCAATGATCCCCAGTCGAACGGCAATGGCCGCCGCCGTGTCGCGGTGGTCCCCGGTGATCATCATCGGGCGAATTCCCGCGGCCTTGGCATCTGCCACGGCTTGGGCCACCTCTGGCCGTTCGGGGTCAATCATCCCCACCATGCCGGCAAGGATTAAGTCATTTTCAACAGTGTCACTGGTCATATCCATTGGCACCTGATCAGTGATCCGGTAGGCAAAGGCCAGCACGCGCAGGGCCTGCGTGGCCATGTCGTGGTTGGTCTCTAAGATTTGTTGTCGGTTGGCGTCGGTCAGGGCCGACACGTCCCCATTTTGGGCCAAACGGGTCACCCGTTTCAGTAATTCATCCGGCGCGCCCTTCACGGCGATCAGGAACCGACCATCCGCCAAGGGATGCACCGTCGACATCAATTTACGTTCGGAATCGAAGGGAATTTCGGCCACTCGCGGCATGGCGGCTAACACCTGGCTAACCGGGTAATTTCGGTCCATTTGATACTGGACTAACGCCGTTTCTGTCGGGTCACCGGCCAAGCCATCGGCCGTAACCTTGGTATCGTTGCTGAGAATCATGACCTGTGCCAAGCGATCCTCACGGTCAAAGTCAACCGTGTGAGCATCGACGAGGTGTAAGTCTTCGTAAACCTTTTCGACCGTCATCTTATTTTGCGTCAGCGTTCCGGTCTTATCCGAAGCAATGATATCGGTACTACCCAGCGTTTCGACAGCCGGTAACTTCCGGACAATCGCATGACGCTTAGCCATCCGCTGGGTCCCTAAGGCCAAGGTGATCGTCACGATGGCCGGTAACCCTTCCGGAATCGCAGCGACGGCTAAGGAAATTGCCGTCAACAGCATGTCAATCAGACTCTCCGCCTGACGCCACATGCCCATCCCAAAGACAATGGCGGCAATTACCAGAATTAAAATGGTTAAGGACTTACCCAACTGGGTCAAATTAGCCTGAAGTGGCGTCGTGGTCTCATCCGCGGCTTCAATCATGCCAGCGATACGACCCACTTCCGTCTGCATCCCCGTGGCCACAACCACCCCGGTTGCCCGGCCATAGGTCACATTGGAATTCATAAACGCCATGTTGTGGCGATCACCAATCGGCAGGTCTTCCCCGGTCAACACGGCCGCGGCCTTTTCGACGGGAACGGACTCCCCGGTCAGCGCGGATTCCTCCACCTTGAGCGAAGCCACATCGAGCAATCGCAGGTCGGCGGGAATAATGTCCCCAGCTTCCAGCAACACGATATCTCCAACCACCAGCTCGTCACTCTTAACGGTCATGACCTGACCGTCGCGGCGAATCGTGGCATTGGGCGCCGACATCTCTTTTAAGGCATTAATGGCTTCCTCGGCTTTCGCCTCCTGGAAGACCCCGAAGATGGCGTTTAACACCACCACGATCAGGATAATCACGGCATCCACGACTTCTCCGGTCAACCCAGCAATCAGGGCCGCCACCATGAGGACGATAATCATGAAATCCTTGAACTGGGCGATAAACTTCTGCAACAGTGACGATGTCTTCTGCTGGTTCAGGGCATTGTGCCCATTGGCTGCGAGTCGTTCACTAGCGGTTGTGCCACTCAGCCCCTGATCACTCGTCTGCAGTCGCTGGTACAGAGCATCTTTTGATTCTTGATATAACGGTATTTTGGCCATTGCCAATTCCTCCTGAGGTGTGCTCGTCAGCCCATCTTTATCCCGTTTGGGGGTAAAAAAAGAGGCTCACGCGTGCACACAAATAAATTTGTGAACACACATAAGTCTCACTATTTAAGGCAATCCCGGATTGGCAACTGACTGACGAACAGTCAATTCCAAAGAAATCTTGCTGACGGGTATTGCCGCAGAGTTGCGCTGCTAGTTACTCCCTTATGGTTGCTTTAGGAACAGTATACCGGAATGATTTCGCCGCGTCTACCTAAAAGCACTTAAAATATTAATGGTATCGGTAAGCTGAGTCCAATCATTATTACGGTGGTGATCCACTTAAACTATCTGGTTATTCAGACAGTGGCCGATAATCAATTGCCACCACGGGACTCGTGATTCGCATGGTATTGTCACCGGATCCCAGAGGTTCTAACAGGATCTGGGCACTCTGACCCACCTGCACATTCACCAGGTCGAGGATCTTGATCGGCTGGTTGTCTTGCCGCAATTTTCCCTCTGGCGTTCTGGGTCGACGCACCAACGTCTTGTTGGCACCATCGAGAACAATCTCATACTGTGACCCCGTGGCCGTTGTGAATTGGTAACGACCCGCTATCGTTGGATTAATGACTTTTACCTGTGTCATATGCCTCACGCTCTCCTTACTATCTCGGATTAACCAAAAGTGACCATCCAAATTTAGAAAAAAGGCCCAAAGCCAACAAATAATTTGTCACCTCTAGACCTTAGGAACAGTCAAAGCTTACTTCCGCTTCTTACGCTTCAGTCGCTTCTTCTTATTTTTCTTCATTTGCCGGGTCATCCGGTTCATGGCCATCTTTTGCATGCGGCCCATACCGGCGCCACCACCCATACCAGAGTTGCCCATGAGTTGTTCCATGCCGGACATGTTTCCCTTCGACATTTGATTCATCATTTTCTTCATTTGGTTGAACTGCTTAATCATCCGGTTCACTTCATGAATCGGCCGACCAGCACCACCGGCAATCCGACGGCGACGGGAAGGGTTCAGCAGTTCGGGATTGGTCCGCTCTTGCGGCGTCATCGAGTAGACAACGGCCTTCAAGTGCGCCATATCCTTGGGATCCATCTGAACGTTCTTCATAGCTGGGTTGTTCGCCATCCCAGGAATCATCTTCATCAGATCTTCCATGGGTCCCATCTTTTGGATCTGTTCGATCTGATCCAAGAAGTCATTGAAGTCAAAGGAGTTTTCCTGAATCTTGGTGGTTAACTCCTCGGCCTGCTTGGCGTCGTATTCCTTCTGGGTCTTTTCGATCAGGGACAGCATGTCCCCCATCCCCAGGATACGGGAAGCCATTCGGTCTGGGTGGAAGATGTCCAGATCGGTCATCTTTTCCCCTTGCCCAACGAACTTGATTGGCTTACCAGTCACGGCCCGAATCGAGAGTGCGGCCCCACCACGGGTGTCCCCATCTAACTTGGTGAGCACAACCCCAGTAACGTCGAGCTTGTCATTAAAACCTTCGGCCGTGGCCACGGCATTTTGCCCCGTCATGGCATCGACGGTCAGGAGGATTTCGTCGGGATGAGCGAGATCCTTGATCTCAGCCAACTCGTTCATGAGTTGTTCGTCGATCTGTAAACGACCGGCGGTATCGATGATCACATAGTCATTGTGATCTTCCTGAGCCTTGGCCAACCCTTGTCGAACAATCTCGACGGGGTTCACGTCTGTGCCTAATTCAAAGACAGGCACGTCAATGCCGGCAGCGACCTGGACCAATTGGTCGATGGCGGCTGGCCGGTAAACGTCTCCGGCAATCATTAATGGCCGGGCGTTCTCTTCATTCTTGAGTTTTAAGGCTAACTTGCCGGCCGTGGTGGTTTTCCCGGCCCCTTGAAGCCCAACCATCATGATGATCGTTGGAATCTTCTCGGACTTGTTCAGCGGAACGGCTTCGTCCCCCATCGTTTTCGTCAGTTCTTCGTCAACAATCTTAACGATTTGTTGGGCGGGGTTTAACCCCTCGAGAACGTCAGCACCCATGGCTCTGTCGCGGACCTGTTTAACGAAGTCCTTAACCACCGTAAAGTTAACGTCGGCTTCCAGTAAAGCGAGCCGAATCTCTCGCATCGTTTCTCGTAAATCACTCTCGGAGACCTTACCTTTTCCCCGAAGCTTGCGCATTGCGTTTTGCAGTCGTTCAGTTAATCCTTCAAACGCCATTCGTTTTGCCACCTAACTTTCATTGTTCTTCTAGATTTTCAAGTCCCGCGACTAGCCGATTTAACTTGGCATCCTGCGGGTAGTTCTGCGCAACATAGGTCTGAATCTCATCGGCCTGCTGGTTGCGCGCGGTAAATTCCTGGTAGAGATGCAACTTACTCTCGTAGTCTTCCAGAATTTTTTCGGTTCGTCTTAAATTGTCATAGACCGCCTGCCGGCTCACATTGAACTCCTCGGCGATTTCTCCTAAAGAGTAGTCATCACCGTAGTAGAGTTGCATGTAATTATTCTGCTTCACCGTCAACAGCGGCTGGTAGAACGCAAATAAGGAATTAATACGATAGTTTTTTTCAATCTCCATGCTTGGTCCTCCAGTTCGTGTTACACTCTACCAGAATACCGATTTTTAGCCGTTTCGTCAATTTTTTCGGCAAGTTCTGGGCTAAAAGCATCGTACCAAAATCCAAGGCGCTGCTTGCGCAAGATAGTTCGTTGGCCAACCTTGGCAGTTGTCCACCTGGACCTAAAACTCAAGACTAGATTATGATGAGCGCAATTACCACTTGAGGAGATGGGCTCATGCACTTATATTTCAACAAGCACTTTTTATCCAGCCGTCATTTCTGGGCTGGGATGGTGGTCTTCTTTGTCTTTTGGCCGATACGCGCGAGTCATAACCCCTTGGCGCTAATTGCAAGTCTGCTATTGCTAGCATTTGCACTAACCGAAATTGGTCTTAGCCTTTTTCAAAATCCCGACAACACCCATTAACCAGCGATTAAAAACGACCACCCCGGCAATTCCCTGGAGTGGTCGTTTTCATCAATTAAGCCTTTTTATCCAACGCCTTGACGTCAATCAAGCCCTTGAACAAGCCATAAACAAACTCGTTCGGGTCAAATGGCCGCAAGTCTGAGATTTGTTCACCCAATCCAATGAACTTCACGGGCACGTGGAGTTCATTACGAATGGCGAGCACAATCCCCCCACGCGCGGTCCCGTCCAACTTAGTGAGGACGATCCCAGTAACGGCGGTGGATTCCTTGAATAATTTAGCCTGCGTCAACGCGTTCTGCCCAGTCGTCGCATCCAACACAAGTAAGACCTCGTGTGGCGCGTCTGGAATCTCACGCGTGATGATCCGCTTCATCTTTTCCAACTCGTTCATCAGGTTAACCTTATTCTGTAAACGACCGGCGGTATCCACGAATAGAATGTCATAATCCTCACGCTTAGCCTTTTGAACGGCGTCAAAGACCACCGCGGCCGGATCCGATTGGGGCTTTCCCTTCACGATATCCACATCGGCACGTTGCGCCCAGACGTTCAGTTGTTCGGTCGCCCCGGCTCTAAAGGTATCGGCCGCGGCCAACAAGACCTTCTTACCGGCCTGGTGATAGCGATTGGCCATCTTGCCAATGGTCGTGGTCTTCCCAACCCCGTTAACCCCGACAAAGAGGATCACGGTTGGGCCTTCCGGTGCCATGTTCATGGACGTGGTTTCGTTGTTGCCAGCGGCCTCGTAAATCTCGACCAGCTTCTCAACGACGACGTTTTGAACATCGGCCGACTTCTTGGCGTTACGTAATTTAACCTCGTCACGAAGCTCATCACTGATCTTCACGGCCATGTCAAAGCCGACATCGGCTCCGATCAAGGTCTCTTCCAAGTCATCGAAGAAGCCCTCATCAACTCGACGGAAGTTCGCCAACAAGGCATTCAGGCGTTCCCCAAAAGTATGCCGGGTCTTCTCCAACCCCTTGTCATAGAGTTGTTCATCACTGACCGGTTGCGCTGGCTGTTCAGTCGTTGGTTCGGTGGTCGCTGTGGATTCAGGGGCAACCTCTTCGGCAGGTTCTGCCTCTGAAGTTGTGGCGGATTCTGGTTCAACCGTAGTTGCGGACTCCGAAGTTGCTTCAGACTCAAGAGTTACTTCAGATTCCGGCTTAACTTCGGATTCAGGAGCAGCTACGGCCTCGGGAGTTGCCTCACTAGCCGGCGTAACCGCCACTTCAGGTTCCTCGGTGGCCTCGGATTTAACGACTGGTTCCGCTGAAGTCGGTTCGGCCGTCGCGTCGCTGGTTGCCTCGGGTTCAGTCGTTACTGCCGCGCTACTCTCGGTTTCGGGAGCGACACTGCTGGCAACGGGCTCTGCCTCTGATGCTGCCTCTACCGGTGCCGCACTCTCGGCTGAACTAGCTACACTCGTTTCAGTGGTGGCACTAGATGCCGCGCTAACGGCTTCGCTGGTGGGTGTCGCACTGGTTGGGGTGACTTCGGCTTCACTGCTAGCTGGCGCCGTGGATTCAGGCGCTTGGCTAGCGGGTTCCTGCTTAGCTCGACGGCGAAAAATATCAAATAATCCCATTAGGATTGCTTCCTTTCCGTAGTGGTTTCTTGGTCCAGATCAACGGCGACCATTTTGGAAACGCCGGACTCTTGCATCGTCACCCCGTAAAGAATATCGGCCTGCACCATTGTTTCCTTCCGGTGGGTAATCACGATGAACTGCGTCTGATCCTGGAACTGATGGATGTAGCGGGCGAACCGGGTCACATTGGCCGGATCCAGCGCCGCCTCCACCTCATCTAAAATACAAAATGGCACGGGTTGTACCTGTAAAATTGCGAATAATAGCGTGATCGCCGTTAAGGCACGCTCACCCCCGGACAGCAATCCCATGTTCTGGAACTTCTTGCCAGGTGGCTGAGCCATAATATCAATTCCCGTTGTCAGGAGATTATCTGGCTCGGTCAGGACTAATTTTGCCGTCCCCCCGCCAAACATCTGGCGGAAGGTCTGGGTAAACTTGGTGGCAATCTGATCGAAGCTGTGCTTGAAACGCCGCTTGACCTGGCCGTCCAATTCAGCCATGGTGGCGGTCAGCTGGTCCTTAGCCGTCAAAAGGTCATCACGTTGCTTCGTTAAGAAGTCGTAACGCTCACGCACCTCTTGATACTCTTCAATTGCACCCACGTTGACTGGACCAATCTCATCCAGTCCCCGCTTCAACAGCTTCAGCTGCACGGCCAACTCATTATCGGGCAGGTCGCTCACGTCTGTTTCCGCGGCGGCTAAACTGAGTTGATATTTCTCAGACAACTGATTCTGTTGCTGATCAATCAGAGCGGCCAGTTGGGTCTGTTGGACCTGAGCCTTCTGTAACTCATCATTCGCCAGTTGTAGGAGGCCATTGGTTCGCTGGTTAGCTGTCTCAGCTGCTTCTAAATCATCATTAACCGTGGTTAAAGTTTCATTCAAGGTCTTGAGTTGCGTTTCAATCTGGTCACGATCGGCTTGTGCCTGGGCCAACTGTTTCTTCGCCGCGGCTGGGGTTAAGGCCTGTTGCTGGTCTAAGCGTTGTTGTTCCGCGTTAAGTGACGCAATCTTTTCTTGAGCCACAGCAATCTGGTCGGCCAAGGCCTCACAGCTGGCTTGCTGTTGTTGTTGACGTTCCAAAGCGCCGGCACGCCAAGTTTGCTTGGCAGTCAATGCGGTCTGGTTCGTTGCCTGTTCGGCGGTGACCATCTTAATTCGTTGCTGAACCGCTTTAACCTGTTCCTCGGTCGCCGTAATCTGCTTCTCACCGGTTAGGATCTGCTCGGCCAAATGGGCATCCTGCTGATCATCCCCAGCGTTCTTCGCCTGGTCAATATCTAACTGGGCCGCCTTAACCTGACGACTGGCCTGTTCCAACGCCGTTTTGGCCCCGGCCAACTGGTCATCCAGTTGGCGACACTTGGGTTGCAGGTCGGTAATACTAGCCTGAAAACGTTGGCTCCGTTGTTCACTAGCCAACAAGGCTTCTCTCGCGGCCTTAATCTTACTTTCTTGTTGGGCTAATTGCTGTTTCATCGTCGTGATCGACGTTTGTAATTGTTGTAAATCTTGTTGTTGCCGCAACACACTGTTGTGGTTTTGTCGAGATTGGCCCCCGGTAATGGCCCCACTGGCACTGACCACGTCCCCAGCCAGACTCACCACCCGATAACGATGATGGATCTGCTGACTAATGGCGACCGCGGCATCCAGATTGGCGGCAAAAATAGTTGTCCCCAAGAGATATCCCAGAATTCCCTGGGCTCGCGAATCAATCTTAACCAGATCACTCCCGATTCCCAGAAAACCACTGAGCGTCGCCAAGGTCTGACGAGTAGCATGATCGATCTGTCGGCCGCGGATCGCGGTCAGGGGCAGAAACGTAGCTCGACCGGCCCGCTGCTGACGCAGGTAAGTAACGGCTGACTTCGCCGTTTGCTCCGAATCGACCACAACTTGTTGAAGCTGCCCACCCAAGGCATACTCCACGGCCGCCGTATAACGTTCCGGCACCTCTAACAGTTCGGAAACGGCTCCTAACAGTCCTGAAAATTGGTCCCGGTGCTTCAAGATCGCACGAACACCTTGATAGAAACCACCGTACTCAGCCGAGGCCGCCTGTTGACTCGTGGCCTTGGTCTGAGCCCGTTGGTAAACTTCGAGGGCGGCCTGCCAGTTGTGTTGTAACTGTTGGTATTGTTGCTGTTGCTTTTGATAATCGCCAGCCTCGGCATCCAGTCCCTGTTCGGCGACATCAAGCTGTTGGCGTTGTCCGGCGGCCTGTTGCTGAATAGCCGTCACCTTGTCCTGAGCGGCTTTTTCGGTCGCCTGGAGATCGGTGAGTTGGCGCGCCACCCGTTGGCCCTTCTGGAGCAGACGTTCCTGATTCTGTTGAATATATTGCCGTTCATTACGCCAATTGGCCACAGCCTGCTTCTGATCGAAGTAGGTCGTCCGCAGTTGTTCCAATTGATCGCGGAGATCGGTAATCGTCTTGGGATCCGTCGCCTGCTTTAACTGTTTGATTTCAGCCTTGGCTGTCACCAATTCGGCATCTAAAGCAGTCAGTCGGTCTTGCGTCGTGGTTAACTTTTCCTGAGTCGTCGCGATCTCTTGCTTGAGCTGAGCCACCTGCTCTTGCGCCTGTTGCTTCTGCTCGGCTTGATGGCGTTGCTGTTCACCGGACAGATTGACCTGCCCTTGGCACTGTTCAACCTTCTGAGTAGCCGTCACCAGCTTGGCTTGAAGGTCGTCCTTCTCGCGCAACAGGTCAGCCTGTCGTTGTTTGAGGCCTTGAACCGTCGTCGTTTGTTGTTTCTCGGCGGCTTGGTGATCGGCTACCTGTTGCTGTTTAGTGTTAACCGCCTCATCCGCAGTGCCCTTCTGATCCAGCTCCGTGTGAAGTTGGCGCACCAACTGAGTTTTCTCCAATTGGGCAAATTTCTTTTGCTGATCGAGGTAATCCTGAGCCAGACTACTCTGCTGTTCCAACGGCTCTAAGCGGCCCTCTAATTCGGCAATAATGTCTTCCACGCGGTGCAGGTACGTCATGGTCTCTTCGAGTTCACGCTGGGCCTTTTCCTTATGCTTGCGGTATTTGTAGACCCCTGCCACTTCTTCGATGATAGTCCGGCGGTCCTCCGGCTTGCTGTTAAAAATAGCTTCAACGCGTCCTTGCGAAATGATCGAAAAGGAATCCTGGCCCATGCCAGAATCCATTAGGAGTTCCGTAATATCCCGGAGACGACAACTCTGTCCGTTGATTTGATAGTCACTTTCCCCAGAGCGATACAGGATCCGACTCAAGGTCAGTTCCGTATAGTCACTCTTCAGGTAGTGGTCGCTGTTATCCAGCGTGATCGCCACCGCCGCTCGATTCAACGGGTGACGGTCGGCAGATCCCGCAAAGATCACATCGGGCATCTTACTTCCCCGCAGACTCTTGGCAGATTGTTCCCCCAAAACCCACCGGACGGCTTCCGAAATGTTGCTCTTCCCACTACCGTTAGGGCCGACGATGCCGGTCATCCCCGGCAAAAATTCAATTCGGGTCTTGTCCGCAAAGGACTTGAACCCGCTAATTTCTAATGTCTTTAGCCGCATCGTTAGTCATCCTTACTCTTCTTTCAAATTCTCCAGGGCGTGGCGTGCCGCGTTCTGTTCGGCGTGCTTCTTGGAATGGCCGTGGCCCTCACCAAGGAGCTTGTCGTCGACGTAAACGGCCACTTTAAAGGCTCGGTCATTGTCTGGTCCCTTTTCGTCCAGTAAACGGTAGTCAATGGTGACCGACCCGTTCTTCTGAACCAATTCTTGAAGTTCGGTCTTGTGATCGAAAAATTCGTCGAACCGGCCCTCGTCGAGTTTCGGAAAGACCACCGTGGTCACAAAGGGCACAACGGCGTCGAGTCCCTGATCCATGTAGAGTGCACCAATGAAGGACTCAAAAATGTCACATAGCAGTGAATCTCGGTGCCGGGCCTGCGCCTTCTCTTCACCACGTCCCAAACGAATATATTGGTCGAAGTGACACTCACGGGCAAAGCTGGCAAAACTCTGCTCGTTAACCATGGCTGCCCGCAGCCGGGTCAACCGACCTTGGGGCATCTTGGGGTAACGCCGGAAGATGTAGTTGGAAACCACCAACTGCATCACAGCATCCCCTAAGAATTCAATCCGTTCGTAGAACTTTAGCCCCTGATTAGGGTGTTCATTGACGTATGACGCCTGTGTGAAGGCCTCATCCAATAAGGATTGGTCCTTGAAATGAATCCCAAAATTATCCTGTAACTCTTGATTTAATCCCGCAATCACGTGTGACCCCTCATTTCTTTGTTGCTTGATCCGCTCACGCCTTTTAAGGGCATGAGATTGAAAAAGCCCGGGACGAAAAGTTGCGGCCCGGACTCGCTCAATCATTATTTTTGTTCTGCTTGATGGGCAACGATGTAATCCACCACTTCACCGATCGTATTTAATTTCTCGGCGTCCTCATCGGAAATTTCAGACCCAAAGGTGTCTTCCAATTCCAGGACAAATTCCACAAAGTCAATGGAATCTGCGTCTAAGTCTTGCTTGAAGTTTAGCTGTTCGTTAATCTGATCGCGTTCGACCTCAAAATGGTCGGCAATAATGTCTGCAACCTGATCAAAAATTTCTGTTCTTGTCATAGTTTACTCCCTCGCTCACAGTATTCAATAAGTAGTCTAACCGTTTTAACGGGCCTTGTCTAGCAAATTAATGACAGGCTACTTAAGCGATTCCTTTAAGGCCGCCATTTCATCGGTATGCTGGTCGAAATAGCTGACCAACTGTTCCGCACTATGAGTTTGAATCAACTCGTGAATCTGGCCGATCGTGTTCTTAATAGTTGGCGCCTTGCTGGACCCGTGGGTCTTGACCACAGGTGCCTTTAAACCCAGCAATACGGCTCCCCCATATTGAGAGTAATCCATAGCGCTTTGAACATTCTTGAAGACGGGTTTCAATAGGCTGGCCCCAATCTTGCCACCAAGACCACCACTCATGATTTCACCCTTGATCAGCTTGAGCATTGACAGCGCCGTGCCTTCAATGGCCTTAAGGGTGGCATTTCCGGTAAACCCGTCGGTCACGACCACATCGGCCGCCCCGTTCAAGAGTTCCCGCGATTCCACGTTCCCAATAAAGTTCAGACCATCAATCCCACTCAGTGCTTGGTAGATCGCCTGATGCGCCTTGTCACCCTTGTCGGCTTCGGTCCCATTGTTCAGGAGACCTACCCGCGGTTGGTCGACGTGCATCACGGACTGGGCGTAGTACTGACCCATGACCGCATACTGCACGACGTTAAACGGCTTGGTGTCCGCGTTGGCACCGACATCTAACATCACAAAGCTCGACTGATCGGGCTTGCGTAAGACAGGTAAGGTCGTCGTCAAACCCGGACGGTCAATCCCCTTGATCCGACCGACAATCAGCAGGCCAGCAGCTAAAACGGCCCCGGAATTTCCGGCGGAGAAGAAGGCATCTGCTTGCCCCTCCTTGACCGCCGTCGCAGCGAGCACGATACTCGACTGTTTCTTGCGTCGAATGGCACGAACCGGTTCGTCCTCCATTGTAATGACTTCACTGGCAGGAACCAGGGTGATCCGCGTGTCATTTTGAATCAGTGGCTGAACCTTGTCCTCCTGACCAAACACTAAAAATTCAATGTCTGGATAGGCGTCACGTGCCTGTTCAATCCCCTTAATAATCTCGGCGGGAGCGTAGTCGCCTCCCATTGCGTCAACGGCAATTTTCATGATTCGTCTCCTTATCTAATCCATGGTGGTGTTCTGATGAGCCGTGGTACTGAGAAAGGCCGCTAATGCCAGATTAGCATCCTTATCGGCCCAATTGGGCGAGGCCACTGTTTCCTTAGCCGCCTCCTGGGCAACGCTCAAGATGTTCAGATCCGCCACCGGGTCGCCAACTTTGAAGTCGGGAACACCGGACTGCTTTTTACCCAGAATATCACCTGGGCCTCGTAATTCCAAATCCTTTTGCGATAAAACGAAGCCATCATTGGTGCTGGTCATCGTAGTCATTCGCTCCACGGCGAGTTCGTTCTTCGGATCGGCGATGAGGATGCAGGCTGAGGCCTTCTTGCCTCGACCAACCCGGCCTCGTAATTGGTGCAACTGGGCCAGACCAAAGTGATCGGCATCGTAAATCATCATCACCGTGGCATTGGGCACGTCCACCCCGACTTCAATCACAGTCGTCGCCACCAACACTTGGAATTCATTCTTTTTAAACGCGTCCATGACGGCGTTCTTTTCATCATTTTTCATGCGGCCATGAAGTAGTCCCACTCGATACGTGGGCTCGAACTGTTCCTTGAACCGCTCATAAATAGCCTCGGCATTCTTCATGTCAACGGCCTCAGATTCTTCAATCAGGGGGGTCACCACGTAAGCCTGAGAGCCACTGCTCAACTCGGCCTTAACCTCACGCAACGTGGAATCCACCTGATTACTGCGAATCCAACTGGTCTTGATCGGTTGCCGACCGGCTGGGAGTTCATTAATCACGGAGACATCCATTTCACCATAGGCGGTAATCGCCAGTGTCCGTGGAATTGGGGTGGCCGTCATGGCCAGTACGTCGGGTTGTTGGCCCTTCTCGCGTAACGCTTGTCGTTGATTAACCCCGAAACGATGTTGCTCGTCAATGACCGCAAGACCAAGATCGGCATAATCGACCTCGGGTTGAATCAGAGCGTGGGTCCCGACAATCAGGTTCACGGTCCCCTTGGCAATCTGTGGCAACAGCGTCTTGCGAGCCGCCGGTTTGGTGGCTCCCGTTAGCAGTGCCACGTTGACGGGGAAATCAGCAAAGAGTTTGGCCAAATTGTCGGCATGTTGCTCCGCTAGAATTTCGGTGGGGGCCATCAGAGCCGCCTGCGCCCCAGCGGTAATCGCGGCATACATGGCGATTGCTGCCACCACCGTTTTCCCACTACCAACATCCCCTTGCAGCAACCGATTCATGTGGATCGGTCGTTTCAAGTCGTAGCAGATCTCGTTGACCACCCGTTTCTGGGCAGCCGTCAACTCGTACGGCAAGGCCGCAATAAAGTCTTTGAGCCGCGGCAAATCATACGTCAGGGCCTGCCCGTGTGAGGTATGGTCCTGTTGCTTGACCACCTGGAGGCGGACTTCAAACAGGTAAAACTCCTCGAATTTCGCTGTTCGGCGGGCCGCCTGCGCTGCCCGATCACTTTCTGGAAAGTGCATGTCGTGAATCATCTCGCGACGATGGAGCAAGCGATATTCGTCACGCAAGGGTTCCGGAATCAAATCCACGATCACCGGAGCGTACGTCTCAAAGGCACTCTCCACGAGTTTCTGAATGGTGCCCTGGCGAACTTCCTTGTTGGCCGGATAAATCGATCCCATACCGCCACCATCGGCACTGGCAATAATTTTCATGCCAGAGAGACTCTGTCGTTTGGCATCGAACCGACCATAAACGGCGAGCTCCTTGCCAACTTCCAGTTTGTCCTTAAGCCACGGTTGGTTGAAGAAGGTTACTGGAATTATCGTGTGTTCGTCCAACAGCAGACGAAAAGTCAGTCGCGTCTTGCGCCGGCCAAAGCGTGAAATCACTGGGGCGGCCGCAACCGTGCCCTTTAACGTCACCTTAGCTTGGTCAGTCAACTCCGTGGGATCTTTGGCTTGTAAGTCCTCGTAACGAAATGGAAAGTATGTCAACAAGTCATTGACATTTTCAATTGCCAACGACCGCAAAGCCTGTGCGCGTTTAGGCCCAACCCCTGCTAACTCACTGACCGGATCACTTAAACTCGTCACACCCAGTACCTCCTCTCTCTTAAAATTGAAAAAAGATTGGACCAACTAGCCCAATCTTCCTGCCGTCAATCGGCTATTCAACGGAAATTAAGAACGGATAGACCGGTTGGCCCCCCGCGTGAATTTCTGTCTCTAATTCGTCATCCATGCCTTCAATGGCCGTCTGTAGCTCTTGCGCTACAGCTTCGGTCGTATCGGCACCGTAAATAATCGTCACAATTTCGCTGTCATCATCCAGCATGGCTTGAACCGTTTCTTCAGCGGTCTTCAGGAGATCGGCGTCGGTAACCTTGATAGTCCCGTCAACGATTCCCATGAAGTTGCCTTCCTTGATATCAAAACCATCGAGCTCAGTATCGCGGATAGCGTGAGTCACTTGACCACTCTTGACTGCCGCCAAGTTTTCTTCCATCGCCGCTTGGTTATCTTCGAGGTCAGCATCTGGATTGTACCCTAGCATGGCCGTCATCCCTTGAGAAACCGTCGTTGAATGCACGATAACCGTTGGGACATCCGTGACCTTAGCCGCTTGTTCGGCAGCCAAGAAGATGTTCTTGTTGTTAGGTAAAACGATTGCCCGCTTGGCCTTGCATTGGTTTACGGCGTCAACGATGTCCTGCGTACTTGGGTTCATCGTCTGACCCCCGTTAACCACGTAGGTCACGCCCAGACTCTTAAAGAGCTTGGCGAGGCCATCGCCAGCGGCGATAGCGATGATGGCCGTATCGGTCTCTTCGCTTTCGGCTGGCAAGGCTTCTGCTTCGGCCGGTTGGTCGTCGTGTTCCATGATGGTTTCCTGTTGCATCCGCATGTTGTCGACCTTGACCTTAGCCAAGTCACCGAACTCTTGTCCCCAGGCAATAACCTTGCCGGGATGTTCAGTATGCACGTGGACCTTCACAATTTCCTCATCGTTAACGACTAACAGGGAGTCACCTAAACCGGCGAGGTACTTGTAGAAGGTATCGTAATCGAAGTCGTGTTGGATTTGCTTCCCACGACCGATACGTACCATGATTTCGGTACAGTAGCCATACTTGATACTGTTGGGATCGAGCTTGCCTTGCACACTTTGGTGGTGAGCAGCATCGATCATTTCATCCATTTCAGCATCGTCTGGCTTGTAGTCGCCCTCTTCAGCAACGCGGCCGTTCAGGGAGTCGTTAAAGGCTTCGAGCACAAAGGTTAACCCTTGGCCACCGGAGTCCACGACACCGACTTGCTTCAGAACTGGCAATAGGTCTGGTGTTGTTGCCAAGGCCGCCTTAGCAGCCTCGTAAATGGCATCCATGACAACCAGGACATCATCGCTGTCCTTAGCGGCGTTTAAACCGGCCTGTGCGCCCTCACGAACCACCGTCAGGATTGTTCCTTCGGTTGGCTTCATAACGGCCTTATACGCCGTCTCTGCACCCGCAGCAAAGCCATCAGCTAAGTCTTGGGCCGTCAACGTCTGGTTATCGGCTAATTTCCGAGAAAACCCGCGGAAAATTTGTGACAGGATAACCCCAGAGTTTCCCCGAGCCCCCATCAAAAGTCCCTTAGCCAGGGCCACAGCTAAGACACCCACAGCCGTGCTGTCGGCATCTCGTTCGTACTTGGCCCCACTCTGCAGTGACAGGCTCATGTTGGTCCCGGTGTCCCCATCAGGAACGGGAAAAACATTCAGTGAGTTAATAAAATCAGCGTTTTGGTTTAGCTTTTGCGAGGCGGCTTGGACCATCTTACCAAACTCAAGATTAGTAATTTCTGTTACTTTCAACTAAGTATCCTCCTTGATTTCAGTACGTCTGGCTAGTCAGCCAACACCCGCACCCCTTGTACAATCACGTTGACTGAGTTTGCGGAAACCCCCAGCATCGTTTCTAGGTTATATTTTACTTTAGATTGGACGTTCCGTGAGACTTCGGAAATCTTGGTTCCGTAGCTCACAATCACGTAAACATCGATTGCCACGCCATTTTCTTCCTGACGAACAACGACGCCGCGGGCATAATTCTCCCGCCGTAAGATATCATTCACGTTATCACGAATCTGATTCTTACTTGCCATACCCACGACACCATAGTTATCAGTCGCGGCACCCCCAACAACGGTCGCAATCACTTCATTGGTAATATCAATTGTTCCGTACTGAGTCTTAATCTTTACGGCCATGGAAATAGCCTCCTTATTCTAGATAGTCAATCTTAACAGAGATTAATCTTACCACAACCACGCCAAAAATAGAAATAGGAACTCCCAAAACCTCATGACGGCGGCAAATAAGTGTCAAGTAGATTTGCTTGAAAGAAACCATTGCGTTCTAGAAAAGATTATGGTAAATTAGTCAGGTGAGCAAAATGCACTGCTTTTTAAAAAAAGTAATGAATGAATCCACAAAGGAGGGTTTTACGCCATGGCAAAGGATTTTCTTAACGGCAAGCGGACACGTTTTGGTAACAAGCGTTCCCACGCCTTGAACTCAAGTCGTCGCGCTTGGAAGCCGAACTTACAAAAGGTTCGCATCTTAGTGGACGGTAAGCCAAAACGAGTTTGGGTTTCCGCTCGGACTTTAAAATCAGGTAAAGTAACCCGCGTCTAGTGATAGATACGGTTAAACAAAAGAATGAGGAGTTCCGGTTTGCCGGGTCTCCTCATTTTTTTGTGAGCAAAGAAAGGCGTCTGACCCCCACGACTAATGTCGTGGCAGTCAGACGCCTTTCTCGTACAGTCCCTACTCGTGGCGGGCTTCAAAAGTATCGCAGCTTTGAATCACACAGAGCAGACCCGTATCGAACTGAAATTCCCCGGTCTCACCGACAAACTCATTGCTGGCAAAGGAGATCGGATAAGGAATGGGTTCGTTGTGGAGCTGATATTTTTCATTCGTTAAACTCAAGTGATCGATTGGCGTCAAAGGGATAAACGCCAGGTAGTTCTTATCGGGTTCCTTGGTCACCGTGTAGTGACCCGGCAAATAGAAAGTAATCGTATTCTGCCGATCAATCAATCGAATCCGTTGGGCGTAGGCCTTGTATTCCGGTTGAAGCACCAGAAATAAGTTAGCCAAGAAATGGTCGAGGCGACCACCCGTTGCCCCGTAAATATCAATTTTTTCTGCACCATAATCGTTGAGGGCCACGGTCACCGCCAGTTGGGTGTCCGTGTAATCCTTCTCCGGTTGTGACTGCCGAATGTCCTTGACGTTACGCCGGACTCGTTGCAGTTCGGGCGCCTGTAGGGAATCGAAATCCCCCACTGCCGCCACGGGCTGAATATTCAGATCAATTAAGCGTAAGGTCCCTCGATCAACGCCAATCCAGGGGCCCGCAATGTTCCGCGTGCTGAGGCCTTCAGGCCAGTTGGCCTTGGGACCGCCCACGAGGAGATTGAAAGTTCCCCCACGTGGCATTACTTAGTGGCGTCCTTTAAGGCTTGCACACGGGATGCAGGGTCTTCGGCGTTGAAGACGTATGAACCTGCAACGGCAACCGTGGCACCAGCCTTGGCACAGTCAACAACCGTTTCGTTGTTAACCCCACCGTCGACTTCGATATCAAAGGTGTAGCCCTTTTCCTTCTTGATAGCTTCCAATTGGGCAATCTTTTCAACGGTGCTGTGTAAGAACTTCTGACCACCGAAACCAGGGTTAACGGTCATAACCAACACTTGGCCAACCATGTCTAAGACGGGTTCGATAGCGACCACTGGAGTCCCAGGGTTGATCACAACTTCTGGGGTCACACCGGCGTTTTGGATCATTTGTAAGGCCCGGTGAATGTGTGGCGTTGCTTCAACGTGAACCCCGATGATGTCGGCACCGGCCTTGGCGAAGTCGTCAACGTAACGTTCTGGGTTTTGAACCATCATGTGCACGTCTAAGACCATCTTGGTAATTGGACGAATAGCCTTAACCCAACCTGGACCATATGACAGGGCTGGGACAAAGTCACCGTCCATAATGTCGATATGTAAAACTTCGGCACCGGCTTGGTCGACCTTTTCGATGTCCTTTTGTAAGTTGACGTAATCCGCACTCAGGATTGATGGCGCTACTTTAATCATAAATTATCTTCCTCATTTCTTTTTATTATAAATTGGTTTTTGATTCTTTAACAACGTGAGTAACTGAAGGTAGTTGTCGTAACGGCTCTGCATCAAGTCGCCACTCTCAACCCCTTCTTTGACCGCACACCCAGGTTCATTCAGGTGCACACAGCCCCGGAAACGACACTGATTGGCCACCGCCAAGAATTCTGGGAAGTAGTGCCCCAGGTCTCGGTAACCAATGGTCAGCGTGTCATATGACGAAAATCCTGGGGTATCAGCCACCAAACCACCGGCGATCGGCATCAGGCTAACTTTACGAGTCGTGTGCTTCCCACGGTTTAACGCCGTCGAAATCTCCCCAGTTGCCAATTCCAGGTCGGGCGCGATGTGGTTCAACAACGTGGACTTTCCGGCCCCCGTTTGCCCCATGATCACCGTGACGCGATCGGCCAGAGTGGCCTTGACTTGGTCCAACCCGTCCGCCGAGAATGGCTCGCGAGTCAGAACGACCGGATAACCGATCTGACGATAGCCGGCTGCCAACGTTTCAAACGTCTGGTAACGATCGTCGTCAATCAGGTCAGTCTTCGTGAAGACGATGACCGGTTTGATTCCGCTAATCTCTAACGCAATCAGTTGCCGGTCCAGCAGGTTCGTCGAGAACTCCGGCGCCGCCACTGCCGTAACCACGATTCCCTGATCAATATTGGCCACAGGTGGCCGGGTCAGGGCGTTGGTTCTTGGGAGAATCTCGAGAATGTAGCCTTCCTTTGGTGTCGAGCTCTCAAACTGCACACGATCTCCCACGAGTGGCGTGATGCGCCGCTTGCGAAAGTTACCCCGTGCCCGGGTTCGATACATCTTCCCGTCACTAAAGACGTCGTAAAAGCCGCTTAATGACTGGCGAATCTGTCCCTCTGACATGCAGCACCTCCTTTGTTTCTGTTGATCTAAAAAACTCAGTTCTCTTTTATTATAAAAGAACTGAGCCGTAAATGCAGGTTTTTTATTAATTTTTCGTCACATGACTGTCCGATGCAATGACATGGCCATCGCGAACGACCTTATAGGCCCCCGCCTTGCCCGATGCCACGGTAAACGGTAAGGTGACCGAAGTATCCGCAGTGATTGTCATTTGCTTGTAGATGGTGCTGAGCGAATGGTCCTGATCCTTTAAATAAATCTGAATCAAGTTACTCTTGTTTGTCCCACTAGATGCACCACTATCGTCGCTGGTGTCATCGCTATCGCCATCGTCAAAAGGAATCTTAACGTCCACATTGAACTCATCGGTGTCCGAGCTACTATCGGTCTGTTCACCGCGTGACAGGGTCAACGTGATTTCGTCACCCTCTTGAACCACAGCCCCTTCACCTGGTGACTGACGAATGACCTTGCCCTTGGCGACGTCATTGGAATAGGCGTACCGAAAGGCCAGATTCAAGTTGTGATCCGTGGCATAACGCTGGGCTTGCGCCTTGGTCTTATTCGTCAGATCGGCCAACGTGACCGTTTCCGATCCCGTCGACACGGTAAAGGTCAGGTCCGTCTTGGCCGGCACAACTCGTTTACCGGCGACCACACTCTGCTGAATGATTCGGCCGGAGGGCACACTGGTCGAGTGCACGGACTCACGGTGAACCGTGAAGCCCATGGCCTCGAGCTTGGCCGCGGTGCTGGCATACGAGTCACCCTGATAGTCCGCCAATTTCACGCGGCGAGGGCCGGTGCTAACCCAGAGATCCACCACCGTATTTTCCTTGAGCTGTGTCCCTGAGCGCGGTTCCGTCCGGGCAACGCGATTGGTCTTCACCTTAGAACTCGTGGTCTTCCGGATCTTACCAACCTTTAAATGCGAAGACACCAGTGCCTGTCGTGCCAAGGTTTCCTGTTGACCAATCACATTTGGCACGTTGGTCATCTTCGGCCGGAAAAGGGCCATCCCAATCAAGATACCCACGATGAGGAGGAAGATGGTTCCCCCTGCCAACATGAATTTCCGCCGCCGGGGATGACGATCCTTATACTTCAAGCGTTTCTTCTTTGGCTCGGTTTCCGCCGCCGACGCATCATCGGCCTTGGCCGCAGCTTTCGCCGCTTCCGGGGTCACCACAACATGGGGGATCGGCATCTCCTTTAAAGCACTGATCGGCAAGACCTTGGTCTCACCATTATCATTGTTTTCCGGAATGAACCGGGCCTCATCTGCTCGCGTTGGGGATAATGCCGTCTTCAGGTCATCGGCCATACTGGCAATATCACTGTACCGGTCCGCCGGGCGCTTGGCCGTCGCCTGTAACACGACGTTCTCCAAGGCTTGGGGAATCCGAGGATCGATGTCTCTGACGGATGGAATCTCCGTTTGATAATGTTTTAAGGCAATCGACACCGCCGTTTCCCCTTCAAAGGGCACGGTGCCGGTCAACATTTCATAAAGAATAATCCCAAGGGAATAGATGTCGGACTGCTTCGTCGCCATCCCCCCACGAGCCTGTTCTGGTGACAGGTAATGGACGGAACCCAAAACCGTATTGGTCTGGGTCAGACTGTGCTCCGACAACGCCACCGCAATCCCAAAGTCTGTAATCTTAGCAACCTGATGATGGTCGATCAGAATATTTTGTGGTTTCAGGTCACGGTGAATGATGTCGTGATCATGTGCCGTCTTCACGGCCTTGAGAATTTGTTCCATGATCTGAATGACTTCCTGGTAAGGAATCGGAAAGTGATCCTTGATGTAAGCCTTCAGATCGGTTCCCTCAACGTACTCCATGACCAGATACTGCATGCCATTTTCTTCGCCGACATCGTAGACCTGGACAATGTTTTCCTGAACCAATTCCGTTGCTGCTAAGGCCTCGCGTTGGAATCGCCGAATCGTCCCCGGATCATCGCGCAGATCCAATCGAAGCAATTTGACTGACACATCACGATCTAAGATCAGATCGTGAGCCAGGTAAACGTTGGCCATGCCGCCCTCGCCCAAAGCACGGACGATGCGGTAGCGGCCGTTAAGCGTATATCCCGCACGCATCAGCTCACCTCCCCAGCCGACTTCGCCAACAGGAGAACGGTAATGTTATCCAATCCCCCGGCGTCGTTGGCCAGTTCGACCAACCGGTCACACTTTTCGGTCACCGTTCGGTCACTCAGAAGGACTTCTTGAATCCGATCATCATCCACCATGTTGGTGAGGCCATCCGTACAGAGTAACAGCTGGTCACCACCCACTAGTGGATAGGTATTCAGGTCAAAACGCGCGTCATCCGAAATCCCTAATGAACGAATGATCACGTTCTTTTGGGGATGGTGCCGCGCGGCCTGACGGCTAATTTCACCACGTTTAACCAGTTCATTTACCAGCGAGTGGTCCTCGGTAAGCTGCCGCAACAGGTTATCCCGTAGCAGGTAGGCCCGAGAATCCCCAATGTTCGCAATGACAACCTCTTCATCATAGTAGAGTGCGGCCACCAGCGTGGTTCCCATCCCATTGAGATCGGCAAACTGATTCGATTTATCAATGATCGATTGATTTTCGGCAGTGATTTCGGTAGTAATCCATTGGCGTGCCGCCGCTGGCGTTGGCAGGGTGGTCTGTTGAAACTCATGACCCAAGTGGGATACCGCCATGGCACTGGCCACGTCGCCCCCCTGATTGCCGCCGATACCGTCGGCAATGATAGCCAGGTGTTGCTTGGCCTGATTCGTGAAAACATCCACGTAATCTTCATTATCGACCCGTTGCTTCCCAATTGATGTTCGATAGGCCACTTCCATGACCGTCACCCCCTACTTCTTACGACGAAAGGCACTGACGAAGAACCCATCCGAATCATAGTCATCGGGGTAAATTGCCAGGGTGTCCGTCGTTCGGTCATCCTTAAGGTTTAATTTGGTGGTTACACGAAGCGCTTCGAAATCGGGGTGTTCGGCCAAGAATCTCTCGGCAACTTCGTTATTTTCTGTCTTTAAAATGGTGCAGGTACTGTAGACCAAGATTCCATCGGCCTTGAGCTTAGGGACCACGGCATCCAAAATGCCTAATTGGACTTTTTGCAGTTGTTGAATGTCTTGTGGGGTCTTTTCGTAACGAATCTCAGGCTTCCGACGAATCAGTCCCAATCCGGAACATGGCGCATCGACTAGGATGCGGTCAAACTTGCCATCCTTGAACTTGTCGTCCACCTTACGGGCGTCTAAGGCCATGGCATCAACGCGATCGGCCACGTGCATCCGTTCGGCGTTCCGTTCGATAACCTGAATCTTCTTTTCGTGGAGATCCAAGGCCGTCACTTTACCACCGGAATGGGGGTCGAGTAAGGCAGCGATCTGGGTCGTCTTGCCCCCTGGTGCGGCACAAGCATCTAAGACTTGGTCACCAGGACGGACTTGTAAGGCTTCAACGGGTAACATGGCACTCTCGTCTTGAATCGTCACCTTGCCGTCTTCAAAGACGCGGCTTTCGCTCGCTGGATGGTCGTCTAAACGAAAGGCTCCGGCAGCGACGACACTTGGGGTCACTTCATAGCCTTCGGATTCTAGAGATTGTTTAACAGCTTCCGGTGTCGTCACCAGTGGGTTGACCCGGACGGATTGTGCGGCCGGCTGGTTGATGGTTTCTAAGATGCTGACCGTTTTTTCTTCACCGACTTGTTCCTGAAGGGCCGTAATTAACCATTCTGGAACGGAGTAGGTTATGCTGAGCCGTTTCAACGGATCCTTAATCTTGGACACGTCGGGCAAGCCCTGACGATCCATGGCATGCAAGACCCCAGTCACGAAACGCCGAATCCCTTCATGGCCCCGATCCTTAGCCAATTGAATGGCTTCGTTAAAGATTGCCCGCTTAGGCACCCGATCCAGATAGATTTCCTGGTAAAGAGCAACTAACAGGGTCATCTTAACCCATGGTAAAACCTTTTGATTAGGCTTTACGAAACCTTCCAAATAGTATTCCAACGTCAATTGATGTTGGATAGTCCCGTAAACCAAGTTGGTTACGAAACGCCGATCGACATCACTGAGGTTGTGGCTGCTTAAGGTCTGTTCCAATTGTAAGTTTGAGTATGCCCCATTGGCAACTCGGGTCAGTGCTTCAACCGCTAACGCTCTAGGCGTTACATTTCTCGTCATTATTCAACCACCTGTTCGCCCACATTAAGGGCATCTTGAGTTCCGTTTAGAAAATCGGTAATACTTAACTTTGGTTTGCCAGCCGGTTGAAGTGTCTCGATTGCGAGCACCCCATGATCTCCGGTGGCAATCGCCAAGTGATGCTTGTCATGACTCACTAATTGACCGGGCTTGAGGTCCGTCGTCTGATCGAGCACCTTCACCTGCCACAACTTGGTCCGCACGCCATTGAGATAGACGTGGGCCGTTGGTAATGGCCGCAGGGCACGAACCTTGCAGTCGATCAGGTGGGCACTCAGTGTGATGTCCACGCGTTCTTCCTCCGGCTTGATCGTTGGGGAGAATGTGACCTGACTCTCATCTTGTGGCACCGGCGTAATTTCATTTGCCAGGAGCTTAGGTAACGTGGCCAGTAAGAGGTCGCGACCCAACAGGCTCAGCTTATCAAACATACTCCCCACATCATCTTGGTCCGTGATTGGCATGGCTTCTTGCGCGATGACATCCCCTGCATCCATCTTCTTTTCCATGTACATGATGGAAACCCCGGTCTCCTTGTCACCATTCATGATGGCATAGTGTACGGGTGCGCCACCACGGTACTTGGGCAACAATGAGGCATGGACATTAACTGCCGCCACCTTGGCCGCCTTCAGTAGCTTGGTTGGCAGAAATTGACCAAAGGCTGCCGTCACAATGAGGTCTGGGGCCAGTTCAATGGCTCGAGCCATCTCGGGACTCCCGGAGATCTTTTCGGGTTGTAAGACCTCGATATCGTGGTCCACGGCCACCTGCTTGACGGGTGACGCCGTTAAAACATGCTTCCGGCCGACACGACGGTCTGGCTGGGTTACCACGGCCAGGACATTGTAGCCATGGTCAATCAAACTACTCAGGATCGGCGCAGAAAACTGCGGCGTTCCCATAAAAATAACTGAAGTCATTGGACACCATACTTTCCATAGTTAAGTTTCAATTTTATTTGGCTAATCGCCTACATAAAGGACATTGGTTCCGAATCGATCGTCACGGCCAACCCGTGCCTTGCTGGCACCTGAGCTGCCTGACGAATCTGTTCGAGCACCTCCCGTAATTTCGGCTCGTGTTTATATTTAATCACAACTTGATAATAATACTTCCGCTTGACCCGCGCAATCGCCTTAGGCGTGGGACCGAGGATAATCGCTTGGGGACTGAGCCCCTGCTTTAAGGCATCGACAATCTGAAACATTGCCTTGGCCGCTACCGCCTCTTCTTCATGACTGGCTGTCAGCTGAACCGCAAAGTAATATGGCGGATAGCTTCCTTGATGCCGCATGTGCATCTCGGTCACGAAGAACCGTTCGTAATCCTGTTGCTGCGCCAACTGAATGGCATAGTGGTCCGGATTAAACGTCTGGATATACACCTCACCTGGCTTGCTGGCGCGACCGGCGCGACCACTGACCTGCGTCAGCAGTTGGAAAGTCCGTTCGCTCGCCCGAAAGTCCGGTAAGCCTAGCGCCGTATCGGCGTTCAGAACACCGACCAACGTGACGTTGGGAAAGTCCAGACCCTTAGCAATCATTTGGGTTCCCAGTAAAATATCTGCCTTGTGCTCGCCAAATTGACGTAACAGACGTTCATGGGCGCCCTTCCGACGGGTAGAATCCACATCCATCCGCAAGATTTTTGCATCTGGCAAGCGCTGCTCTAAGGCTTGTTGCACCTTCTGCGTCCCGGTTCCATAATAGCGAATCTTCTTGCTATGACAGTTGGGACAAACGTGAGGAATGGCCTCCTCATGCCCACAGTAGTGACACTTCATGCTGTGCGTATCCATGTGCAACGTCAGTGAGATGTCACAATTGGGACACTTCAGCACGAACCCACAGTCCCGACACATGACAAATGACGAGTAACCCCGTCGATTCAGCATCAAGACAATCTGTTCATGCCGATCCAAGCGTTCTTGAATGGCCGTCATGAGCGGTTCCGAGAAGTCGCTGTCCCCTTGTAATTTCATCTGCTCGCGCATATCAACCACGTGAACCGTGGGCATCATCGCCTGCGTCTTCGCCCGTTTGGGTAGGACCAACCGCGTGTAGAGGCCCTTGGCAGCCCGCGCACGCGTCTCCAAGGACGGTGTGGCACTTCCCAGCACGACCGGACAGTGATTGTATTCACCGCGCCACAACGCCACGTCACGGGCGTGATAACGTGGATTCTCATCTTGCTTATAACTGCTTTCGTGTTCCTCATCCATGATGATAATGCCGAGATTCTCCACAGGTGCGAAGACTGCGGACCGGGCACCGACAACCACTGTTGCCTCGCCGCGATCGATCCGCCGCCATTCGTCATACTGTTCTCCCTTGGATAACCCACTATGCAGAACCGCCACCCGCTGGCCAAACCGAGCTTTCACCCGATTGACCATCTGGGGCGTCAAGGCAATTTCAGGCACCAGCATGAGAGCTGTCCGTCCTTGATCCAGAGCTACGGCAATACTTTGCAGGTAGACTTCGGTTTTCCCACTCCCGGTGACCCCTTCAACCAAGAAATTTTCGGTCTGTTGCTCATCAACAGCGGTAGTAATGGCACTAACCGCCACCTGCTGTTCCGCATTCAAATGCAGGGGTTTCGTAGGTGTAACGGGTTGATGGAACGGATCACGGTAGACCTCCAGTGTCGACCGGGTCAACCACCCTTTCTCGGCAGCGGTCGTCATGACTGCCGCACTCACGTTGGCCTGCTTCCGGGCTTCGCTCTGAGCGATGACCTTATCAGCTGGCATCTGAGCGAGATAGGCCAAGAGATCCGCTTGTTTCGGGGCCCGTTGACTGACGGCCTCCCGAATCTCGTTTAATTTGGTTGGAGGCAATGCCGGGGTAATCCCGGTCGTCGTCTTCGCCGTGGCCTGGTTCTTCACCTGGTAAACGACTTCAACCTTGCCCGCCCGTTGGAGCTTGAGTAGACCAGCCACCGTTTCTTCATCGAGCTTGGTGGCATCGAAGTCCCTGGGTGCCCCCTCTGGAAAATAAGTCGCCATTTTGGCGTCACTCAGCGTGGTCGTCGGCCGCACCTGGCGCTTCGGTTGCGTCTTGAGTAAGTTAGGTAACATCGTTTGAATACACGTAATTCGAAAGGCGTAGGTCTTGGTCGCCAGCCAATCCGCCAACTGGCGTAATTCACTGTTGAGGACCGGGGCCAAATCAAGCACCGTTTCAATCGGCTTTAACTGACCATCAAAACTGGTGACATCACTGAGTCCCACGACCACACCATCTACCAGACGGTGACCACGGCCAAATGGCACAATTACCCGCATCCCCACCTGAACCTGATGCTCTAACTCAGCGGGGATCGCATAGGAATATGGGTCATTTGTCTGCATCGTGGGCACATCTACTAAAATTTGGCCAATTTGGGCCATGGTTGTCACCTCACTTCGTTGCTAAAATTTTGGCTAATTGATCAACCAGTAGCGTCGCAATCTGCGTCTTGCTGGTCTTCGGTGTCTGGATCTCTTCACCGTTGGCGTCAATCAAAGTCACCTGATTGTCATCACTGTTGAATCCAATATCAGTCCGCGAGACATCATTGGCAGCCAATAAGTCTAACGACTTGCTGTGTAGCTTGTGTTGCGCGTTAGCTAATAAGTTCTGTGTCTCCGCAGCAAAACCCACGGTCACCTGGTGCGGCTGTTTGATCTTGGCCACTTCTGCCAGGATATCCGGGGTCTTTCTTAACTTCAAAATTAAGCCATCATTATCGGCGCTCTTCTTAATCTTCTGGTCGGCCACATCTAATGGTTGAAAATCAGCCACGGCGGCGGCCATGACGAGCGCATCGGCTTGTGGAAAACGGTCTAAGACCGCCTGGGCGAGGTCACTGGTACTCTGAATCGGCACGACCGTCACGCCGGCCGGCGGCGTCAATCGTGTTGGCGCCGTGATCAGAGTAACCGTTGCCCCTGCCTGTTGTGCGGCTTCAGCCACGGCATAACCCATCTTACCGGAAGAATCATTGGTCAGAAAACGCACGGGATCGAGCCGCTCACGGGTTCCCCCAGCGGTCACAATGACCGACTTACCTTGCAAAGTTTGCTGCCCAAAAAGTGGTAGCTCTTGAAGTTGGCGGGTAATCTCGGCGGGTTCTAGGAAACGTCCCGTGCCACTGTAGCCTTCGGCCAAGGCACCCGTCGCCGGGGTCAACACCGTTACGCCATCGGCAATTAATGTCTGCCGGTTGCGTTGGGTGGCCGGAGCCTGCCACATGTGCGTATTCATGGCTGGCACGATTACCTTAGGGGCCGCTGTCGCTAGCCAAGTGGCACTGGCAACATCATCGGCTAACCCGTTGGCTAATTGGGCCATGAGGTTCGCCGAGGCGGGTGCCGCAATGGCTAAGTCTGTCCAGTCGGCCAAGTCAATGTGGGGAATTTGACCGTCCGCTCGCCACCACTGATCATCGGTCAGCACCGGCTGCTTGGTTAATGCGGCAAAGGTTGCCGGCGTCACAAACTTAGCGGCCGCAGCCGTCAAGACAACGCGGACAGTTGCGCCGAGTCGTTGTAAGTCTCGAGCCAAAATTGCCGCCTTATAGGCCGCCACACTCCCGCTTACCGTTAACGTCACGTGTTTTCCTTCAAACATAGTAGCCCTCCCAATTTAACAGCAATTGCGTCCCTTTCGTGATAAAAAAAGCCAGATCACCCAATGGCAACCTGGTCTTTCCTGAAATGCCCGCGTTAGGCGTTCAAATCCTTTTCGTCCGGATCAATCATTAGTGCGCCGGCTGCAATTTCTTCCAGGGCACGACCAATGGTCTTAGGCGACTTGTAATCGGTCAAGAGTGGCTTGGCACCGGCGTCCAACTCGTGGGCCCGCTTGCTAGCCAACATGATCAATGAGTAACGTGAATCAACTTGTGCTAATAAATCATCAACTGAGGGATAAAGTAGCATCTTCTATTCGTCTCCAATCATTTGTTCGTAATCCGGCATGACCCGGGTTACCCGTAACCGTTCACTGCGAATAATCATTTGAATCCGCTCAACTGCTTTGTTGACTTCGTCGTTGACCACGGCATAGTCATAGTTGCGCATCATTTGAATTTCACCAACAGCCTTCTTGATCCGTTTATTAATAACGTCCATGGCGTCAGTTCCCCGACCAATCAGGCGGTGCTTTAATTCCATTAAGTCTGGCGGCGTCAAGAACACAAAGACGGCATCGGGACAATTAGCCCGAACCTGCATGGCACCGTTGACTTCAATTTCCAAAAAGACATCCTTACCTTGGTCAAGGGTCTCATTAACATATTTTAACGGGGTTCCATAGTAGTTGTCAACATACTTGGCATATTCCAGCATCTGACCCGTCCGAATATTTTCTTCGAATTCCTCTTTAGAAACAAAATAATAGTCGACCCCATTGACTTCACCTTCACGGGGTTGCCGCGTTGTCATCGAAATCGAATATGAAAAATCGGTTGCGCCTGTTTCAAAAAGAGCCTTGCGCACGGTTCCTTTACCTACTCCGGAAGGACCCGAGAGCACAATGAGCATTCCACGTTTAGCCATCGTTTAAAAATCCCTTCATCCAAAAAAATTTATTTAAGCGCCGGTCACCACCGAGTTGGTCTTACCTCACAACTCTGGCAGTCTCTGCTATTAATCTATAGGTAACTATATTACCACTATTTACCCGCGAATAGGTTGAATCCCACCCGAAAAACCAGAAAAAGTCTGGATCACTGGTAATTTCGACCACCCGATAAAAAAGTCTTGCCTTTTCAAACGTATGTTCGTATAATAAAGACACAAACAAACGTTCGAGGTGATCAGCATGCAAAACTTAAATCTTAATCGCGCAGCCCTTTCCGATCGGGTTGCCACTGCATACAAAGAATTATTTAGTTCCCGTCCCGTTGTTCAGGGACAAGTCGTTGACGCACAGATGCCAGAATCGCAACTGACCTATTTTATCCGTCAGGCGCTAGACCGACACTACTTTGTTCGCTTACAGTTTAAGAGTTCAAATCCAGACATTGCCCCCGCAGTGGCTATGGGTCATTTGAAAGAAGATACCGCTGGTCACCTCGTCCTGAAGCAAGACCATCGGTTAACGACAATCGTTGCTCCCCGACTTTTGCGTTCAATCCAACGATTCTAACAAAAATAACGTCCCCTAGACCATAGACTAGGAGGCGTTATTTTTTTTGACGAAATTAATGTTTCAGTGAACGTAACCAGGCACGGTTCCATTCCCAAAGGCTCAGGCTAATCCCAAAGATTGCCAGGCCAATAATCATGGCAGCCAGACTCTTCTGTTCATTCGTCTTTGGCAAGTAACGTTGCAGGCCAGGTTTGGCAGCAGAACTCCCGCTCTTAGGCCCGTGGCTACTGCTCGTTGACGTTACGGCGCCATTGGCATTATTGCCAGAGGTCATTGAAGAGGTAGAGCTACTGGTCGAACTGACCTTGTTAGGCTTGCTTGAAGGTGTGGACGTCGAGCTTGAGCTGGAACTCGTGCTGGAGCTGTAACTACTGGTAGAGTCTGAACTCGAACCGGAGTTATGACTTGAGTGCGAACTAGAACCGGAAGTAGAACTTGAATCAGAGCTTGAACTGGAGCTTGAACTGGAACTACTTTCTTTAGGCGCATCCTGCTGTTCTACTGTTTCCACAGCTGTATCTGTGTTTTTAATGGTCACTGGAACCGGCGTGTCATTTATATCGTATCCCTCAGGAGCTTTCGTTTCTTCAAAGTAATAAATCCCAGGGGCCAGCGGACTGACAGTAACTTGACCACTTTTATCCGTAACTAAATCACTCTTTACAACAGCGGTATCGTCGGGACCAGCATCGGTCCCCTTGACCAATCGATACGTCGCCCCTTCAAGGACTACTTTATTATTTGCAGCATCCCTCTTAATTAAAGTCGCCCCATTTGGACTATCACTCTGTGTTAGCATGTTAACTTTATCCCCATCGGTAGCAGAAACGGTAAACTGCTGAGGCGTGACTGCCGTACTTGCTGGACTATCAGTACTATTCAAAAGGTACCCGTCTGGAGCAGCCGTTTCGTGCAATCGATATGTACCAACCTCAAGGGTTGTATCCTTCAGAATACCATCAGCACCGGTCACTAATCCTGTCTGGTAGTTCTCCCAATCCCCAGTATCAGACAGTTTTTGTAGGTCATACGTTGCACCAGCCAGCCCCTTCTTTTCAGGGTCGCCAAAGGCTGTCTTCGTTAATTCAAATGAACCTGTATACCAACCATTAATATCGGCCGCCGCACCCCAGCTATAGTTTTTCATAACGCTTTCGTTAGCTGGAACGCCATCTGCCGTCCCAGGATCTGTGGTGGTATCTCCACCTCCAGAAGTACTGCTCAATCCAACTGAGTTACTGAAATTCCCCCACTTGTAGGTATTAAAGTAATTAGCATCAATCTTTGCATAGTAAAGAATGTCAATCTTCTGTGTTACATGCTTTAATTTTATGTTGATTGTTGAACCTGATGCCGTCGTCTCGACATCATCTGATGGAAGTGAATTACTGTCTACCTTTGCTGTCAAATTGTGTGGGTCGTCCACATCGTCAGCATTCTGATAAAACGTCATGTGAGGACCAATTTGATCCGTTAGCGTCACATCACCTAAATTCTTGCCATCCGGATTGACAACGATTTGCCACGCAATATATTGCGGATTTCCGTTTTTATCCAAATCGTAAGTATCTATCGGCCAGCCATTCTTTCTTATCAATGAAGCACTCGTACCACCAGTTCCTGAACCACCAGATTCGCTTCCATGAACATGAATGTCGATTGTCCCTTTTCGTCCTGTATTAGTGTTTTCCAGAACATTATTAAAAGTAATAATCATCTGTTGTTTATTCGTTGGGTCAAGGGCCATCGTCCCGACGGCGTCACTACTTCCAGAAAGCTTGACGTCAATAGGCTTGGTAACGAACTGATCATAAACAGCTGTTTTAGGTAATTGAACCTTAACATAGTCTCCGCTGTGAATAACAATTCCATCCTTAATCCCCCAGTCGTAAGTCAACATATAGTCTTGACTACTGAGCAAAGCCGTATTAAGCGAGATTGGATCAGTCACACCACTTTCCATAATTTTAGCCGGTGCCGAGACACTTCCACTCACATATCCAGTCAAATCATTAACGTCAGCGTGCACTCTTGTCTGGCCAACACCCATCAAAATAAGTAGCCCAACTAACAAACTAAATCCTAGGACGCCAATTCTCTTCCACATGACACACACCTCTACACCGTTTTTGTTTGCTGATCTAATTATATATCAATCTTCGATCTAATTTAAGGGGTAATCTGTAATAGTATTAAACTAGGCTAGCTCTAATAATAAAAGCCGTTATCAATCACCTGATAACGACTTAATTATACACTTATTCACTTTTACTATTAGGCTGAGAGTTCTTGACTTCATCAGCTAACTTCAATAATTCATACGCGTGTTCCAACGCTAACTTCGTCACCTGAGTTCCGGCTGACATTCGGGCCAATTCATCCACTCGGTTGGATTCGTCTAACCGTCTCAAAGAAGTTTCAGTCCGTTCACCCACGATCTTCTTCGCAATGAAGTAGTGGTGATCGGCCATAGCCGCCACCTGTGGTAAATGGGTGATACACAAGACCTGAGATTCTCGAGCGATACCACTGATTTTCTCGGCAATCGCCTGGGCCACTCGGCCACTGACCCCCGTGTCGACTTCATCAAAGATAATGGACGTAATCCCCTGAGATTCAGAGAAGATGGTCTTGAGCGCCAACATAATCCGGGACAGTTCCCCACCGGAGGCAATCTTCGCCAAGGGCCGCATTGCCTCTCCAGGATTGGTCCGCAGGTAAAATTCCATGTGGTCGAGTCCAGTGCTTAGTAGCCCCTCATTCTTGGGCCGGGAGAAACGAACGGCAAAGACCGTTTTGGCCATATAGAGATCCGCAAGTTCCGCGTGAATGGCCTTTTCCAACTTCTCAGATGCATGGTGCCGGGCCTCACTCAGCTGTTCACCCACCTCGTGAAGTTTGGTTTCCTGCGCGGCTACCTGTTCTTCCAGGTCGTCGGCTTGTTCGTCGGTCGCCTGCATCTGTTTTAATTCCGCCGCAATTTTATCGTAGTATTTGAGCACCTGTGACTCGGAGTCGCCATACTTACGTTTGAGTTGATTGATCACGTCCAAACGCTGTTCGATGGCATCTAGCCGGCCTTCATCCCACTCGAGTAAGTCCAGTTGCGAAGATACAGCACCCACGGCATCCGTCAGCGCGTAGTAAGCCGTTTCTAAGCTATCACTGATCTGTTTGAAGGCCGCGTCAAAGTCGGCAATGCCCTGCATGGCTTGCAGAGCACTACTCAGTTGGTCGGTCACGCCCGGTGCGGTCTCCTCACCCGTCAACGTCATCTGACTCCGTTGCAGGGCATCGTTGATCCGTTGATAATTATCCAAGCGGTCCCGTTCGGCCACCAGCTTATCCTCTTCCCCGGGTTGGAGGTTGGCAGATTCAATTTCGTTGACTTGGAAGGTCAACATGTCTAAATGTTGCGCCCATTCTTTTTCATTCGTCCGCCGATTCTCCAGTGTCGATTGGAGTTGGGTGTAGCGCCGATAGATCTGCCCATAATTTTCACGGAGTTTAGCCACCTTGGCCCCGGCAAATTCGTCGAGCATCCCCAGGTGCTTCTCCGGCTGCATCAGTTCCTGATGCTCATTTTGCCCGTGAATATCTACGGCCGTCTCGCCAATCCGTTTCAGGGTGCTGGTATTGACCAGCATGCCATTGACCCGACAGGTATTGCGACCATTGGCGTGAATCTCTCTTTGGAGGATCACACTGCCATCATCATGATCGATCCCCAGTTCGTCCAAGACGCGGTAGGTCGTCCCGCCAGTAGGAAAGATAAAACTCCCCTGGATGATCGCCTTATCGGTCCCGGTCCGCACGAAGTTGGCCGAACCCCGACCACCGGCAAGTAAGCCCACGGCATCAATGATGATCGACTTCCCCGCCCCGGTTTCCCCGGTTAAAACGGTCATGCCATTCTTAAAGGCCACGTCGAGGTGGTCGATAATTGCAAAATTTTTAATCGACAGTTCTTGTAACACGTGTTGACCCCCTAAATAAAACGACCACCGCTGCTTATCAGCTTGTGCTGGTTAGTCAGTCGTGGTCGATCTCTAATCCGCAATCATGCGGTTAATCGTCTTTTCCAATTGTAAGGCACCCTGATGGGAAACACAAATGGTGAGTACCGAGCTATCGTCACCCAGCGCACCAAATACAAATTCATAGCGCATCTGTGTCAGTAACGACGCAATGACTGGACCGTTACCCGGTAACACTTTCAGGATCGTTAGGTCGCCCTGAATGGCGAAGGAAACGTAGGCATTCTGTAGGGTGCGTTGTAATTTTTTCTGCGTATCAATCTTTTTCTGAACGGGGAGACTGTAGCGATAACCGCCGGACTCCGCGGGGAGCTTGACCAGTTGCATCTCTTTAATATCCCGTGAGATGGTGGCCTGGGTCACGTGAATCCCATCCTCGGCTAGGAGGTGGACAAAATCCTCTTGTCGTTCAATTTCTCGCGCAGTTAATAAACGTTTTAATAACTGTTGGCGTTCCTGTTTCTTCATACTTGGCCCCCCTTATACGGATAAAATGCATAATCTTATCATATACCAGAGCTTAGTATTTGGAAAGCAAATTCTCATAAATTTCTCATAATCTATTTATTTAGGCCTTCGTAACCCGCGTCAAGCGTGTCTTCAACGGAAACTGAACTTACACAGACTGCATTTTTATCAACTGATTTGAGATGCACCAGGAACTCAATATTTCCTTCGCCACCCTTAATTGGTGAATAATCCAGTCCCAGGACGCTGTAGCCGGTGGCCACGGCAAAATCAATGATGCTCTGGACCACCTTGGCGTGAACGGCGCGGTCGCGGATAATCCCGTGGGCCCCGACGTCCTCACGATCGGCTTCAAATTGCGGCTTAATGAGGGCAACCACGTCACCACCAGTTGCTAGAATGCCCTTCAATGGTGGCAGGATGAGCTTCAATGAAATAAAGGACACGTCGATCGAGCTGAAGGTTGGCTGACCATGGGTAAAATCAGCCAACTGGCTGTACCGGAAGTTCGTGTGTTCCATGACCACGACTCTTGGATCCTCGCGGAGCTTCCAGACCAACTGATTACTGCCAACGTCTAAGGCATAGCTGAGCTTCGCGCCGTTTTGAAGCATCACATCTGTAAATCCTCCGGTCGAAGACCCAATGTCCAGAACCACCCGGTCGGTCACATCGATGTCAAAGACCTCGAGAGCCTTAGCCAATTTGAACCCACCACGTGACACGTAAGGTAAGGGGTGCCCCTTTAAATGCAATTCGGTATCGGCTGGTATTAACGTTCCCGGCTTATCCAAGCGTTCTTCATTGGTCCCTAGAATTTCTCCGGCCATGACCGCCCGTTTCGCCTCATCGAGCTCGTCAAATAACCCTTGTTCCACTAATAACTCCGCGACTCGCTTTTTCTTCATGCGTTCACCCGTTTCGTGTCAAAATAACTAAAGAATGCCCGTAATAATGAGGCATCGGTACCGTCTGGGAGATCGTCCAACGCCGCTTGTCCGGCCGCAATGGTCTGAATGAGGGCCTGATTGGCCCCCTGCAGTCCGAGCTTGCCCGGATAGGTATTCTTGGCTTCCCCGGCATCCTTCTGGGTGGCCTTACCTAATTCCGCTGCCGTACCCACGACATCTAAGATATCGTCGTAGATCTGAAAGGCCAGACCAAAGGCATCGGCAAACCGCAAGTAAGCCGCACGTGCTGCTGTTGGAACGCCACCCATGATGAGTCCCGCGGCGACCGCATAGTGCAGCAAGGCCCCGGTCTTTTCCTTATGTAGCACCCGCAGATCGGCTAACGGTAAATCGACGGCCTCGGATTGAATGTCCTTGGCCTGACCCGCGACCATGCCCGCCGGACCGGCCGCCTGGGCCAGTGAGGTCACTAGCTCCGCCTGAACTGAAGCGTCGAGATCGGTGGCCGTCAGCCATTGAAAGGCCAGCGTCAACAGACCATCCCCAGCCAGTGTGGCCATCCCGGCCCCAAATTTCACGTGGTTGGTCGGTTCGCCTCGCCGCAGATCATCATTATCCATGGCCGGTAAATCATCGTGAATCAGCGAGTAGGTATGCAACAACTCCAACGCCATGATCGGTCGCCACATCCGTTTAAGGTCGACGGCCTGCCCTAGCGTCTGTACGGTTGCCACCGTCAGTAAGGGCCGCAAGCGTTTGCCCCCAGCCAAAACCGAATACTGCATGGCCGCAGCTAAACGATCGTCACCTGTGTCCTGCGCGATGGCGTCGGCCAATGGTTCATTCAGTTGCGGTAACCAGGCAGCCTCAAACGTTGCCAACTGAGTCTCAATCGGCATTGTCAGAGCCTCCTTGAGGGGTCTCAAAGGCCTGTTCTTGATCGTTGTCGTTCATCATGGTTGCCAGGGTCTTCTCGGCACCTTGCAGCGTTGTCTGGAGGGTCTTACTGAGGTCGACCCCCTTCTTGAATTGGGCGAGGGCTTCTTCCAACGGCACGTCGCCTTGTTCCAATTGGGTCACGATCTGTTCAAGCGTAGTTAAATTTTCTTCAAAGGTTGGTTGCTTTTCTTCAGTCATCTTGTTGGGTCTCCTTATCTGGTGTGATGCCCATAATCTCTGCGGAAGCGGTCCCGCCATCCAAATGAATGGTGGCCGTCTCCTGCTTCAAGTCTGTAATGTGACGAACCACGTGATCGTCTTGGACCACGTATCCGTAGCCTCTACCCATGATCTTCAGTGGACTCAGATAGTCCAGACCATTGGCTAATCGGCCGACTTTTTCCTGTTGGGCCGCCAAGTAGCGGGTAGCCGCGGCCGTCAAACGCGTGCGCAATTGTGCCACGTCCTGTTGTCCACGTTGAACCCGAGTTAACGGATTACGGCTACGTAGCCCTTGTTGGGCCAGCGCCACGCGTTGCCCCTGTTGGCGTAACTGGGCCTGCATGTTACGTTGTAAGCCTTGTTGGGCGTGGTCTAAGCGCTGGACGTAGGTCTCGTAGAGCCGTTGCGGTTGCTGGAACACGTAGGCCTTCAGGAGCTTATTCAGGCGTTCCTGCTGGAAATTAATCCGGTTGGCCATGGCATTGTATAGCCGGGTGCGTTGCTGCTGGAGTTTTAGAATCTCGTCATTTAAGACGGGAACCGCCAGTTCGGCCGCAGCCGTCGGCGTCGCCGCTCTAACATCGGCGACCAGGTCGGCGATCGTGGTATCCGTTTCGTGACCCACTGAGGAGATAATCGGCAGGCGACTGCCCGCAATGTCCCGCGCTACCGACTCTTCATTGAACGGCCAGAGGTCTTCAATTGAACCCCCACCACGACCAATAATCAGCGTGTCATAACTGCCATTAGCGTTCACCCGCTGAATCTGGCGGACCAGATCCGGGGCCGCGCCATCCCCTTGAACCACGGCAGGATACAACACGATCTGTGCGATCGGGTAACGTCGGCGAGTCGTCGTAATAATATCGCGGATGACCGCTCCACTGGGACTGGTAATCACCGCAATCCGTTTGGGGAAGCGTGGCAACGGTCGTTTAGGGGCACTAAATAAACCTTCTGCCTCTAGCTTTTTCTTCAATTGTTCATAAGCCTGGTAAAGCTGACCGATCCCGTCTGGTTCCATACGTTCGACGTAGATCTGGTAGCTCCCACTAGGTTCATACAGCGAGATGCGGCCGGTCACCAGGACCTTCATCCCAGTTTCCGGCGTGAATTTTAGTTTTTCGAAGGCCGACCGAAACATAATCGCATTAATCTTAGCGTGATCGTCCTTCAGGCTGAAGTATTGGTGCGCATGCGGCCGTAACCGGAAATTCGAAATTTCACCGGTCAGATAGATCTTTCCCAGATAGGGGTCGACGTCAAATTTACGTTTTAAGTATTGCGTTAAGGCCGTTACCGTTAAATAATCATTGGTTGCCACGTTGTTCACTCCACTCACAAATATCCACGGTTTGTTGCATCAAAGTCGCGATTGTCATCGGACCCACGCCACCGGGAACCGGCGTGATGGCCCCGACACGGTCAAAGACCCCATCAAAGTCAACATCCCCCGTCAGTTTTCCTTGGTCGTCGCGGTCCATCCCCACGTCAATCACGATGGCGCCCGGCTTCACGTCGTTGGCCTTGATCAGGTGAGCGACACCAGTTGCCACGACCAAGACATCAGCCTCACGGGTCACATCACTCAGATGTTTGGTATACACATGGGCCGTAGTGACCGTCATGTCGGCATTCAGTAGCATGGCTGCCATGGGCCGGCCGACGATGCGGCTACGGCCCACCACTACGGCGCGCTTTCCTCTTAAATGAATGTGGAGAGAATCCAACATCGTCATGATTCCCCGTGGGGTACAGGATACAGGATAGTTACCTGGTAAATTGTTGAAGAGGCGGCCCACATTAACGGGATGGAAGCCATCCACATCCTTTTTAGGATCGATGGCGGCGACCACGGCTTGTTCGTCGAGTCCCCGCGGTAATGGTGACTGCACGAGAATCCCGTTAATGGTCGGGTCCTGATTGTACTCGGTCACGACACCCATCAGATCGGCCTGGCTAACCGTTGCGGGTAGTTCCCGCACAACGGACTTGATCCCTAGCTTCACGGCCTTACGATGCTTGTTACGCACGTATAAGGCACTGGCCGGGTCATCCCCCACGATAATCACGGCAAGCCCAGGCGTAATTCCCCGTTCCGCTAGCTTAGCGACGCGTTGCTGGGTCTGTGCGTTCAGGTCCTTGGCCAATTGTCTGCCATCAATAATGGTCGTCATAAATTCTCATCCTCCCCAAAATCTTGCAAAGTTTAACTTCCATTTTAGCATATCTTTTCTGAAAACGGGGTGTCGATTCCCCCGGACTTTCAGATCGGATGACGCGAGACCTGGGCCAAATAAAAAGACGTTTGGGACGGCATCCCAGACGCCTTATTTCTAGCTTATATCGTCGAAACGTGCGCCAAAAGGTAGCTGGTTTCGGTTATCAGCCTTAATGCTCACCAGCTAACCGCCTTCGGTCCCACTCTCATAAAAAAAGCCCAAGACATAAGGTCTCAGGCTTCTCAATTAATCTTCTTGGTTGGGCTCATTGTCCAGTGTGTGGGCCAATACCCCATTGATGAACCGTCGTGAACGGTCGTCACTAAACATCTTGGCTAATTCCAAGGCTTCGTTGACGGCCACTCGGTCGGGCACCTCATCCACGTGGTCAATTTCAAAGAATGCAAGTCGCATGATCACAAGATCAGTCTTTGCAATTCGTTTTAATTGCCACCCGGTACTCAGATACTGGTCGATTTGGGCATCCAGTTCTGTTTGGTACTGGAGAACACCGTTAACCAGCGTCGACAAGTACTCCGGCACGGGGACGATTTGGTTGGGATCATCGGTCAGAACACGCTGGTAGAGCGCGTCATGATCGGCTTCAGGGTTGGCATTTAATGCAAATAGCATTTGGAATGCACGTTCCCGAATCTGATGTCGTGTAAGTGTCACTATTGGTCACTGTCTCCTTCGTCGCTCTGGTTAAACAGGTGATCGGGATCGACCTGCTGCGCCGTCTTTTCGGGAATGACGCCTTCCACGTGAACGTTAACTTCACGTAAATCAAGGTCGGTCATGAACAACAATTGTTGTTTTACGCTGTCTTGAATGGCTAAGGCAACCTTAGGAACCGCTACCCCGTAATCCAAGTAAACGTACACGTCAACTGCTAATTCATCGCCGTCAAACACCAACTTGACACCCTTGCCGTGTTGTTCCTTACGGCCAAGGAGTTCTGTCACGCTGTTTGCCAGTGAACCACGCATCCGCGCAACGCCTTCGGTTTGGCTGGCCGCAATGCCCACGATAATTTCGAGGACTTGTGGGGCCACCTCAATTCTGCCGAGTGCGGGTTCCTTTGATTCTAAAATGATATTAGTATCTTCTGCCATTCATTGACCCTCCCTTACTGATTAAACGTTGGACTAATTAAGCACGGGAAATGTAGGTCCCATCGGTCGTGTTGATCGAAAGCTTGTCCCCTTCGTTAACAAAGAAAGGCACTTGAACAACTAAACCAGTGTCCATCGTAGCAGGCTTGGAACCACCAGAAGCAGTGTTCCCCTTGATACCAGGTTCAGTAGCCTTAACTTCCAAGACAACCGTGTTTGGTACTTCGATTCCCAAGACTTCGGAACCGTATTGAATCAAGTTCACATCCATGTTTTCTTGTAAGTACAAGAGTTGTTCCTTGATGGATTCTGAAGGTACTTCGATTTGTTCGAAGTTATCCGTGTCCATGAAGACACGACTGTCACCATCTTCGTAAAGGTATTGCATGCTACGAGTTTGGATGTCAGCTAATTCCATCTTGGCACCAGAACGGAACGTCTTTTCTTGAACGGCACCTGTCCGTAAGTTCTTAAGCTTTGAACGTACGAAAGCGCCACCCTTACCGGGCTTGACGTGTTGGAACTCAACGATCCGCCAGATAGCGTGATCAACTTCGATAGTTAAACCATTTTTAAAATCAGCAGTAGAAATTGCCATAATCTTGTAGCCTCCTAAAATATGTCCTCTTTATAATATCAATTCTTACCCATAAAAAGCAAGACAGTAGCCGACTTACAGAATAATTAAATTCCGTGGGGCAGTCGTGAGGATCTCGTGCCCAGTCGCCGTGACCAAGATATCGTCTTCAATTCGCAAGCCACCCTCGTTGGCGAAGTATACCCCGGGTTCAACCGTGATGACTTCGTTAGCGGCCATCACATCCGGCCAATTACGCCCGATGTTTGGTCCCTCGTGGATGTCCAGTCCGATCCCATGACCGGTCCCATGGATAAAGGCCTCGCCAAAGCCGCGGTCCGTCAGTAAGTCTCGACCAATCCGATCGAGCTCACCGCCGGTAACGCCCGGCTTGACTGCCGCAATGATTGCCTGTTGGGCATCTGCCACCGCCTGATAGGCTGATCGCAAGTGTTCACCAGGGTCGCCCAGCGCGACGGTCCGAGTCACGTCAGACGTGTAGCCGTCAACGTAGAACCCACAATCGATGGTGACCATCTCGTGGTCGGCCAGAACCTTGTCACTCGCCGATCCATGAGGCCAAGCGGCGCGTTTGCCACTTGCCACGATCGTCTCGAAACTGGTCCCAGTCGCACCATGATCCAACATCCATTCACCGAGCCAGTTGGCCACCTGCCGCTCCGTCTGACCGACCTTAATCTGATCAAACAGCGCGGTTAAACCTTGACTCGTCAGCGCAGTTGCTCGGCGAATCGCAGCCAATTCAGTAGCGTCCTTAATCTGGCGGAGATTATCAACCACGCCAGCCATCGGCACGATGTCTGTCAACAGGTGCTCGTCTAACCACTGATACTCGTTGAGCGGTAAACTATCCTCAATCCCGAGCACCGTGGCTCCAGCGGCCTGTAAGCGGTCATTAACGGCCTGCAGGTAGTCACGGGTAATCACCAGTGGCATCTGTGGCACCGTCGTCTGAAACTCCGTCTGATAACGAGCATCCGTGATGAATACCGCCTCATGTGCCGTGACGAGCAGATACCCGTCACCGCCCTCCAAGCTAGCTCCCGCGAGGTACTGTTGGTTGCTGGCATTGGAAACCAAGAAACTATCGATACTTAACCGGTCAAATTGCGCTTGTAAACGTTCAATTCGAGTTGTCATGGACCGAACCTCCCTTGCTTTCTAAGAGAAAAAAGAAGAACTCAAAGCGAATTGGTCTCGCCTCAAGCTCTTCAGTCGTACGAGGAAAACCTCGTGTTATTTAGCTGCTTCTTCTGCAACTGGGTAAACGGATACTTGTCGCTTGTCGCGGCCGAGTCGTTCAAATTTAACAACACCGGCAACCTTAGCGAACAAAGTATCGTCACCACCGCGGCCAACGTTTACGCCAGGGTAAATGTGCGTCCCACGTTGACGGTAAAGGATTGAGCCACCGGTAACGATAGAGCCGTCAGCAGCCTTCGTACCAAGACGACGACCAGCTGAGTCCCGACCGTTGGCAGTGGACCCACCCCCTTTATGGTGAGAGAAGAATTGTAAGTTCATGTTCATCAGCATCTGTTTCACCTCCGCAATTTTAATCTTTTATTTGAGCGAATTTAACAAAATCCGCGTAATTTTCGGCTACATCCTTTAATCCATCCTCAAAACTCTGGAGGAGAGTCTGTCCCTTTAATTCGGCCGTTGCTTCCAGCTTTGGTGGTAGGGTAACTTCCAGAAAGCCCCCTGCCTGATCTCGATTGTCGACTTGCACCGGAATCGAAGCGACCCGTTGTAAGCCATTGACAGTACTGATCGCAAGCACCGATACCGCAGCACAAACAATGTCTTGACCGTACTCACCTGAGTCAGCATGGCCAGTGATTTGAAATGAATTGATTCGGTTGGTTCCATGATGGAACGTCGCATGAATCACGGCAATCGCCTCTTTAATCTTTGAGCTTAAGCGTTGATAGCATCAACGACAACCTTGGTATATGGTTGACGGTGACCTACCTTCGTGTGTTGGCCCTTCTTAGGCTTGTACTTGTAAGAAACAACCTTCTTTTCCAGACCCTGCTTTTCAACAGTTCCAGTTACGGTTGCGCCTGCAACAGTTGGCGTCCCGATCTTAGGCTTGTCACCACCGACAAAGACAACTTGGTCAAAAGTAACCTTTTCACCAGCTTCAACGTTCAACTTTTCGACGTAAACAGCTTGGCCTGCTTCGACCTTGTACTGCTTGCCGCCAGTTACGATAATTGCGTACATGGATGTGCACCTCCTTATATAGTTAGACTTAGACTCGCCGAAAACAAGTGCTCCGCAAGCGGAAAACTTAATGACTCGTCCCGAGCGGTTGCAGCTGTGGAAGTCCACAAATACAACATGAAAATTATACTTGATGGGGTTCTCTACGTCAAGCCTTTTCTGTAACCAACGCGGAATCCAAGCCGACTAACGAGAACCAATCGGCCAGAAGCGTGACTTCACTGGCGGCCAACTGTCGAAAGGATTGGGCTAAAAAGTCGGGTCGATAACGACGATTATCTGCCAGCCAGGCCTCAACCAGCCCTAGGAAGCTGGCCGTTAAAAAGGTAATTTGAACGTCCAGTGGTGGATTTGACGTGACCGGCACGTGCTGGCTATAGGTCTGCAACTCCTGAGAGAAGCGTTGCCGCAACCGTGGCCGGAATTGTGAAAATTGTGGGTCAAACAACACCGACAAGATTTGATGATTGGTATCCACGTAACGTAGTGCGGGGCCCAGAGCAAAACCGCGGGTCAGCTCGCCGTCTGGGGCCAAGGTGGTCTTCGCTGCGTCGAACCACTCTGTAATCACCTGCTGTTCGGTCTGTGCCAATAAGTCCGCCTTGTCCTTATAGTGAAGATAGAAGGTTCCTCGGGTGATCTCAGCAGTTTTGGTGAGTTGCTGGACTGAGATCTGCCGAAAGGCCTTGTGTTGGAGAAGCTGGCTGAGCGCCTGTCGTAACCGATCATTGGTCCGTACGACACGCGGGTCTTGTTGTCCGATAATGATGACCTCCCTTCCCATGAGTCGCAAAAAGGAATCGAAACTTGCGCCACGATTCCTTCAGTATCTATCAGTAATTATGAGCCTGTCGGTCGAGATTGACCTGACGTTTGGCCTCATAGGCTGCTTGAATCTCGTCTTGACTGAAGCCGAAATCCACGAAACCCCATTTCAGAAAGAGCCGCCAAGCATGACGGAAATCTTCCTGGCGATGCGCAAAGTGACTGTTAAACACCATGCGTTTCAAAATTAAGTACTGCTGATCCAGATCCTTGGCTGGACGACTCTTCTCAAGTCCGGCCAGATCCTCCTCGGTCGTCATGATCAGATGCGTCCAGGTCTTCTTGGCCGCAACCAGGAAGAAGAAGTCCATGGCATCGGTATACTCGGTCAATAGCGTTTCTCGCGCCGTCTGACCATCCGTTGCCTTGCCACGGTGAGTCTTCCAGACCTTGAACCACTCCGAGGTATTGGCGATCTCAGCGAGTTCAACATCTAACGCCACATAGGCGTTCTCAATCTGCGACTGACGGGACATCTCAATGTCCTTGTCCGCCGTAATTTGTTCGTCCAAGGCAATGGATTGTTGGACCAATTTGGCTAACTCTAACACGCTGTCTTACCTCCTAGCCGAAGATCAACGGATCGGATTTAATCTCCAAGTCCGTCAGGTTTTCTAAGTACCAGTCACGCATGAATGGGTATTTCAGGAGCACATCAAACCAGGAAGTCTTCTGGTCATCGTCGTGAACCGTCAGGACCCATTCCGGTTGACCGGACAACTGGTTGTTAAAGATGTCGACAACCACGCCCTCATCCAAAATAATCTCCGCCCCGTTTCCGTTGACGCCGTTCGTTAACATGTAATCATTTTGAGCGGCGACCACGAACAAGCGATCGACAATCCCAGCTGGCAAGTCGGCGGCACGTACCGCGTAATTTTGCCGGTTAGCGGCATCCAGAATGTTGAAGTCCACGGAGTAGCCGTAGTCTTCCTTCAGGTAGCGCGCGAAGTCAATCAAGACCTGAACGGAGGTCTTGACCGTCTCGGCTGGGACTGTTTCGTGTAAATCAATCACGAAGAGTTGCGTCAAAGCATGACTGTTAAACCGCAACATCTTACGTTCAAGGTTGAGATAGAACAAAGATTGTCCTGTGGCCCGTTCCCGGTAGAACACCCCGCCGTTCGCAGAAGGTTCAACCCGGAAGTTAAACGTGCCCCGGTCACCCAAAGACGTCAATTGTTGGGTCAACTCCTCACGGTGATCCCGTGATTGTAAGATGACCTGGTTGCCTTGGTCGTGTAATTCCAACATCCGTGACATGAATAATAAGTAATAATCGGCATTACTGTATTGGTGAGGGAACGTCACGTAATCCGAGTCAAGTTGAAAATCAGCTAGCTGGGTGGCCGCACTAACCAACTCGTCAGGATTTGTGGTCCGAATCAACTGGTCCATTAACTTGGTGAAGGTCAACCCGGTCTCGAGGCCCGTCTTGATAGCTTCGTTATAGTTCAGGAGCCGGCCACTGGTGGTCAGCGTCGATGGGTCATTTTCATTAATCATCGACCGTCACCTCACCCTCGCTCTTGCCTAACAGGCTATTCAAGTAGTCTGCATATAGGCTGGCGTTGTGCGCTTCGAAGTGTTCGAAGTCATCGAAGGCGTCACGAATGCTCTGCTTTTCGTAATTCAAAATCGTGTCTTCCTTAGACAAGACCAGGATCCGATCATCGTTGGCTTTGATCGACTTGTGGGCATTTAAGGCCTTTTCGTCCTCATCGGCTAACTTGGTCAATTGGTCAATAATCGTTTGCCGTTCTTCCTTAACCTTCCCGGATTCCCATGGCATACTGCTCTTGCCACTGTTTTCCTTGAGTTGGTCACGGAGTTCGGCCTTTTGGCTATCCCGGTCGTCTTGGGCGTCCACTAACTGTTGGAGGCGTTCACTTTCAGCAGAGACGGCTTCAATCTTGGCCGTGTTGAGGCGTTGGTTCTGGCTCTCCAAGGCAAAGGAATCACGTAACTTTTGGTACTCGGCCTTGTCGAAATCGAAGCGGACGTTCACCACGTCCAAATCGCCGAACAAGCGCCGGTCCCACCAATTTCCAAAGTAGATGTGGAACAGGCCGGTCGTATATTCTTCGTAGTAGAAGAATGGGTAAATGCGCCCTAAGTAATCGATTAAATTGTCACTCAAATAATGGCTAATCTGGGGATGAATGTTATCGACCAGTTCGGCTAAATGATTCACGGCGCGCTTGGTCCGCGTCTTCTTTACTTCTTGGTAATAGCGAACTTGATCAAGCAGTTCGTAGATTTTTCGGTCATCGCCGTGTTGAACCGCTGCTTGCATGGTACTCAAGTAGTCTAGTTTGTTTGCAATCGCTTGCGTCAAAATATCGGCTGCACTAGCTTGTTGTTCTTGGTTTTCCATGGATTATCCCTCATTCTCATGTTCCCTAGCCGTTGCTGAAAACATTTGGTTATACCTTCATGTTACCAAAAATGGGAACAGAATAAAGCAGTTTGGCCGAATTTCACTTGAAAACAAGGAATTTTTTAACCGCTTCCCTCCTCATCCCCTCTTAAACGGCAAAAAGGACCGACCCGGCAAGGTCGATCCTTTGTTAGTTTGGCAGTCAAGCCGTCAAACACAATTTTTAGTAGAGTTCCAGGTACTGATCACGTTCCCATTGGGAAACTTGGGTTCGGTAGGAATCGTATTCTAAGGTCTTGGCTTCGATGAAGCTCTGGAAGAGGTGTTCACCCATGGCCCCGCGCATCACATCGTCGGCCGCTAGGTCCTTCAAGGCGTTGTGCAAGGTATCTGGCAGGTTCGTAATGTGGTTTTCCTGTCGTTCGGAAGCATCCATGCGGTAAATGTTACGGTCAACCGCCTCACGAGGGGCTAATTGGTTCCGTAAGCCATCCAAGCCGGCTTCCAAGACGGCAGCGATGGCCAGGTAAGGGTTGGCAGCGGGGTCAACACTCCGCAATTCCAACCGGGTAGACAACCCGCGAGAATTTGGTACCCGAATCAATGGGGAACGGTTAGAACCAGACCAAGCCACGTAAACGGGGGCTTCGTAGCCAGGAACCAGACGCTTGTAACTGTTGACGATTGGATTGCAGATAGCGGTAAAGCTCCGTGCATGCTTGAGTAACCCACCTAAGAAGTGGAAGGCATCCTCAGACAGTTCCATGTTGCCCTTGGCATCGTAGAAGGCATTGCCTTGGTCATGGAAAAGAGACATATTCAAATGCATCCCTGATCCGTTGATACCAGCCAAAGGCTTTGGCATGAAGGTTGCATACAAGCCATACTTCCGGGCAATGGTCTTCACGACCAACTTAAACGTTTGGATGTTGTCGGCAGCGGTCAAGGCATCGGCATACTTGAAGTCAATTTCATGTTGGCCGGGTGCCACTTCATGGTGCGCTGCTTCAACGTCAAAGCCCATGTCTTCCATGGTCAAGACGATTTCACGACGACAATTTTCCCCCAAGTCCATTGGGGCCATATCGAAGTAACTCCCCTTGTCATTGAGCTCCGTGGTTGGCTTGCCATTTTCGTCCATCTTGAACAGGAAGAATTCTGGTTCTGGTCCGATGTTGAAGTCGGTAAAACCAGCCTTACGCATGTCATCTAGGACCCGAATCAGGTTGTTCCGTGGGTCGCCTTCGAAAGGCTTGCCATCGGTGGTGTAGACCTCACAAATGACTCGCGCAATCTTGCCTCGTTCGGTACTCCAAGGGAAGATCATCCAAGTCGAAAGGTCTGGATATAAGTACATGTCACTTTCTTCAATCCGGACAAACCCGTCGATTGAAGACCCATCAAACATCAACTTATTATCGAGCAACTTGTCCATTTGACTGATTGGAACTTCAACATTCTTGATCGTGCCGAATAAATCCGTAAACATTAACCGTAAAAACTTAACGTTTTCTTCCTTCGCCATGCGGCGAATATCGTCCTTCGTATTGGTTGCTTTTACCATCCAAAATCGCTCCCTGTCAGTTATCTTGTCGTCTAATGTCGGTCGGGTTAAAAGGGTCGCTGAATCCCAGAATTGGGATGACCCAGGCCCCCCTGACGAATGAACTCATCCTGCAAGATTCGCCGGACATCTTCATCAGTCAGAGGCTGTTGCTGGGCCGACTGCTTGGCCATCGTGGCCGCGCTCTGCTGGTCATAGATTGCCTTAATGCCGGCGATATTCACACCATCTGCCAGGTAATCTCGAATTTCCAGTAAGCGATCCACGTCGTTGAGTGAATACAAACGCCGATTCCCGTCACTCCGTTCAGGCGTAATTAACCCCTGTGCTTCGTAATAGCGAATCTGCCGAGCAGTCAGGCTCGTCAGTTTCATGACAGTTCCCATCGGCAAAACGGCTAACGAACGCCGTAATTCCTTCTCTTTCATTCGACTGGCCCCCTTAACTTATGATGCCATCATACCACCTGGACAACGCGAGTCAAGCTTTCATGTTAGCTTTTCTAACATGAAAGTAAAAGATTTTATTAACTCTTCAACCATTGGCCCACTTGATCGTCAATAACCGGGCGTTGTTCGGGATGTTGAACCAAGTCATACCAAGTTGCCGTCGTCTGATTACGGAACCACGTCAGCTGGCGTTTAGCATAGTGCCGGGAGTCCTGCTTAATCTGGTCGACCGCTGCCGGCCAGGCATCCGGTTGGTCGATGACCGGTAATAGTTCCCGATAACCGATTCCAGTGGCCGCTGGGAGTGCTGTGCCCCCCTGAGCAGCCAACCAGGCAACTTCATCCGTCAGGCCCGCTGTCATCATCAGATCTACCCGTTGATTAATGCGCTCGTATAGCAAGGTTCGGTCGGTGTTCAACGCCAGATAGAGCTCGTCGTATTGGGCGCCGCTATCTGCTTGCTGGGAGAACGGACGTCCCGTCACAGCGATCACTTCCAGGGCCCGTACCGTACGACGGACGTTGGTGACTGGAATCTTACTAGCCGCCAAAGGATCCTGGTCCGCCAGTCGTTGCCACAGTGCTTGTGGTCCCTCTTCAGCGGCGATGGCGCGAAAGGTTTCTCGCACCGCCGGATCGCCGGGTGCCGACGATCCCAACCGCAGGCCGTCAAACAACGCCTGGAGGTAAAAACCTGTCCCACCGGCAATGATTGGCAAATGCCCTCGGCCACGAATCTCTGCGATCAGTCGTTGCGCAGCCGCTACGAACTTGGCAACTGTGAATTGTTCATCGACATCACAAACATCGACCAGATGATGAGTTGCCTGGGCCTGTTCTGCCGGCGTCGCTTTCGCCGTGCCAATATCGAGATGCCGATAGACCTGCATCGAGTCCCCTGAGATAATTTCACCATTGAATTTTTGCGCTAACGCAATCGCTAGTGTCGTCTTGCCCACCGCGGTGGGACCGACAATTGCTAAAACCTTTTCCATGACTCTAGCCTCCTTGTATGTGACGTCGTAACTGGACCGCCCGCGCCGGATAGTCCGTGATGATGCCACGAAAATGATGGCGAAAACAATAGCTCATGTCTGCCGGCCGATTGACCGTCCAGGGACGCAATTGCACCCGCGGCAACCAGAAACGATGAGCTTTAACCCAGCGAATATCTGGATGCCACTCGACTACCTGATGCCGCCGTAGCAGGCGTTTGGCCCAGTGACTGTTCGTCTGAAAAAGCTGGGCATATTCCGCCTGCGGGTACAGCCGTTGCAGGCTAACTAATGATTGTGGCCGAAAGCTAGAGAAAACCAGCTTGAATGACCGCGAACGTTGTGCAAAGTACGTGGCCACCCGTTCCTCAATACCTGGATAGGGATACCTATTCGTTTTTAATTCAAGATTGAGGCTTCCCGTGAAGTGCCGGTCGTTCAACAGATCCACCACCTCGTCTAGCGTGGGAATGGTTGCCGTTAACTGTCGCTGCGGGTCACCCGCATCCAGCTTCCGTAATTGGGCCAACGTGAGATCCTTCACCGCACCGGAACCATTCGTGGTTCGATCGACCGTCTCATCGTGAATGATGACGAGCTGGCCATCTCGGGACAACTGAACATCCGTCTCGATACCATCGGCACCGGCGGTCAAGGCCGCTTCAAAAGCCATCAGGGTATTTTCCGGTAAAGTCCCGGCACTCCCGCGATGTGCGAAGACCTGTGTCCATTGGGTTTGTCCCATCTCGTCACCCCCTCATTTTCTTTCCACTAGCAAGGTTACCACAAAATTCCAGTCATTTTGCGAAATTTTTACCGCTTGACTTCCGCTAATCGCTAGCAATTTTAGCCGATAAACGGCATAATGGAAGCGGATAACTTAAATTCTACGATGATGGGAGTCGAGTTATGATGAAGCATTTTACCAAGGGATTTATCTTTGGCGTTGTGGCAACTGCTAGTGCCGTTGCCGGTGCCGTCTTCTCTTTCAAGAAGACTGTTGTTGAACCAATTGAGGATCAAGAATCCCGGTTTGAAGAAAACCGGAAGCGCGCTAATCGGAAGAGCCATTCAGCTCACAACGGTTAATCAGTCGCAATAAAATGGACGTCCCGGTTAATTACCGAGACGCCCATTTTGTGTTTAATACTTCGTTTTCTTGGTCTTACCTTGCCACCGAGCGTAACCCGATTTCAAGATGTAGATTTCCTTGTAGTCGTCCTTACCCAAAATCAAGGCGGCCCGTGTGCTCAAGGCCTTGCTTTGGTCATACAAGTAAATGGGAAGATCATCCCGCAATTGCTTGTAGTAGGCCTTAAACGTTGAATAAGGGATGTTCCGTGCGCCTAAGATATGGCCCGCGTCGAATTCCTTCTTTTCACGTAAATCCACGACCTGGGCCTTACGCATACCCGCTTGGAAAGTCGCTTCATCGATGACCTTGGCCACGCGATTACGCCGAATGACCGTTGACCATTGCCAAGCGCCCCAAACCGCGACGAGAACGATAAGGATAATCAAGTAGATCGTCCATACTGAAATTGTACCTGCTGCTCCAATAACCAAAACTAATTCGCCCTTCCTAATTCCACAGACTCGTTAAGTCTTTTATTAATTTGTTTTTTGAAAACGCAGTGCTAAGGATGCGGCACCGATGATCCCGGCGTCGTTACCCAATTGTGCCAACCGTAGCTTGGTTGAATCCCGAACTGAAGGGAAGGCATTTTCTTGGAAGTAACGGGTCGTTGGTTGTAACAAGGTGTTCCCGGCATTTGACACACCCCCACCGATGATGATATTGGCAGGATTCAAAATGTTGGCCACGTTGGCCAAAGCCAAGCCAAGATAGAAGGTCACTCGGTCAACCACTTGGTTAGCCAAGATGTCCCCGTTATCAGCTAGGTAGAAGACCATCTTAGACGTCACACTCTCTTGATTGTCTTCCATTTCCTTTAAGCGAGAAGTGCCCATGAAGTCCTTGGCCATGTCGGCAGCAACATGAACCACACCCGTTGCGGAGGCGTACTGTTCGAGACAGCCGCGCTTGCCACAGGTACACAGGTACCCATTAGGTTGAACGGTCACGTGGCCAAGTTCACCAGCGCCACCATTTACCCCATGAAGGAGGTGTCCACCGGCAATGACTCCGCCACCGACACCGGTCCCTAAGGTGACAAAGACAACATCGTCGTCCTTTTCCCCGGCACCCTTCCAGTATTCACCCAATGATGCCACATTGGCATCATTGTCCAGAATGAACTGTAAACCGACACCGGCCTGAATCTGGTCACGAACGCGTTGACGTTTCGTCCAGTTCAGGTTGAAGGCGCCAATAACCGTTCCGTTTTCAATGTCGACGGAACCTGGCGTTCCCATCCCGATGCCAATAAAGTCGTTCTTACTGAATTCTGAATTACTGATGTGTTGATTGATGGACGTCACAATGTTTGGCACAATGTGGCTTCCTTCATCGGTGATATCTGTAGGAATGCTCCACTTTGCAAGGACTTCGCCCGCAACGGACAAGAAGGCCATCTTGGTGGTTGTTCCACCCAAGTCAATTCCGATTAAATTACGTGCCATAACTCTAAATCCCTCCAATGGATTGGTGTTGATCTCTTGCTTTTTCGACTTCAATACGGTGTTCATGGCGCAAAACGAGTTTGGCCGCGATGAAGGTCTTGGTGTCAACAACCCCTGCTTTTCGCAGATTGTTCAACTCCAAGGCCATCACCTCGATGTCCCACATTCGCTTGCCCACGTACACGTAAATATCAAATTTTTTAAGTAGCTGCTGAACATCATATAACGTTTTCATTGTCCCACAACCTCCATGAAATTGCACGAGCCATTTTGGCCGTTTAGCGGCTTAGCCCGCTCATATACAACCAGACCAATCCAACGATTAGGACCACGGTCGCTACGATGCGTTTAACTGTGCTTACTCGACCAATTCTTGGAACACCTAATGTATACGCTACCAAGAATCCGGCAGCTAGCCCTCCGATATGCCCAGCGAGATCAATCCCTGGCGCAAAGAGGTCAAACAAGATGTTCATCACAACGAACCCCAGAAAGGTCTGTGATAACTGCCGAATATTGGGATTTTGCCAGAAGGACTCCCCAAGCATCAGGAAGGCCCCAAACAGCCCAAAAATAGCGGTACTAGCCCCGGCAGACAAACTATCTGAGAAACAGAAACTTGCAATGTTCCCGCCAATTCCCGAAATCAGGAAGATTCCCAGGAACCGAGCATGTCCGAAGGCTGCCTCAATTTGAATCCCCACAAAGTATAACGTAATCATGTTCATTAGGATATGGGTAAATCCAATGTGTAAGAAGATTGGCGTGACTAACCGCCACCACTCACCCTGCTGGATGAGGGCATTTACCTTTGCCCCATACGTAATCAGGACGTTAACGTTGGTGCTTCCCCCGCTGACAGTCATGGCCAGATAGACCACGACCATGATCGCGATTAAGCCCACGGTCATAAAGGGTTGGTTATCCAAACGATTCAAGCGATATTTGAATTTTTGTGCCACCTTGCCGCTCCCTTTCTACTTGGTTGATGCGACGAGCACGCGATCGAGAATGACGTCGAAGGGGTCAACTTGCCAGGTTGGCGCACTCACCTGCTGAACAGAAAATGCTAACGCAACCTTGGTTCCTGTGGTACGTGGTAGATAGCGGTCATAATAGCCGCCCCCAAACCCGACCCGTTCGCCACTCTGAGCGTACAGCAAGCCGGGCACCACAAGCAAGTCAAAGTTGGCTGGCAAGATAATCTCCCCATCTTCCGGTTCCATCAGGCCAAATGCGGTCTTGACCAGGTGCGTATCGGCAGTCAGCGTATGAAACGCCATCTGCCGGGCTGGCAGCGTCTGCGGTACAGCCACCGTCTTACCGGCTTGCTGAGCGGCAGCAATAATTGCGGCCGTAGACAGCTCTAAATCGGTACTGATGGTCGTTGCAATGGTCGTTGCTTGTTGCCACTCGGGCAAGGCAAACAACTGCTCATAGAGGCTCTGAGCACCCATTTCACGTTTCGCAGGAGAAAGCTGCTTCAAAGCCTGGATCGTCTGCTGACGCAGATTTGCTTTAGTCGCCATGATAGTTGACCCCCTTTAAGAAAATTTCAATAAAAAAAGGTGCGGGCTCCCGCCCGTACCCTTACTTAGTTTCGCGATGCAAAGTTACTTTCCGGTCACGTGGGCAGTACTTCTTAAATTCAACCCGGTCCGGATTATTACGCCGGTTCTTGCTGGATAAGTAGTTGCGTTCGTGGCATTCAGTACATTCTAAAGTGATGTGTACACGCATTGTGGGTAACCTCCCAACTTTTTCAGAATTACAGGCTAGAGCCTTAACTTGTAATATATTACCATTATCCCGGGATAATTACCAGTCAAAATTCTAAATATGTTAAGGGAAAATACTTAACAGCTGAATTGTCGGGCCCTGAGCGGGTTCTCTTATCCCTTGCGGCGAGGAACGTGATGCCGATGACCATTTTCCTTCAACATTTCCGCCTCAGTCCATAATTTTAACGCATCAGAATAAAAAAGGGTTCTGACCGTATGACTGGTCAGAACCCTTCTAAAATCTTATTGATTAATTGTTGAAGTCGATTGCACGGACTTCCAATAAGCCGCGTAAATCTTCTTCGCTAACGTCATATTGTTACTCTCGGCGTTAACCCCAAGGTTAGGCATGGCCAAGGCCACCACCACCTGTGGATGCGTCGAGGGCGCATAAGATGCCAGACTCAACGTGACTGTTTCCGTTCCCTTGTAGAACGTTTGTGCAGTCCCCGTCTTAGCCGAAATCTTTGGGGTAATTGATGACATGGCACCACCAGTCTTGTAGGTATTGCTCCCATGAACCACGTCATAGAGTCCTTCCTTGACCAGGCGCTTCTGCGCAGCCGTCATGTCAATCGTGTTCAAGACCTTAGGTTCAACCGTTGACTTCACGGCACCCAACGTTCCATCAGACTTCGTTCCCCGAATGGATTGAACCACATGAGGCGCGATCCGCGTCCCACCATTGGCGATTGTCGACATGTACTGGGCCACTTGCAGCACCGTGTACGCGTCGTAGTTCCCGAAGGACAAGTCCAAAGCATTCCCAATGTGGGCAAAACTGCTAGACCCTTCCAACCCGGAACTTTCACCGGGCAGATCAATCCCTGTTTTAACCCCGAGACCGAACTGTTTGAAGTAACCCCGTTCGATATCGAAGGCCTTGGTGCTCATGGTCAGAGCGGCACCGGATGAATAGTTAAATCCAGCTTCCTTCATGGCCAATTGCATCATGTAGGAGTTAGACGACACTTCCAATGCCCCGGCAGCGTTAACCGCGATGTTCGAACTCCCGCCATGGTTAAACCAGGAGGACTTCTTAACCCCACCGACGTTGATCGGCATATCGGTTAACGTACTGTTCGTTGGGGTAATCACACCCTTCATCAAGGCACCAGAAACCATGGCACCCTTGACCACGGACCCCATAACAATATCACTATTGAGGGTTCCCAAAGCGTTGTTGGTAATCTTACCCGAAGATGGATTGCGGTCGACCCCGGCCATCCCAATCACGCCCCCGGTATTCGGATTCATGACAACGGCATAGGTCCCAGTTGAGTAGCCACCAGCACCTTGTTCGGCCGACTTCACTAACGACTGCAGCTGACTCTGGAACTTCGAGTTGATGGTCAGTTGAAGGTTGTCCCCCTTCTGGCCTCCATACTTCTGAACTTCCTTCGTCACCGTGTTGTTACCCGCAACCTCAACCTGTTTTTCGGCCTTGGTTCCGCGTAATACGGACTCGTATTCCTTTTCCAGGTATGATTGCCCGACACTGTCATTTCGTGAATAGCCTTGGGCCAAGAGTTCGTTGATCCGATCACTTGGTAACCCGGTCTTTTCCGAAGAAACGGTCCCGATGATGGAATTCATCGATGTCCCATTCGGATAGTCACGCGACCAGCTTGTCCCAACCTTAATCCCAGGCATCTCGGATAAATGTTCCCCAATCTCAGCGATTTCACGATTGGAAACGCCAGAATCCTTGATGTAGGTCGTGGACAGAGCATAGGCCCCACTCATCTTCGCAAAGATTGTCGCCGCATTTTGCTGAGACTTCGTCAATTTGAAGGATGAGTCATTTTCGAGATAACTATGCGCCTTGTCATAGAGCTGTGTGACGGTCATCCCCTTGGTCCCGGATAGTTTACCCTCCACGGCCTTAAGGTTCTTGGAATCCGTTAAGTAGTAATCAATCGCCTGACGTGGCGTCAAACTACTCGTCGAAACTGTTAAGTAATCGCCTAACGTATTGGCAATCTGGTACATGTTGGTCGATAACACATTGACCCCTTTAGTATAGGAGATCGCTTGATGCGCTTTGTTCCCCACTAAAACTTTCCCGGTGGAATCGTAAACCATCCCCCGTTGAACGTTAGTGGTTTCAATCGTGGTGTCGGTTGAGTTCACCTCAGCCTTGAATTTTGCCCCATAGAAGACTTGCAGATACGCTAACTGACCAATCAGCGCCGCAAATAATAGGGCAACAATGATGAAAAGAAAGTTTAACCGAAACGGAATCTCCGACTTTTTAGGGCCGCCAGATCGCTGACTTCGGTTGCTTACTCGATTATAGAAATTCTTCACAACAGTTCTGCTCCTTATTGTACAGCTACTATTTTACCAAACTTCACCGCGTGCCACTATCCCGCTACCGAAATTTAATGTTTCTATGCTATTCTAGAGACCATAATCAAAAATGTACAGGATCACGTGCAACTTTTATAATTTCTAAAGATTGAGGTGGCTTTTTTGCAAGATCGAAAACAGCGTCAACGGCTTTCACCACGCCAATTAACTCTGATCGGGGCTTTCCTGACGCCCTTCATTTTAATGACGGCCTATTTTATTTACCGGCAAATGGCGCCCTTTGGGTCGAGTAGCCTCCTGACCGTCGACTTAGGGCAACAATATATCGACTTCTTTGCGTACATGCGGCGCGCCTTGCTTCACGATCCCGGCAGTATCTTCTACTCCTTTGCCAATGGTTTGGGCGGCGAAATGTTGGGAACCTGGGCCTACTACCTGTTGAGTCCCCTGAATTGGGTTCTCCTGTTCTTCCCTGGGTCATCGCTCACCAGCGGAGTCTTCATCATCACCGTCCTCAAATACGGTCTGGCCGGCTTGACCTTCGCCTGGCTACTATTAAAGACGACGAAACAACGCGGCTTGTTCGTGATCACCTTTGCCACGGCCTATGCCCTCATGGGGTGGTCCGTTGCCAATCAGTTGAACGTCATGTGGCTCGATGCCGCCTACCTGTTACCCCTGGTATTCTATGGGCTCTACCAGCTCATGCACACTGGTGAATGGCGCTCCTACGTGATTTGGCTGGCGATTACGTTGATCGTGAACTACTATATGGCCTACATGATCTGTCTCTTCATGATCCTCAGTTTCATCTTTCTTGCCGTCGATCGTTATACCGGTTGGCGTCAATTAGCTAAACAGGCAGGTCAATTCGCGGTGACTTCAATCACGGCTGGCCTGCTTTCGGCGGTCGTTCTTCTGCCAACCTGGTGGTCACTCTCCCAAAGTAAGGCGCAGTACACCGTCACGTCGTTTAAATGGAAGTTTGAGTTCTTTCCACCAAAAATGTTGGCGAAGTTCTTCCTGGGTTCCTTTAACTTTGATCAGATGCCATCTGGTACAGCGAACCTTTTCATCGGGGCAATTGCCTTGATTGGCGCCCTCTTCTACTTCGGCGATCGCCGCATTCACCTGCGAACCCGGATTACCGCCGGGCTGATTACGGTCTTTTTGGCACTATCACTCTGTGTTCAGCCATTGGATCTGTTGTGGCACGCCGGCCAATTTCCAGTCTGGTACCCTTACCGTTTCTCCTTTGTTGTGAGCTTCTGGCTCATCTGGTTGGCGGCCCAGACGTTGACCCTCGACTTTCAGCCGAGTGCCTTGGCCATTGCCCTAGTCACCCTGATTGTCGTAGCCGGCAGTACCTACGTCGCCATCTTCCTCAAACAATTTAAATTTCTTCAACTCAATCAAGTTCTCTTAGGTTTACTTTTCGTCATTCTTGCACTGGCATTAACACCCCTGCCGGTCAAACATCACTGGATCTATCCGATCACCTTCTTCGTGATCGGAGTCACCGAGGTCACAGCCAATGCCTTCATCTCCTTAAATAACATTAGCTACGTCTCTCAGGGCGAGTACGGCAACTACACCGACGAGCTCCAACGCTTAGTCAACGGCGTTGAGAAGACCGATAGCGGCTTCTACCGCATGGGTAAAACCTTCATGCGAACCAAGGGCGATGCCTTCCAAACTGGCTTCAATGGTGGGGGCGTCTTCTCCTCCGTTCTGCCCAAAGCGGTTCCCGCCTTCTATGGCAACACTGGGAACCCTGACGGCGACGGTTTCGTGGCCTACAGCAACGGAACATTGGTCACCGACTCCTTGCTAAACATGAAATACTACTTCCAAAACAAGACCCTTTCCGGCGCATTGAGCGGGTCAAGCATGCTTCCCGCCACCAGCAATAAAGCTGATCTGGCAGATTACCGTGCGCTGAGTCAGGATCAATGGGCCACGACCTATCAGAATCCTTACGCCTTACCACTCGGTTATGCGGCAAGTTCAAAGATTCTATCCTTGAAAGACACGACCGCCGATCCCGCGCAGTATCAGGCCAACTGGCTGTCTGCGTTGACCGGTCGTTCAGCCGATCGGCACTTATACCAGGCCGAGAATTTCGATCAGGTCACCTTCGATAATATTAACCAACAAACCAAGATCACCGGCGCCGTTCTCCAAAAGAAGAACCTCCTGAAGCCTGGTAGTATCACGTTAACGATTAAACCGAAGACCAACGATGCCATCTACATGACCTTTGGTTCGACGGTTAATCCAGACAACGCCACCTTCGTTCTAAACGGGAAGCCCTTGAATCAGTACAAGACCTACCGTCACACCATCCTGGTCAGTGTGGCCGATCATGCCAAAGGCAAAACCATCAAACTCACGGTCCAACTGAAAAAGGGATCGTTGTGGCTGGAAAACTTCACCCTTTACCGGTTGAACACCGCACAGTTCAAGTCTGCGGTCACCCAGCTTAAGACGAGTCCCTGGCAGGTAACCAAGCACAGCAGCCGATCATTTAGCGGCACCATCACGACGAAGAAGGACAACCAAGTCCTCAACACGTCAATTCCGTATTCCGCTGGCTGGCGGGCAACCGTTAACGGCCATCGCGTCAAAACCTACAAGACCGTGGGGATGTTTACGGCACTTAAATTACCACGTGGCACTAGTCGCGTCACCCTATCTTACTGGCCACCCTTGTTTAATGCAGGGCTCATAATTAGTGGTATAACCGCATTGGGCCTCATCGGCGGCAGTTGGTTCTGGCATCGGCGTCACTAATTTCGGACAAACGAAACGGGCCTGAGACTTTTCTCTCAGACCCGTTCCTACGTTTAGTCAAGCTCTGTAAATAAAGAGACTTTATTTTAGGGTACACCAAACAGTATCTCACTAAGAACAG
>NZ_BROB01000002.1 GCF_024345185.1 Levilactobacillus humaensis | reverse complement strand
AACTGCTGGGTAAACCTGGCAGTTAAACGGGTAGCCGTCAATTACCCGATGATGTTGTCACTACGAGTAGGAGTACCATAACGGGTATGTTGGACTACTGTGTCGTCAGACACGTGAGCGACAAGCCTCTGAATTTATTCAGGGGCAATTGACCCGCCAACACTATGGTATTAGTCAGAAGCACTTGGCAACGCTGCTAAACGTCTCGGTGCGGACCGTCCAGCATTAGGAACAGGACGATTACGCCCCCAGTGGTCCCGCCGTCAAATTAATTCAACTGTTAGCAAATAATGACGCGATTTTTGCGGAGTTAGCTAGACTAGAGGAGGATGATGAAATCATGTATCTAGAACACGATGACCAAGCTCTCACCATTATGGGCGTTACTTTCCGCAGTGAGGAAGAGTATCGGGCAACGCTCGATGCCCTTATTAATAATATGTATGAGGGGTTTGAACCGACGGTGGATGACGTCAAAATGTCGCAAGAAGTCTACACTACGGGTCCTCTAAGTGCTAAAGAAATTTTGAAACGCATTGAAGCTAGAAATACGGTTCCAAACAAGTGAAAAGTTGGGAAGATTACCTTCAGCCTAACGGTACCTTACGTAATAAATTGGAAATTACAGACGACGAAGAATTACGCGTGGTGGAGTATAACGTCAGTAGGCAGGCGCAACAGCTTATTCGGCAGAACCATTATGTGATTGCCGGCTATCAGCTAACTGGCCGCGACGTCACGGAATTGAGACGCATCAACCAGGCACTCTTAGGTGATATCTACGACTGGGCAGGGCAGTACCGTGAGGTCGATTTCAACAAGAATTCAAACGGCGTCGTCACTCACTTTCATCCGGTCAGTCTATTTGGCAACGCGGAGTGGGATCTTCAGCGGCAGTTAACGGAATTTGCGGCACTACCGTCGGATAAGGTGGTTGTTGCGGACGCGCTGGGTGACCTGGTGACAGCACCAAATATGTTTCACCCGTTTCGCGAAGGCAATGGGCGAACACCCCGAGTCTTCACGGCGGTCCTGGCTCGCCAGAAGGGTTCTGAGCCTGAGGTTCACGCAAGAACAACAGGAAGCCTACATGACAGCCAGTATCCAAGACGACCCAAAACTAATGGCCGTGATATTTCGAGAGATTTTACATTAACTGAAAACGCGAAAATGGATTCGTTTTCCGAAAAAAAGGAGAACGAATCCATTTTTTGAAATTATTAATAATCTTGCGGTGGCAACTGTGATTACAGTTGCCAGATACTACTATTGCCAGCCAAAAATTTAGGCTAAGAACAATCGTAGTCGGAGGAGGTCAGGGATGAAGCCAGCCGTGGCGGTGGTGTTAGACCGAGTGATTCTCTCGGCCTTACACCACGGGCAACTTTGAAGCCCAAGGGGCTGAAGCGTCCCCACAGCAGGCGTAATCCCTGGCAGCCGCAGGCGGCCTTCTATTCTACGGCTTGGTTATTTGTTAACCCGCTTGTACTCGCTATCGAAGTATTTACCATCGCGGATCTCGTCAGGTAAGCCAGCGTAAGGGGCTTCGTCGATAACGTCCTCATTGTTTTGGCCAGCGTCGCCAATGTAGGTGATCGTGGCGAATTCAGGAACGACCATCTTAGGATAAGTCGCGTATTTTTCTCGAGCGGCTTCCATCACGTCGATGTGTTCGTTTTGGTAAGTGACCGTGATTTCAGGATGTTCTTGAACCCACTTGGGGAAGAAGATCGTGCCGTTAACCTTGTTTTCGTTTGGCAGGAAGTCTAAGGCCACGTCGGTCCCGGTTGGTTCCGTCCAAGCGACCTTGTAGATACCCTCGGTCAGCATGACAATGTTGGCTTCCTGGTCTGTTACCCAACGGCCAGCAACCATCCCGCCATGGATTCGGTAATCAACGGTGTGGTCGTTTTTAGCGTACCATTCGTATTCCCAACCGTTGTCGTAGGTGTAGATAAAATGAGTTCCCAAGAAGTCATCGAGGGTTTTGAATTGTTTTGTCATGTGTGAACACTCCTTAAATTATGATATTTGAAACATGTAATTAATTACATGATTAGCTGATGGAATTACTATAAGACGATCGGCACGCTCTGTCAACAATTTTTCTTGATGTTTGGCGGTGAAACTGGTTCAATGAAGGTAAGGAAACCGCGCGAAATCAAGGGGGATGGCCAGTATCGGACAGCGAAATCGACTACAATATATTATTTTGGGCTTATTGAATCAGCGGCCCCAGACCGGCTACGACTTGGCCAAGGCATTTGAAAATGAGATCGGAGAATTTTGGCAGGCTCAGCATAGCCAAATTTACCCGTTATTACGACGAATGGAAGATGCGGGTGAGATTACCCACGAAGACACCGTAGCGGGCGAGAAACTGGCAAAGAAGCAGTATACGCTCACGTCTAGCGGTCATGACAAGCTGGTGGACTGGGTCAGTGAGCCTTCACCAGAATTGACTCCCAGCAAGGATGAATTTATTCTCAAGCTGTACTTTATTAAAACGGACGCAGATCCACGGATTCAACCGATGCTCCGGGAACAGTTGCGTTTGCATCAGACGCAACTTGATCACTTGAAGAGTCGTCAGGAGACGGTATTTCCGACGGCCGCTGCCAAGCAACAAGCGTATGGCCACTACTTGATCTTGGACCATGCCATCGAACGGGAACGAGACTACGTGGCTTGGTTGTCGAAGTATCTGACAGATTAGGGGGATGCGCCATGTACTATCACGTATCGCAGAATCCGACGGGGCAGGTGTATCGGCGCTTGATTCAGGTTCTCGGTGAACACACGGATTACATCGAACTCTCACACTATAATATTGGAGGCGTTCCCTATGCGGCGTCCTACGATCGGGTGATGGCGGCGTTGAAGCCGGACGTCTTGAAGATCCGTCAGGTGTCGCGAAATGCCATGAACGATAGCACCCGGTTCCACGGGATCACGGTGTTTCAAGTGGCTTGTACCAGCAGTACGACGCGCGTTTTGAAACAGTCGGCGACGAGCCTCTATGAATGGGGTGGCCGCGGCGATTCGGAAAGCCCCGACCAGCTACCTTCGGATCTGACCTTCTATCTAGATGATCATTGGATCCTAGCGGCCTTGGGACATGAAGGGTTCGCCGTGGTGAATTTGCCAGAGAAACGGGTGCGTCAGCTACAAGAATTGACAGGAATTGAGCTCGAAGCCTTTACGGCAGATGAGGTTGAAGACTGGGATTTTGATAATTGGGAATGAAGGCCTAGCCTGGAACGGCGTGTTCTGGGCTTTTTTAATTGTTATCGGAAACAGATGCCGGATATAATTAGTTCAGCGACTGTCGTCACCCCTTATTAGCAGAAAAACTTTGATTCCTTTCGATGTTGCCTACCATAGGCCTCAAAAGGGTTGGCTAATTCTGATGCCAATGTCAGCGTTAGTCATGAAACCGGGTGATGGCATGAGATGGTATCGAAAGATTTCTGGTCGTTACGGGCACGTGTATACGCCGACGACGGTTAATCGGGTGATTCCAATTGCCGGATTAGTTTTGTTAGCGGCGAGTCTTGCCTTATTGAAATTCACCAAATTACATGATTGGGGCTTTGGGTTGTATGGCGCGGCAATTTTGGCATGGTGCGATTACATCTCGGTTAAACTTGCCCAACATAAAGTAGGGATCCTAGCCAGTCTCTTCGTGGCCTATGGGTTATTTGTCGTTGTGCTGGGTGGGGTTGGTTTGATCCTGCTCGCCATTATTTTTGGCGAATAGTAGACAAATTAGTTAGCGTAGTTTTGTTTTTTTGAACTATGGTTGGTAGTAGATGCAACCTTTGAAAAGTGGTCAGACTCAATTATTTGGCCGTTTTTTGATTGAGCATTATCGCTCGCCTATGACCTCTATTCAGAGAAAGTAGAGTTACGAAGGGCTAAGCCTGCCACTTTAGTCACGTTATCTTCACAACAACGACCAATCTCAGCCGCAGGGTGGTTCTGTAGAGGCTCAGTGGTGTCGTTTCACTTGGTCGGGTGGGCTTGCCCGGCCTAGTGAAAGCCCGAGTTTGAAGACCATCGCGTTCCTAGCGAGGGGCTTCAAATCGTGGCCACGACGTTCCAGCCTCTACAGAACCGCCCGGAGGCGCGGTACTAAACGACCTTTGGTCTTGAGATTTTGATTCTAAGGTTCTAAGAACTAGGGAGAGCAAAAGGTGAGTTAGGAAGCGTTACTAATTAAGTCCCATCACCAGTTATCCAGTAAGTTATCGGGTATTATGAGGGCGGTAACTAGGTTCGTTTGTCAAGCTGACAGTGGATCTGCACAGATCGACCACTTAGGTTAGAAAAGGTAAGTGGTAGGCAAAATATCGGGATTCACGCGGGTACAACGATCCAGTATGCTATATATGTAAGCGGTTACAAGTTGAGCGGATCAAAATATATGGGGGAGGGTTTCATTATGAGTAAGCTACAGATCTGGAAACAGCGTTTCTTCTATGGCGCGACGGATATGGCCGGTAACCTAATTTGGCAGATTGTTGGGCTGTATCTCTTGTTCTACTACACCACGGTCATGGGCATCTCACCAGCGTTCGTGGGGACTTTGTTCCTGGTTGTTCGGTGTATTGACGCGTTTGACGGGGTGGTCTATGGGTTCTTGATTGACCACACCCACTCGAAATACGGGAAGTCTCGGCCTTACTTCTTATGGTTTGGGATTCCACTGGGGATTTTGACGATTCTGCTATTCTTTAACCCGTCATTCGGGGGTAACAAAGCGTTTCAGTTAACTTGGATTGCCATCATTTACACCTTGTTCAGTCTGGTTTATTCTGGGGCCAACACGCCAATCACGGCTATCTTGCCAAGCTTGACGTCTGATCCAGACGAACGGACGAACTTAGCCAGTGCCCGGATGGTCATGACCAACATCGGGACGGCCGTTATCGGGGCAATTTCATTGCCAATGGTGGCGTTCCTGGGTGGTAAGAATGCCCAGCGTGGGTGGACCATTTGGGCCGCCATGATTGGGGTTGCCATCATGGTTCTGTTCTTCGGAGCCTTCGCTAATTTGAAGGAAAAGCCAATCGTGGAATCGAAGAACGAAAACGAAGCCATCAAAGGCCACTTGGGCGTCTGGGATTCTCTGAAGGGTGCCGCTAAGAACAAACCTTGGGTCCTGTTGAGTCTGAGTTTTATCCTCTTACAAACTTTCTGGGTTATCCGGATGCAAACGGCGGTGTACTATTTAACCTACGTTTATCGTCGGACGGATATGATTGGGTTGTTTAATGGCTTGGTCATTGTGGCCGTCATTGGGAACCTGTCCGTGCCATTCTTAAGTAAGATTATGCGTCACAAATATGTCATGATTGTGGCGATGATTACCTTCGCTATTGGGGAAGCTATCATGCCAATCGGACTGTTACACAAGAATCTTTTCTTCCTCTTTGCGGGGAACATCATCGCGACGATCGCCATGGGGGCCGCCTTCTCAATTGCCTTCGTTATGATTGCCGACACGGTGGAATATGCTCGGACTGAGCTGCGGATTGATGAACCCGGGATTCTGTCCTCTGTCCCAATGGTTGGGGCCAAGTTAGGGATGGGATTCGGTGGTTTCTTAGCCGGCTGGATTCTTTCCTGGGGTGGCTTCAGTGCCGCTGCCAAGATTCAAGGGGCCAAGGCTGTGGCCGCCATCAGTACTAGTTTCATCTGGTTGCCAGTCATTCTGGCCTTGGGAATTGTGGTTATTCTGCACTTCTACAAGTTGGATGAAAACAAGGTTGCGGCGTTAAAGGCCGAACAAGAAAAGACTGAATTAGAACACGAAGAAGCTTAATAATTTTTGACCCGTCAGGGGATCTGGGGGACTCATTGATCCATTGTCGGGTTATCTTATGAGAGGGGTAATCATCATGTTGAATGATACAACAACCAAGCAATCTCTGGGGTATGCGGACGAGTTACGCCGGTTAAAAAGCATGACGGCCACCTGTGTTGAAGATGGTGTGACCAAATGGATCAAGGACCGCGAGCCGTTGCATACATTTGAACCGTTAGTCTGGGAAACCGTGGCCTCGATCGAGGAAAATCCCCAGTTACCGACCGACCTCTTTAGCCTCCAGCAGGGGACGGAAACCTCGGGACAAAAGGATTTAACCACCGTTGAGATGAAGGTGGAAATGCAACAGATCGTCGCCATGAATCGACGGGTTCGGGTCATTCGAATCGCGCGAATGGACCATTTGACGGCGGATAAGGCCCTCATCTATTTCCACGGGGGCGCTTACTATGGTGGGACACCGGAAGATGTGCTGTTGGCCTTGAAGTACGTGGCTGAACAAGCCAACTGTGTGGTCTACAACGTTGACTATGCCCTGGCTCCGGAACAGCCTTATCCGGCCGGCATCTTGGATGGACTGGCCGTCGTGGCCGCCATGACCAAGGACTACCATCACATCTCACTGGGTGGGGACTCCGCCGGGGGTTCGATTGCCTTGGCCGTCAGCCAACTCTGTCACTCCATGGGCATCTGTACAATTGCCTCGCACATGTTGTTCTACCCAACCGTGATTCAGGGGTCGGATCTGGATGGTGAATTGTGGGATGATAGCAGCATCGACATCGTGTCGGAACAGCGACATGCCCTGCATCGGAGCTACCAATTATTCGAACAACTCGATACCATTATGAGTGGGTACTACGTGGCGGATCAGCCGTTAGATCTGACGGCACCGCTCCTGTCACCACTCCTGGCCAATCCCCAGACGTTTAAGCACACGACCCTCTTAGTCGGGGAGTATGATCCATTCCGCTTGCAGGGTGAGGCCTTCATCCAGCAGGTCGGTCGGGCAAACGAAGACGCCAACTATTTCTGTTATGGTGGGGTCAGCCATGCCTTCCTGAATTTCACGGGAAACGTCCCAGCCGTACAAGATGCCTTGCGCTCAGCGGCTAAGTTGATCTAAAGTATAGGCAACATTGGGGGAGATCAGTGTGAACTTACAAGACTATCATTTAACTTTACAAGACGTTTCCGACCAACGACCAGAGTATCTGGAAACGATCTTTTCGTTGGGCAACGGCCACTTCGGTGTTCGGGCCAACGATCCGATTAACGGCAATCCGATTTCTGGGACACTAATCAATGGGTTCTACGAGACTGCCCCCATCACCTATGGTGAGTCGGGCGTCGGCTATGCCCAGAAGCATCAGACGATTTTAAACTTACCGGATCTACGCCACATTCACGTGACGACCAACACCGGGCACCATTTTACCCGGAGTAAACGAACGGCGACCGATCTGGATCTGAGCAGTGGTAAATTGGTCGAGGACTACCTGACCAGTACCGAACAAGGGGAAACGGTCCGGATGACGGTGACTTCCGTCATGGGCCAACAACGCTCAAATTTCTGGGCGATCGGCTATACCTTTGCGCCCGGAAACTACGCTGGCGGTTTGCTGGTGAGCAAGTCGATCGCGGTTCCGGCCGAGGTGGAAGCGATTGCCTCCGCCGATCCCCGGAAGACACGGTTGGCGGGTGTGCCAATCTGTGAGACGACATTTCTAGCCGCCGATTTACAACGTTATCACGTGAAGACGCACAATACCAAGCAGGCGGTGACCCTGTATCTGGGCTTACTCACGGCGCCAGCCAGCCTGTTGCAGCAGCCCGTCGATCTCAGTGACCGGCAACCGCACACGTTGGAATACAAAGTCTACGTGGGTGACATTAGCCGGCAGAATACGATCGACCCGTCGGCCATGTTTGTGCCGACCTCGTTGGATGCCTTAACGGCGGACAGTCGGGACTTCTGGCAGGACGTTTGGCAACGCAGTGAAGTGGCCGTGGAAGGTAACGATGAGTTGGACTTAGCAATTCACTACAATGTGTTCCAACTCAACCAAGCCGCCGGTCGAGACGGCCGGACGAACATTGCGGCCAAGGGATTGAGTGGATCAGGTTATGAGGGCCACTATTTCTGGGATACCGAGATGTATATGTTGCCGTACTTCATCTACACCAATCAACAGATGGCACGGCAACTCCTGGTTTACCGTTACCAGATCCTGCCAAAGGCACGGGAACGGGCCCACGCGTTGGGCGCCAACCAAGGGGCGTTATTTGCTTGGCGGACGATCAACGGGGAAGAGGCCTCGCCATACTTCCCAGCCGGCACTGCGCAGTACCACATCGACGCAGACATTGCCTATGCGGTGGGCAAGTACTATGAGATTACCCGGGATCTGGACTTCATTCTCCAGTGTGGGTTTGAAATGGTGCTTGAAACCGCCCGTTTCTGGGAGGACTTCGGGTCCTGGCAACAGATTGGGACCGAATGCCGCTTTGAATTTCACACCGTGACCGGGCCTGACGAATACACGGCCCTGGTCAACAACAACTACTATACGAACCGGCTGGCTAAACATAACTTCCAGCTGGTCGTCGACCTAGCGCGTGAGATTCAGAAGCGGTCACCGGGGAGTCTCGAAACGTTCGGGGTCAGTGAATCCGACCTGGATGTCTACCAGAACCTGGCGGATCATGTCTACCTGCCATACAGCACCGATCTGAAAATTAATGAGCAGGATGACAGCTTCCTCGACAAGCCACGTTGGCCGAAGGACCGGTCGACGCCGGACAACTTCCCACTATTACTGCATTACCATCCATTGACGATCTATCGTTATCAGGTGGCTAAGCAGGCCGACACCTTGTTGGCAGAATACCTCTTCCCAGAGGATCTGACGACCGAGGAGTTGAAACGCGAATATCGATATTATGAAGGTGTCACGACCCACGATTCTTCTCTATCACGGTCGATCTTCAGTATTCTCGCGGCTCGGATGGATGACCGGGAGAAGGCCTACAACTACTTCATGGATACCGCCAGAATGGACCTAGTCAACCTGCAAGGAAACACGGCGGACGGCTTACATTTGGCGAACCTGGGTGGCAGTTGGCTGGCACTGGTGGCCGGCTTCTCTGGCTTCTATGTTCAGGACGAAGTGGTTCATTTCACCAATCATTTACCAAAGAACCTGAAACGACTGACCTACCGGATGAAGATTGCGGAGAGCGTCTTAGAGATCAATCTGACGGCGACAACAACCAATGTCACGGTCATCAGTGGTCCGATTCCGACATATGGTGTCAGTGTTAATGGCAAACTCATTTCATTAGAAAAAGTCAGTTAAATTAAAACACCCCTTACCCGGGGAACGGAGAGTCTCACGGGTAAGGGGTGTTTTTTGTTTAGCTAATGAGTTTGAGACCGATCACGGCAATTAGAATGACGGCGACCCACAGGAGCTTGCGCCAGTCCTTGGATTCGCCAAAGAAGAGCATCCCGGTGAGAACCCCACCCGCAGCCCCGATCCCGGTCCACACGGCGTAGGCCGTGCCCATTGGTAAAGTTTGTAGGGCGATATCTAGGGCGCCAAAGCTGAAGGTGAAGCCGACCACCATCAGGGTCCACAGCCACCAGGTGCGGCGGTGGATGGCCCAATTCATGAAGGTCACGCCAGACATCTCACAGAGACCGGCGAAGATTAACCAGATCCAAGCTATCTCAGTTCGCCTCCTTAGTTGTCACCGTTTGAAGCCCACCAATGCCGACTAAGAGCAAGACCACCAGGGCAACCTTGGCCACACTGACGGGTTCGTTAAAGGCGAGGATCCCCACCAATGTCGTTCCCAATGTACCGAGTCCGACGAAGACGGCGTAGGCCGTCCCGGCTGGTAGGACCTCGCCAGCCTTGATGAGAAAGTAGAAGCTCAGATAGACCGCGATGGCCGTCAGAACCCATTCCCACCAGGTGTCGGCATGCTTGAAGCCGACCACCCAACTGACTTCGAAGATGGCACCAATAATGACGCGAAACCAATGTTTATTCATGTTTTCCTCCTATAAACTCAGAAAAAGCCTGAGAAATTCTGTCGTGATGACAAAATCTCCCAGGCTTTTTCCCTTCCGTGTCCGTGGGACCACCCACGGGTTTTCTCTCGGACCAGGCCTACTGACGTAGCGGAACCCTAGAAAACAAAGTATGCGATTTGATTCGGTAAGGCTAGATTAGCACGAATTTTGGAGGGGGTCAACCGCGATCGTGGGGGATAAGGGGCCTGAAAACGCCTCATTTGTGACGGTAAAGTGACCTAATTCACGAAAAATGAAATCGATTGCATTTCGATGGCGACTTGTTTTACTGGACTTTTCTGAAAATGTTGACGCGTGAAAACGCCTTCTCAAGTCTGGACCCGATGCTATACTGAAAACGATTTAAAAATGACTAGGTCAGTCATTCAGTGCTTAGCAATTGGTGCCGCGGGTCACGGTCCCCGGCAAAAATATGGAGGTAGCTATTATGCAACTTGGAAGTATTGAAGCCGGTGGAACAAAGTTTGTTTGTGCAATTGGTAACGAAGATTACCGCACGAACAACCGGGTCATCATTCCCACCACGACACCGGAAGAAACCTTGAGTCAGTGTATCGCTTATTTCAAACAATATCCTGATTTAAAGGCGATTGCCATTTCATCATTTGGTCCGATTGAATTACGACGCAACTCACCTAAATACGGGTATGTCACGGATACCCCTAAGCCAGGTTGGTCGAACACGGACTTCTTGGGTCGCTTGAAACAAGACCTGGATGTGCCCATGTACTGGACAACTGATGTGAATGGGTCAGCTTACGGTGAATACGTGGTTTCCACGCTTTTCAACGAAAAGATTAATTCATTGGTTTACTTCACGATTGGGACTGGCGTGGGCGCCGGCGCCATCGTGGATGGCAAGTTTGTCGGGAGCATGGGTCACCCAGAGATGGGCCACGTTCGCGTCAAGCGCCACCCAGACGACTTGGACTTTGACGGCATTTGCCCCTTCCATGGGGACTGTCTCGAAGGCCTGGTCAGTGGACCAACGTTTGAAGCACGGACTGGAAAGCATGGTCATGAAGTGCCAATGACTGATCACGTGTGGGACATTATGGCCTACTACGTGGCACAGGCTGCCTTACAGGAAACTCTGATGATTCGTCCCGACAAGATTGTCTTTGGCGGTGGCGTGGTCAGTCCAGAATTCTTGGTTAAGGTACGCGCCGAATTCGCTAAGTTACTGAATAATTACGTTGACGTGGGCAAGCTCGAAGATTACATCGTGATGCCTTCCGTTAAGGATAATGGCTCAGCCACGCTCGGGGACTTTGCCCTCGCGCTCAAAGAATACAACAAATGAACAGCACAAAGAGAGGAAGACTTATCTGATGAAAGCTTTAGTATTAACCGGAACTAAAAAAATGGAAATTCAAGACTTACCAACGCCCGAAGTTAAACCTAACGAGGTTTTAGTAAACACTGCCTATGCTGGTATCTGTGGGACCGACCGTGCGCTATACGCCGGCCTTCCTGGTTCAGCCGATGCTGTGCCACCAATCGTTTTAGGCCATGAAAACTCAGGGATCGTTGCTGCCATTGGGAGCGAAGTGACCAACGTTAAAGTTGGCGACCGTGTGACCGTTGACCCTAACATTTACTGTGGCGAATGTGAATACTGCCGGACTGACCGTCCAGAACTCTGTGACAACTTATCCGCTGTTGGGGTTACCCGCGACGGTGGTTTGGAAAAGTCCTTCACCGCACCAGCATCCGTTGTTTATCCATTGCCTGACAGTGTCTCATTGAAGGCCGCTGCTACGACGGAACCAATTTCATGTGCAGTCCACGGGGTAAAATTATTGGACTTAACACCATACCAAAAAGCCTTGGTCATCGGAGACGGCTTCATGGGACAAATTTTCGTGCAATTATTACAAGCTTACGGTGTTCACCAAGTGGACTTTGCCGGCTTGAACGATAAGAAGTTAGCCTTTAACAAGGAAAAGTTTGGTGTGACCAACACGTACAACACGAAGCACGACAGCATTCCTGCCGACTACGACGTGGTTATCGAAGCTGTTGGTTTACCACAAACGCAAGAAGAAGCCGTTGAAGCAACCAAGAAGGGTGCCCAGGTCTTGATGTTCGGTGTTGGGAAGCCTAACCAAACCTTCTCCATGAACACTTACGAAGTTTACCAAAAGCAATTGAAGATTCAGGGTGCCTTCATCAACCCTTACGCCTTCGAAGATGCTATTGCGCTGTTAGCTAGCGGCCAATTGGATGTTGAATCCTTGATCAGCCATGAAGTTAGCTTGGAACAAGTGGAAGACGTCTTGAACGGTAAGGTTGACGGTGTCAGCAAGGCTGTTGTTAAGGTCAGTGACTAGTAAAGGATAGGGATAATTGTGAAAGTTGAACCGACAACTGATTTAAACGCTGGAGCGGCAACCTTGGATGCCTCTAATGGTCGGACGATCTCGATGGGTAAAGCCATTGCTTACTTCGCGTTATCACTGGTGATCAACTCTGCCGGAAACGTGCTGACGTTGGTGACGAGTGCTAAGATTCACCCGTCGTTCTTAGGAGCGGCGTACTGGTCCGCGGCGGAAGCTAACCTCGGGACCGCGTTCCACTGGAACCTGTTCTGGGCGTTTCTCATCATGGGTTTTCTGACTTCCGTGTTAAATGCCGTCCTGATTCGTCATTGGGATTGGAAACGGATTGCTGGGAACATGATCTTCATGGTGCCATTCTCCGCCTTGATTCAGGTGTTTGAGGATTTCTTCAACGGCAAGTATCCCGCCTTGTTTGCGGGGCTACCAGAAGCTCGGTCCATGGGGATGATTATTCTCTACATCTTCTTGAACTTCTTGGGAGTGGCCTTCATTGCGGTAGCCATCTCCATCTACCAACGGGTCAACCTGGTCTTACATCCAGCCGATGATTTGATGCAGATTCTCCGTTTCCGTTACTTCAAGGGGAACGCTGCCAAAGCGATGTGGGCGTCATACATTCCACCTACCATTATGGCTATTGTGGCCCTTGTAATTACGCGGTCATTTACGAACTTTGGATTAGGGACTGTCTTTGCCTTCTTGGCACAAGGTGGGATTACCGGGATTGCCGACAAGGTGATCTTCCCTAAGCTGAAGCATCAGGCTGTGGATGTCGGGAAGTAGAGTGGTGGCACGGGCGGTTAGTCAGTGAGCATTAACGTCGCTAAGCTGATAATCCCGGTCTATGGATTATTGGCTTAGCGGGGTTAAGCGGAGCTGACTGCCCGGGACAGCACGTTTCCGCCACATACGCAGTAACAGCAAGAAAAAAGGAGCAAAAAAACTATGTCAGTTAGTGACTTCATCACTGGAATCCAACACGTTGGGATTCCTTCAGCAGATTTAGACAAGACCATTGCGTTTTACGAATCCCTAGGTTTTGAACAAGCCGGCTTATTCCCTAATGGGGAAAACCGTTGTGCGTTCATGCGGCTGGGCAACCTGACCATCGAAACCTGGGAAGGCGATCCAACCAACCCAGAAGCCGGTGCGATTAACCACATCTCCTTAAACACGACCGACGTCGACCAAGCCTTCGCTGCTGCCAAGGCTCAAGGTTTGACGATGGTTAACGACGAAATTCAATCCATTCCATCTTTCTGGAAGAAGGGTATTCGGTTCTTTAACATCTTAGGACCTAATCATGAAACGATTGAATTCTGTCAGATTCTAGATTAAAGGCGTACGGCTGAAGGCGATTATGCGGAATCGACTACCTTCTGTCACACGTTTTGAGAAATTAAATCTAGTGAAAAACTCCCTGCCGTTACTGTGATAACGGTAGGGAGCTTTTTTGTGGTTGAATTTAAAATTAGCGTTGGGTTGCTCGTGGAATAATAGTGGCCGTGAGCCGCACTTCTTGCGGAATCTGATGGGGATTCTGAATTTTGGCGATCAGGTGGTTGACGGCAACTTCACCAAGTTTGGTGATGGGTTGTTGGGCGGTGACGATTGGTTTTTCCAAGAAGTCGAACCAATCGTTGTCGTCGAAACCGCCCAGCTGAAAGTCTGGCACATCAAGGGTATTCAAGCGGGTCAGGACGGCCCGCATGATGGTGTTGTCCGCCGCGAAGAGGCCGTCACACTTCTGGTTGACCAGGAGCTGACGCGTCATCTGGCCGACATTGCTGTTGTCGGTACGGGCGACTACCTCGATGGCAGGATCGACGGGGAGGCTGGCCGCGGCCAGCGCCTCATGATAGCCGCGAAGCCGCTCGTCGGCGGTGGCGGGAACGGCACTGTTAATGATCCCAATCCGTTGAGCCCCCTGATTGATGAGTTGGGACACCACGGCCTGAGTCCCTTGACCATTGTCGACGAGGACACGGTCGTATTCCGGCGCCGTGCCAGCCGGTGGCATGCGATCCACGAAGACAGCCGGTGTGTTGCCTAAGATGTCGGTGTAGTTGGTGGCTTCACCGGCGCTGGCAATCAGGAGGCCATCGACCTGTTTTTCCAGCATCAAGTTGAGCGCCTTGGTTTCCTTTTCCAGACTTTCATCGGTATTGACGATCAGAACGTCATAGCCGGATTTCGCGGCCTGGTCCTCAATGGCTCGGCTCAGATTCGTGAAGAAACCATTGAGAATATCGGGAATGATCATGCCCAGCGTGTGGGTCTGTTGGACGCGAATGCTGCGGGCCAGCCCATTGGGGTGGTACCCGAGATTACGGGCAATGTTTTGAATCTTTTGGCGGGTGTCGCGCTTCACCTGGGGGCTATCATTGAGGGCCCGCGAGACGGTAGCTTCGGAGACGCCGGCCTGTTTGGCAACATCTTTAATTGTAATCTTACCGGACATGTCAGTTCCTTCTTTTCTGAAATAGAATGGGTTACAAAAGGACCGTTGATCGGGCAGCTAAGCCCATAAATCTAAACAGTGGATAAACAGTATACCTGGTGATTGTATATTCAGCGTAGCGGTTAGGGGGGTAGTCGTCAACTAATTCTGCTTAGAAGTGAAAAAGGGGTTGCATTTTTAGGGGGAGAAATGCTAAAATTAATTCCTGTTGGGTCAGTGATGACCGAATTCTTGGGCTATAGCCAAGTGGTAAGGCAACAGGTTTTGATCCTGTCATGCGCTGGTTCGAACCCAGCTAGCCCAATCAGAGGTTTAACAGAGACTGCCAGTCGTTTTGTGACTGACAGTTTTTTTGTGTCATTTTTCAACGGAACCCGATCAAATGAGTTGGCAAGGCGGGGAGCGCTGGGGTATGGTTAACACAATAACAGTGAACGAAAGGAAAAGGTGATCAGCAGTGACAAGCCGCGAACAGCAGATTCTGGAGTGGATCAAGCAGAATCCCATGATTACGCAAAATGAGTTAGCAGAGTTGGCTGGCATCACCCGGTCCGGCGTGGCAGCTCATATCTCGAACCTGGTCAAGAAGGGTTACATCCAGGGAAAGGGGTACGTCATTACGCCACCGAAGTACGTCACGGTGGTCGGCGGAATTAATATGGATATCCTGGGGGTCTCTGGTACGACGGTAACCAACCAGAGTTCCTACTCCGGAAAAATCTACACCAAGCTGGGGGGCGTCGGCCGGAACGTGGCGGTCAACCTCAGCAAGCTGGGCGTTAAGCCCTACTTTATCGCGGCCTATGGTGACGATCGCAACGGCGAAATCTTTAAGGAAGACGCCTTGGCCAATCAAATTGATATCAGCCATGCCAAACAAATTACCAATGAACCCACGTCGATGTACCTCTTTGTCAATCAGCCCCAAGGGGACCGCATTGTCGGGATCGACGACATGGATATCAACGACTACATTACCCCCGACTACCTCATGGGACACGAGCAAACCCTCAACAATTCCGACCTGGTGATCATCGATTCTAATTTACCCAAGCGAAGCATCAAGTGGCTCTATAACCATGTGACGGTGCCGCTGTTTGCCAAGGCCGTGGGGATTAACAAGATGATGAATCTTTACGACGGCATTGATCGGCTGGATACGCTGGTCATCAATGCCTTGGAGGCCACCCTGCTGACGAAGATCACGATTAGTGACGAGGCCACGGCGCGCCAGGCCGCCACCGATCTGATTGGCCGGGGGGTCACCAATGTCTTTATCTACATTGATGAGGTTGGGATTCTTTACCAGAACGCGGATCAAGCGGTCTTCTTCCCCGATACCGAGCAGGATGCCCGCAACACGAATGGCGCTGGGGCGTCGGCTGTGGCCGCTTTAGCCTGGGCCCGGCTACATCACCAGGATTTTCTTCAAACGGCGAAGGCGGGCGTGGCAGCCACCTATATCACTACTGAGGCGGACGACGCGGTTAACGACAGAATGAGCGCAGTGATGCTCCAGCATCGGCAAAAAGCCCTCGACGACTAGGCTAACGCCCGTGGTGTTTGGGGACGCCAGCCTGTGGGAAACGGCTGAAGCCACAGGGCGGTCTTCTGCCCCCAAACACCAGGAGCTATGACTAGTCGGACCTGTTTGTAGTAAGTGTATTTACCATTATGGTGATCCATTAAATAGAACTTATAGCAAAGTGAGATCAAATTGCGAAAATTTGATCTCACTTTTTTTGCTTGTGAAAAAGTAAATTAGAAGGAGAGCCAATCACCAGATTAACAACGATTTTTATCATGAGATCAGGTGAGCAAACTAGCGTAAAATACTGCAACCGCTTACGATCCTATTGACAAAGGACTCTGGAGATTATATTCTGTAAGTGTCAAATGATTACTCAGATAAACATTTGTTTATAGTTCCAGCCCTGAAGGAGGCAATGGAAATGGATAGCCAGAATTTGAAACAGCAATCAGGCTACGTCGTCGTAGTTGGTGGTATGAACATGGACATCTTCGGGATGCCTAGTCAAAAGGTCATTCAGCGTGATTCCAACATTGGTAAGGTTGGGATGGCTGTCGGTGGTGTGGGTCAAAACATCGCCCAGAACTTGGCTCATTTGGAAGTCCCTACCCATCTCATTACGGTGTATGGTGATGACTACAATGGTCACTTACTAGCTAAGTCTTGTGAAGAAAACCATATCATGTTGGACCAGGCCGAATTGGTCAAAGGGTCCCGTTCTTCAACTTACATGTACATCACCGATGAAACGGGTGACATGCTGGTTGGTGTGAATGATATGGCTATCTGTGAACAGATTACGCCAGAATTTCTGGCTAAGCGCCTCGACTTCATTAACAACGCTGCTATCTGTCTGATTGATGCTAATATCTCGCAAGAAGCCATCGATTGGTTGGGAGACAACGTGACAGTGCCACTCTTTGGGGACACGGTTTCCGTTGTGAAGGCGCCACACTTTGCCCACATCTTGGGTAAGATGGACACCTTGAAGCCTAACGCTTTGGAAGCTTCACTGCTCAGTGGCGTTGAAATTACCGACACCGCTTCCGCAGAAAAGGCCGCTAAGGTTCTCTTGGACACTGGGATGAAGAACATTTACATCTCATTAGGTGCCGACGGAATCCTTTGTGCCAACCATGAAGAAATGGTCCACGTGCCAATCTTCAAGACCGACATCGTCAACGCCAATGGCGCTGGGGACTGTGGGATGGCTGCGATTACCTGGAGCCACTTCTTGGACCCTAACCGGTCATTGGAAGAAACGGGTAAGATTGCCCAAGCTGCATCGAGCATCGCCCTTGAAAGCACCAAGTCAGTGCCAGATATCACACCAGAATTAGTGAACCAGAAGCTAGCAACTTTAACAACTTCAAAATAAGAGGAGAGAGCAATTTATGATTAAGCAAATTTATTCTTTGATTCAGTATGACGAATCCGTTAAAACTATGGAAGCTGGGGCCGACAACATCGGACTCGTTCCTATGCAACATGGTGGTGTTCCTGCCCACCGTGTTCCCCTAGACCGTGTTGACAAGATCTTCGCCGAAGCTAAACGCCGTGGGGTAACCTCCGTTGCGATCATGCTGACGAACGACCCTGAAGAAATGTTACAACTTGCCGAACGCATCCAACCAGACATCTTGCACATTGCCGGTGACGGCTACGCCGCAGATGCTGAATTTGCTAAGCGTTTGAAGAAGGTTGCACCTCATACCGAACTCATGCAAGCCGTTCTGGTTGATGGCGAAGGTGCCATCGCGCGTGCCAAGGCTTTCGCACCATTCGTTGACTACATCCTGTTAGATTCTGGTTTAGCACCAGATACTGGGATCGGTGCCAGTGGTGTGACCCATGACTGGAACATTGACGCTAAGATCGTTAAGGAAGTTAACGTACCAGTTATCGAAGCCGGTGGTATGGGACCTGACAACGTTGCCGAAGCCATTGAAAAGATTCGCCCATACGGGGTCGACTCATTGACGAAGACCAGTATCAAGTACGAAGGCGGAAACATGGAAAAGGATATCCCAAAGGTCAAGGCATTCTGTGAAGCCGCAGATGCTGCCGCTAAGAAGTTAGGTCTTTAATCTTTGAATCGCATAGGAGGCGTTAGAGAGTTGTCATCGAAACGTTATACGCCCAAAACCGTTGCTCTAGCCTTCCTAGGAATATTTCTAGTATGTATTGGGGTTGCCTTTAACAATAATACCCAGTTAGGTAATGACCCTGTGGGCATTATTTACGACGGGTTACGGACAACCTTCCATCTTGAGCAAGCGCAATTAGGAACTGTTTCTAATTACCTGAATGTGGTGTTAATCGTGGCCCTGTTCTTTATCGGGCGGCACTACGCAAGCTGGGGCACCTTGATGTATCTGGTACCTTATGGCTTGTTCGTGTCAATCGGGTCGTACCTGTACCCCTTGATTTTCACCTCCACGACGTTGCTTGGTCGGTCCATTGGTGGGGTTGCAGGGATCTCCCTGTACTACCTGGGGATCAGCCTCTTCGTTGCCGCCGATATTGGGGTAGACCCCTTTAGCGGCTTCATGCTAACGCTCCGGGACTTTACCGGGTGGAGCATGCGACGCAGCAAGATTACCTTCGACGTGGGTCTCATTATCATTGGTATTTTATTAGGTGGTAAGTTCGGGATTATTACCATCTTGACCGCACTGACGACGGGTCCAACGATTCAAGCGTTGAGCTCAATCTTCAGAAAACGATTAATCCTAGAAAGAAGCTAGATAGAATGAGTTTGGATGTTAAATTACTACAACGCGTCAAAGTTATCGATACCGATAACCTGGCACAAACGGTTCTAGAAGTTTTACAAACCGAAAACTACCACCGGCCATTGTTCATCATGGACGGCTTCCTCGCCAAGGTTCAATTGGTTCAGGATACGCAAAAATTATTAAAGGACAACGGCATTGACGTCGCCGTCTTTGATAAAGTGGTTTCCGATCCACCTGCACAAACTATTCGCGACGGGGTTACGGCCTTCGAAGCAGCCAAGGCTGATAGTATTATCGCCATTGGTGGTGGGAGCTCAATCGACGTTGCCCGTGGGGTAAACATCGTGCGGACCAATGGTGGCGACATCATGGATTACACGGACCCTAAGAAGGAAATCAAGGTTTGCAAGGGCTTAATCGCCGTTCCAACGACTTCCGGTACTGGGAGTGAAATGTCCAATGCCCTCGTCGTAACTGATGTGAAGACGGAAAAGAAGTTGGCTATTCTCTCTGACAACGCGGTCAGTGAATACGCCATCTTGAACCCAGACCTGTTGTTATCGTTACCTACTAAGATGACGATTGCCACTGGTTTGGATGCCTTCTCTCACGCTGCTGAAGGCTACACGTCACGGCTCTCAAGCCCGATCACCGACGCGGTCTGTGAAAAGGTTATGTTCCTGTTAGCCAACTACCTGCCAACTGCTGTTAAGGACGGACAAAACCGCAAGGCACGTCAGGAAGTCATGGTTGCCGCAGCCTTAGCTGGCTGGATGTTGAACAATGCCGGAACCAACGCGGGCCACTCAATGGCGCACATCTTAGGTTCCAAGTACCACATTGTCCACGGGGAAGCCGTTGCCTACGCCTTACCCAGCGTCTTGACCGCTGTTAGTGACCTGATGCCTGAAAAGGTTGCCGAAATTGGCCAAATCCTCGGCTTGAACTACGCCGAAGACGAATCCATGGCTGACCGTACTTCTGCCGCAGTTAAGCAGTACCAACACTTCCGTGACGATGTCTTGGGCTTACACCCATTCAGTGATTACGGCATCTCTTCCGAACAAGTTGTCTCCAACGCCAAGGCTGTTGCCACCGAACAATTTGCAAGCAACATGCCTGGAGAAATGAACGAACAGGTTGCTGCTAAGCTGTTAGCTGGCTTCGGTAAGCGCCTCGACTAAAAGGAAAAAGGGTGAACATAATGAATTTTTTTTTCTTATTAACTGGTCTAGCATTAGTCTTCGGGATTGGTTGGCTGGTTAGTTCCGACCGTAAGCACATCAAATACAAACGAATGGGAATTCTGTTTGCTTTGCAAATTGTTATCTCGTTCCTTTGTTTACATACTTCCGGTGGGATTAAGACTTTAGCCGGTATCTCCGGCTTCTTCAGCTGGTTGATGGGTCAAGCCGCCGGTGGTGTTGACTTCGTCTTTGGTGGGTTAGCCATCAAGCCGGGTGCCTCCGTCTTCTTCCTCAACGTGCTGATGCCAATTGTCTTCATTTCCGCACTGGTTGGGATTCTGAACTACATCAAGGTCTTACCATTCATCATCAAGTGGACTGGTTGGATTTTGAACAAGGTTGCCGGCATGGGTGAACTTGAAAGTTACTTCGCCGTATCGACTGCTATCTTGGGTCAACCAGAAGTCTTCTTGACGGTTAAGGAACAAATCCCAAAGCTGAACGAACAACGTCTTTACACCATTTGTGCTTCAGCAATGAGTGCCGTTTCAGCCGCAATGCTGGCTTCATACATGAAGATGGTTCCCGGCAAGTTCGTCGTTGTTGCCGTCTTCTTGAACATCTTGTCCGCATTGATTGTTTCTTGCATTATCAACCCTTACGAAACTGAAGCCAACGATGAATTGGTTCAGATTTCCGAAAAGAAGCAAGAACCATTCTTCCAAGTTTTAGGAACTTACATCACCGATGGGTTCAACTTAGCTATCACTGTTGGTGCCATGTTAATCGGGTTCGTTGCCCTGGTTACGTTCTTAAACAGTAGCTTTACAGCTATTATCCACATTTCATTTACTGACTTAATTGGTTACGTCTTCTCACCAGTTGCCTTCTTAATGGGTGTTCCTTTACACGAATCCATGAAGGTTGGGAGTTTGATGGCAACCAAGTTGATTACCAACGAATTCGTTGCCATGGGTAACTTACATGCCATCGCCGGTGGGTTGAGTGCTAAGGCTAACGCTATCATCTCTGCTTACCTGGTATCCTTCGCCAACTTTGGGACGATCGGGATCGTTACGGGTTCTATCAAGTCCATCAGTGCCGAACAAGGTGGTTACGTTGCCAAGTTCTCCATGAAGTTGTTGTTAGGGGCCACCTTGGCTTCTGTCCTTACTGGGACGATCGTTGGTCTGTACTTCTAATTAGGAGGTTTGAATGGTGAAAACGAAACTCAAAAAATTATTACCGTTGATGCTGGGTTCTTGGTTCCTATTTGTTGCCACGAACCTGGGTGTGACAGTGCTGACGAGTAACGCGACCGCCATTCGCCCCATGATTAATACCGTGGCGTTTGCCCTCGTGCTCTACGTCTGGAGTGCGTTCAACGTGCTTCGTAATCGGCGCCACGCGGTCGGATTAATGGAATTTGTCATTATTGTTTATGCATTTGGATTCGTCAGTTCGTTGGTGACAGCCGTTTCCAACTTGGGTCAGGCAACTGGCCTGTTGAGCCTCGTCATTGTCGGCAGTCTCGTCGGCATCGGGGTCAACCTGCTATGGTTCAAGACCTGTAGTCAACTTAGCAAAGTAACGGTTAAATCAACCCACTAATTACTTTAGATAAGGAGCTATCTGACATGACAACAAAGATTATTATGGACTGTGACCCCGGTCACGATGACGCCCTCAACATGATGTTGGCGTTAGCAAATCCTGAGATTGACTTATTAGCGGTCACTTCTTCTGCCGGGAACCAAACCCCAGAGAAGACGCTGAACAACGCGATGCGTCTGTTGACGTTGATGCACCACCAAGAGATTCCAGTGGCCGGTGGGAACCGAACACCACTCATGAAGCCGTTGGAAACGGCTGGTAACGTGCATGGTAAGTCCGGATTGGACGGGGCCGAACTCGCCGAACCAGACTTCAAGGTTCAAGACATGACGGCTATCGAGTTGATTGCCAAGACCTTACGCGAAAGCGACGACAAGGTAACCTTAGTGGTTACCGGCCCAATGACCAACATTGCGTTGTTCTTACGGGTCTACCCAGAATTGAAGAGCAAGATCGAACGGATCGTCTTCATGGGTGGTGCCATGGGCTTAGGTAACTGGACCCCATCCGTAGAATTTAACATCTACGTGGACCCAGAAGCTGCTAAGATTGTCTTAAACGCTGGGATTCCGCTAACGATGGCGCCACTGAACGTGACCCACAAGGCCCAAATCCTGAAGCCAGAAATCGAATCGTTGGACGAAATCGACAACCCTGTTGCCCACGCCTTCCGCGGTTTGCTGAGCTTCTTCGAAGTCTATCACGAAAATCCAAAGTGGGGATTCAAGGGTGCGCCACTGCATGATCCATGTACCATTGCCTGGATGCTCCACCCAGAAATGTTCAAGAGTGAATTGATGAACGTTGACGTGGAAACTGAAGGTGAATTGGTCCGTGGTGAAACGGTTTGTGACTACTACGAACTCACTGGAAAGCCTAAGAACACCGAAGTTCTATTAGATATCGACCGTCCGGCCTTTATCCAACTGATTAAGGATTCTTTGAAGACTTTCAACAAGTAATCGAATTGAAAAAGCGCCATTCCTTAATTGGAATGGCGCTTTTTTTCGTTCTGCCGAGAAAAACAATGTATTGTAAAACTTGGGAATGGGTACGCAAGAAGAAGTTGCCCGCCTTCCGGGGGCCTGCTCAGGGGCTGGAACGCTGTGGACACGGATTTGAGCCACAGAGCAGTCTCAAATACCGGTCTTTCACTAACCCGAGCAGACCACTCGACTAAGTGGAATTTCACGGCTGAGCCCCTGAGCAGACCCCCTCCAGGCTGGAAGACTAGTCGTTGATTCGGTGGAAGTTGACTGGCAACAGGGGAGAAGACACAGCTGATCACATCGTTGAAAGTGGATTGTGGTCAGGTTGTAAGTGGAAGCGGTGGAAAACTGAAACTTAATAAGTTTAAAGTCTCATATTTTGGGTGTTGGTTGTTCTGAGAATAGCCGAAAGGCATAGAGAACGTCGATTGATTTGGCGGGATAGCCATTATCCCGCAACACCATTTTTAGCGGATAGTTCCCAGCCATCAGGTATAATGGAAGCAGTAATAACCCGGGAAATTGATTGGAAAAACGAATGATTTTAGGAAATTTAAAAAGATCAGGCAGACCCCTTGATTGTCACGCGACGTCATCAGGTATAACAAGGGTATAGGAGGTGAAACCATGTCAGATTATTCAACAGGAGAATTAGCCAAGTTGGGCCACGTTTCGGTGCGGACCCTCCAGTATTACGATCAGAAGGGACTCTTGCCCCCGACGGCTGTGACGGCTGGGGGTCGTCGACGGTACGCGGAGGCAGACTTGCAACGGCTCAAGTTAATTCGGCTACTCAAGGGGATGGACCTCTCGCTAGCGGCGATTCAAGAAATTCTGGATAGCGACCAGGCCAATCGTGTTCTAGCCGAAGCCCTAACTCAGCAAGAGCACCAACTACTGGCAGAACAGGCGGAGAACACAGAGAAATTGCGGACGCTTCGCCTGATTCAACGTAGTCTACCCGACTTTACCGACGTTCCGATTCAATCCATTACTGACATGGAACACATGATGGCAAACAAACAGGGATTAAGACGCGTGCATTTACGGATGTTGGGGTTCGGCGTCCCCCTCGGCGTTATCGAGTGGGGCACGTTTATCTACGCGCTCTTCACGGGTAACTGGTGGTTCTTTGCCGGTGGCATGGCGGTTGCGATCGCCGGGGCGAGTTGGATTAGCTGGGATTATTTCCGTTCGGTGAGTTATGTTTGCCCCAACTGCGGGACGGTCTTCAATCCTGCTTTCAAGGAGGTCTTCTTTGCCCGGCACAATATCCGCGCTAGAAAGGTAACGTGTCCGCACTGTGGGCAGAAGAACTTCTGTGTTGAAGTGTACCGCGAAAAGACTAAGGTTAATTAACCCAATAGCTCCGCTGGCCATCATGATCAGTGGGGCTTTTTTGGTGAAATGCGGGTTCAAGTTGATTGGACAAACCCAACAGTATTAGCCATTGTGGAAGACTAGAATAAACTTAGATAAAGTCACTAAATCTAAGCAAAGGGGTGTCAGTGTATGTTGACGAGTCATCAGAAATTACATAAAGTTATAATCCAGGCGATTGCCGTTTTAGGCGTGGGCTTGGGTTTGTTGCGTGTTGGCACGGTCACGGCAAATGCGTCGAGCAAGGGTTATTATGGGTGTCTTCAATCACGCAAGATTACTTACCATATAGATTCCAAGTCTAAGCATTGGAAGGACAATTGGAATGGTGCCATCAAAGCCTGGAACAAGCTTCATGTTGTTAAGCTAAGGAGTATTAAAAAGGCTTCCAAGGCTGACATTCGATTAACAACGGTGAAGAGCCTTAAGGGAAACTATGAGATGATGGGCTATACTAATGGTCCTGGTGGCTACTTTGGTATCTTTTCAAGTAAGGTGAAATTGAACCGTAAAGCGATGGTCAATTACACGGAACAAGACAAAGAGCGAACAGCTTTGATGGGTGTTGGCTATGCTATTGGTTTGAACTATTCAGATGATAAAACAAGTGCCCTCTCAGGGCTTGCTGACAAGCCTTCGACCAAAGACAAGGCTAATCTGAAGAAGGCCTATAAGCATGTTAAGTAATTCGACATATTAACAAGTAAGAGCCGCCAAGACTGGAAAAAATCCAGTTTTGGCGGCTCTTTATGGTCTCTATGTTTTTAAGCAAAATAAGGTTCTAGAATAGTGAGTTTCCGCCGATCAAGATCCACTTGGGCCAATGCTTCATAAGGCAAGGCAGTTCGTGGGTACGCGTGACCAAAGTTTAAGTTGGCCATGATCGGTGTGTGGAATCGACGTGTTGCGGCCAATAATTCATGGCAATAGGCATCGTAATAGACCTCATCTTGCGGTTTGCCCATGAGGATTGCGGCGACGTTTCCCAAAATTCCAACTTCAGTGAGGTTAGCTAACATGGCGGCGTAGGCGTCCGGGGTTGGTTGTTCCTCACTGGTTTCGAGGAAGAGAATTTTGCCGCGACATTCATCTGGCGTGGGTAAGAGGTGATAACGAGCGGCTATCGCGGGTTCATCCGGGTAGCGGGTGTCCGTGAGGAGGCTATTCAAGCTGTCAATACAGCCACCTAACAGGCGACCAGTGAGACGACCCTGACCACGAAGAACCTGATAACCGCGGCGTTCGGGATGACTGATCCGAGGGGTGCCCACGGCGGCTTGGGAGAAGTCGGTGCGCTCCTCATACCAGAAGGGACTACTGGTGATCGCGGTCGTCTGAGGGTTTTCAAAGTAGCGCGCGAGAGTCCGTCGGGTATAGGGCAACAGGTTTGGTCCCAGTTCAGCCAAGTCGTTGAGCAGGTTGGGGCCATAGTAGGTTGTGAGTCCCAGCCGCCGTAGCATCAGGTGATTGACGGTTGTGTCCGAGAAGCCGGTGAAGAGCTTCGGATGTTGGCGCACGGCGGCCACAAATTCGGGATCGTCGAATAAGTAGGGTGCCAGCCGATAGGTGTCGATGCCCCCGATGGCGCAGATGATCCCCTTGATCTTCGGGGTAGTGAAGGCCGTCTTGAGATCGGCGGCACGGGCTTCCGGATGAGCGCCCAAGTAAGCCTGGCCCTTGAGGGCATTGGGCATCGTGACAGGGTTTAAGCCCAGTTCACGGAGTCGGCGTTGACCCAACGCCAGTTCGTGGGCGGCAAAGGGTTCTCCCAGGACGCCGCTGGAGAGGCTGACAATGGCGACGGAATCGCCGGTATGTAAGGGTTGTGGTTTGATCATAGGCATTCCTCCAAATTATTAAATTGTTATTAGTCTACACTCTTTGGACTGAAAGACAAGTCGTGAAAGGCCAAGTCACTAGGGTAATTAAAAGCGCACTCCCAATAGATGAGAGTGCGCTCGTGTTTGTGTATTTCTAGTAACTCAGTGCCCGGTAAGCATCGTGTTTCCGGTGCGTGTGCAAACTGGCTTGCGACATACTGGTTCGCTTGTTCGTCCAGGGATCATTGTAGTAGGCACGTGTCTTGCTGTACCCAGTTAACGTGATCGCGTGGTTGCTGAAACCGTCGACGTGGTTAACCCAGAGGACCACGGGATGGCCTTTGTCGATCTGCTTTTTCAGCTTGTTGAAGGAAGCCCCGGTCATGTTCTTGGCAGAACCGGTGTGGTGTTTGACGAGCTTCATCAGACCCTTAGGGTAGATCCACCAACCATACTTAGAGTAAGGATTGCCGACGAAGCCCTTGTTAGGATTCGAACTACGAGGTGCTTCTTTGGCGATCGACATCTTGGTGACCTTGGCCCCGGCGTATTGGAGCATCATGGTTGTTGCCGTGAATTCACAGCCGGTTGGGAGCTGTGGTCGTTGCGCGATCAGGGGAACATTCAGGTAACGGTAGGTCTTGACGGTCCCGTTCCGGTGAATCCAGCCGACCTTTTTCTTATAGGTAAACTTGAGCCAGATCCCGTTGGCCATGGTTTCCTCGCGGGTGATGTGCACCGTCTTATTGGCAAACGAACTCGCCATGGTATAAGGCTTCATGTTCTTGGCGGAAGACTTGGCACCACCGGTCCGGTAGACGGAATGGTCGTAAGGCTTGTTTGGACCAATCTTGGTGTAGTAGTTCACCTTTTTTACCTTGGAAACTGGTCGGTAAACGACTGGCTTTGGTTTCGGTTTGGGCTTCGGTGTTGGCTTTTCGCTTTCACTGGAAGCAGATGAAGAACTACTGCTAGCAGCCGCAGAGGAAGAACTGTTCGTGACTGTTGATGATGAATTGGCATCACTAGTCGCGCTGGCGTGAGCGGTTGCGGGTTGAACGGTACTGATTAAGAGACCACAGCTAAGTGCTAGGAGGGCCATTGGAAGTCGTTTCATGTGGAATACCACCCTTATGTATGATTAATTTATGAAGTCATTGCTAAGTAGGCTAACAATTGGTTAGACTCAAAGTTTATTATACGCCCGGTGGGTAGGATGGCGAAAGGGGTTTCGAGAGTTTTAAAAAGCTGTGACACGGGTCACAGCCTTTTGTGTGTTGTAGTTTATGGTGTCGAAACGTGTAGAAACAGGCAACTGGCTCCGCTTAACCCCGATAAAACACGAATCCAGGCCCGGGATTCCTGCTTTATCGACGTTAATGCTCGCCGGCTAACCGCCTTTTGTCACACTCTCTCATCTAATTTCCGCTCCAAGCGCTGTCTTAAAGTGTTCCAAGGCCCAGGCGTGGCCAGTGGGGTTGAAGCTGGCGACGGCGTTCTCGTGGATGATTAAGTGGTAGCCCAGGTTGTAGGCCGCGATGGCCGTGTGGAGGACGCAGATGTCGGTACAGACGCCTGCTAGATGCAGGGTGTCCACGTGGCGTTCGCGTAAGCGCAGGTCGAGATCGGTTCCTGCAAAGGCACTGTAGCGGGTCTTGTCGAACTGCCAGACGGTTTCGGCGTCTTGGTGGGCATCGAACCACTCCTTGGTCTGACCGAAGAGTTCACGGCCCCAGGTGCCCCGTACATTGTGGGGTGGGAAGAGCTTGGTTTCCGGATGATAGGGGTCATTTGGCGTATGGACGTCAGTGGGGAAGAGCACCCAGTCGCCGGCCTTGAAATGGGTCTCGGCCAATTCTGCTATCGGGTGATCCAGGACCTGCCCCGGTTCACCACAGGTTAAAGCCCCCTTATCGGCAACAAAATCGTTCGTGTAATCGATGATTAGTAAGGCTTGTGTTCCGGCCATAACATCGTCTCCTTTGGCATTTCGTTTTAGTATGCAAGGTTGAGAAATGGAAGTCAACGACTTGTCTCATAACTTCTTTAATAGAAAAGTGATTCTTATTAATGCCGAGAAAACGCAGACTAACGGGTTATGGTTATAGCTGGCAAGCCGTTAATTATAATTTGGGACCAAATAGTCGTTGACAATGAGAAATGAAATTCATATACTGTAGATGAATTGATATTATATCACGTATAATATTGTGAGGAGGAAAGCTAATGGCCATTCAAGTACCGACCGAGCTACTCGACGGCAGTGTGTTGGGCTTGTTAACCCAGCAGGATCATTACGGGTACACGCTAACGCAGGAAGTCCGCCAGCTCTTGCCGATTTCAGAATCCACGTTGTATCCCGTGTTGCGCCGGCTGAAGAAAAATGGCTGGCTAGAGACCTATGACGAACCCTATCAGGGCCGCAACCGTCGTTACTATCGTTTAACGGCAAGTGGACGCGATCGTTTGGTAGAGATTCAGGCGGATTGGCAAGACTTCAATCAAGCCATTTCACAGTTATTGGAGGGGAAGACAGATGACTGATTACATACGCGCAGTCGAAAAATTATTAGGGCAATTGACCACGGCAGAGCAACAGGAAGTCGTGGAATACTATAAGGAATACCTATTGGACGCAGGAATTGAGTCGTATCAGGGGGCCGTGGATGAATTGGGATCCCCACGGTCCTTAGCCCGTAAGGTATTGGCCGACTATTCGATTCGAATGAACGAAAAGGACAAGGCCGATGCTGATACACCGCAGTCGCGGTCCATGGTTCAGGCGACTAAGAGTAATGTGCGGACGGTGTGGCTAATTATCTTAGCCATGTTATCGGCACCGGTGACGATTCCTATTCTGTTACTGGTTGTGGCCCTATTCATTGCCTTTGCGGCGGTGCTATTTGGCCTGATTGTGGCGGTCTTGGCGGTCTTTCTCAGCATCGTGGCTCTGGGAGTCGTTGGCCTAGTTGTCGGGATCATTATGCTATTTCAAGCGCCGTGGACGGGGATCTTTTACCTCGGCGTGGGCCTATTCTTCCTGGGAGCCAGTCTGTTAGGCTGGTTAGTCCTTAAATGGGTTAGCAGTTGGGTTATTGGGGGATTGTCGTGGCTCGCTAAGAAGATTTATCAGCGATTTATTCCGCGGAGCCGCGCAGAACGGGGGCATAAGCTATGAAAAAGAGTTTAAAAATCAGTCTGATCTTAATGGTCTTGGGGGCCATTTTACTCGGTATCGGCTGGAAAAATCACGGGGACAAATCTGTTGTCTGGAATCATTCAAGTCGTGGATTGAAGACGTTGGAACACGCTAAGACGTCGACTAATCCGGGAAACTATCAGCGGATTACAATCGACAGTCCGGCTTCGGTCACGGTTAAGTCCGGCGATACCAGTCGAGTCACGGTGAGCTACGTGAACCATGCACAGTCCACTCCAAAAGTGAAAGTAGCCAAGGGGACGTTGGCTATTACAGATGGCGGATCATCGAACATTTCTAGCGTCACGATCTTTGGGGAAGACCACACCTTCGATAAGGGCGGCGTCTTGGTGACGGTTCCGCGGGGGAAGCAACTGAAAGACATTACGGTCAAACAGGGGAGTGGATCGATTTCACTTCGTGGACTGACTGCCGATAACGTTAAGGTGGCCAATACCGACGATGTCAGCATGATGGACCTGCGCGTTAAAAATGACGTCAGTGTTGACTCCAGTAATGGGGATGTCTGGGCTTCCCAGCTGCGGGCCAAACAGTTGTCGGTCGTGACGACCGATGGAGATACGGGGATATCTAGCAGTCATTTGACGGGCAATGACAATCGCCTGGATTCCGGTAGTGGGGATATTCGTTTGAGTGAAACGACGCTCGGCGGCGGCCGGATTTCCACGGATGATGGGGATGTTCATTTACAGGACAATCATCTGAAGGGCCAATTGAAAGCCGAGACCGGGGATGGCGATATTCACGCCACAATGCCAACTTCTGTGAAGGTCACCAATGCCGATGATGATATGGGCGATATTACTATCTGGGGCCGATCACGACGTAGCGGGTTCCGCCTCGCACCTAAGGCCGCGACACAGTACGTACTCCATGCGGATGATGGTGACATTACCGTGGGTAAGCAAGGGTCAGCATCAGCCGATTAGCTTAATGGATAGGCCCCTAGGTAACGGGTTCTCGAATTTGTGAGGACCGTTACCCAGGGGCTTTTTTCGTTGGTTATGTGCACGTCACTAACAGACTAAATATATATTGTAGGGTTCATCATTAGCGGTATAATGGATATTTGAGGGGGCCGCTCGGACTACCGCTAGCGGCCAGCGTAGAATTCAATTGATTAGGGGAGAGTCAGAATGAAAGACAGTCGAGTCATGTGGAAAGTTTTAGCAATGGTTGTGGTTACCGCGGTATTTGCGGTGATTGGGATGACGCCTCGTTCGGTTCAAGGGGCGGTACGCACCAAGTATGCCTTGGGAAACTACGAGGCCAAGAAGATTAAACTTATTAAGAATAAAAATTACTTTGTTTCCCGGCCGAGTGTCTATGCCACTTCGTCGACCTATCGAAGCGAGGGCACATTTCAAACCAAGCCCGACGTCTATCATACCGTTCGGGGCAAGCGCGCGACGCTGAAGACCAGTCTATACTTGCCGGTCACCGTGCACCATTCTGGTGACTGGGCCGATCCTCAGAGCGTCGTTATCACGCCGGATGGCAAGACGGCTTACATCGCCTATCTGAAGTCGAGTGGGGGGACTCGCGGCTGGATCGTCAAGTATGATCTCAGCAAGATCCACCGGCTTCTCGGCGGTGAAACGTCAAATATGGACCTGCTGCGGCGGGCGTCGAATGCCCATTCCAAGGGGCGCGCAACCAGTCAACAGCGGAAGCTCCTCGCCGGCGTTCACGAGGGTCCTACCTTTGACATCGGTCATTGCCAATCACTTGCCTACAATCCGAAGAACAAGCAACTCTGGTTCACTAAGACGACGGGTAAGGCGGGTCAATATGGAGATGCCGTCAAGGTCTCATTGAAGACGTTGAAGCCAACGAATACGGTGGCCTACCGGTTGGTCAACAAGCACGGTGTGCGGATCGCAGTTAATAGCAATCTGACCTTTGATAGCCAAGGCCGGGCCTACTTTAGTAGCTACAGTGGGAAGCATGCCGTCCGGATTTATCAGGGAACGATGTCGACCAAGGGTGTGCACTTCAACCTATTGATGCAGAGTCTGGCTAATCGTCCAGGGCAAACGCATCAGGCCATTGCCTACAATCCACACAACGATCGCCTCTACCTGGTCAGTGATGACTCACTGTCTTCGGTACCCGTTAAGAAGCTTTTGAAGCGTCAGGTTAAGCCCAAGGATGTTCAGGCGTCCGTCTTCGCTAGCCATCGGGAATTCGAGGGCCTCTCCTTTGCCAAGAATGGTCAAGGTTACTTGGCTATGAACCGTGGGGCAGAACTTTTGAAATTGTCATTTTAAAGAACGGAGAGTGTGACAGAAGGCGGTTAGCTGGCGCACGTTTCGGCCATATAAATTTGGAGATACACAAGGGTCTGGGACTTCTCCCGGGCCTTATTTTTGTGTTTTCGAGGGGCGTCGTCAAGCTGAATCCGCTTGGACACAATCTTTTTCGCTGGTTTCAAATGTAAAACGTGGTAAAATGTAAGGATTGCGTTACCCGGGATTTAACAAATTAGTTAATAGAGGAGATTTTTATCGTGTCTGAATCAGCTTACTGGCAGAACATTGCGGACCATGCAAAGGCGGAGAACCGGCCCTTCTTTAGCTTGGCACCCATGGAAGCCGTTACCAACGCTATCTTCCGCCGGGTCGTGGCGCGTGCCGCCGCACCTGACGTCTTTTTCACAGAATTTACCAATGCGATCAGTGTGACGCACCCCAAGGCCAAGTTTACGGTTCAGGGACGGCTCTACGTGGCCCCAGAAGAGGCGCACATGCCCGTGGCCCAATTGTGGGGGCATGAACCGGAGGCCTTCTCACGAGCCGCTGAGGCCGTTAAGGGCATGGGTTATGAAGCCATCGATCTTAACATGGGTTGTCCGGATTCAACGGTCATCAAGAATCATGGTGGGAGTGACCTGATTCGTAATTTTGATACCGCAGCGGACGTGATTGCGGCGGCCAAGACAGCCGGCTTACCGGTCAGCGTGAAGACTCGGTTGGGCTACAGTCGTTTGGACGAATGGCATGACTGGTTGACCTTCCTGCTACAACAGGATATTCCGTTACTCACGATTCACCTGCGGACGAAGAAGGAAATGAGCCGGGTGCCAGCGCACTTTGAACTGATTGATGATATCTTGAAACTTCGCGATGAGGTTGCGCCAGATACTTTAATTCAGCTCAATGGGGATATTGAAAACTATCAACAAGGGGTTGAACTTGCCCAGGAACACCCTGGCGTCGATGGGATCATGATCGGTCGGGGAATCTTCACAAGTCCCTTCGCCTTTGAAAAAGAACCAAAGGAACATGACATCAAGGAATTATTAGGCCTGTTGAACTATCAGCTGGACCTATATGATGACTTTGAGAAACGTTTCGACACGTCACGTTTCCCTTCGCTCAAGCGGTTCTTCAAGATCTACGTTCGCAACCAGCGCAATGCCGCTAGTCTACGAAACGCCATGATGGAGGCCCACACGACGGATGAGGTGCGGAAATTGTTAGCCGAATCGGAATTTACCAAGTAAGAGTGTGAAAAAAGGCGCCTAGCCGGTGAGCATTAACGTCGATAGGCTGATATTCCTGGTCTTTGGAATATGAGCCTATCGGGGTTAAGCGGAGCCGGCTGCCTTTTTCCACACGTTTCGACAATAGAAGCAATAAAGAAGAGGATCTACGACCAGATATGGCCGCAGATCCTCTTCTGAGTTGTCGTGAATCAACGAGCGAAAGTGGTCATTATTATTCAACGATAAGCGCTGGATAAATAGCGAATTGATGTAAGCGAGTTCAATTATAAATCGCTGAGAGTTGCGTCTTTTTGCTAGGGGATCCCACCGAAAAAGGCTATAATGTTCTGAAGTCTGATAATAACCTTCGCCGGTACCTGACGGTAAGGTTATTGCGTTTAACCCGTGTTTTGAGTTGGTGAACCGTACTCGTGAGCTGTTGTGATTAGCAGCACCTCATGGGGTGGACGCCGACCAATTTGCGATGAATCGTCTGACAATCGGTTTGTCGCACCCAGCGAAAGTAACGCGCTGGACTAATTCTAACTAGAAATTTTATTGAGGTGATTATCCATGTATTTACGTAAAGCAAAACCCGAAGAACTGGACTTAATCTGCGACATCATCGAGGACGGCAAAAAGCAATTAGCCGATGCCGGTATTGACCAATGGCAGAATGAATATCCTAACCGCGACGTGATTGCCAGTGACATCGACAACGGCCGGGCCGTCATCTACAACAGTGACGACCACGAAACGTTGGGTGTGGCGGCTGTGATTGAAGCGCCAGACAATTCCTACGATACTTTGGAAGGCGAATGGTTGTCCGATACGACTAAATACGTGACGGTTCACCGGGTTGCCATTTTCTCCCATCACCAGGGGAAGGGCTACGCCTCACAATTGTTCCGGGATCTCTTCGACTACATTGCCGAAAATCATCCAGATGCCAACAGCATCCGGATCGATACGCACAAGGATAATGCGAAGATGCAACACTTAATCGAAAAGTTTGGTTTCCAACGTGTCGGCCGGATCGTGGGCGTTTATCACCCAACCGACGAATGCTACGTTTACGAGAAGCAAGTTTAATTTTTCAGGAGGTCCCTCTAGCACCGGTCTTGACCGATTGTGGGGGCCTTTTTTTATGCACCGAGTTTGAATAAACGCCGGTGGTGCGGCATAATGATGAATAGATCTATTTTAGCCTATTGCCAATTTCATCAGAACCAGGTAGCATACCTTCATGGGTTTTTATTTGGTTCTTGCGAAGCTATTTGTAAAAATTGGCTAACTTTGATAAAAAAACCGCAACAGTCTGAACACGATATCTGTTGAAGCAAGATAAGCTAGGCAAGTATTGATCGACTAAACTTAGCCGTAGGTGGACGGGACTTCACCCTGTGTCGGTGGTGTTAGGCTGGCTGACCTGTGCCGGCCTTACAGCACGGGCCGCCTTTAAGACCCACGGTTTTTGTGGGGCTTAAAGGCGAGTTCGAAGACCGCCCTTTGGCTTCGGACGTGTCCCATAGGGTGAAGTCCTGTCCACCGAAGGTGGAAACTTAAAGAACGAAAGAAAAGAACGAGTAGAAAGAAGGAATTAGATTGCAACGGAAACTGAGTGCCCGTCAAATGCAGATGATTGCGTTAGGCGGAACGATCGGCGTGGGATTATTCATGGGGTCTGGTTCCACCATCAAGTGGACGGGGCCGTCAGTTTTAATCGCCTACGTCATCTCGGGAGTCTTCCTGTATTTAATCATGCGAGCCCTGGGAGAAATGCTATACGTCCATCCCACAACAGGTTCCTTTGCGACCTTCGCTTCGGAATACATGCACCCGGTCTTTGGTTTCTTGACCGCGTGGAGTAATATCTTCCAATTCATTGTCGTGGGTATGAGTGAAATGATCGCCCTGGGTGGTTATTTCCGTTTCTGGTGGCCAAATTTGCCAGACTGGATTCCTGGCCTCGTCGCGATTACCTTCCTGTGCATTGCCAACCTGATCTCCGTAAGAATGTTTGGGGAATTGGAATTCTGGTTTGCCTTGATCAAGGTCGTCACAATTATCCTGATGATTATTGCCGGCTTGGGTGTGATCCTCTTTGGTTTCGGCAATGGCGGCCATGCGGTCGGGATCAGCAATCTCTGGACGCACGGGGGCTTCTTTACCGGTGGGGCCAAGGGCTTTATCTACGCGTTAGCCATCGTGCTGGCGTCGTATCAAGGCATCGAATTAATCGGGGTCACAGCCGGTGAGGCGGAGAACCCGCAACACACGTTGGTCAATGCGATTCGCTCGACTGTGGCGCGGATTCTGATTTTCTACGTGGGGGCTATCTTCGTGATTGTCAGCATCTACCCTTGGGATGAGCTGAATCAATTGGGGTCACCATTCGTTGAAACCTTTGCCAAGATTGGGATTACCGCAGCGGCATCGATCATTAACTTCGTTGTGATTACGGCGGCCCTCTCTGGGTCTAACTCCGGAATCTACAGTGCCAGTCGGATGGCCTTCACGTTAGCCGAGAAGGGGCAACTGCCTCGGAAGGCAACGCTGTTGAACCGCCATGGGGTGCCATTCTATTCCGTCGTGGCCATCTCCGTGGGTATCGGGATTGGGATCGTGTTAAATGTGGTCCTGCCAATGTACTTCAAGGATGCCAGTCAAATTTTCGTCATGGTTTACAGTTCAAGTGTGTTACCTGGGATGGTGCCGTGGTTCGTGATCCTGATTAGTGAGATCGAATTCCGGAAGCAAAACCAGGAACACATGGCCGAACACCCCTTCAAGATGCCGTTTGCGCCGTGGTCCAACTACATTACGTTGGTCTTCCTGAGCATTACGTTAATCTTCATGTTCTTGAATCCAGAGACGCGGGTGTCCATCCTAGTTGGGGTCGTCTTCCTGGCGATTATGACGTTCATTTACTTTAGAAAATACCAACCACGGGAAGCCGCTAAACGTTAAGAAGGGAAGTCCGTCATGAGTCGTCCAGGTAAATTTGGGAAATCGAGTCGCACCAAACAACTCAAACAGCTTCGCCGGCGCAAACAGCAACAGGCCGGCAATGTCTTGGCTTGGGACCAGGTCGAAGACTTTCTGTTAGGCCGATACCACTTGGTCCAGGGGGTCAAGTTGCCGGCGATCGTGGACGCAACCGTGCAGCGATTCTTCAGCGAATGGCTAGAAACAGCCTTGGCGGCGGGACCCGAGCAGATTCAGTGGGATGTGGCCACGATGACAACCGCCACATTGAAACGAATCGGCAATCAGGTTCCCTGGCAGTTTTATGCCGTGCTCAGCGGGCAACTCAACCATTGGGAAAAATTCCTGTGGCGAGAAGTCCCCGTTGTCCCACTAGCGACGCGACGACAGTTAACTGGACGGCTAGAACCAGCAGACTTCACCAGAGTCCTGGCCCAGCAACTAGCGGTGAACTTATTAACCGTCAGTGCCGTGCCGGTTACGGCGAGTCAGCGTGATCAGCTAGTCACCAGTCTGGTCGCGGCCGATCGCCTGCAATGGACCGCTGTGGGGGCGCTCTTTACGCCGTTAGGGTTTCAGGTCAGCACCTCGGCCGATCAGGAAACCGGTCAGTGGTTAAATGATCTTCAAGCGCTAACCGTGTCCGACTTCCATAACTAATCGACTAGATACGAAAGACCAGCAAATAGCTGGTCTTTTTATTTGGAACCCGTTATTATCTTCTAGTGAATCAAGCGAAGGCAGTTGAGATGTTATCAACAGAAGCCGGCGCATCACAGGGCCGGCAGGAGTCACTTTGTGCGTTACACAAGGATGGTTGCCGTTTACCGGCCCATCATTTGACACCAAAACTGGTAATCGTGAGTTTTAAAAATGAGCAATCTAAGGAGTGAGTACCATGACTCGTAGATTAATGAAGACGGCACTAATGAGTGGTGCGGCATTGTTGGCCTTAGGCTTCGGGATTGTTCCCGTTGCCGCGGCGACAACCGACACCAGCAGTAGTGACAGTAGCAGTTCCAGCTCTAGTGTTGGCCCAACCAGTGAAAGCACCACCACGACAGCTGAATTTGACACCGATCCCAACGCCACGATCACGTTGAGTTCGGCACCTAACATCAGTTTCGGTAAGAATATTACCCCTAACGGCCCAACCAATGGAAATTACACGGCAGTTACGGTCGACAACCCAATTGGCGTTAGCAACCCTGGGTTAGGCAGTGGCTGGAGTGTTCAAGTCAAGAACAGTGCCTTTACCGATGCCACTGGGGATACCCTCAATGGGGCAGTACTGGACTTGGCAGCACCAACCGTTGCGGCGGCCAACACTGGCAACCCTTCCGGTAAGCCCGATGGCATGTCATTGAGCCTAAACGGAACCGATGCCAACGAGATTCTCTTGAGTGCACCCCTCAAAGGCGGCTTAGGGATCTGGGATGGGAGTTACAGTCCATCGGGTGTGACCTTGGCAGTACCAGCTGGGCAAATGGGCGGGACCTACACCTCGACCATGACTTGGCAGTTGAGTGACACGCCAGAATAGGAACGGTTAGTCGTTGTGTTCACGCGGTAGCGGGGCCTCAAGCGGCGTCACTACCGCGTTATTAGCTGATGGATTGGGGGAGTCGGCGATGAGACGAGGATTGAAGATCATGGTCATGATGAGTCTGGCGCTATTACTTGGGGTGGCACAAGTTGCCCCGGTGTTAGCGGACCAGGCCCCAACGAATAACGTCGGTTACACGGTTCGCGCGGTGCTCCCGTCAAATCAGGAGAACCGTCAGATTTCGTATTTCGATTTGCGGGTTAAGCCACAAGAATCACAGAAACTAGCCATTATGATCGAGAATACGAGTAACCGATCACAACGCTTTCGGGTTAGTGCCAACCAAGCGGTTACCAATCAAAATGGGGTCATTGACTATAGCCAGTTGTCCCCTAAATTAGATTCGTCCCTAAAGGTTGGGATCGCGGACATCTTTGCCCACGATCTGACTCAGAAGGTCACGGTTCCGGCCAATAGCCAGAAGCGCGTCACCCTGAGTTACACGATGCCGGCACAGAAGCTACGGGGCATCATTCTTGGCGGTGTGTACGTCCAGCAGCTGAATCCGGTTCAGACTAAGGCGTCGGGAAAGATCATGATCAACAATGCCTACACTTATGCCATCGGTTTGAGCCTCCAAGAGGGCGCGACCGTTAAACCTGATTTGAAGTTAAAACAGGTTGGCGCCTCGCAAATCAATGCCCGGAATTTCGTGACAGCGAACTTGCAGAACGACCAACCAGGGATTTTACAAGGCTTAACGGTCAACGCCCGCGTCACCCAAGCGGGACAGACGCAAACCTTGATTCAACAGAAGCAAACCAAGATGGGGATGGCCCCCAACAGTAACTTTAACTTTGGGATTCCGTGGGGTAACGAGAGCTTGAAACCAGGACAGTACACGCTGTACCTGACGGCTAACGCCAAGGGTCAGCAGTGGCAATTCGTGCGCAACTTTACCATCAGCGCCCCGGTTATCAAGCGACTCAATCGTCACGCGATTACCCCGGCCCCACAGCCAAATTACTGGTTGTACCTCGCCCTGGCACTTCTTATTGCTAGTCTCTTAGCCATCATTGGCTACCTCATGTATCGTAACCGGCACCCACGTCACGCAAAATAAGGAGAGATGAGTTTGCTCAAACAGTGGTTGAGCGCCGGCTTGATTCTACTAGCGGTCAGTCTCGGTACTAGGCTTAATGCCCATGCCGACAGTGACTATAACCAGGCGTTGAAGACAGCGCCTCAGGGAATTCTTCTGAACAAGACCATGCCTATCCTCAAGGTAGGCTCCGCTAGCAAGAGCTCTGCTACTGTAGTTGAGACAACGAATCCGGCCGCGCCAAATACGCAGGCGGCAGTTATCACCAATGGCCCCGGAAAGTTCGGGGCCATTTGGTCGACAAATGGGAATTACTTTGATTTGACAAAAGACGAGACCGTTTCATTCTGGGCCTACCTGGGTAACCGGGGGGCCGAGGCGGGTGAAGGCATGGCCTTCGTCTTGCAAAACGATCCTAAGGATGGCGGGGCCGCACCAAACTTTGGGCGCGGTGGCATCGTTGGCGAAACCCTGGGGGTCTGGGGTGTCGATACGGAAGCTCGACGGAAGAATCCACAGGATCTGGCTAAGACGGCGATTCAGAATAGTTGGGCGTTAGAATTTGATACCAACTATAACGGCCTGACGGGTCAACATGCCGCCGGCAAGGCCAATTCGTTTGATGCAAGTTTCCCCAAGGAACATTTGGCCTCGAATTATCCGGGTGACCCAGATACCTACTACCAGTACATTGATACGGGTGGCTGGGGCTGGATTTTCACCCAGAAGAATTATTACTATGCCATTGGACACAAGGGCCTCATCGCCAATGGCGCTAAGCCAGGATTTCTGTCGAACGGTCAGTGGCATCACGTGACGCTCCGTTGGAATGCGGCGGATCAGACGATGGCCTATGTCTTTGACGATGAAAATCCGCAGACGGGCGAACCGCTTCCGGGGATGAGTCGTAAAGTTCGGGTGGATGTTCAGAAGATTGATCCGAATCATACGGGCTTTGCGCGGTGGGGTATCACCGGGACCACCGGGAAACGTTGGGAAAACAACCTGATCGTGTTTGAAAATGCCCCGGGATTGGTCGACGCGCAAGCTAAGGCCAAGCTGACGGATCTGACGCGTAACCGGGTCGTTCCTGAAGGTGGTGAAGTCGTTTCTGGTGACCGTGTCCAACTGGATTACCAGCTGACCTATCGGAATGGACGGCAGACCTGGTCCAGTATTACGACGCTTCTGAACCTACCGGAGAAGATCGCGTTTGATAAGGTCGAGATTCGGTATTTCGGGAAGGAAAAGGAATGGACTCAGATGATTGACGCAACCGCCATCAAGAACGGCCAGTTAAAGGCAATCTTTGACTGGGAATTGGACGAGAATACGCCCGCCGCAACCATTCAATTACGGGGTAAGGTGGGGGCTGTCAATCGGACCACTAAGGTGGCGAGCCGGACCAGCATGGTGACGTCGAATGCCTTTGTCGGTTCGGCGCAGACCCCAGAGTTCAGTATCAACCCAAACGTCGATTTGAACCTCGATGTGACGAGTTCCCATGCGTTGACGGTGGAACCACACACGGATACGCAGGTTTTTGGTAAGGTGGCTGTGAGCACGAGTGCGTCAGCACAACCCATTGTTAAAGTTCGGGCCATGTTAAATCGACAGTTGTTGACGACGTTAACGCCGGAAAAAGACGGTACGTTTAACTTTCCGATCACGGCAGATAAGTTACGAGCTGGGGACAATGTCCTGAAGGTGACGGCGACTACCGCAAAAGGGGAATCCTCTAATACGGTAACCGTGAAGATCAAGGTGCAAGGAACCTTGAAATTTGATTTCATTTCCCCGAGAGAACAGTTCCAGGCCAGTCGACTCACGGGTCGGGACCAGGTGGTCCAGCGAAGTGGCAATTGGCAGGTTGTCGTACAGGATACTCGAGGGAATGACTCGCAGTGGACACTAATGGTTCACGCGGAACGTTTCCGATCGCGGACCGGTGTTCCCTTAATGGGTGGTCCAATCTACGTTCATGCCGACGGTCGAACCACAGATATTCGCGAGCGACCGACCCCGGTCGTGCGGCATACGACGAGTGAGGCGGATAAGGAAGGCAAGTACGCCGTCCACGAAGACTGGACCAAGAAGACCGGTGTGTTGTTACAGGTCGAAGCTGATTCAGCGGTCGGTAGCTACGGTGGCAGGATTACCTGGACGCTGGCGGATACACCAGGATAGAGTGTGACCCAAGGCGATTAGGTCCTGAGCATTAACGTCACTAGGTGCCGGTTTGGCAAAGCCAAACGGGTGCCTAGTGGGGTTAAGCGCAGGGACCTGCCTTGGGGCACACGTTTCCGAGGTCGCCAGTATCGGGATCACCTGGCGAGAGCCGATCCCATGAAGCATTAGCGTCGATCAGTGCCGGTTTGGCGAAGCCGAACGGGTGCTGATTGGGGCTAAGCGGAGGGGGCAGCCCGAGCGAACACGTTTCCAAAGTCGCCAGTATCGGGATCACCTGGCGAGAGCCGATCTCATGAAGCATTACCCCAGATCAGTGCCAGCTTGGCCCCAACCAAGGCGGTACTGATCTGGGGTAATGTGGAAGGTGTCGCTCACCCAAGCGATACCGGAAGCACCCAGAAAGGAATGCGGCTAGTCATAGTCGTAGCTAAACATCCTACCAACAGACGGTTTCTCCGCAATATGCCGCGGAGTTGCCGGGATCCGATAGCTGAAGTGGCGTCGAGACGAGAGTCTTGGCGCCACTTTTTTACGAAAAAATAGGGACACCACTCAATTTGAGTGGGACCCTATTAGAAAATTTGAGATTTTTTAGAACTAACTGTCAATCTAAAGTCATTGAAATGGACCAATTGAGAATAAACGCCAACTACGGTTAACTTGAATAACCGATCGTAGCCGGAGGAGGCCAGGGATGGAGCCGGCCGTGGCGGTGGTGTTAGACCGAGTGATTTTCTCGGCCTTACACCACGGGCGATCTTTAAGACCCGCGCTCCTGGCGGGGCTTAAAGTCGAGCGAGAAGCCCAAGGGGCTGAAGCGTCCCCACAGCAGGCGTAATCCCTGGCAGCCGCAGGCGGCCTTCTAGCTCTTCCTATTTCAAAAACGATTCCTACTTCAACAACCGGCTAATCAGTTTCTCATAGATAGTGATAAACCGGTGATACATGTCGAGATCAACGTATTCGTTCACTTGATGAGCCGTGATGTTTCCGGGGCCAAAGACGATGACATCAATGTCCGGATTGAAGGCCAGGAAGGAAGAAGCATCGGTACCACCGGGAACCCCAATCAATGGCAGTTTCTGATCGAGTGCGTTTTCCCCAATTTCCTTAGCTGCTTGAACGAGCTCGGTGTCTTCCATCGTGTGCATTGGCCGTAAGTCACTCAGAATGTCGAGCGACAGGTCTGCCCCTTGTTCATTCAGGTCCGCAATGATTTTCTTGATAGCGACCGTGATGTCAGCGTTTGGCAATTCCGGAATTGTCCGGATCTTAACGGAGAGGTCAGCACTGGCAGGCACGGTGTTAATTTGTTCCCCACCCTTGACCATCGTTACAACCGGCGTTACAGGTCCGAGAACCGGGTTGCGGTAATCCTTGATAGAATCAAAGTAGGCTTCTTCCTTCTGATAGAAGGCCATCAGTGGGGTAATCGCGTTTTTCCCGATTTCAGGCATGGAACTGTGAGCCGCAACCCCTTTGGAGTGAACGGTATAGGTCAGCGACCCCTTGTGCGCCAATTCGATAAAGTGTTGTTCACTAGTTTGGTTGGCGTCGGATAGCTGTTGCGCACTGGCCTGGTCGATCTGCAGCATGTATTGAATCTGCTTTTGCATTAGGAGTTGTTTAGCTGCCCCACTAGGTTCCCCGACGATTAAGGTGTCGAGGTCCTTTGCATAGCCCGCTTCACCAAGTTGCTTGGCGCCGTATTGACCGTATTCCTCACCAACCGTGGCCATGAAACGCAGCGTCCCGTGAAGTGGGACGTGTTGATCATGTAAATGAATCATGGCCCAGAAACCAGCGATCAGGCCGGACTTCATGTCAGAGGTTCCTCGCCCAATCATCAGATTATTTTGAATCGTGGCGGAGAGGGCATCAACCTTCCACTTAGCGGCGTCACCTAAGGCAACGACGTCGGCATGGCCATCGAACCCGACAACGGGGCCGTTACCGTCCCCAATTTCAGCGACCAGGCTTACTCGGCCGGGAGCATACTCAACTGTTTTACTGTCAATGTCATGTTTGGCTAATAGGGCTGCGATATAGTCCGCAACCTTTTTTTCGTCACCGTTAACGGTATTCATTTTAACAATATCGCTCAGTGCTTGAACAACTTCATCCATGTTCTTCCACCTCATTTTAAGTCTAGCCACCCGCATCTTCGAAGTGACGGGTATTCACTAACTTGATTACAGCACTTTTTGCAAGCGGAATCAAGAATCCTGGGGGCCATCGCGCAATCTTGGCTAGAAAAAAACGGCTCGCGGCAAAAACCGGAGTCGATAAGTAAAGTTTTCAATTATTGCAGTTGATACTGCAGGTTGACCAGCTGAGAGGCCCCTTTGCTGGTGAAGGTCTCATCGAGGTTCATCTGCCAGAGCTGATCGCCTACGTGGAGCTGGTTTTGGGCAATGTAGTCGGCCAGTTGGCGCAGGCCAATGCAGATGTTTTTCGTGTCATTCGTGGTGGTGATCGTCACGTAGTCGCCAGTGGGCTTGGTGAGCTGTGGCAGGACGTCGGTATCGGTACCCGCTGTGACCTTCTTGAGAATGCAGAAGGAAGCGGTGGGGTACAGGTTGGCGTTACTTCCAGGTAGGCGCGTCAGAAAGCCAGAGTCTTCTTTATTAACCAATTTGAGTTTACCCAAATTGGCATAGAATTCGGCGTAAATCTCGGCAATCTCCTCTTCGGTACAAGCAACCGACTGCCGGGACCGACAAAATGTGGTGGTCTCGGTAACCGTGGTGATCGCAGGTTGATTCTTGACGGGGGTTGCAGTCGCTATGGGCTGATTAAACCGGGTATTCAGCGTGCTCTTGAGGACGGCGAGATTGTCAAGCTGGGCGTTAATCTTGCCGAGCACGTGTTGGAGGTTGTCGTTTAACGAGCTGGGATCGGCGTTCTGGGTGAGGGCTTTGATCTCCGAAATCGAGAGGCCGAGGTGTCGTAGCTCGAGAATAAAGGTGAGGTCGTAGAGCTGATCGTAATCGTAGTAGCGGTAGCCGTTTTCAGCTACACGCTTGGGCTTGAAGAGATTCTTTTCATCGTAGAAAATGAGGGTTCGTCGCGTGGTGCCGGCGAGCGTGGCAAATTTTTGAATAGCTAACATGGGCATCTCCTAAATAAAAGCTTGACTGTGACGTTACGGTACACCTTACACTAGGGTCAGTAAATGAGCAACTAAAACGATAGAAATGGGGACTTAAATTATGCGAGCAGTTGTTATCGATCATCCAGGAGATGCCAGTGTGATGAATTTGGTGGAACGGCCAATTCAGAAGGCCACGGCTCACCAATCGGTGATGCGGATTCATGCTTTTGGCGTGCACCGTTACGAAGTGTTGACGCGTGCGGGTGGATCACCATCCGTTAAGTTCCCTCGGGTCATTGGTGTCGAAGCCGTGGGTGAAATCCACGAGGCTTCAGCTGAGGGACCATTTAAGGCCGGTCAGAAGGTCATGACGATGATGGGTGGCTTTGGCCGTGAAGTTGACGGCAGTTACCAGGAATACGCCTTAGTCGACGATTCTAACCTATTTACGGTCAACCATCCGGGAACGGATTGGGTCAAGCTGGCGCAATATCCTGAAAACTTCTATACGGCGATCGGGGCGCTGAAGTCCCTGCGGTTACAGGCTGGACAGTCGTTGCTAGTTCGTGGTGGGACCACAGCGGTTGGCTTAGCCGCAACCCAACTCGCCAAAGCCATGGGTCTGACGGTAACGGCCACGACCCGGCGGTCTCAGATGCTGGATGCCGTGGTTCAAAATGGGGCAGATGCCGCAATTTTAGATACGGATAACCAGCTGGTCACCGAAGAAAAATACGACGGGATCATTGATTTGGTGGGATCGGTCACGATGGATGATTCGATTGCCCACTTGAATCAAGGAGGGACGGTCTGTGTGATTGGTCTGCTAGCTGGCGAATGGGTCGCTAAGGAATTTTCACCATTTGTCCTGGGCGATAAGTACTTAACGTTCTTTGATTCCACGGTGGTTCGCCAGGATTTGGTGGATGAGATGTTCGATCTCATTAACGAGAATCACCTGGAGATCCCGATTGCCAAGGTCTTCAAGCTTGCGGATATTCGTGAAGCCCACGACTACGTGATGGCGAGCCGTGAACTCGGCCAAGTGATTATTGATAATGATTAGATTAATTCGTCAATGACATCGGTGACGGTATAGGTCGCAACCTGTCCCAACGCCAAAAGAAACTCGTTGAGCTCTGCTCGCGTGTGAAAGGCCCCCTCAATGAGGTAGGGCCTTTCTCCCGTGACTCGATAATGATGGCGAATGGCATTACGGTACTGGTGAATGAGGGCGTCGTAACCCGCGCGCTGAGTGGCGTTCTTGACGGCTGCCTGAATGAAGACCTGGCGATCAAAACCTAATTTTTCGGTATCGACCTCAATGGTGTAGCGCTTAATCACGCCGGCATCTTCGAGGCGGGCGATCCGCGCAGCCACGGCGGGGGCGGTGAGATGGACCCGCTCCGCGAGATGGTTGGCCTTGATTCGACAATTTTTAGTGAGTTCCTTTAGAATATTTAGGTCTGTTTGATCGCGCAACTGAAACACCTTACTTTATAAGTATTTTGGGGCAAAAGGCTTTACTTTTCATCTTAACAGTCGCGTTTAAAGACTGTAAAGTAGAGACCATTGCTTATCTAACTTGTAAGCCACTTTCTTAGGTATTTGGGTAAAGGTTAGTATAATTAGGAGTTATAGATATATCAGTGCGGACAGCGGAAGATTATCGCGTCCGCACTGATAGTGGTGTTGCCCGTCGAATTGGGCCGCACACGAGTAGGGTATGGAGGCTGACATGATAGAATTTAGAAATGTTACCAAGCAATATGCGCACAACCAAGCCCTGGATCGGTTGAACCTCACAATTCCCAGCCGGGACTTTTTTGTGTTGGTCGGTCCCAGTGGGAGTGGGAAGACCACGACGTTGAAGATGTTAAACCGGTTGATTGAACCCACCGATGGCGACATTTACTTCGATGATCGCCGCTTGATTGATTACGATTTAAAACAACTACGACGCCAAATGGGGTACGTTTTACAGAACATTGCACTTTTTCCGAACTTAAACATTCAAGATAACATTGCCATTCAAGCCGAATCGTTGGGCTGGCCCCGTAAGCGGCGGATCGAACGGGCGCGCGAGTTGTTGGCTCAGGTCGACTTGGATCCTGATCAATACGCCACACGGATGCCCAGCGAACTCTCCGGTGGGGAGCAACAACGGGTCGGGATTATTCGAGCCTTGGCGATTAAGCCCAAGGTGGTTCTGATGGATGAACCCTTCAGTGCCTTGGATCCCATTTCACGTAAACAACTTCAAGATCTGGTTCTGCGCTTGCATCAAGAACTCAAGATGACTTTTGTCTTTGTGACCCATGATATGCATGAAGCCTTGCGCTTAGGGCAACACATTGCGGTGATGCGGCTCGGCCACATCCAACAAGTAGGGACGGGTGAAGACATTATTCGGCACCCGGCCAATGATTTCGTTCGTGGCTTTTTCCAAGTGGAAACTGCGGCCCGGCCAGATGCGGTTTCTGATGTCGTGCTGGCTGGTTATGGAACGGCGACGAGCGACACACCGACCCTTGATGCGACGGCGACGGTAAATGAACTAGCGGCGGACCTGCGTCAAGGACCGGTGGTTGTGGCGACGCCTGATGGCAACCGCCAGTTACAGACCACCGATCTTTTAGATTTCTTAGCCACAAAGGAGGCGGATTAGGTGTCAGCCATTTTGCATATTCTCAAGACGCAGGGCGGCGACATCGTCCATGCGATCGGGCAACACATCGGGCTGTCCCTAATCTCGCTGCTGATTGCCGCGGTGATTGCGATTCCGTTGGCAATTCTTCTGATGAATCACAAGCGTGCGGCGGGGGTCATGCTCCAGATTACCAGTATTCTCCAGACGATTCCAAGCCTGGCTTTGTTAGGGATCCTGATTCCGATTGTGGGGATCGGGACGGTGCCGTCAGTCATCGCCCTCGTGATCTACGCGGTGATGCCGATCTTTCAAAATACGTATTCCGGATTGACTACGATCGATCCCAACTATGAGGAGGCTGCCACGGCGTTTGGGCTGTCGCGGCGAATGAAACTCTTTCGCATTGAATTGCCGTTAGCCATGCCGATGATTATCTCCGGTATTCGAATTGCGACGGTCTTGATCATTGGGACCGCCACACTGGCTGCCTTGATTGGTGCCGGTGGTTTGGGGACCTACATCCTGTTGGGAATTGAAACCAATAATAATCCACTCCTGATTATCGGGGCGGTGTTGTCGGCGATCTTGGCCCTGGTGTTTGGGGCGGCTATCGACTGGCTGGGTCGACTGTCCTTTAAGAAGGCCGGGATTGTTCTGGCCACAGTGGTTGTCCTGATCGGTGGATTTGCCGGTTATCGTAAGATTGCCAACCCAGAAACGGGGATCACCATTGCCGGGAAGATGGGGAGTGAACCCGAGATTCTGATCAATATGTACAAGGATCTTATTGAACACGACCATCCCCGAATGAAAGTGACCACCAAGGCCAACTTCGGGGGGACGTCCTTCCTGTTTAAGGCCCTCAAGTCGGGGTCCATCGACATTTATCCTGAATTTACGGGAACCGTCTTGGAGTCTCTGGTCAAGGGAGAAAAATCGGCCAGTCATGATCCCGCTAGGACCTATCAGGTCGCACAAAAGGCCCTGAAGTCGCAATACCGGATGGCTTATTTGAAGCCGATGAAGTATCAGAACGGCTATGATTTGGCCGTCACCAAGCAGTTTGCGAAGGCTAACAATTTAAAAACAATCTCTGATTTGATTGCGGTAGAGGGTAAAATTCATGCCGGGTTTGATCCTGATTTCTACCAATTGAAGGACGGTTATCCAGGATTAAGCAAAACATACGGTCTGAAATTTGCCAGTGCTAAGACGATGGAACCCTCGATTCGCTACAAGGCGATTGCAAATGGCAAGGTCAACCTGGTCGATGGCTATACCACCGATCCAGAAATTCAAGAATACCATCTGGTGGTCTTGAAGGATGACCGTAACTTTTTCCCACCTTATCAAGGGGCACCGCTGATGACTGAGAAATTGATCACCGAGCATCCTGAATTGAAGACCACCTTGAACAAGTTAGCCGGGAAGGTTACCACGACGGATATGCAGAAAATGAATTATCTCGTCACTGTGAAACATGAGAAGGCCGCAACTGTGGCCCGTCAGTATTTGAAGAGCCATGGGTACTTAAATTAGGGAGGAATAGTGTGCATGAAAGCAATCGTTGTGAGTCATCCGGGAGGACCGGAAGTGCTAACCTATACCGATGTGCCCAAGCCCAGTGTGAAGCCCGGCTGGACGCTGATGGCCGTGAAGGCTCGGGGCGTTAATCATTCCGAGGTCTTTACGCGAGATGGTGAGTCACCATCGGTTAAATTTCCACGAATCTTGGGAATCGAAGCGGTCGGTGAAGTCGTGACCACCACCGATACGAAGCGACTTCCGGTTGGCCAAACCGTGGTCACCTTCATGGGTGAAATGGGTCGTGCTTACGATGGCAGTTATGCAGAGTTTGCCTTAATCCCCAATGAACAACTCTTTCCGATAGCGACGGCGTTATCTTGGCAAGATCTGGCTGCCGTTCCGGAGACTTATTACACGGCATACGGTGCGCTGGAAGGACTACGCCTGCATGATGGCGAGACCTTGCTGGTTCGTGGCGGAACCAGTGGCGTTGGCGTGGCGGCTGCTAGATTGGCGCATGCCATGGCTGACGTGACCGTCACGGCCAGTACCCGTAACCTGGCCAAGCGTGATCAGTTGTTAGCGGCCGGTTTTGACGACGTGGTCTTGGATCGCGATGAACAACTGCCACAGGGGACCCGGTATGACAAGATCCTAGAATTGATTGGGGCCCTCACCGTTCCGGAATCGCTCCAACATTTGAATCCGGGGGGTATTGTGAGTGCAACGGGAGAATTGGGCGGCCAATGGGGATTAAATGACTTCGAACCAGTGTCCAAGATTCCTAGTAATACCTATTTGACGGCTTTCTATTCAGGCGATATTGATGAACAGCGGTTGCGCACCATGTTTGAACTGATCGATAGCCACCATCTCGATGTGCGTCCTGCCAAAGTCTTTCCACTGCAAGAGATGCGGGCAGCCCATGAATATTTGGGGAGCCAGCACAGCTTCGGGAAGGTTGTCGTGGTTTCCTAGGATTTAGGTTGACAGCGACTGACTGAAAGATTAAAATAACAGTTAATTTCTAATCAATTTATCATAAACAGCCAGGAGAAGAGTAGTGGCGGCGGTGTTGTGCAGTGAGCCCGGTCAGTGAAAACGGGTCGACACCTAGTCATGAAGATGAGCTCCCAAGTGCTATCCGGTGGTTCACGCCGCTGGATCGGTAGGAACCGTTAACTTTCCGGGTATCAACTGGTACCGTTGAGGCGTGATCTGTGAGGATGACGTAAACTAGGGTGGTAAAACGACGCGTTCGTCCCTTGAACTAAGGATTTAGTTCGGGGACGAACGCTTTTTTGTTACCCGCAAACGATTAGAAAGTCACCCAATCTTAAGGAGGACATTTAGATGACATTTAACCAAGTTAAAACACAATTTCCTTACCGCTACGACGTGGTGGGGAGTCTCTTACGACCGGCAACGCTCAAGGCGGCGCGGGCCCAATTTGCGGCGGGCACCCTGAGCGCTGAAGACTTAACCAAGATTCAACGGGCGGAGACCAAACGCGTCGTCCAACGCCAGGTTGAGCTGGGACTCAAGGCTGTGACCGATGGTGAATTCAATCGGAGTTGGTGGCATCTCGACTTTCTCTGGGGCCTTACGGGAGTGGGTCACTATGACTATCAGCAAAGTTATAAGTTCCACGGTAGTAAGACCCGGACCGACAATGCCGACCTGGTTGGGCGCATTGCCTGCAACCCTGATCATCCCTTCTTTGAGAGTTTTCGCTATCTCCAGAGCCTGGTGCCAGCGGGGGTGGTGGTCAAGCAGACCATCCCGTCCCCAACCATGTTGTTCCGGGACAATCGGAGTGATAACTGGCATCAATTCTATCCGACCTGGGATGCCTACCTGGATGATCTAGCCCAGGCCTACCATGACACGATCTTGCGGTTCTATGAACTGGGCTGTCGTTACATTCAGCTGGACGATACCACGTGGGCCTTTCTGATTAGCCGGTTGAACGCGACGCAAGAGGACGCCGTGGTACATCAGGAATACGTTGATCTGGCCGAGAACGCCGTTTACGTCATCAACCGTTTGTTAACGGATTTACCGGAAGATCTGACGGTCACCACCCACATTTGTCGGGGAAACTTCAAGTCAACCTACCTGTTCTCCGGGGGCTACGATGACGTGGCGGACTATCTGGGCCGCTTGCACTATGATGGCTTGTTCTTGGAATACGACAACGCGCGAGCCGGGAGCTTTGCGCCGCTCAAGAAAATTTGGCACAACGATCCTGATAAACGACTGGTATTGGGACTGATCACGTCGAAGTTTCCAGAATTGGAAGATCCAGCGGCTATCACGGCGCGGATTCACGAAGCGGCCGAACAGGTGCCACTGGCAAACCTGGCCTTGTCGACACAGTGTGGCTTTGCCTCGACCGAGGAAGGCAATCAGCTGACAGAGGACCAGCAATGGGCCAAACTCAAATTAGTTAAGCAGATCGCCGATAACGTCTGGCCGGAGTCCTAAATTTTACACAAAGCATAAGCAATCTTTACGTTTGCCGGGGTCATGAGGTGTTATCCTAAACAAGATAGCTAGACTGAGATAGGAGCGACTCGAACATGACAACGGTATTCGGTCACCGGGGCTACCCGGCGCGTTTTCCAGAAAATTCTTTAGCAGGCTTTCGTTATGCGGTTGACCATGGTATCGAAGGCATCGAGTTTGATGTTCATTTGACGAAGGATCAGGTGCCGGTCATTATGCATGATGAGCAGATCGACCGGACCACGGATGGGAGCGGGTTGATCGAGAGTTACACGTTTGCCCAACTCCGTCAGTTTCGGCTGGCGAACCAGGAACCGATCCCGTCACTAGCGGAATTTCTGACGCTGGTCACGAATCGTGATGTCCAACTCAACTTGGAGTTGAAGACCGATAAGATTCAGTATCCCAACATTGAACGGATTGTGATGGGGATGGTCCACGCGACTGCGCTCAATAAGCCGGTGATTTTCTCGTCATTTCATCTGCCAACGCTGAAGACTTGCCAAAAGCTGGCGCCCAATGAGATTTATTGTTGGCTGACCGACCGTCGGGTAGCCGATCCGGTGGCCCTGGTCACCCGTGAACACCTGAATGGCCTCCACTTGAGTCATTATCAGGCGGGGGTTCCCGTGACCGAGCGGATTTGGACCGTGGACAATCCCACGGTAGCTGCCGATCTGATGACTAAACACGTCGCCGGTATCTTCACCGATGATTTTGAAATGATGATGCAGGTGAAGCAACAGGTGGCCAATTAAATTGAAAAGAGTGTGACCAAAGGCGGTTAGTCAATGAGCATTAACGTCGATAGACGAATAATCCCGGTCCTGGATTATTTGTCTATCGGGGTTAAGCGGAGTTGACTGCCTTTTGTCGCACGTTTCGACGATAGATGTTCGGAGCGCAAAGAGGTTCTGAGACCAAAGTCTCAGAACCTCTTATTTTGTGTACGGTACGTTATTTCTGTGTGAGTCGGTGTAAAAATTCTGCGCCCATCTGTTGGGCGTTAAAGGTGTAAGGTGCTAGAGCCGTTGCCGGGTCTTTAAACTGGCCATGCTCGTCAATCTCGTCCTTCTTCAAGGTCAATTGGAGGTTAGTCGCCATTAGTTGGAACTTGAGTCCGCGTAGGACCAGGTTCATGCCCAGGGCCGCTTGGAAACCACCATGGCCGCCGTAGGAAACCATGCTGACGGGCTTGCCCCGCCATTCGGCATACAGGTAGTCTAAAGCATTCTTCAAGGGTGCGGGATAACCCCAGTTGTATTGGGGGAAGAGGAGAATGAAGCCGTCGTAACCTTGAATGAGTTGGCTCCAACGCTGTGTGTGTTCCTCGTGATAAATGCCAGTGGAAGGTTGTTCGACTTCGTCTAGTAATGGCAAATTGATTTTTGCCAGATCAATGAGGTCGACGTCTAGTCCGGGCTGAGCCACGGCTGTTTGTAGCCAAGTGGCGATGCTGGGGCTAATTCGAGTGGGACGGGTGGATCCGATGATGAGACCGATTTTTTTAGGCATGCTGATATCTCCTTTAGATTTAAAATAATAGGTGCACCGTGCACACATCTTAGCATTTATCTGGTATAATCACAAGTATGGATAATGAAATCTTTGAAGCGCTATTTGAAATCGTGACCTTCTTCAACCAGCCCCAACAGGACCGTCACCTGCTGCAGCAGGCCAACGTGCCGTTGGAACCGGCCGCCCTCCCAATTGTGGTGCGGGCCGGGCGTCAAGCAGACATTAGCATTGGCGAGCTGGCTGATCAGATCGGCCGCAATCACTCCTCAATCAGCCGGCAAGTGGACAAACTCGTCTCAGCCGGCTGGCTCCGTGAGGTCGATCGCCGCGATCAACGGGTCCGGTTGGTGGCACTCACTCAGCAAGGACAACGGGGACTCATGCAAATTAAGCTCGCACGGGAGGCAGCGTTACGAGAACGGTTAGCGAGCTATTCCAATACCGATCGGGCCGAACTGGTCCGGGTCCTGCAACAGTTGGCGGGAACGCTGACTGGTGAGACGGCCGACGACTATGATGAAGACGACGATGACTTGAAGTAAGCAAGTTAAGAATTTCAGAGAGCGGCCAGGACAGGTGTCCTGGCTTTTTTCGCCTCCGTTTAGATTGGTAAACGCGTATAATAGGGTGTAAATTGTTTTGGGAATTAAAGGGGATGGGTCGATGCGTCAAGAAATCAAGCGTGGATTAATCCTAATTGGATTTTACGTCTGCTGGGTATTGCGCACAGTGGGCTGGGCCTGGTTATCTGGCAATGACAGTGACGCTCTTGGGGCCACAGTGTTGAGTTTCATTGTTTTTGGGGTGGTGTTACTGCCTTGGCCCGCTATTGTTTACTTGGTTGGTCGCGGTATTCATCACCGGCAGTGGGTGCCCGTCGTGACCGCCGGTTGGTTAGCGGTGTTGACGGTGGCCTCTTCGGAAGCGCTGAGTGCGAAAGTGGCCCCATTTATTCCTCTGTTAACGATTCTGACGGGGTGGCAAGTGGCTGGTTTATTTGTTAAATCAACGACAAGATCCACGGCCTGGTGGGTGACGGGTGTGAGTATCGTGGTCACCGGGCTTTGCCTATTAACACCGGTCACAGCTGGTCGGCTGTTCGTGGCGGGATATGCCTCACCGGTTCAGGCATTCACCGCCAGCTCATCTTCCGATAGGGAGGGTCAGGTGACCTCGTATAACTTTAACGTGACCGAGGTTAGCTTGATTCCCACGCAAACGAACCCGAAGCTGAGTGTGGACGTTCATCGCTTGGGCTGGGTCTACTATCCTACCGAGGAACAGTGGTGGGTCGTTTAATGATGGTTAATATGTTAAACAACATTTGAAGTTTAAAATATTATGGATTATAATTTACTAGCTAAAATAAAAAGTGAAACGATATAGTGTTTCTGGAGGGTCTTCAATTGAAAAAAGGGATAGTAGTAGGTGTGATTGCATTGGCTGGTATGATGTTAACAGGTTGTGTATCAAGCCATTCAAGTAGTGGTGTAACTAATTCAGCCAACGTCGTGTCTCCAGTTAAAGCGGCACAAAGTTCGCAGAAAAGAATTTGGGTCGATGTTGAAAGTGATTGGTCCAATATTTCAGAAAACGATACTGCAGAGAATATTTATGTGACGCAAAATGGAAAAGTTAATTTTTATCAAATGTATGGTGCGCATCCGGGTGATATGCTTTCGCTAGATTCATGGCCGAAAATGTCGACAGCCAAGGTTGTGAAAATAGCCAAAAAAGGGGACGAGGAGTCGCTTACAAGTAGAGATGGCGATACCGAATCTCTACCTAAAAGCCAATATAAAGCCCCAGTACCTTCTGTGCTAAAAGGTCAGGTTCGTTCAGACAATGGTAAAATTACCGGCGAAAAAATGTCTTATTATGCTTATAGTATCAGTACTGAAACCGGTAAGTTAGAAAAAGATAAGTATGATGCGTTCCAAAACTATGAAAGTGTTGTCCCTGCAACTGTCATTGGCTATAAGACCATCCAAGGACAAAAATACGGCTATTTAACCACAAAAAAGGAATTTGATGATTCTGGCAAAATGCGTATGCGAACTTACCTCGTTACGAAATTAAAGAAGAACCAGAAGTTGCAATTTGATCAAACTGGAACACCAAATGTTTCAAAAGAAAAGTCTGGGAAGTAGTCTTAAGGCTTAGTCACCAAGGCAATCCTGATCTTAGTTAGCTTTGCTCTTGTGTGACGATAATTGCAGTAATCAACTTAATTGAGAGCGTAAAGAAGTCCCCCTGAATTGGCGAAGATCCAATTCAGGGGGACTTTAGTTTTAGGATGATTCGCGGCTTTTTATAAAAAATTAACCACCTTGAATTAGACTGGGATTTAGTCTGATTCAAGCCGGTTAACGATTATTTTGGGACAGCTACGATTGGGGCATTTTCCGGGTACCCTAATCACTGCTACCAAAAAAGCTTTAGTTTGTCGTCTGTTTGTTAAGCAATTGTTTACGACATCTTCATAATAACAAAGAAATCAAGGGTTTTGGGTGATTCTCGTGATTTGTAATATTACAAATTCGTGCAACACCCATTTAGGGGAACAACCGGTCGGTAATCGTCTCCACTCAGGGGGTTCATGAGTCAGGGTCACAGTGGTTTTTATCTGAATAAGTATTCTGAAAAATGAATATGGTTCTGGCGATGGGGAAATTTACCCCATCGCCTTTTTTACAGGATCTTAACCAGAGTTGTTGGCCGGTCCGATCGGTTTGGCGGGTCACCGGTCAAACTAAATGAGAAGAAATCCGGTAATTCTGAGAAATTAAGAGCGGCTCTCCTTCCGGGGTGATCGGCCAGTGAAAAGGGGATAATTTAGCCGGTTAATGGTTCCCTGACGGCCTAGCGACTAAGAGAATGATACCGTGTTTTCAGGATCCTGGCGCCGCCGAAAAATTGGATTGCCAATTGGACTGGTTGACCTGGTGGGTGTTTCCATAAGCCTCTAAGTTTCTTGCAGCTTTGAAAACGCGGAAGATGCCGGTAACCAGTGGTTTATCAAGGAAATTCGGCCATTTAAGGGTGGGGGCTAATCGTTGTGTGGCCCGGATTCTTTTATTAATAATTTTATATATCGTTCAGGTTTTACGGTTTACTTGCCGTTAATTAACGATTTCACTTCTAATAATTATTTTGATGACGAAGCATTTTCCGAAAAATGGTTGCAAAAGTTTGGATACTTGCTATCATTGGGAGTGGTTATTGAACACCAACTACATATCTGAGGAGTGAGCTTGATGCATCTGAGAAACAAGGTTAAATGGCTCTTAGTCATGACGGCATTACTGGCCTTACCAGTTACTTTGGTAGGGTGTGGCAAGTCGACCAGCTCGACCAGTTCTTCTAGTTCTAAGGGATTTACCCCCAAGAAGTTGACGGTAGAATTCGTGCCATCATCTAACGCGGGAACGATCGAGGCTAAAGCCAAGCCATTGGAAGGATTGCTGAAGAAGCAATTAGGGATTCCAGTGACGGTTAGTGTTTCTACCGACTACAACACCATCGTTGAGGCCATGGGGTCCAAGAAGGTGGATGTCGGCTTCTTACCGCCTGATGCATACGTGTTGGCGCACAAACAGTATGGTGACAAGGTCATCTTACAGGCCCAACGTTTCGGGATTAAGGAACCTAACGACCAAGCCACGAAGCAACTCGTGAGTTACTACCGGTCACAAATCTTGGTTCGCAAGGATAGCGGGATTAAGTCTATCAAGGATCTGAAGGGCAAGAAGATTGCCGTGCAAGACACGACGTCGACTGCCGGGTGGATTTACCCAGCCGTTGAAATGCTGGAACACGGCGTTAACGTCAACAAGGACGGCATCAAGACGGTTCAAGTGAAGGGTCATGACCAAGGGGTCTTATCCGTTTACAACAAGAACACGGACGCTGCCTTCGTCTTCCAAGGGGCACGTAAGTTAGTCATGAAGGACCAAAAGAATATCATGCAGGACGTTGTCCCAATCTACACGACGGGCAAGATTCCTAACGATACGATTACGGTTCGTGGGGACATGACGGACAAGTGGCAGAAGAAGATTGCGGCAGCCTTCAAGGAAATTGCCAAGACCAAGAAGGGTCATGACATCATTTCAAGTGTCTACTCTCACGAAGGTTACGCTGATTCCAAGGACAGCAACTTCGATATCATTCGGAAATACGACAAGCAAGCAGAAAAGCTCGACAAGTAAGCACGTCGACAATTAGGCAATAACGACAGAAAGTAGCGGGGGGCGGCACATAGCAAGCGCCTCTGCTACTTTTTTATAGGGGGATCAGAATAATGGATCAACAACCAATCATTTCTTTCAAGAACGTGAATAAAATTTATAACAACGGAACCGTGGGTTTGAAAGACATTAACTTTGATATTCCCCGCGGAGAATTCTTGGTGGTCGTCGGGTTGTCAGGAGCCGGGAAGAGTACGTTACTCCGCACCATTAACCGGATGCATGAGATTTCATCCGGCGAGATTACCATCGAAGACGAACCAATCAGCAGTTACAAAGGCCAATCATTGCGGTTGCTACGACGTAAGATCGGCATGATTTTCCAAGACTTCAATCTGATTAAGCGCTCGACGGTGCAACGCAACGTCTTGTCGGGACGGGTGAGCTACTACCCGACTTGGAAGAGTGTCTTGAACCTCTTCAGTGCCGCCGATAAGGACCGGGCTATTCGCGCCTTGGAACGGGTCAATTTGACCGAAAAGCTCTACACACGGGCTGACGAATTGTCCGGCGGTCAGCAACAACGGGTGGCCATTGCCCGAACGCTGATGCAAGATCCCAAGGTTATCCTGGCCGATGAACCGGTGGCCTCACTGGATCCACTGACCACCCAGACCGTGATGGATATCTTGAAGCGTTTGAATCAAGAAGACGGCATCACCGTTATTGTGAACTTGCACTCGGTGGCCTTGGCTCGGCAATACGCGGACCGCATCGTGGGCTTGCGCGCCGGTGCTGTGGTCTATGACAAAGAGATCGCCGACGTCACCGAGGCGGACCTGACGAAGATCTACCAGACAGCCTAGGAGGTGGCAAAATGACAACACCGGAAATTCCGCAACGTTCATGGAGCCAACGCTGGCACGTGAAGGGCGTGGGCTGGACGGCCCTCTTGGTAGCCTTGCTCGTGGGGTCTTCCAAGATGACGGGGGTCGACGTGGGGATGTTCTTTAGCAACTTCGACCAATTCACCAATCTCTTGGTTCGGATGTCTCAGCCAGCTTGGTCCTACGTGCCAATCATCATCCAACCCCTCTATGAAACCATTCAAATGGCAATTCTGGGGACGACCATTGGGACCGTCTTCGCCGTACCATTCGCGGTTTTGGCGGCCAGCAACTTGGTCCACAATCAGTGGTTACGCGGCATCATTCGTCTGATTTTGGACTTGGTGCGAACGTTACCTGACCTATTGTTAGCGGCCATCTTCGTCGCTATCTTTGGGATTGGGTCGACCGCCGGGGTCATCACCTTGGCCATCTTCTCCTTTGGGATGATCTCCAAGCTCTTCTACGAGGTCATCGAAACCATCGATATGGGGCCGCTGGAAGCCATGGAATCCGTTGGTGCTAGCAAGGTTACCATCATTTGGTACGCCGTGCTCCCACAAATCATGAATCAATTCGTAAGTTACTTTCTCTACACGTTGGAAATCAACGTGCGGGCATCGACCGTCCTGGGGTACTTGGGTGCCGGGGGGATCGGGGTCTTCTTACAACGGTCACTGAGTGAATTCGACTATAACAAGACGGCCGTGATCATTCTGGCCATGCTGGTTGTGGTCATGGTGATCGACGGGGTCAGCAATCATTTAAGGAGGGTCTTACTCTAAGATGAATATGCAAACGACAATGACAAATAAACCAGAGAAGCCCGTCCACTTAAACCCTTGGCGGCGTTGGAGTTGGCTCATTTGGCTGATTCTGGTTGCCGGTGTTTATACCTGGGCAATTACCGGGCTCCATTTCACCGGGTTACAGGAATCCGCTGGGTCCGTCTCGAAGTCCATCGTCCACGGGTTGGTCAACCCGGACTGGGCCTACGTCTACAACGGTAGCGGCGAAGATTTGGTTTCACTGATTATCCAGACGCTAGCTATCGCGTTATTGGGGACTTTCGTGTCGGCCCTGATCAGTGTGCCCTTTGCCTTCTGGGCCGCTCGGGGTGAACACGAGTGGGGCCACCTGCGTTCTGGCAGTGGGAAGATTGTCCTGACCTTGATTCGAACTTTTCCAGAAATTGTGTTGGCTATCATGTTCATTAAGGCCGTGGGTCCGGGTTCTTACGCCGGGGTTCTGGCCGTCAGTATTCACTCCATTGGGATGCTGGGTAAACTGTTCAGTGAAGCCATCGAAAACATGGATCGGGGAGCTGAAGAAGCCATCGTGAGTGCCGGGGGCAATAGTCCCCAGGTCTTCATGCTGGCGACGATTCCCACGATCATGCCCGAATTCATTTCCTACACGCTCTATCGGTTTGAAATCGCCGTGCGGTCTGCCTCCATCTTGGGGATGGTGGGTGCCGGTGGTATCGGGACCCCAATGATCTTTGCCATTCAGACACGGGCTTGGTCTCGAGTTGGGATTATTCTGTTAGGGATCGTGGTCATGGTGCTCCTGATTGATACCTTGTCAGAACAGCTGAGAAAGAGGCTGATCTAATGACGCACCTCAAGATTTTATCGACCAGTGATGTTCATGGCTACGTGTATCCCACCGGGTACAGCACGCCTGACGACCAGCGGGCCTTCGGATTTTTGAAGGCCGCCACGGTCATTGACACGGTGCGGCAAGAAGCCGATCCAGATGATATTGTTCTCACGATTGAAAATGGGGACTGGATTCAGGGGTCGCCGTTTGCGACGTACATCGCCAAACACGACGATGCTCCCCACGATCTCTTTACGCAATTAAGTTCGGCCATGGCGTACGATGCTGGCGTGCTAGGCAATCACGAGTTCAACTACGGGTTGCCCTACTTACGGTCCTGTGAGGCCGCGCGCCAGTATCCGTTGCTTGGTGCGAATATCCAGGGGGGTCAACGGACGGGGATTGTCGATGCGCCGTACACCATTCTAGAACGGGGTGGCGTAAAGATTGCCATCCTGGGTCTGACTACCGCCTATATTCCCATGTGGGAGACGGCGGCACATATTGAGGGCCTGACGTTTGCGTCGGCGCTGACGACTGCGCAGCATTGGGTACCACGCCTACGTGAGTTGGCCGATGTGGTTGTCGTGGCCTATCATGGGGGTCTAGAGGCCGATCCACAGACAGGGGATCCGACGGAACGATTGACCGGAGAAAATGAGGGATACCAGCTCATGACGGCAGTTCCCGGAATCGATGCCTTGATCACGGGACATCAACATCGCGAGATTGCTGGCGTTTACCATGACGTTCCGGTTACCCAACCCGGTGAAAAGGGCGTTGCCGTGGGCTTGATCGACCTGGAACTTGACGCGCACCATCAGGTGGTTGCGCACCGCGCGGAGTTGTTGTCGACGGCCCAAGCAACTCCTAAGCTGGCCCTCCAGGCCCTAACGGCGGATACCGAAGCCGCCGTACAGACCTGGTTGGACCAGCCGATCGGACAAGTGACTGGTGCCAGTCTGGCCGTGACCGATTCGTTTGATGCGCGCCTCCACGGGCATCCGTATCTTCAGTTTGTCAACGAGGTTGCCATGGCGGCCAGTCAAACGGATATTGCCTTGACCAGTCTATTTAACGATGACGTGCGGGGGTTAGGGACCCACGTCACTATGCGCCAACTGTTAAATAGCTATGGTTATCCCAACACCTTGGTCGTCGAGCGTCTGACGGGATCAGCGCTCAAGGCGGCATTGGAACGGAGCGCCAGCTTCTTTACCTGCGAGGGGTCAACGGTGAAGGTCAATCCAGCTTTCATTTATCCGAAGCTACAACTCTATAATTACGATGTTTACAGCGGGATTGACTACACCTTCGATCTTCACCAGCCGATCGGGCACCGGGTGGTAGACCTCAGTTACCATGGCCAACCAGTTCAGCCTGATCAGGAGCTCCTGATCGCGGTGAACCAGTACCGTGGCAACGGGGGTGGCGACTACCCAATGTTTGCTGCCAACAAGATTGTTCGTGAAATTAACGTGGACATGGTGGCCCTCATTCTAGATTACTTTGAGCACCATCCCGTGGTTACGGGCAAACCGCAAACTAACTTCCAGGTTCGGGCATGAGACCCGCACCGGAAGAAAACAGCACCAGCTAGGTGGACTGAGGTCCAAGTAGCTGGTGCTGTTTTTAGTTAGGCCAGATGGCATTAAGATCAGTTTACGTCAATGAAGATCAAAAATTTTGGAAACAGTATGAGTTTGGTAAGTGATCGACGCATTTGATCAGAAGTGACTAGTGATGATTATTGGGAGCTAATCATAATGGATAAAAACAATCATAGCCGGAGGAGGTCAGGGATGGAGCCAGCCGTGGCGGTACTGTTAGACCGAGTGTTTTTCTCGGCCTTACAGTACGGGCGACTTTGGAGACTCGCGTTCTTGGCGGGGCTTCAAATCGAGCGAGAAGCCCAAAGGGCTGAAGCGTCCCCACAGCAGGCGTAATCCCTGGCAGCCGCAGGCGGCCTTTTTAGCGTTTCTAATTATTTAAGCGAACTATCCACATGAACCACCAATTTCCCCAGGTTTTCGTCATGCTTCAGATGCTTTAACCCAATGACAGCCTGGTTAAAGGACAGGGTGGCTCCAATTACCGGATCAAGCGTGCCGCTAGCCAGTTGTTTGCCAACTGCGGTCGCCATGACGGCCAGATCGTGGATACCCACGGGATCCGCGGAACGGTAGACGCCACCCAACCCGGAACGACTCAGGCTCAGGGCCCGGGCGTCGAAGTCGAAGTGGGCCGGCATCCCGTCGCCAATGGCGATAATTTGGCCGTTGTAGGCCATTCTGACGACATCTTCAGCTATGGTCTCACCTCCGAGCGTATTGAGGCTGACGTCGACACCACGGCCGTTGGTGGCAGCCAAGACAGCCTGGGTGACATCAGTTTGATGATAGTCAATGATGACGTCTGCCCCGACGCGTTCAACTAGAGCGCGCTTACGGTCAGAGGTGGTTGTGATCGTTTGGAGGCCAAGTTGGTGGGCAAATTGTAAGGCGGCCAGCCCGACGGCACCGCCCCCAGCGTGAATCAACACACTTTTAGCGGTGGTCAAGTTCGCCTTGCGGTGCAAGGCCTGGTAGGCTGTCAGGGTGCCGCATAGACTCGCAGCGGCCGCATCCAGACTGACGTTGACCGGCAGGTGGGCCACACTTTGACTCGTGGTGATCGTGTAGGTGGCCAGGCTCCCAGCTCGGCGGAGATCACCGTGATAGAAGACCCGATCACCCACAGTAAAGTCGGTGACGCCGCGACCAAGTCCCGCCACAATACCCGCAGCATCCATGCCGATGACGTGCGGGTCATTCCAGGTGCCATTCTCAATGACCTTGTAGTCGGCTGGGTTCAGACCTACCGCGCCCACCTGGATGAGCAGTTCACCAGGTCCCGGAGTGGGGGTGGCAATTTCTAATTGCCGGACATCGTCAAGGTCGTGAGGACCGTGTCCCATAATTGTCCATGCTTGCATCGCAATCAGTCCTATTCTTTAGAGTTAGTTCTATCTTAGGGGAAGCACGCCGAAAGGGAAAGCCATTCATTTGGTTAGCACCCCTATTGGTTACGTCTATATGTTAAATTTAGATTGCATTACCCGCTAATTGGGTGCAATTGTTTAAAAACCTTGGTAGAATTAATTAACTTAACATTAAAACTGGAGGTGGACGTCTTGCACGACCGTTTGATTGCACTCCCAATTCCTGACCGCTAAATTTATTTCATCTAAGAAAGGATGACCCCATTACATGGCACAAGAAACAGAAGCAACTGTCACCACGACCACCGAAACTGAAACCACCGACCCTGGACCCAGTCAGGAGTCGCTTTGGCAAAAATCAACATCAGATCTGTTAACCGAATTCGCTACCGATAGGGATGCCGGGCTCACGACCGACGAGGCGCAGCAAAGACTGCGTGCGGACGGGCCTAACGAGTTGACCGCTAAGAAACAATCGAACCTCTTACGTTTCTTGAAACAGTTCAACAACAGTATCATCTATATCCTGGCGGGTGCCGCCTTGCTCACCTTCTTCATGCACCACTACTCCGACTCAATCGTTATCGGACTGGTGATTATCGCGAACGCCTTTATCGGTTACTTCCAAGAAAAATCGGCGGATAACGCCCTCGATAAAATTAAGGCCCTGCTGGTCTCCGAGGCCGTCGTCTTTCGCGATGGTCAGAAGATCACGCTACCTTCCCGTGAATTGGTGAAGGGAGATATCGTCCAGCTGGAGGCAGGGGATACCGTGCCTGCCGACCTGCGGCTGATCGATGCAGATAACCTGAAGATTCAGGAATCTGCGCTAACTGGGGAAACCGACTCGGTCAACAAGGGCGAGGATCCCTTACCCGACGCTAATCTAGCGCTGGCCGAACGGTCGAACCAGGCCTTCGCCTCGACGGCCGTGACCAGTGGGTCCGGCCGAGGTATTGTGACGGTGACGGGTGCCGACACCGAGATCGGTCATATCCAACAGAACGTGGCCGAAGTTAAGCAACAACAAACACCTCTAATGCAGAACCTCAATGGCTTGGGGCTTGGTCTGTCGATTGCCATCTTGGTGGCGGCAGTCTTGCTCTTTATCCTGGGGATGATTACCCACGTTTACAGCCTACCAACCTTGTTGATTGCCGTGATTACGATGGTGGTGGGCTCGATGCCCGAAGGTCTGCCGGCTAGTACGTCGGTGGTCCTGGCCATGGGAACGCAGGCGATGACCAAGCAGAATGTGATTGTGAAGACGTTACCCGCCGTGGAAACTCTTGGGGCCGTCGACATTGTTAACACCGACAAGACCGGGACGTTGACGAAAAATGAAATGACCGTGACGGATGTGCTGACCGCCGCTGACACCTACACCGTTTCCGGTGTCGGGTACGACGCGACCGGCCAGGTTGAAAATGACGAAGGCCAGACGGTGGCCTGGCGTGACGATACCGACCTCGAGTGGTTGGTTCAGATTGCCGGCCAGACCTCCGACGCCCAGTTCCATGAGGAAGATGGGCAGTGGGTTCTGACCGGAGAGCCAACCGATGGGGCCTTGACCGCGCTGTACCACAAGCTAGTCGGCACCGATCCCGCACCCCAGGAGATTGACTCATTGCCATTCGATTCGGCCATTCGTTATTCTGCACGACTGGTAGACCACCGTGACCAACGGTATTTGCTGGTTAAGGGGGCGCCACAAACCCTGATGCGTTTGATGACTGATCAAGGCCAGACCGTCGATCAAGACGCCTGGCAAGCGCGGATTTCTCAGTTGACGCAACAGGGGAAACGGGTTGTCGCCTTAGGGTATCAACCTGTGGCAGCCGACGCCGATGAAGTGGATGACCTGCCTATCGGGCAGAACTTCCATCTGGCCGGGATGGCGGGGATCATTGATCCCCCACGTCCTGGGGTGGCGGATGCCGTTAAGCAACTCCGCTATGCCGGAATCAAGGTTAAGATGATCACGGGGGATGACCCCGAGACCGCGGCCGCAATTGCCCAGCAGTTGAACCTGTCCGAAAAGGCGAAGGCCATTACCGGACCTGAGTTGGCACAATTGAGTGACGACGAATTGGCCGCTAAGATTGACCAGTACACGGTGTTTGCCCGGACCACCCCCGCCGATAAATTACGGATCGTGAAGGCGCAGCAACAGCGGGGTCATGTGGTTTCCATGACCGGTGACGGGGTCAACGATGCGCCTGCCTTGAAGCAAGCCGATATTGGGGTCGCCATGGGGATTCGGGGAACCGACGTCGCCAAGGACTCCGCCGATATGGTGCTGGCCGATGATGACTTCACCTCGATCCTGGGGGCCGTCCGTGAGGGTCGCCACGTCTTCGATAACATTCGTAAAACGATTCGATTCCTCTTGCCAACTAGTTTTGCCGAAGGGCTAATCGTGGTCCTCAGTATCCTGATGGATCAAGAGCTGCCACTGTTCCCAACACAACTGTTGTGGATTAACATGGTGTCCGCCTTGACGATCCAGTTCGCCTTTATCTTCGAGCCTGCCGAGAGTGGGATCATGAAGCGGGGGCCCCGAGATGTCACCCGCGGGATTTTATCGAAGCTTGATATGTTTGAGGTGGCCTACGTCTCCCTCCTGATTTCAGGGCTGGGGATGTTTGCCTACGACCTCCTGACGTCCCAAGGATTGTCGGCCGTCATCGGCAGTACCATGACGTTAAACGTCATCATCTTCGGGAAGGTCTTCTACCTCTTCAACTTGCAAAATGATCACCCGGTTCTGTCGAAGTACTTCTTCCGCAACAAGATGAGCTTCGTGATTGTGGCCATTCTGTTGGTTCTACAGGCCGGCATTATTTACTGGCCAGCCATGCAGAGTGTCTTCCACACCACGTCGGTTAACTTCCACTATGGTTGGGGAATCCCAATCATGGCGGGGGCAGTCGTCCTCATCGTGACGGAAATTGCCAAGGCAATTCGCCATCGGTTGGATAATAGTATTGTTCAGAGAGAACAACGAAATATTTAAGAGTGTGACAGCGGGCGGTAGTCGGTGAGCATTAAGCCTGATAACCACCTAATCCCGCACTTGGATTAGGTGGTTATCAGGCTTAAGCGGAGCCAGCTGCCCGCTGTCACACGTTTCGACCATATAAATTCAAAGAAGAGAGGGACCGTGGCAATCACCACAGTCCCTCTCTTTTTGCGTGCAAGCCAGTCAAAATTCAATCGCCATCACACCCCACCGGCGTTCCTGTTCCGGCGTATAAATCGTATAGGTTGCCTGTACCATCTGGTCCACACTGTCCATCGGCTGACTTCCCACGCTAACTGGAGAATAGGCTTGATAGAGGGCCGCAAAGGTTGGGAATAACCGATAGCCACGGACTTGTTTTTCCAGAACCCGTCTGGCATCGGCGAGATTAACGAAGCGAATCACATCGCCGACCCGAATGGCCTGGCGTTTGGGATCATGGAGGCGAATTTCAATGGTTTTGGTGCCGGCTGCCATAAGGTCGAATTGGTCGGCCGCGAGTTTCATTTGCGTCGTGGTCATGCGGTTTTACCTCCTTGAATTGGGGTTAATTTTAGAATTAGATTCAGTATAGATACATCGGGATTCCAGTGCAACTGCTGTTAGGTCACCGATCATTCTAAACGTAGCCGCTAAGTATTCAGGACTATCACGATCGGCACCGGCAACATTTGTGACTATTTTACAAAATACGCTGGCTCTTAGCACCCGATAATCCTATACTTAAAGCAAAGGAGGCGGAGCACTGTGAAGAAAAAGAGTTCCGATTGTACCGAGATTTTAGTGGGGAAAGCCGCTAGTATGGATGGCTCCACGATTGTTGCGCGTAATGAGGATGGGTATGGGCCAGTCAACCCAATCAAATTTGTGGTGCATCCAGCCACGGATCAGACGCAGGCAACGTTTACGTCGGCTGTAACCGATGTGACGGTACCCTTACCCGACCATGCCTATCGGTATACGGGAACTCCGCAAGCTGATCAAAGCGACGGCCAGTATGAAGAAGCCGGCATTAATGAACTAAATGTCGGGATGAGTGCGACCGAAACGACGGCGACGAATGCCCGGGTCTTGGGCTACGATCCCTTAGTTAACGATGGGATCAATGAAGAAGCAATGGTGACCTTGGTTCTGCCGTACATCAAGACGGCCAAGGAAGGGGCCCAACGTTTGGGCGCCTTACTGGAAAAGTATGGGACCGGTGAAAGTAACAGCATCGCCTTCAACGATCACGACGAAATCTGGTATTTGGAAACGGCCGGTGGGCATCATTGGGCAGCCATGCGGCTTCCCGAAGATACCTATGCCATCGCGCCTAACCAGACGTTGATGCAAGAGGTTGATCTGACCGATACCGACAACTTCCTGGTCGCCACTGACCTGGTTGATTTTGTCGAAAAGAACCACCTGAATCCAACGCCAGGAAGCTTTAACTTCCGCGAAATCTTTGGAACCCATGGTGAGGATGACGCGTACTACAACACGCCACGGACTTGGTATGGGCAAACGCTCTTTAATCCAGAGATTACCGACCAAGAACCCACCGATCAAGACATGCCATTTACGCGGAAGCCAGCGAAGAAGATTGCCATCGAAGACGTGCAATTTTTCCTGTCTTCTCACTATAACGGCACGCCATACGATCCATTTGGCACCTACGCCTCTGGTTCCGCTAATGATCAACGGAAGTACCGGCCAATCGCCATGGACCGGAATCAATGTTCCTCAATCCTACAGATTAGAAATGACGTCGATGCCGATCACGCGGCAATTCAATGGATTGCCATGGGCTTCTTTGCCTATGCGCCTTATGTGCCATTCTTTACCAACATCAATGACACCCCAGTGGATTACCAGAACACGACGACTTCGGTCGACGTCAACAACGTTTACTGGTTGAATAAGACCTTATCTGTCATCATCGAACCACACTTCCATGAATACGTAGAGAGTGTCAACGCCTTCCGCGAAGGCTGTCAGTCATACGCCCGTTCACGGGTCGCAGCGACTGATGCCGCCGTTGGTAGTGACGTCACGGCATTCTTGACCCGGAGTAATGCGGAGACCGCCGGTGAAATTTCCAAGCGGACCCACGCGTTGTTTGATGAACTGGTCAAGCATGGGTTGAACTTATCGAAGACGGCTTGGGAAAAGGGCCAGAACCTCTAAGCTATCGTCAGAATTAGAAAAAGTCGTTTGCGTTTCGGAGGAGGAGACTATGCAGAGATGGTTAAAGTTAACGGTAGCCGCTGTCCTGGGGCTGACCGTGGGAACCAGTGTCACGGTGGCTCAGGCCGCTAGTCGGGTGAAATTACCCGCGTATCCCGTGCAACGAATCTTAACGTTTAAGACCAAGGACACCCCGGTTTACCGGACGTCCAAGGCCGCGGCTCAGGGCCAACACGCCTTAGGTAAGGCCAAGAGTACCACGAAACGGTGGACGGCCACCAAGGTCGTGACGGTCAAGGGGAAACGCTACGTGCGTTTAGCCCTGGTGAGTGCCAAACCGCTGTCCCACGGGACGATTGTGATCGGCGCAAAGTCAGCTTCAACCAAATTAGTCGGGGGTTACGTCGCCCTGAACAAACTGAAGGCGCACGAAAAGATCAGTCAACTCAAGTCTCTTCAGAAGACGGCCTACTGGGCGCCAACCGCGACGCATGACTTCTGGAACATGCCAGCCAATACGCTGGGAACTACGGTTGCTTTGCACTACGGGAGCACCTATGGTTACCAGACGTTGTACGCGATTCAGTCGTTGACCACGACCAGTAAGAAGCAATACCTGTACCTGGAAACAGCGGCGGGTAAGGCAGCTGGCTGGTTACCAACAACGGCGCTCAACAAAGGCACCTATCCCAACTTGCTCAACCGTGAGTTAACTCGCGATCTGACAGGAACGACCACGACCACTACGACCATTGATAAGAAGGGTCACGTGAAGGTGGGCGTTGCCGTCAAGGACGGTGTCGTCCAACGCGTCGTTCTGTTAAAGCAGAACAGCCAGACGATCATCTATGATTTCAAGGCTGGTCGCGTGACCACGCGGACGACTCGAACCGCCACTGGTGCGGTCAAAGAGGTCGCCTCGTTGACGCCAACAGATGACACAAATCTGACCTTTAAGGCCCGCGCTAACTTTGATATTCAAGGGATTGTCTATCAAGTTACGGTTACGCCGGCCGGTAAGGTGAGCTTCGTTGACGTCGGCGGGTGGATGGCATAGAAGAGTGTGAAAAAGGGCGCTTAGTCGTCGAGCATTAACGTCGCTAAGAGAATCATCCCGGTCTTGGATGATTTTCTTAGCGGGGTTAAGCGGAGTCGACTGCCCTTCTTCACACGTTTCGACAATGTAAATTCAAAGCAACTCAGGGAGGCATGCCAATCGGCAAGGCCTCTCTTTTAGTCTACACATTTTCAAAAAAGTGTTGCCCGCCTCATAACCGTCACCTCTCAGATCCGAGTGATTGAACGTAATCATTCGAATAGTAGTATAATAAAATTATAATTAATACAATGAATCGATAGTCCCCATCAAGAGTTAGCTTGAGGATCATCCAGGAGAGGGCGCGTCAGAGATGCGAGTCATGAAGTTAGGATTGATTGTGGCGATGGGATTAGTTATCGGAGGGGGTGGCGTGACCACGGCTCAGGCCGCCAAGCGCGTCAAGTTGGCGCCATATCCTATCGACCGGATTATGACCTTCAAGGCCAAAAATACCAAGGTCTACAGCTATCCTCGGGCCAGTCACCCGTATAGCAAGTATCTGGGGAAGAACAAGAGTATCAAGCGGACTTGGACGCTAACCAAAGTGGTGCGGATTAAGGGCAAGCGCTACGGTAAACTCAGACAAAGTGATCAGATACCGCTACAACATGGATCGGTGGGTCGCGGTGTGGTATGGAGCCATCTGAATAGTGGCTACGTTCTGCTCAGTAAGCTACGTTCGCATAAGAAAATTCAATCATATACGACCATGAAGAAGACAGCTTACTGGTTGCCAAACCAAGATCAAGACTTCTGGGATATGCCAGCGGGAACCGTGGGTAACACGAGTGCTGTCGAATACGGGAGAGACTTGGCCTACCAGACGATCTATGCGTTTCAAACACTGACGACGGTGACCCACCACCGCTACTTGAACTTTAAGACGGCTAAGGGACAGGAGATCGGCTGGTTGCCAGCAGATGCGGTGTACCGGGGTACCTATTCCGACCCGCTGAAGCGTGAGTTAGCCCGTGATTTGCCGGACACGACGACCAAGACCACGGTAGTCAATCGGAAGCGCAATCTCAGAGTTGGCGTGGCCAAACGGGATGGTGCGGTCCAACGCGTGGTTATCGTGGATGAGTGGAGTGAGACCACCACGATTGATTTCAAGGATGGTCTGGCGGTTAAGAAGCTCCATCGACTGGGGGATGGCACCAAGACCCAGGTCAAAGATTTTGCCACGCCGAAAAGCAAGGTAACTTTCAGCCGACTTGTATGGATGGACGGTTATGTTGATGACTATGTGATCACTGTCACGGCAACTGGCAAGGTTTCTTCGACCGTTTCGAGCGTAGCCTATGCATGATCAATTAGCCCTGAAGTTATGTTGGCCTTTAATTTATTCGCCAAGCAAACCGGGTGATAGCACGCGATCAGTCATTCGGTCATAGGGTAAAATAGGCGTCAGAGTTAGGGGAGGATTTGCCTCCTGACACTCATACTCAGCAGTTTATAAAACGGATATGTCGGGCGACTACCATCAATTGTTGCTGTGATCGTATTCGTGGCTGGGTTTGTGGGGCTTCCGGGTTATCGGAGGCCTTTTTGTTTTGGTTAGCGATGATAATTACTCTTGTAAATTATATTCTCATGAAGATTTGGCGGGAGCCCGTGGGTTTCCCCGCGAGGTTTGTTATAATGGATCTCGCATGTGAACTTTGAAAACGAGAGGAATATGAAAATGATTATGATCGGAATGGAAGTTGGGCGGTGGCGGACGTGGTAACCCAACAACATCATCTACGTGGCGTCCTGTTGGCTAGTGTGGCCTGCATGTTATGGGGCGTCTCCGGGGTTGCCGCGAGTACCCTGTTTATCTTAAATGCCCATGTGACCCCGCTGTGGTTGACTCAGGTTCGAATGATTACGGCCGGGTTGATCCTCCTGATCATGGGCCTCATCATTGGAACGCATCCGTTTGAGATTTTTAAGCAACGGTCGACCAGTATGCGCGTCATCAGCTACGGCCTGTTGGGATTGGTGCCGGTTCAATGGTGTTACTTTGAAGCCGTTAAATTCGGGAGTGCACCGATCGCCACGATCATTCAGTTCCTTGGACCCTTTATTATTAGCATTTATTACTTCTTATTCAAACATACCAAGCCATCCCGCGCCGAAGGGATTGGCATGGTGATTGCCTTTGTGGGGACATTTTTGATTGTGACCCATGGGCACTTAAATAGCCTGGCAATCTCACCCGTTGTCCTTTTCTGGGGTGGGTTGTCGGCGATTGGGGTCGCCACGAACACCCTATTGCCACGGCCATTATTACCGAAATTTGGAGCAATTAACGTGACCGGGTGGGGCCTATTTTTGGCCGGTATCTGCCTGAATGTGTTTGGTCCCCTGTGGTTGGTTCCCGTGACGCTGACGTGGCAAGAAGTGGGTCTGATTGCTTTTATCGTGCTGTTTGGGACGATCTTCCCATTCCTGATGTTTGCGCACGCCCTGGGATACATTCTCCCAACGACGGCCAGCTTGCTAGATGCCTTCGAACCCTTGTCGGCCACGGTGTTCTCCGTGATTTTCCTGAATGTCCAACTCACTGGTTTCGATCTGGTGGGGGGCTCCTTGATTATCATCGCCGTCATGATTCTTTCCATCAACGCGCAGAAGATTCTCAATCTTTTCCGTCGTTGGCGGACGGATTAAAACTTAAATTAAAAAAGAGTCGTAGCGCTAGCTGACAAGTCAGCAGGGGCTACGGCTCTTTGATTCTAATCCAAATTAATCATCATAAGGAACTTGTCCATAAGGGGTATAGAAGGTTTTTCCTCCAAGATGCATGACGCCATAATAATCTGATGGCACTATGTAGCTCTCGCCATCGGCTTCCATCTCATACGGTGGGGTTTCATAAGTGTCTTGGAGGTTAGTCAACGCTAGTCGGTATTGATGTTTACCCTTGTAACGAACTTTTGTGGTCTTAAAGCCCTTCAGCTTGTTAGCCAAGTAAAGATAACGGGTGTGGCCCTTGATGCGCGTCCGTTTGATTTTAACGGAGGTTGCCGGCTTAGAACTGTAGACAATCGCATCGTCTTTAGGATTGTTTTGACGGACTTCAACGTATCCATCAGTGGTGATTTGAACCGACTGCTTGGAGAGAAGCGAGCCCCTGTATTGCATGGCGGTCATACCACCAGAATAGAAGTCACCTTCGCTTTTGTTCTTAGGGAAGTAGGCTGGGCGCTTAACACGTTTAAAGTTTTTCTTTTTCGATCGGCTGGAAGTGCTGATGTTGCCGTCTCGTATCCATAATCCTTCGCGGTAACCTGGACTGAGAATTTTTTGATTCAGCAATTCACCATTGAAGGAGAGGCTATTGTAGAAAGGTCCTCCTTTGAGAACTGTTCCGGCAGGTAGGGTTATTGGAAGCTTAATGGTTCCGTTCCCCGTGTAGGCAGTGAAGTGGATATTGAAGGTCATTTTCTTTGTAGTCTTGTAGAAATGATAGTCACCGATCTGCTTAGCAGCTTTGGCAAACTCTTTTTTGGTAGTTGGATTAATCATCTGACGGTAAGGCTTTCGAGCTGGACTTGGCGCAATATAGGGTAAATCCTCATCGCCCTTTGGGTTGAATCCCTTTCTGAAGCCTTGTGTTGTGACATAACCAATCTCTCCGCCATATTCATTTCTAATGTGGAAGTAGTCAACATCTTTGCCGTTATGGTTGATCGTGAGTTTTTGAACAACATAAACAGATCTATCTGGAAAAATGTATTTTAACACCGTCATTTTCTTTGTGTGCGTCTTATCCCAGGCATACCGTGTCTTAGTATAGTTCGTTAAGTAATAAGGTGTTGGTGTGATATCCTCACTTGACGTAATCTTGTAGGCAGATGCCTGAGCGGTGGTCGTGGTGAGTATACCGCCACCAACGAATAGCGCCAGCGCGGCAACTACTTTGATTCCTAGTTTTAACATAAAATAGCCTCCTCTAATCCCCGAATGTATTGGACTCCTAATTAAATTGTAAGCCTTTGCATGACGGTAGACAAGTTGATTCTGTGTGAGACTGATAGCAAATTAAAAGAGACACAACCATGTCGAGTTTCATCGATGGTTGTGTCTCTTGAATTTGATTTTAATTAGGTTGCGGATATTGTTCACCCAACGACTACTGACTAGCATTGACCGTCAGTGTGAGCCGGAGGAGGCCAGGGATGGAGCCAGCCGTGGCGGTGATGTAAGACCGAGCGATTTTCTCGGCCTTACATCACGGGCGACTTTGAAGACTCGCGCTTTTGGTGAGGCTTCAAATCGAGCGAGAAGCCTGGTCCCCGGGCTGAAGCGTCCCCACAGCAGGCGTAATCCCTGGCAGCCGCAGGCGGCCTTCTACATCTTTAAATCAATTAACCCAATGCTAGTCTTGAGCAACGTCCTTAACAGTCTTAATCCGCAATGTCATGGCGTTAATCGCCACGATAATGGTACTCAAGGACATGATAACGGCACCGACCATTGGGTCCAACATGAAACCAACAGGTGCCAAGACCCCGGCGGCCAGTGGAATGGCGATTAAGTTGTAACCGGCACCCCACCAGAGGTTTTCGGTCATCTTACGCCGTGTTGCCCGGGCCAAGTCTAAGAACTGAATGACATCGGCTGGATCGCTGGAAACGAGAATGATGTCGGCGGATTCAATGGCCACATCGGTCCCAGATCCAATGGCAATCCCAATGTCAGCACGGGTCAGGCTAGGGGCATCGTTAACCCCATCCCCAATGAAGAGAACCTTCCCCTTTTGCTGGTATTCCTGAACCAAACGTTCCTTGTCTTCAGGCAACAGGCGGGCTTGAACATCATCAATCCCGATGTTGGAAGCCACCTTGTTGGCCGTTTCCTGGTTATCACCAGTCAACATAACTGGCGTGATCCCTTGGTGCTTGAGAGAGGCAATTAGCTGCTTTGCGGCAGGCTTGATTTGGTCACCCTGAGCAACGAGCCCGAGCACTCGGTCACCAGCGACGAGGTAACTGATCGAGTTCCCTTCGGCGGCAAATTCTGTGAATTGGTCGTGGTCGTAAGCTAACTGATGTTGTTCCAGGTAGTTAACGGCGACGACGCCATAAGTGGTGCCAGCGATAGTCCCAAATTGCCCCATCCCAGTTTCTTGGTGGGTGTCAGAGGCACCAGTGAACGTCACATTCTGCGTCTTAGCAGCGGTTAAAATCCCGGTAGCTAAGGGGTGACTTGATCCGTTTTCCAATCCAGCCATTAAGGCCAAGACGTCGTTGTCGCTGAGGTCATCACTGAGACTAACCAAGTGGTTAACCTTGAATTCACCCATCGTCAGCGTGCCAGTCTTGTCCATCAGGGCATACTTGATTTGGTTAACTTGTTCCATGGCGTTACGGTTCCGGATCAACAGTCCGTTTTGAGCGGCGATCGCGGTACTCCGTGAAACCACCAGAGGAACGGCTAGCCCTAAGGCGTGAGGACATGCGATAACGAAGACGGCGACGGCCACTGGTAAGGCCACGGCGAGGTTCGCCACGGTAAGCCATACGATGAAGGCCAGAATCCCCACGAAGAGGGCGGCGTAGAATAACCAGCCGGCAACCTTGTCGGCAAGGTTTTCTGACTTGGACTTGGAGTGCTTAGCGTCACTGATGAGCTTCATGACCTGGGCCAAGTAACCGGTCTCGCCAGTTCCTGTGACCTTAGCGGTAAAGGTGCCCGTTCCGTTGACAGAACCCCCGATAACGGTATCGCCAGTGGCTTTCTTGACGGCCTTGGATTCCCCGGTAACGAGGGATTCGTTGACGTCGGACTCACCTGAAATAATTGTCGCATCGGCTGGGATTTGTTCCCCAGCACGGACAGCAACCAGTTGACCAACTTGCAGATCACTGAGTTGAACATCGGTGGTCTTGCCATTTTCGTCGATCACGTGGGCTTCCTGTGGGAGGAGTTTACCCAATGCTTCAACGGCGGACCCGGCACTCATGACCGTGTTCATTTCAATCCAGTGACCCAACAGCATGATGACAATCAAGGTTGAGAGTTCCCAGAAGAAGTTGTTGACGGTCGGGGTGACGTGGAAGAGGTTGTTGGCGATCACGGCGTAGATACTGTAAACGTAGGCTACCCCGATCCCCATGGCGATCAACGTCATCATGGCCGGCCGCTTCATTTGAAGTTCGGCCTTAGCCCCACTGAAGAAGGGCATCCCGCCATAGAAGAAGAGGATGGTGCCGAGGATGGCAACGATCCAGTCACTCCCAGGAAAAACGAGTTGGAAGGGAAGCGTCACGCCCATCATCGGAGACATCAGAATGACGGGAATAGTCAGAATAAGTGAGACCCAGAACTTCCGTTTCAAGTTTCCCATGTGCATCATATGACCGTCACCCATGTCCATATCCATGTGGCTCATGTCCATGTTACTCATGTCGTGGTGTTCCATATCCTGGCTGTTCATGTCCATATGGTCCATCTGGCTGTGGTCCATGTCTTTCATATCGTGGTCCATATTCATGTGGGTCATGCCCAAGTGTCGTTCTGATTCGTTCATACTAACAGCTCCCTTCGTAATCGGCTGGCAAACAATCGCAGGAGACTGCGGTAGGTGCCGTCGTTAACTTCTTTTGTAAGTGGCTAATTAAGGTTTGGATGTCATCTTGGCTAAGCTCCGTCTCGTCAATCGCGTGGACGAAAGCCTTGCCGCGGCACATCGCACACATCTGATTGAGCTCGGTCGCAAGCGCCGTATCCATGGCGGCTTGTTCGGCAATCAGGGGATGATAGATGTACTGCCGGCCATCCTTGGTCGTTCCCAAGGCGCCCTTTTTGACCAGGCGGCCAATCAAGGTCTTAATCGTGGCGGGTTTCCAGTCGTGCTGGCGAACCAGTAGGTCAATGATGGTGTGGCTGTCGGCCTGACCCAGTGTCCAGACGATGCGCATCACGCGCCATTCGGCGTCGGTGATGGTGGCGGTTAATTCAGTGGTTGCCATTCTCGCTCTCTCCTTTGTTTACAAATGTAATCCTCAATCGATAAATTGAGTTTACAACTGTAAACGTGGAGTGTCAAGAAAAAGATGTCGAGCAGATTACAAATCGAATAATAAGTCTTTAAAATTTGGGCAAGATTCCCACGAAGCCCCCCATCCCTTGGTACAATTTGTATAATGGATAAAAAGTTTGCGTTACGAAAGGAGCGAATGTGCTGGTGAGTGGGTTGAAACGATGGTTGCGATTGGGTGTGATTAGCGGAATGATTGCGCTGATCTTAGCACCGGGTCTGCCGGTCAAAGCGGCCACAACAAAGGTCAGTAAGGTCCCGGCCAGAGCGGCTTACGTGATGGACGCCACGAGTGGCCAGGTTCTTTACCAACAGAATGCGGACAAACGCTACCCGATTGCTTCGCTATCAAAGTTACTAACGGTGTATCTCACCGTCCAGGCAATTAACGACGGTAAGATTGGTTGGGACGATCAGGTCCCGATGGCTAGTAACCTTATTAAGTTGAGCCACAGCTATGCCTATTCGTCCCTTCGCATGAAGTCGGGGGAACAGTTCACGGTACGTCAATTAGTGGCGGCCGCCATGATTGCCTCATCGAATAGTGCCGCGACTGCCTTGGGGGAATACGTTGCCGGGAGCAACGCCAAGTTTGTCGCGCAGATGAACCAACAGAGTGAAGATTGGGGACTAGAGGCCCACTTCATTAGCTCCTCCGGGTTAGACAACACCGACCTAAAGGACTACAACCTCGTGTTACCAGATACCGGCAAATCGGAAGAGAATCTGGTGTCCGCCAAAGCCATTTCGATCGTGGCCCAGCAACTCCTGAAGGCCGATCCGACGATCACACAGATTGCCAGCAAGACTCAGGATAGCATCAACGGCACCAAGATCTTTAACGAAAATAGCTGTCTGCCAGGGAAGAGCCAGTATAAGAAGGAAAGTCAGATCGATGGTTTGAAGACTGGTTTCACGGAGAATGCCAAGTTGTGCTTCACCGCGACCTATACGGTTGACGGTCAACGGATGGTCGCCACGATTCTCGGTGGGGACACCACGTTCTCCGCGATGAACAAACTCATCAAACAACTGAAGGCAAGCTACCAATTGGAGACGACACCGCTGTCCAGTCAAACGATCTCCCTATCTAATGGCTTAGCCACCAAAGTGACGGCCCAACCAACCGCGTCACAGGCCGGCGTCTGGTACCAGGACAAGACCGCGGCTCTGACAACGAAGGTCGAAACCAAGCTCACCCCGATCCAACTTAGTCGAGGAACGGTGGGGGCCGGTGATCCGGTGGCACAGGCCACGGTGACGGACACCCAGACTGGTGCCAAGCAACTGGTGACTTACAAGGCCCAGGAAGCGGCGACGGTCTTCGCAGAACGCGCCGTCTTCGCTGCCAAACACCAGGCGGATCAGTTAATCCAAGTGCTGGTCACCCCAATGCAGCGTGCAACAGCCAAATAGCAACCGTGCACAACATTTAGTGTAAACGAAAGCCCCGGAGGGTAAAGACTCCGGGGCTTTTTTCGGCTAGTTAGGACAATGTATAAAGAGTGTGCCGGAGGGCGCTTAGTCGTCGAGCATTAACGTCGCTAAGAGAATCATCCCGGGCTTGGATGATTTTCTTAGCGGGGTTAAGCGGAGCCAGCTGCCCTTGGGCACACGTTTCGACCACGTAAATGAAAAGGGACCATGATGGTTGTCATGGCCCCAAAAGTAAAATTGAATAGATTAATTGTAGGTTACGCATGCTAAGCAAAAGTCACCATGCTTCCAACAACGTTGCCAGAAAGCACCAACATAGCCGGAGGAGGCCAGGGATGGAGCCAGCCGTGGCGGTGATGTTAGACCGAGTGATTTTCTCGGCCTTACATCACGGGCGACTTTGAAAACTCGCGTTCTTGGCGAGGCTTCAAATCGAGCGAGAAGCCTGGTTCCCAGGCTGAAGCGTCCCCACAGCAGGCGTAATCCCTGGCAGCCGCAGGCGGCCTTCTTGTTCTTAATAACAAGACTAGTCTACCGACTGCAAAGCATCGAGCATGTTAATCCGTTTGAGTTTCCGGTGCATGAGCCACATGACCAGTAAACTAAAAGCCAGGGTCAGCAACGCCGAATAAACATAACTCAGGGGATGAATTCCCGGCGAGAACATTAGGCTATCGGTCTCGGCCGTGTTGAGAATATAGCTGTGAAGCCAGTCGCCCATGAAGCAGCCGACAATAATGCCGAGGACCGTTAGAATCAAGTTTTCCCGGAAGATATACATCGTGACTTCGTGGTCATAGAAGCCGAGAACTTTAATCGTCGAGAGTTCCCGAATTCGTTCGGAAACGTTGATGTTAGTGAGGTTGTAGAGCACGACTAGCGCCAATGCGCCGGCGGCCACGACGAAGATGATGACCACCAGATCCATGGTGTCGAGCATCTGGAAGTTGGTCTTCTTCTCGGTACTGAGAAGCGTCACGTTGAGCATGCCCTTGGTCTTTAGGAGGTCGCTGGCAAATTGATTCTGGGCCCGTTCACCGTGCTGGGTAAATTGGACCAGGTTGCCATTGTAGACGGCGGGATGGCCAAAGACCTGACGGTAGGCGGTTGGCGATAAGTAGATGAAATGATTGACGTAATTTTCGGCAATGGCGGCGATCTTGACTTGTTTTAAGGCGCGGTTGCCCAGTTTGACTGGTAAAGTGTCGCCAATCTTGACGTGGTACAGCTTAGCTAATTTCTCATCAATGATGGCGCCGTGGTTGTTGAGTTGATAGGCTTGGTGCGTTTGCCGGTTACGCAGGACGACGAATTTTTTCAATTTTGTCGGCTGTTGCGGCACACTGAGCGTCGCCGTTTGGTTGGCAATGCCATCCTTTTCGACCGTCACCTGAGACTGTTTTAACACGAGGTCATGGCGGTAGAGGGACTGTCGATGCAAGGCGCGACGTTGCGCGGCGGTCTGTGATCCGCTACGGACCACAACGGCATCGTAGTGCCAGAGCTGGTCGAACTGTTTGAGACTGATGTCACCGATGGAATCCTTGAGACCGAATCCGGTGATCATCATCGCCATACAGCCGGCGATTCCCAGAACCGTCATCAGCAGGCGTTGCTTGTAACGGAAGAGATTTCGTAGCGTGACCTTGTGGTTAAAACTCAGGCGACGCCAGAACCCATGCCAGTGTTCCAGCCACAGGGTCTTGCCGGCCTTGGGGGCTTTCGGTTGCATCAGTACCGCGGGCAAGCTGTTAAGATCGACGCGCAGGACGATGGCGGCACTCCCCATGGTGCAGGTCAACGCGATGATGAGGGCAATGCCGATGTCGCCCCAGAGGTACTGGACGTTGATGGCCGGGAGATTGTACATACTGCCATAGGCTTGGGCAATGAACCGGGGGAAGAAATTAACCCCGAAGCCCACACCCAGAATGGTTCCCAGAAGACTCGCGAGGCCCCCGTAGAGGAGAAATTCACTCCCGATGGCGGTATTGCTGTAACCCAGGGCCTTCAGTGTCCCCATTTGAACGCGGAGTTCCGCGACCATCCGGGTCATCGTCGTCAGACAAATTAGCGCGGCAATCGCGATAAAGAAGAGGGGAAAGACCGTGGAGAGGGCCACGACGCGTTGCGTGTTTTCGTGATATTCACTGTAACCGGGATTGGCGGCCCGCCCACTGTAGAGGTAGGTTGGCCGGTCGATGGCCGCAATTTGCGCCTTGGCTTGGGTGATCCTGGCTTGAGCCGCCGTCAGGATGGGCGAATTAGCTGGTAACTGTTGTGCCAGCTGATCGACCTTGGCGGCTTGTGGTGCCAGCTTGGCGCGGGCCTGTTGCTGAAGTTGCGTCTGACGTTGAGCTGCCATCGGTTTCAACCAACGCTTGAGCTTGACGGTATTGGCCTTGTCTAGGCGTTTGTAGGTGGCGGAGTAGGGCTTGACGGTTGCCAGATTTTTGAATTGGATGTCGATGCGACTGGCAACGTTCTGCGTCAAGGTTCCTGGTTTTACCAGGGCAAAATAGTCCAGGGTCCCCTTGCCGACGTTGGTGACGCCACGTGTGGCCTTTTCGATATAGCGGGGTGAGGTCACGAAGCCGACGATCTTAAACGTCCGCCGTTTGAACTGGCGGTTGAGCTTGGTGGTCGTGGCGATGCGATAGGTATCCCCGAGCTTGAGGCGAGGTTGAAGGACCCGCGCCTGTTGGTCCAAGACGATTTCGTTGGCCTTGCGCGGCAGGTGACCACTGACCACGGTGAGGCGGTTGACTCGTTGATTGGCGGGGATCTCGGCGACCCGGACAGCGCGGTTGTTGTTGAGCTGGTTAATGTCTAGGTATTTAACTGCCTGATAGGTTAAGTCGTTGCGGTGCCGATGCAGGACGGCGAGGTCATTTTTCGTGAGGCCGGCCGTGGATTGGACACTGTTGGTGGCGAGTTTTTGGCGCGTGTAGTAGTCATCGGCGGCCTGTAACATGTCGGGTCCGGTTGCCCGGATCCCGGTGTAGAAGGCCACACCGAGAAAAATAATCAACATGATCGAGAGAAAGCGGGCCTTGGATCGGCCAATCTCCCGGAGAATGGCTTTGAAATAAGCTTTTGTCATTTTGCCACCTACCATTCAATCTCGTCAACAGGTGTCGGGTGGTCGTTGTGGCGAACCGACTGAACGCGGGCATCGTTGATGTGGATGACCTGATCGCCCATCTCGGCAATGGCACTGTTGTGGGTGACGATGATGACCGTCATATTGGTCTGCCGGGCGCCGTCCTGAATGACCTGGAGCACCTGTTTTCCCGTCTGATAATCCAGAGCTCCCGTGGGTTCGTCACACAACAGGAGCTTGGGATTCTTGGCGATGGCCCGGGCAATGGCGACCCGCTGCTGTTCCCCACCGGAGAGCTGGGCAGGAAAGTTTCCCGCCCGGTCGGCAAGTCCCACCAGCCGTAAGGTTTCTCCGACGTCGTGGGCATCCGCGGTAATTTGGGAAGCCAGTTCGACATTTTCTCTGGCAGTCAGGTTGGGAACGAGATTATAAAATTGAAAGACGAAGCCGACGTCTTGGCGCCGGTAGGTCGTGAGTTGCTTGGCATTCAGTTGGGCAATGTCTTTGCCATCAATGAGAACCTGGCCGCTGGTGGGGCTGTCCATGCCGCCTAAGATGTTGAGCAGTGTCGATTTGCCGGCACCACTGGGTCCGAGAATCGTGACGATTTCGCCTTGTTCGACGGTGAAGGAGATGTCATGATTGGCGATCGTTTCTTGGTCGCCTTGAGTAAATTTACGCGTTTCATTTTTAACTTCTATGTAGGACATGCGTTGCGCCTCCTGGTCTGATGGGACTGGCTTTCCAGTCGTGAATCGCTAGTCCAATTGTAGGCGGAAACGCCGGTTTACGCAACGGGAAACGGTTACATTAGGGTATACTAAAATTAAGATCAAAAGGTCGCCTGCGGCAACCAGACAGAACCCCCATGGGGCAGACCTGAAGCCTGAAGGGCGGTCTTCAGGGCAACCTTGAACCTCGAAAACCACGAGTTTCAAAGCTGGCCGTGCTCTAAGTCGAGACAAAACCTCGACTAAGACCACCGACACGGGGGTTCTGTCCGGTTGCCTCCGGCTGGCGTTAAACCTAGTTCTCGTGGTGTAGGGATCAATCCTAATGTTGGATTGGTGTGTTGCGTTACTGGGCGTGTCAGAATAATTTTCAGTTGCGTGTGATGTGATACTAAAAAGAAAGAGGTCATTCAAATGAAAGTTGTCATTGTTGGTGGTGTGGCTGGCGGGATGTCTGCGGCGACACGGTTACGGCGGTTGGATGAGGACGCCGAGATTGTTGTCTTGGAAAAGGGTCCTTATGTGTCGTTTGCGAACTGTGGGTTGCCTTACTATCTCTCAGGTGAGATTGCCGATCGCAGTGATCTGATCGTTCAGACGGCAGATAAGCTACAGCAACGGTTCAACCTCGATGTGCGGCCGAACCATGAGGTGACGCAGATTTTACCGGAGCGTCACGAGGTAGTTGTTCGTCATGATGGACAGGAGTCCCGGGAAAGTTATGACCGGCTGATCTTGTCACCGGGAGCGGCGCCCGTAGTGCCGCCGATTGTGGGCTTAGATACCGCCGAAAACGTCCACGTTTTACGGAACATTCCCGATCTTGACGGCCTCATGGCGGGGCTGAAGGCCGATCAACCATCGTTAGTCGTTGGTGGCGGCTTTATTGGTCTAGAGGTGGCCGAAGCCCTGACCAAGCGAGGAGTCGCCGTGACCGTGGTGGAACAGGCCGACCATGTGCTCCCAGCATTGGATACCGAGATGGCGGCATTTGCTGAAAATGAACTCCGGCAACATGGCGTGCGGGTCGTGACTGGCCAAGCCGTGGCGGCCTTTCAGGATCGTGGGGAGACGGTGGTCTTGACTGATGTCACTCAGATTTCCACCGGGCTAACCTTATTAGCCGTCGGGGTTCGCCCCGATACCCGTTTGGCCAAGGAAGCTGGTCTGAAACTAGGGCTACGGGGCGGACTCGTCGTGGACCACCACTATCAAACCAGTGACCCCAGCATCTATGCGGTGGGGGATGCGATTGTGGTCAATCAGGTGCTGGATGGCACGCCAACCTTGATTCCGTTGGCTTCGCCGGCTAATCGCCAGGGCCGACAGGTCGCCGATAATTTGGCTGGTCTCGACCGACCGAACCAAGGGAGTCTGGGAACCGCCATCGTGCGGGTCTTTGACCTCACGGCGGCCGCCACTGGGTTTAGCGAGCAACAGGCCAAGGAAAAAGGGTTGAAGGCCAGCGTTATTCACGTGCGGGGTACCAGTCATGCCGGCTATTTCCCCGGTGGGACACCCTTACTCCTGAAACTCATTTTTAATGCCGATTCCGGTGCGATCTATGGCGCCCAGGGTGTTGGTAAAGCGGGAGTCGATAAGCGCCTAGATGTCTTGGCAACCGCCATCAAGGGTGGCCTGACGGTGGCCGATCTCCCCGAGTTGGAATTAACCTACGCGCCACCATTTGGATCGGCCAAGGATCCCGTGAACATGCTGGGCTACGCGGCGCAAAACGTGATGGATGGCCTCAGTCACTCGATTCAGTGGTCTGAACTCCCGGCCGCGCTGCAGGCTGGTAAACGGGTGCTGGATGTGCGTGACCCTTCAGAACTTAAAGAGGGCGTCTTTCCAAATTCCGTGACCATTCCCCTCAACGAGTTGCGAGAGCGGTTGGATGAACTGGATCCCAAGCAGGCCTATGTGGTCAGCTGTTTCAGCGGGCAACGGAGCTACATGGCCGAGCGGATTTTGCGGCAACATGGGTTTGACGTGGTTAATTTAGATGGGGCCTTCAACCTGTATCGGGCAGTACGTTCTCAGGATTTGGTCAAATTTTAGCAAAAAGTGCTTGCCTTCGAGTGGCCCTAAGGGGCTAAGATGTATCCCATAAACTGAAATGGAGGAGACGCAATGCCTACAATTACAGATGAATTTACCTTAAATAATGATTTAAAGATGCCCAAGGTTGGTTTTGGGACCTGGCAAACGCGGCCTGGTAAGGAAACTTACGACGCCGTGACCAATGCTTTAACGGCTGGTTACCGCTTCATCGATACCGCCAAGGCTTACCAGAACGAACAGAGCGTGGGCGAAGCCATCGCTGACAGTGATGTGGTTCGCGAGGACATCTTCGTGCAAACGAAGTTACCGGCTGAATCGAAGAGTTACGACGCCGCAATGGCTGACTTCGAGAGCAGTTTAGCCGCCTTGAACCTGGACTATGTGGATTCTTATATCATCCATGCGCCATGGCCTTGGGCCCAAATGGGCAGTAACCATGACGCCGAAAACCGCGACGTTTGGCGGGCCATGCAGGACATTTACAACAGCGGCCGGGCCAAGGCTATTGGGGTATCTAACTTCAATTCCCATGACCTCGAAAACCTGTTAACGTGGGACGGCCTGACGGTTAAGCCCGCCGTTGACCAGATTCAATACTACGTGGGGCACACCCAAGATACGATTGTGAAGACGGCGAATGCCAACCAGATCCTGGTTCAGGCGTATTCCCCACTGGCAACCGGTGGCTTGGTCGATAGCCCAGAACTCGAACGCGTTGCTGGCAACTACAACGTGTCGATTCCGCAATTGGCCTTGCGCTTCGTCATCCAAAATGGCGTGGCCCCACTACCAAAGGCTCGGGCAATGGCCCACGTCGAAGCCAACGCCAAGCTAGACTTCGAAATCAATGACAAGGACATGGCGTTCTTGAACCGCTTAAGTGATGCCAACGGCTGGCATCCGGTTGGAGATTAAAAGGCAAGAGTGCAAAAATAGCCGTTTAGGTCCTGAGCATTAACGTCGTCTCCATGATGACCCCGATCTTGGGTCATTATGGAGACGGGGTTAAGCGCAGGGACCTGGCTATTTTTGCACGTTTCGGAGGCTGCCACCACCAGGATCAAGCGGCGGAAGCCGATCCGGTTTTGGATCACCAAACAAGTCTAATTATTTGAGAAAAAAGCACCATAAGCAATAACGAAAACAGACAACAGTCAATCTGACCAGAACTATCAGACCGACCACAGCAGAAAAGCCAAACCGACACTCCCCCGTCTCGGTTTGGCTTTTTTGCGTTCAGTTTTGATGACTGCATCAATTATGCTTAAAAGTTATAGATAATGATTTAATTTAAGTATTGGCTATATCCAGCCAGACTTCCTATACTGACAGTTATAACCAAAGGAGGTCATCAACATGACAGAACCCGCAATCTTTCAACGTGCCTTATCCGGGAAGCCCTTGGACTTCACTGGAGCTGACTTTCAACTGGTCAATCAGACCGCTCAAAAGACGCAAGAGTTACTGAAAAAATACAACCATATCGATCAGACCAATGCCGAACGTCGTGCCACGCTCAGTCGCGTCGTGGGGTACCGCATCCCCGACTCCACCGAGGTGAACGCCCCGGTGCACAGCGACTTTGGACCGCATCTCTTTTTCGGTGAAAATGTTTACGTCAATCAAGGCGTGGTGTTCGTGGACTTAGGCGGCATCTATTTAGCGGACGGGGCCTTGATTGGCCCGGGTGCCATGTTGATCACGGTCAATCATGTCGAGGATCCTGCCCATCGGCGCGACGTCTACGCCAAGTCGATTCACATTGAAAAGAACGCTTGGGTTGGCGCCAAGGCCTTGATTCTTCCGGGGGTCACGGTGGGTGAAAATGCCATCGTTGGCGCCGGATCCATTGTGACCAAGGACGTCCCAGCCAACATGGTCGTCGTGGGTTCACCAGCCCGAATCTTGCGTCGCGTGAAAGGAAGTATACCAGATGAAAATTAAATGGTTTTTGATTGGGCTCAGCCTAGTCGGATTGTCTGGCTGTGCGGCGCAATCAACAGCTAAGCCGGCTAGTGCCAGTTCTACGGCTGCGTCAACGAAGACGAGCTACCGGCGTCCAGCAACCACCGCGATTCAAGTCACCATTGCTGGTCATCGGCTGAAGGCCCATTTGAGTCAGAGTCAACCGGCCAAACAGTTGCGTCGTCAGTTACCGGCCACGTTTCGTTTCAATGGCATGGGTGCGGGCGATCCCGAAAAGACGAGTGACTTAAAGCAGGTCCTGCGGGTAAACCACACGCCGAGCGGGGCCAATCCGCGTCCCGGTGATATTGCCTATTGGTCCCCACAACCCCGATTGGTCTTTTACTGGGGGGATGTGGCGTACTATCAAGGGATTCACGTGTTGGGACATTTTGACCAGCGGCGGCGAGCGGAAAAGTTGATTCGCCAGCAGCATCGGCCATTTACGGTCAGGATTACCGCCGAATAGATCGGTTTAATTCTCGGCGGGCGTCAACTCGGATCGAATCTGAGCCAGTAACGCTTGGGCGGCGGTAGACAAACGCTGGCCCTTTAACCAGACCAGACTGGAACCGGATGAGGTCCGTGGATCTAGCGGGACAAAAGTGAGGTCGGATTGGTTCGTGTTGATGATGCCGTCGAGACCTAACGCGCTCCCGACCCCGGCCGAGACCAGGAGTGAGGCATTGTACAGTAGGTTGTAGGTGGCGGCGACGTGCAGGTCGGCCGTGTCCAGTCCAAAGAGGGCGTGGATGCGCTGACTGCCACCCTGTTGGGGCAAGATGAGCGTGGCGTTGGCAATGTCGTCGAGACTTACCGTGGCTTGTTGGGCCAACGGCGAGTGATTCTGGACCAGGAGACCCCAGCGACTCTCGCCGGGCAACCGTAGGAAGTCGTAGTCGGTCTTGTCCGTGGGTTCCATGATGACGCCGAAATCAAAGACGCCGGAGCTGAGTTGTTGGTGGATGTCACTGGCGTCGGTGCTGACGAGGTTAATCTGGACGTGTGGGTGTCGCTGATTCAAGTGACCGATGGCCTGAGCCACGGTCAACATGCTTCGTGCCTCGGCACTCCCCACGTAGACGGCCCCGCGAACGTCCTGTTCCTGATGAATATTGGCCAGGGTCTTGTCGGTCAAGGACAGGATTTGTTTGGCCTGATTGGCGAAGTACTCGCCGTCGGCCGTTAGCTGAATGCTACGATTTCCTCGCTCGAAAAGCACCGTCCCGAGTTCGGCCTCTAACTCTTTGAGTTGCCGCGATACGGTAGGTTGCGAGACATGGAGCCGTTCCGAAGCCTGACTGATATTCTTTTCCTGAACGACCATCAAAAAGTAACGTAAGACGCGTAATTCCATCGTCACCATCTCCTATAACTGATTTGTATAGCACTTAATTTGATCTAAGCATTCGACATATCAAAAGTCAACTCATAAGATAGAACTTGAAGATAACCACAGAAAGGAACGAGGGTAGATGAAAAAATGGACGACAGAACGGCTACGAGCCTTCGCGACAGCCGATGACCTGCGGATCTCGCCATTTTATAGCGATGGCCAGACCTATGGCACGCCAACTTGGATCTGGTCCGTGGTCGTGGGTGAGCACCTCTACGTCCGGGCCTGGAATGGCCAGCGCTCCTCGTGGTATCACTCGGCGATTGACCAGCGGGCGGGACGAATCTACTTGGCTGGTCGGACCTTTCAGGTGGGGTTTCTACCAGTTATCAACGATGCCGAATTGGCCACGCGGATTGATACCGCCTATCGCCAGAAATATCAGGACAGTACCTACGTCCAACCGATGTTACAAGCGGGGCCACAATCGGCCACCGTCGAGATTTTGCCAGCCTAGAAAGTGAGGGGGATTCCCATGAAAATCAATGAAGCCGCTAAGCAGTTACGAACCAGTGCATGGACACTCCGTTATTATGAACAGATCGGGATAATGGCGCCGATTGCCCGGGTCAGTGGGATGCGCGACTACAGTGACGCTGATTTGGCCCAGATCAAGGGCATCCTGGATCTGCGGGACTGTGGGGTCACGATTGAGGAAATTAAGCAGTTCCAAGTAGCCGAATCAAGCGAAGAACAACGCGAGATTTTAACGGATCAGGCCGCAGAGCTGCGCGACCAAATTGACCACTTACAGGAATCCCTGGAACGGCTCGAAACGAAGATTACGGACCTGCCAACCCAGAAATTACAGGCCAGTGCCGCTTGTTAGTATAGGGCCAAGCTAATTTAGAACTGAACAAAAATCGCCACAATCCATTAACCGGGTCGTGACGATTTTTTTAATTTTTATGCGAAAAAATCCGCCTAAATTTCGTTAGTAAGAGTGACCACTAATTTTCGGGTGTCCAATACCAGACACCCAGCATGAGCAGAATCAGGTCGGCGACGAACAATCCCAAGAAGACGGGGATGAACAGGGTGATCAACAGGCCCACGATGCCTAATAGGAGACCACGCGTTTTAACGCCACTGAGCGGGGTCACATTGTAGAGTCGCGGTCGGGTCAAGGCGAGTAGCGCCCCAAGAATCAGGACCGTGACGATGATTAGGCCACGATAGTAGACGGTCTCACCAGACGCCACCGTTTGGGCAATGAAGAAGGATTGCAGGGTCAGACAGGCAATCAGGAAGCGATGGACACCGCGGAATAGCGAGATGGGCCAGTAGCGATGCGCGGTGATTTTCCGTTCCTCCATCAGGGTGTAGTAAATCATCCAGGTGCCAATGATCGTGACCATGGCGATGATGAAATGGGTGTAGTCGGCGAGGTGGGTATGATCCTCTGTCATGTGCTCGATGATGCCGGCCAACGATTCGCCTAAAACGATCATCGTAAAGAGGCCATAGCGTTCCAAGACGGCCGAATTGAGTTCAAAGGGGATCTTTCGCGTTTTAAATTCACGGTCAAAGTTCCTATTTTCAGCCATGACGGCTCCCAGAAAGATGACCAAACTGACGATCACCAGCCCCTGTTGAATGGCTAGACTCGGCACAAGAATACTGCCGATCAGGAGAATCTCACCAATCACATAGGCCCGCAAGAAGGGGCGAGTCGTTGTGGCATGTAGCGGATCGGCAATCATGGTTTTTAGGTAGAGGTACATGTAGATGAGCTGGTTAAAAGAATAGGCCAGGATAAAGCCGGTATAGTGACCGGCGAAGACGTCCGGGGTAAAGGTGGCCGTCACCGCGACCGCGATGATTTGAAGCAAGGAGAAGCTGACGTTTCGCAGGTTGTTTTTCCCGTGAAGGTCGAAGTACAGCACCATGTTGGTCCAGGTGTTGAAGAAGAACAGGAACAAGACCCAGAAGGTCATGAAACCGTACAGGGTAAAGTGTTCCGCTAAGTTCTCCACGAAACTATGGATGATGACGACATAGACCAGATCTGAGAACAGTTCGAGCCAAGAAATTTTACGATTATCGATGGTATTGGTGATGGTCCGCGGCGCACCCCACCAGGATTTAGACTTATTTTGCACTAGGAAGACCCTCCAGAAATGAGTTAGATTGGCATCTCGCGAACCCGCTGCGTCACAAAATCGATGAACGCCTGCGCAATCGGGGATGGTGTGTGATTCTTACGCCAAATCATGGTGTGGCGCGTTTGACTCAGGGGTTGTAGGGGAACGAAGGTGAGTTGATCATTCGGATAGAAACTCAACACGCCATCGATCCCAATGTCATAGTAGCCGTGATTGAGTAGTAGTGGTGTCACGTTATTTTCCAAGTTATGATCACCACAGAAGTTCAGACTGTCGGGATCTAGGCGCAGCCAAGTGGCAATCTGATTTTGAACGATTTGCCGACGGGGGCCAATCAGTCTTAAGCCCTGTAGGTCGGCCCCCGTGATCACCGAATGCGCGGCCAGCGGAGCGGTCTTAGCCATGATCAGTCCCCAAGTTTCGGTTACGGGGATGGCGTGGGCGAAGTATTTGGCCGACTCCACGGGCTCCAATAAGAAGCCAATGTCGAGGGCCCCACGATCCATTTGGCGGCGCAGGGAGTTGCCATCCGCACTATACAGTGAGAAATGAATGTTGGGGTGGACCTGTTGAAAGTCGGCGAGCCAATCTGTCAGATACGTGGACAGGTGACTTTCAACACAGCCAACTCGTAAATTTCCGGCCAGGCCAGCCTGATCATGGACGTCCCGTTTGGTCTGTTCCAAGACGTTCAGAATGGTCTGAGCGCGTTGTTCGAAAAGGACGCCGGCGTCGGTGAGGGTAATCTCGCGTTTGCCCCGAATGAAGAGTTGGGCGCCCACCTCGTCCTCCAGTTCCTTGAGCTGGCGGGACAGGGTGGGTTGGGTTGTATGGAGTTCATTGGCCGCACGGGTGATATTGCCAACCCGCGTCAGCACGGTGAAATAATGAAGTAGCCGGGTATCCATGAGTGCCTCCCTTAAGTATACAAAAACTGAATGATAAAGCATTTCAACTAAGCATTTTACATTATTATCAATCGCCCGTATGATGATGTCAATGAGTTGAACTTGAAAGGGGTTCTTTGTATGAGTGAATGGACAACGCAACAGCTACAAGCCTTTGCGACGGCAGACGATATGCACGTCTCCCCGTTTTATGAAGATGGGAAAACCTATGGCACGCCAACCTGGATCTGGTCGGTCGTGGTCGATGGTCATCTCTATGTGCGGGCCTGGAATGGCCAACAGTCACGGTGGTACCAATCCGCCAAGACCCAAGGGGCCGGTCGGATCCATCTCGCCGACCAGGACTTCGACGTGGCCTATGTGCCCGTAACTACCGATGACCAGCTGACGGCCGCCATCAGTCAGGCTTACGAAACTAAGTATGCCGGGAGTCCTTATCTGCCACCAATGGTTGCGGCGGGACCGATCAGTGCTACCGTACGACTCGATCCGCTCAGTGCGGAATAGACCTGACCGCGCCTTCCGGGCGGTGAAAATAAGCTGGAACGCTGTGGGCGGACGCCCGAAGCCAAAGAGCGGTCTTCGGGCTCGCTTTGAACCGCTGAGGAACGCGTTTCAAAGACGCCAATTCTCTAAGCGGCACAGAACGCCACTAAGAGAATTCCCACGGCTGGGCTTATTTTCACCACCCTCCCGGCTGACAGTGATCGTGACAAAGATGTGAGTCGGCGGTTGCTAGAATTGATCGCTTAAATCGTTATCTAATTAAAGGAGAAAAACTATGACAACACAACCTAAAATTGCACTTGGAACCTGGGCCTGGGGCGACACGCCGGATGGCCAAGTTTTTGGGAATCATTTGACTGCCGCCGACTTGAAGCCGGTCGTGGCCGATGCGATGGCCGCGGGGTTAACCTTATGGGATACCGCCTATGCTTATGGTGCGGGGGCTTCCGAGGATAAACTGGGCGAACTCTTACAGGACTATCCGCGCGCGAGTTACCAATTATCAACGAAATTTACCCCTCAGATGGCCGCCGGTGACAGTGACCATGAGGTGGCCGATATGCTGGAAGGTAGTCTGAAACGCCTACACACGGATTACATTGACATCTATTGGATTCACAACCCGGCCGACGTCGAGAAGTGGACGCCACAACTGATTCCCCTCGTGAAGAGTGGCAAGATCAAGCGCGTTGGGGTCTCGAACCACAACCTCGCCCAGATCAAGCGAGCTAATGAAATCTTGGGCGAAGCGGGCATTCAAGTCTCTGCCGTTCAGAACCATTTCAGTCTATTGTACCGGTCCTCAGAAGAGGCCGGGATCATCGACTATTGCCGGAAACATGACATCACCTTCTTTGCTTACATGGTGCTGGAACAAGGTCTGTTGAGTGGTCGATATAACGTCGACAACCCGCTACCCGCCGACAGTATGCGCGGCAGTATTTACAACAGTGTCTTGCCACAAGTGAGTGCGTTAACCGAGGGCCTTCAGAAAATTGGTGCCGCACAACAGGCTTCCGCTGCCGAAGTAGCCACGGCCTATGCGATTGCCAAGGGGACCACACCAATCATTGGGGTGACCAAGGCCAAGTACATTCCAAGTGAGGCCAAGGCAATGGCACTGACGCTGAGTGCGGCTGATATCAGTCAGCTAGAAGACTTGGCCCAAGCGGCTAACGTTGATACCAAAGGCTCCTGGGAAGCTCCCATGGCCTAAACAGCGTATGATAATGATTGTGGGGCGTCCTTATTTAGGGACTGCCACATACCTGCGAATAATAGGAGGATTTTTAAATGACTAAAGTAATGATTATTGGTGCCAACGGGGCCATGGCCCGGATTTTAACGGAACGCCTGTTGCATGAAACCACGGATACCTTAACGTTATTTTTACGGAACGACGATCGTTTGAACCAGTATGCGGGCAATGACCGGGTCACGCTGGTTGATGGGGATGTTCACGACACGGCAGTGGTTGCTAAGGCGATGGCCGGTGTCGACGTCGTTTACTCCAATTTAGGGGGTCAAGATCTGGCAACCCAAACGCAGAGTGTCGTGGACGCCATGGTTCAAACGAAGGTCCAACGGTTGCTCTACATCAGTTCACTAGGGGCACATCATGAAATTCCCGGTAAGTTCGGGGAATGGAATGAAAAGATGATTGGCGCCTACCTGCCTGGTTTCCGTGAGACGGCCGATATCGTTGAGAAGTCCGGTGTGACCTTTACCGAAATTCGGCCAGCCTGGTTGACCGACAACGACGAAGTTGACTATGAAGTGACAACCTTGGCCGATGGCTTCAAGGGAACCGAAGTCTCACGTCAGAGTGTGGCCGACTTTGCCTTCAAGGTGATTGCCGATCCAAGTCAGTACCAGAATGTCAGTGTCGGCTTGGATAAGGCCGGTACCGATGGCGACAAGCCTAGCTGGTATTAAGGAGGGCGCCCCGATGACGGTTATTGATGTCTTTGCGCACGTCCTGCCACCCAAGTTTTTGGCGCGAATGCAGGCGAGCTTTCCCGAAATCTTAGACCAATTCCCTTATATGAAGAATGATCTCCTGACCGATTTGGCGAAGCATCGGGCGTCGCTACCCGCCGATCACCAACAAGTGATCTCCGCGGTTAATTTGAACCCCGAGGACTTCGTGGCACCCAGGCAAGCGGCTGAACTCTGCCGCGCGGCTAATGACGAGATTGCCGAAATGGTCCGGGCCAACCGGGACATTTTCCCGGCCGGCGTGGCCATGGTGCCGATGAATAACATCCCGGAGGCCCTCGCCATTATTGACGATCAGGTTGCCGGAAGCGATGCCTTAGTGGGCGTTCAGCTCTTCACCCAGGCCCTGGGACAACCGATCACGGCGCCGGACTATGAACCGATCTTCGCGAAATTAGCGGCGATTGGCGCCCCCGTTTGGCTGCATCCCGTGTTCGATACCCACAAGACGGATAACGAGTTAACCTTCAGTTGGGAGTACGAACTGACCCAGGCCATGAATGGTATTGTGGCGGCGAAGTATTTCCGCAAGTACCCGGGTCTAAAGGTTATCGTGCATCATGCCGGGGCGATGGTGCCGATGTTTGGCCAGCGGATTAAATACATTCAGTCCGCTGAAAACTATGAAGATTTTCATCGTTTCTACGTTGACACCGCAATCCTGGGAAATCCTCGGGCCCTTGATCTGGTCGTGGATTTCTTTGGCAGCGATCACGTGTTGTTCGGAACGGATTCGCCATTTGGCATTCCGCCCGTGGGACCTACCGCGGTCGTGGAACAAGCGGTGAATGACATGCAGGTGTCGGAGACGGAGAAGCAACGGATCTTCAGCGGCAACTGGCAGTGGTTAATGGCCACCGACTAATTGTAGTTGTGGTGAGCAGGGCGTGATGCCCGCGCCTCCGGGCGGGTGAAAATGGGCTGGGACGCTGTGGGCGGACGCCCGAAGCCAAAGGGCGGTCTTCGCGCTCGCTTTGAACCGCTGAGAAGCGCGTTTCAAAGGCGCCAATTCCCTAAGCGGCCAAGTTCGCCGCTAAGGGAATTCCCACGGCTGAGCCCATTTTCACCCACCCTACGGCTTAGATTGATGAACTTTTACAAATGGAGTCGGCCTTTTAACCGAGGCCGTTCTCTTTTACATAATTCGTTATGGCTGGTTTTGTTTATTTTTAAATGGTTAGGAGTCAGATAAACTTGATGACAGAACATGAAAAATTATTAGCGGGTTTGGATTACGACTATCGTGATCCAGAACTCCAGGGATTGATTGCGCGCGGCAAGGATCTGCTGCATGTGATCAATACCAGCCAGGATATGGACCAACGTGCGGCGGCCATGCAGGACTTCTTCGGGCATGCCGGTGAACGACTCGTCATCAATGGCCAATTCAGTGCCGTTTATGGCGCGCATATCGCGGTCGGTGACGACGTCTTTATCAATGGCAACTGTACGTTTCAGGACTCCAATCGGATCGTTTTAGGCAACCGGGTTATCATTGCCCCTGACGTGAAGTTTTACTGTGGCGCGCATTCGCTAGATGCTACGCAACGTTTTGGCGTGCGGCCAGATGGCACACGTTACCTGATTACCACGACCAAGCCCATTACTGTGGGCGATGATGTCTGGATCGGGGGCAACGTCACCGTGATCGGCGGGGTCCACATCGGCAATAACGTTGTGGTTGGCGCCGGGGCAGTTGTCACCAAGGATGTTCCGGATAACACGGTCGTTGCCGGGGTTCCGGCACGCGTTATCAAACCGCTGGCGCCCTTGACGACACCTAAAGGAGAGTAGGTCATGACGACACCGTTATTTCGCTTGTTTAAATTAAAGATCACCGCTGACGAACGCGAAGCCTTTGCGAAGGTGGGTGAACAGAACCTGCTGACCTCGATCAAAAATGAACCGGGGACGCTGGCGATGTACACGAGCCACGTGGACCCGGCCGGTCTGGACAATCGGGTTATCGAGATTTACCGCGATGCGGCTAGTTATGATCAGCACGCGCATTCGCCCCAGTTTGCGGCCTTTCGTGAGGTTGCCAAGCGCGCCGTGATGAGTCAAGCAGTAAGCCAGCTGACCCCACGACTTTTATTGGAAAAACCGGACCCATTGCGGGGTGGCGCGACGCAGTTCAGCCAACTGACCGAGCTGACGATTCCGGTTGATCAGGCAGCGGCCTATCAGACGTTGGTGACGGCGAGTCTGCGACCAGCGATGGCCGCCGAGGCGGGTCTGTTGGTGGCATTGGTGGGCCAGTCTGTCGATGATCCAGAACGCTGGGTGCTTTTCGAAGTGTTTCAAGATCTGGCCGCCTTTAAGACCCATTGTCAGACACCCGCCTTTCAGATTTATCAGACCGAATCGCGGTCGTTGATCACGACGGCCGATGCGACGGTTCTCACGGGCGACACCCTGGTCAATCAGGGTGGGCTGACCGTTATTAATGAAATTAATTAAAGGAAGCTAAAGCATATGCAATATACGAAATTAGGTCACACCGGACTCGACGTTTCTCGCTTGTGTTTGGGAACAATGGGCTTCGGTAACGCGTCCACGGGGATGTTTCCCTGGGCGATTGGTGAGAAACCGAGTGAGGCCGTCATCAAAGAAGCCTTGGATCTCGGGATTAACTTTTTTGATACGGCTAATATTTATTCCCATGGAGACAGCGAACGGTTCGTCGGTCACGCCCTGAATAAATTGGCCGACCGGGACAAGATTGTCTTAGCCACGAAGGTGTTCTTCACGCCGACGCAGGGGCCCAACTTAGCTGGCCTCTCGCGTAAGGCCATCCTTTCGCAAATCGATCAGAGCCTGGAACGGCTTCAAACGGACTACGTCGATCTCTATATCATTCATCGCTGGGATTACACCACGCCGATTGAAGAGACCATGGAAGCCCTAAATGATGTCGTTAAGTCTGGGAAGGCGCGCTACATTGGGGCCTCGGCCATGTTTGCTTGGCAATTTGAGAAGGCCCAAGCCGTCGCCGAACAGCATGGCTGGACCAAGTTTGTGTCGATGCAAAATCACCTGAACCTGCTCTATCGTGAGGAGGAACGGGAGATGTTGCCGCTGTGTGCCGATCAAGGCATCGCCGTGACCCCGTACAGTCCCTTGGCTTCGGGTCGGTTGACCCGTGATTGGGCTGGCGAAACGAAGCGCTATGCCACGGACAAGGTGGCCCGCGAAAAGTACAATGACAGCAAAGATTTAGACATGCCCATCATTGCGCGGGTCGGTGAGATTGCCCAAAAGTATGGCGTCGATCGGGTTCAGGTTGCTTTGGCCTGGCTCTTACAGAAGCCAACCGTCACGGCGCCGATCATCGGAGCAACCAAGTCCAGTCACCTCCAAGGCGCCGTGAAGGCTCTGGATCTGACCTTATCCGCCGAAGATATTGCCTATCTGGAAGACCCCTATCTGCCTCATGAATTGGTGGGACCACTGGCATCTGCGGGTGACACGAAATTCACACGTTAATGGATAGGCAAGTTTAACACGAGCTAATGCCGTTTAATCTGTGCAAAATAAAGAAGCGAATCGCCAATTGGTCGATTCGCTTCTTTTCGTTAACTAGTTAATTCGTCAGGTAGTTACTTAAACGTTCGGTTCACATAATCTTCAACGGTCCCGGTCTTGGCACTTTCATTGACGCGACCGGTGATCTTCACTTGGTCGCCAGCAGTCATCAGGACGGCCTTGGGGTAGTCGGCGGTGCCGATGGTCCAGAGGGTGTCTTGGCCCTTCAAGGCGAAGAGCACGTTCTGGGTGTCACCATTAGGGATAACCACGACCCGTTCGACGGTTCCGCTGGCCTTAATGGTCTTGGAAGATGTCGTTGAGCTGGCTGTCGACCCAGAGGAGGCCAGCTGGACGCGGTATTGGTCCAGCGCCTGGGTGGCCGTGGTGGCGTAGGCCTTCACGCTTTGGTCGGCTGCCTTGATGTAGGCGTAGCTCCGGAAGGCCCCGGTGGAGTCTAAGAGGGAGACGACCCAGGTCGGGGTGCCGTCAATGTTGTACATGATGGGCATCGTGGCCGACCATTTCTGAGCGACGTATTCCTTTTCGGCAATCTTCTTGGCCCCGTCGCTATCCATGACCCCGATATTCTTACCGGTGTAGTAGGTCAGTGTCCCGGTCCGGGCGTTAATCATGGAGTAACCCATGGTTGAGTCGGCGCCAGTCTTAGGCGAGGTGAAGTCGTTGAAATACGAGATGTTGCCATGCTTGTCGACGACTGGGGTGACGCCGTCCTCGGTCCCGTTACTGTTCGGGTCCTTGACGCCGGTTTTGTTGAAATGAGCATTGAAGAAGCCATTGCCATACCAGCCAAAGATTTCATTCATTTCGGCAGCGGTCGAGGAGGCGATCGACTCGTTGATAAACTTCGGTGCCCCGGCGGCCGAGTACAGTTTGGTCTCCCCGGTCTTGGCATTTAGGACCGCGACGTGGAGGCTCTTGTAGTTGATTCGACTGGAAACGCCACGCGCCTTGTAGACGGTTTGGATGAAGTAGGGTTCCCCGTTATCTTTGATTTCGAGTTGGGGTTGGCCTTCCTGAACCCAGCCAGGGAAACGGTTGTAGATGACCCGCTGCGCGTCGTCAAAGAGGTAGGCACTCGGGGTGTATTTCATGGGTTGTTTAACGAATTTGGGTTCAGCATTGACGTTGGTGGCGTCAATCATGAAGTAGCCGGGACTCTTCTTCGCCCGTTGCCAGCGCCAGAAGCCATCGAACTCGACGGGAGCAATGTAGACGGTCTTGCCCTTCACGACCTGCGTCTGGAGTGCCCCCAGCTTGTAATAGGACGTGTTGGGCACGGCACTCATGGCCTTGTTCATCTTGTTCCGCACGGTCTTGGGGGCAATGGCGATGGGGGTGGCGTCCTTATCCAGGAGCGGCGCGGTCTTCATTGTCTTGATTTTGAGGGAATTGTAAACAGGTTTGACGCCGAACTTGGTCTGCGCGGCCCCGAAGAGACTGGTCAGGAAGAGAAGTCCTAGGATGCCGGCTGCGACGTTCAGCCCGCGATTGCGGCTCCGGACATGGGGACGGTTCTCACCGGCCTCAATGACGACGTCAGGACTGCTGAAGGCCAAGAACGGTAGGTAGCAGACCCCACTGATGACATTTAAGATAATCAGGCTAAAGAGGGCCTTGCTCGGCAGAACGACGAACACGGCGACTAAGGCGATCAGGTAGTAGACGACGTAGACCCCGGCCAATAGGCGGAGGTGCTGACGACGTTGCACGATGCCCATGATGGCCATGATAAAGGCCGACAGGGTGCAGAAGAAGGCGACTAACAACATGCGGATGAATTCCTTTCTGAATGTGATCTGAGGAAAAGCAATTATTTCTAGTGTAGCGTACTTCCTTTTAAAGTGATAGGTGAGTCACGATTAAGTGGCTGTACGCGGCTGGACCAGAAGCGCTGAGATATCGATTTTGGATAATAAGCAGGCTAGAACTTTAGTGGGTCAGGTTAGTCGGTTAAGTCCACCAAAACAAGGTTAAGTGAATGCTGGATCAAAGCCTGGTTTCTAGGCTGAAGCGTCCCCACAGCAGGCTTAATCCCTGGCAGCCGCAGGCGGCCTTTTTATCGCAATATTCAAATCCCAACCAAAAAGGGGCAAGACATAAAGGTCTCGCCCCTTAATCATGAAAAACAACTATTTAATAATCACTTTGGTCTTAGCCGGAATATGACTGTTGATCCAGTGCGCATCGGGAATTGGCATCCGAATGCACCCATGGCTAGCCGGGTGGCCCAGCTTCTTGGCTTCACTCTTGATGTAGTGGCCCTGACTGTTGATGACCACAGAGTGGAACATGTAGATGCCCCAGCCCTTGAAGGAAGTCCAGTAGTTGGCACCGACGAAGTGCTTCCCACGATTTTGAATGTGGAAGGTCCCTTTAGGCGTTGGCGTCGACTTCTTCCCCGTTGAGCAGATCATGGTGTAGAGCACCTTGTGATGCTTGCTCATGACGTAAACCCGTTGCTTCTTGAGGGAAACTTGTAGGTAAACGTGCTTATGTACTTTTAGATTAGGGTAAGGCTTGTTTTCGGATGGCCGTTCCCAGCGTGGCTTCTTGGCTTTCTTGATCTTTTTGGTGGTTTTGGCGTAGGCCGTGGCTTGATTCCCCGGTAAGTTCGTGCCAATGACTCCACCGAAGAGGGCGAAAATGGCTAGTCCCGTGATGAGGCCAATTCTAAACTTCTTCATGACGACTCCTCCTTGAAATGCTCCCGATATGTCTTTAATTTTAAGTGTCGACTGAAACACTGTCAACACACATTTAGCGGTACTAGCGGGGGTGGGATCGAAAAAGGCCGCACCAAAACCAGCGTTAGACTAGCGTTTTTGTGCGACCTACATAAATAACTTAATTTAAATATTAACCCTTAAACATAAAAATTCCCCGAATAATCTCGGCACCGATTAAAACCAGCATGAATGACCAGGTTGCTAACGTGACAACGCTCCCCATGGTAAAGACCTCCTTGTGTCGGAATGCTTACCTTTATTGTACGCCGAGTCCCGACAGGACACAATAGGAAACGCTTTCACGATGGCTAGATTGTTACTGATTATTAACCGCGATCAGACTGCCAAAAGTGGCGGTCGACATCCCGGGAATGACGCGTAATCGGGACAGATTGTAGCGACCTTGACTCATCTGGGCCAGACCTTCCTGGGTAGTCAGGGCGATGCTATAGCCGGCTTGTTTGGCTAAGCGGTGGGTTGTCTTGTCGGCCCGACCGGCGGGATAACAGAGAACCTCAGTCTTCTGATTCAGCTTGGCATCCAGCCACTGCTTAGACTTGAACAGTTCCGTCTTCTGCTGGGCGGCGGTGATTTCGTTTAAATCCAGGTGCTGAACAGTATGGCTGGCGAAATCAACGCGTCCGGTGGTTTTCATCTGTTTCATTTCCGAGAGCGTCAAGTGGTTGGACTTGTGGGTGAACCCGGTGATGGCGTTGATGGTGGCGTGCACCTTGGTCTGTTCCAAGGCAGGCAGACCATGCGTCAGGTTATCCTTGTAGGCGTCGTCGAGGGTGACCCAGACGACCTTCTTCTGGGGCACGGTGTTGGTGGTCAGCGCCCGAACCGCTTCGTCAGCGGTCAGGGTGCGGTAGTGGTGACGTTGAAGGTAGGCCATCTCCTGTTGAAATTGTCGCGCGGGTACCCGCAGGGAGTTGCCACTAGAAATGCTGTGGTACATCAGGATTGGTAATTTTAACGGCTTGTTTAATCTGATCCATGGCTTGGCCTTAGGTTGCTTGACCACGGTGCTTTTGGTGTCGGATTCCTTGCGGCGACTTTCGCTAACTGGCGCCGCCGATTTTTTAACGGGTTGTCGTTGTTGCCAGACAACCACTCCGATCAGCACGACGAGTAGTGCAACCAGGCCCCCCAAGATTCCCCATTGTTTCTTCATGTCTAATTCCCCCAATTAGTTATTTCACCTACATAGTATAGGGGGTTCAACGTGAAGTGGCAATGCTTAGTCTGCCCGTTGCGCTAAACGGCGGTAGTAATCGATGGCGTCAGGGGCTAGATGTAGGGCCGCAATGACCTCACGATCGGACTTTTGGGGATGACGGCGGAGATAGTTAACTAAGTAGCCTTGATACAGGCCGGCTGGGCCGAGGGCGAAGCCGGTGAGGGCCTCGTCGGGCTTTAAATATTTATGGAGTCCCGGAAGTGTGAGGTGTGGGTCGGTTGAGGCCCGTTGCTTGAGAAACCAGTCGGACGACCGGAAGCGGGCCTGGAGGGGCGTGATAAATTCACGGAGCTCAGTTAAAAAGGTCTGGGCCGCGGGTGACCAGGATCGCGTATCAAGATCGGCGGTAAAGCCGGGCCGTAGAAAGGCTTGAACCGGATAACCGTGAGCGATCAGCAAGAGTGTCAGGCGAGTGTAGACGTGAAGTCGTTGGTCTGCCAATAAGTCATCGAGGTCGTCGACCCAGCGAAAGTTCAGGGGACGCGCGGCCTGCTTGGGCTTGCTCTTGAGGTCCAGGGTTGGCAAGTAGGGCGTCCAGCGGTGGGAGAAGAGAAACTTGAAGTAGACGTTGAGGTGGGACAGGATCTTGTTATAGGTTTGATTTTGAATCTGGCGTTGGTCAACCAGCATGGCCAGATATTGTTGGACATCGGCGGTCTGAAGCTGATTGACGTGGTGCTCCCGTTGATAGGTAGGATTAAAGTTTTCGAGGTATTTAAAGAAATCGGTCAACGTGGCGTTATATTCGTCGAACGTGGCCTGCGCCATGGATCGCTCGTGAAGCACGCGGTTGAAGGCGTCTTGATAGGGATAAGTCTGGGACATGGCAAAGCCTCCTTGATAATGATTACTTTAACCAAGAAAGACGGTGCTGGCAAGTCATCATCTCTTAATGCTAATGAAAAAGACCCGAACGACTAGCGTCCGGATCCAATTTGTAAGTGTGATTAAGTTAGGCAGTAACTGGAACCTTGGCCCGCAAAGCGGCTTTGTCTGCGTCGCTGAGGAAGGCGCCATCAATGGCGTTGTGGGTTAATTGGGCCAACTGGGGCCAATCCAAATCGCTGTGGTCATGGAGTGCTAGGATTTCGTCGGTCAAATTAACGTCGGCAATCGTTCGGTGATTGGTGTTCACGGTGACCTTCAGGCCAGCATCGAGAAAATCCTGAAGTGGCAAGTTAGGATAATCGGGCAGGTCGACCGAGCGGTGGCTACTGGTCAGACAGGTTTCTAGCGTGGTCCCGGTCCGTTTGGCCCGGGCCATGGCGGCTGGGAAGCCGTTGAGTCGCTGGCCGTGACCGATGCGCTCAACCTTCAGGCTCATCGCGACGACCACGTTATCCACGGGGGCCGTTTCTCCGGCGTGCAGGGCGATTGGTAGGCCAGTCGCATGAGCGGCGCGGATGGCATCGGCAAGCGCAATCGTGGGGTATTCAGCCTCATCGCCGACAAGGTCTAGACCCACGACACCCTGATCGGCAAATTTGGCGGCCGTTTCAAAGACCGTGGTGAGTTCGGCTAACGATCCTTCACGGCGGCCACAGACGATGGCGTTGACGGGTACGCCGTATGTTTTCGTTCCGGCATGGAGCCCCCGAAGCAGTGCGGCAATGGCCGCTGCCAAGGTCAGGTTGCCTTGGGTGTAAAGCGTTGGTGTGAACCGGGTTTCCATGTAAATGAGCCCGTCGGCTGCGGCGGAGCGCACGATGTCAGCCCCGGCGATTTCGAGTTGTTCGGCGGTCTGCATCAGGTCAATGACTGGTTGAAAGCGCTTTAAATAATCTGTAGTCTCGGGATTCGTCGCGGTGGCAATGAGCAGGTCGTGTAACGCGCGATCGCCCACGGGGAGCGGCGTTGCCGTCACCGCGGCCATTTCACGCAGGGCACCGAGGGAGAGTGAACCTTCAAGGTGACAGTGCAGGTCGATCTTGGGGTACTGACGGACGGTAACGGGGGTAAATGGCTGTTGGGTCATGGAAATTCCTCCTATATTGTTGGTTGACGTTGATGGGTTACAGCCACCTTCGGTGGACAGAGCGAACACCCTATGGTTACAATCACCTGTAAAAGATAACAATATGCGTGAACGTAACCCGGTAGGCCGGAGGTAAACAGACAGAACCCCGTGTCGGTGGTCTTAGTCGAGGTTCTGTCTCGACTTAGAGCACGGCCAACTTTGAAACTCGGGTTCTTCGAGGTTCAAAGTTGCCCTGAAGACCGCTTTTCAGGTTTCAGGTTTGCCTCACCGGGTGGCGTCTGTTTACCGCAGGCCAACAACGTCGGTTGATATGAGTTTAGTATACCATGAGTCGGGCGGCCGTAAGGGTGGGAGATATTAGCCGAAAATGATTTCACGGTTAGCGTTTGTGAATGGTCATTGAACTAACCAACATCGCCTAAGATCCCATGAATTGCCGGGGGATTTTTGACCAAGGATGTGTCGGTCGAGTGTCAAATTTTACAATTTTGAAATTTCGAGTAAAAGCGTTGTTTCCTAATGGAAAACATTATAGAATGAAGCTACTTAGATGGGGTTAACGATCACCCGGCGGAACAATATTTAAGCCGATTGGCTTAGTCGTTGACTCTATTATTTACACCTTAAATATAAACTGCTTAAAATTAATAATTAACTGATTAATTTGGGGGATCTCTGCAAGGCTTTAGAGAGAAAAGGAGTAATTTTATGGATCAATTGAATTCGCGATTAACGCGTTCTGATTTTCGGGCGCATCGCGTGGGGAAGAAGCGCTACATAACGGGGTTCGATGGTATTCGAACCTTAGCTGTTTTGGGAGTTATTATTTATCACTTGGCACCATCGACGCTTCAAGGTGGCTACCTGGGAGTTCCGATCTTTTTCGTAGTTTCGGGTTATTTGATTACCTATCTGCTGATTCAGGAGTGGGATCAGACCCATACCATCGATATCTGGGGCTTCTACGGCCGACGGTTGAAACGACTGTATCCGGCACTGGTCACAATGTTACTGGCGACTACGGCGTATATTACGCTGTTCCAACGGGAGCTACTGGTCAACATCAGAAAGACGGTGCTGACCAATTTAATTTATGGGTACAACTGGTTTGAAATTAGTCACGGGCAATCGTACTTTGACCGGTTCAGTGGAGAATCACCGTTTACCCATTTGTGGTCGTTGTCGATCGAAGGTCAGTTTTACCTGGTTTGGCCACTCGTGGTCTTGGCCCTGCTGATTCTGGTTAAAAAGCAAGGCCGGATCTTATTGATTTTGCTAGGGGCGGCAATTGCGTCGGCCTTAGCGATGGCTCTATTATTTGATCCGCAGAACACCAACCGGGTTTACTATGGGACGGATACGCGGATGTTTGCCATCCTAATTGGTGCGGCCATGGCCTTCGTTTGGCCGGCCCATCGACTTAGTGCGGATGTCACGCGAGCCCATCGGTTGATCATGGACGGCCTCGGGGGCGCCTCACTGTTGGCCCTGATTTACCTGTTCTTTAACATGAACGGCCAGGCGGCCAGCACTTATCGTGGCGGGATGTTCTGGTTCACCGTACTCTCCGGAATTCTGGTCGGGACGGTTGCGCATCCTGGTAGTGATATGAATCGAATTTTATCGAACCCTGTCTTTAGTTACGTGGGACAACGGAGTTATGGAATTTACCTGTATCAATTTCCGGTCATGATTTTCTACGAATCTCGCATCAATATTGGCAATCATCCGCTGTTCAATGCTTTGGTTGAGGTTGCCTTGATTATGGTGGCGACGGAACTCAGTTACCGTTGGATTGAACGGCCATTACGGCACTACCACTATGGACAGATTACCAGCGACGTGGTCACCTTCTTCAAGCAACCTGACGCGCACCGACTCGCTAGCAGTCTCGGTGTCATCGGTGCCTTACTCTTTGGACTGACGGCAGTCGGCTTTGTTCAACAGCCAGCGGCAGCCAAGCCAACGGCGTTACAACAGACCATCACACAACGACAAGCGGCAGCCAAGAAGAAGAATGCCGAAGCCGCTAAGAAACAAAAGGCCTTAGCCAAGGAAGCTTCAAAACGCAAGCATGAAAAGGCTGTGGCGTTCTCGAAGCTCTCTAAGGAAGACCAAGACACGTCGAAGACGTACTACCTGACGCCCGAAGAGGTCGTTACCAGTAAGCAGACGCCGTTGACGGCGATCGGGGATTCCGTCCTCTTGGATGACTCGGGGGACCTGCAGAAGGTCTTCCCTGGCGCCATCGTGGATGGTAAGGTTGGCCGGCAAGCGGCGGACGTGAAGGACATTGTAAATAGCCTCGCTCAACAGGGGCAACTGGCGAAGAATGTTCTGATCAACATTGGAACGAACGGTTACGTCACGCCGGAACAGGCCAAGGATATCGTCGAGGCCATTGGACCCAATCACGAGATCTTCTGGGTCACGGCTCACGTCCCAACGCGGGAATGGCAGAACTCGGTTAACCGACGAATTCAAAAGACGGCGGACGCCTACAAGAACGTCCACGTTATTGACTGGTACAGCACGGCTAAGGGCGAAGACAAGTGGTTCGTCAGTGACCATGTTCATCCGAATAATCGGGGGAACCGACACTACACGTCACTCATCGCCAAGGCTGTGACTAAGGTTAGCCAACAAAAATAAGTGTGAGATTGGGTTGGGTCGCCTGCGGTAACCAGACAGAACCCCCATGAGGCAGACCTGAAGCCTGAAAAGCGGTCTTCAGGGCAACCTTGAACCTCGAAAATCACGAGTTTCAAAGTTGACCGTGCTCTAAGCCGAGAGAAAACCTCGGCTAAGACCACCGACACGGGGGTTCTGTCTGGTTTCCTCCGGCTGAGATTGTGTGTTGTTAGTTATCGTATTCGAGAGTGAACGGGGATTGTTGATGGCTGGCTGATGTTAGTCAATTACTGATGCCAGTAAATTGGCAATGTGTTTTCGCAATTGGTCAATGCAACTCTTCGCTTTGGCAATGCTGGATCTTTGCCGGAGGGTGGTTGCTCAGAGGGCTCAGTCGTGTCGTTTCACTTAGCTGGGTGGTTTTCCTAGCCTAGTGAAAGCCCGAGTTTGAAGACCTGCGCGGTTTGGGCGCTGGGCTTCAAATCGTGGCCACAACGTTCCAGCCCTCTGAGCAACCGCCCGGAGGCCTGATCTCCAGTAGCTCTAAACCTTAAAACCCATTAAATCATTAGAACGACAAGTGATCGTGACCGCTATTAATTTGGCGGTCACGATTTTTTCGATTTGACATGAATAAGGCTCTAAGAGTAAGTTCCGTTAATTTACCGCTAATCCCTTATTTAACAGGGTTTTGAGTGCTTTTTGAGTGTCGCTATTTCCGTCTCCCTTGGGGGCGTGATATGATACCCGTGAATTCAGAGATGAGTTCAAAATTATTGGGGGGTAATTGTTATGATGAAAAAAGTTGCAATGATCGCAGCTGCAGCAGCCATGGTATTACCATTAGGGGTCGGGGCTATTGCTCCCGTAAGTAGTTCCGTGACTGCATTTGCCGCTGCCAAACCAGCAGTGAAGAAAGTCAGCTATACGTTATTGAGTAGCAAGGCCTTGAAGAAGGCGGCTTACAACGTCAAGACTGGGAAACCAGCGCTTTATAGTGCTGCTTTTGCCGCTGACAAGTCTAAAGTGACGATGGCTAAGAAGGGCACGGTGAAGGTTGGCGTTAACTTTACCGCCAGCAAGAAGATTGTGATTAAGAATGCCAAGGGCAAGAAGGTCAGCTATGTTTACATCAAGACGGCTAACGGCAAGGTTAAGGGTTGGGTTGCCCTTTCCAAGTTAGTCGCTGGTAAGTTCATGGCGGCCGATGGGATTCACAAAGCAAATACGTATACCTTGGTTAGCGCTAAGAAGATTAAGAAGAGCGCTTACCACTTCAAGAGCACTCGTCCAGCCTTCTACACGGGCAAATTCGCTGCCGATAAGTCAAAGGTTACGTTGACATTGAAGGGCAAGTTACCAGAAAGCAAGACCTTCTACGCAATTGAACAGATCACGATTAAGAATGCGAAGAAGAATGTCAAATACCTCTACGTTACTAGCGGAAAGACGAAGGGCTGGGTCTTAGCTTCTAAGTTGACCGCCGGCAAGTTCATGGCAGCTGACTAACCATTACCTCCACACAATAGCCTAAAAGCCGAGACGGTTGTCTCGGCTTTTTTTGTAGGGGCGGTTGAGTTTATATGGCCGAAACGTGTCAAAAAAGGCAGTCAACTCCGATTAACCCCGATAATCAAACAATCCAAGCCCGGGATTGCCCGATTATCGACGTTAATGCTCATTGACTAATCGCCTTTTTTGACACTCTTTTTGATCCTAAAAGGTAAACCGTTTCGACCGTTTTCACAGCGGTAATTCAAGCGGTATTTGGCCCCTATAAATGGAACATGACGTGTCGCAATCCCCGGTGTATTAAGGATTCGTAACGATCTGAAGTTTTTTATAAAACCGTCATGTAAACGCTTTACAATGCATGACAAAGCAAGCATAATGAAGTCGTAAAGGCACAAAGAATCTACGGAGGTGTTTTTGATGGTTAAAACAAAAGCAGTAATGATCGGTGCGGGTTTATCTAATATGGCCGCGGCGGTTTACCTGATTCAAGAAGGCCATTGGCGCGGTGATAATATCACCTTTTATGGGGCAGATATGCACGGTGCCAACGATGGTGGGACGACCGAAGAATTCAGTGATGAATACTGGAACAAGGAGCACCCACTCGACAACCAGACGGGTTACGTTGCCCGGGGTGGCCGGATGCTGAACTACCGGACCTACGTTGATTTGATGGACCTACTGGACCGAATTCCTTCCGCAACTGAGGAAGGCATGACTGCCGCAGAAGATACGCGCGACTTCGATTCACATCACCAGACCTACGATAAGGCGCGGTTGTTGCAAGGTGGCAAGGGCATTATCGACGGTGGTAAGTTGGGTCTGAACAACAAGGACCGGACACTGTTATCGAAATTAGTCCTGATGCCTGATGACGAAGAAACCAAGTTGGACAACGTGACGATCGCCGAATACTTCAAGGACGACCCACACATGTTCCAAACCAACTTCTGGTACATGTGGGAAACCACGTTCGCCTTTCGGATCGAGAGTTCCGTTCAAGAACTCCGGCGTTACATGCACCAAATGATTTATGAATTCACGCAAATTGAACACTTGGTTGGGGTCAACCGGACCCGTTACAACCAATTTGAAAGTATGATCTTGCCTTTGATTAACTACCTCAAGGGTGAAGGGGTTAAATTTATTTCCAACCGGATTGTCACGGATTGGGACTTCGCCGACAGCGCTATGCAAGACGAGATCACGGTTACTGGGATCCACGTCAAGAACGTTGAGGATGACACCGAAGAAGTCGTCGACATTGATGACGAGACGGCGGTTATCTTTACTAACGGGTCCATCACCGACTCCGCGACGATGGGAGATTACAACACCCCAGCACGCGAAAACATGGAATACGGGATCAGTGCCGCTTTGTGGAAGAAAGCCACGGAACGCTTCTACAACTTGGGGACTCCTGATAAATTCTTCGCCGACCGTAAGAATTCCGAATGGGTCAGCTTCACGTTGACCACGAAGAACCACTTGCTGTTGAACGAAATTACCCGGATTACCACCCAAGTTCCTGGAAATGCCTTGAACTCCTTCCTGTCCACGACGCCAATCACGCCATTAGGTCAGAAGGATATTAACATGTCGATCGTGGTTCACCACCAGCCACACTTTACCAGCCAGAAGCCAAATGAATCGGTTATCTGGGGTTACTTCCTGTACCCACGTCGGACGGGTGAATTCGTCCACAAGCAGTACATCAAGATGACAGGTAAGGAAATGGCTCAGGAATTGATTGGCCAATTGTCCAAGGTGGATCCAGGTCCTAACAACATTAAGGAAAAGGAACCAGCCATTCTCGACAGCATCATCAACAATATTCCAGTTTACATGCCATACGCTTCAGCCCTCTTCAACAACCGGGCTAAGGCCGACCGTCCTGAGGTCATTCCAGCGCACTCAACCAACTTAGCCTTTACCGGTGAATTCGTTGAACAGCCTTATCAAATGATCTTTACGGAACAGAGTGCTACCCGTTCCGGTGAAATCGCGGCGTTCCACTTTGCCGGGGTTCCAATGGATAAATTGGTCGATACGCCTCGTTACGACAAGGATCCGAAGACCTTGTTGAAGGCTACTAGACGTATGTTTAGCTAAATCTTGTCACGTTAATGGCCTCCAGTGAGGGGTCGCCGCGACATTCCGGGGATGACCTGTCCTGCGAGGCAGGTTTGCTCGGTTACTCTCTTCGAAATTGAATCCCAAGACATGATTTCTATGGTCTTGGGATTTTTTGATCTGCTAAAACAGCCGCCTGCGGCTGCCAGGGATTCCGCCTGCTGTGGGGACGCTTCAGCCCCTTGGGCTTCTCGCTCGATTTGAAGCCACGAAAACCACGTGTCTTCAAATTCGCCCGTAGCGTAAGGCCGAGAAAGTCACTCGGTCTAACGCTACCACCACGGCCGGCTCCATCCCTGGCCTCCTTCGGCTTGGTGGTGACGTTCAAGCCAGATAGATGTTGGCATGCACCAGTAGGATTAGTTTTCGCAGAAGCCACGTTTTTTGCCTTTCAGGTGGGTCTGGCGGTCATGTCCAAGGTCATACATTGTGAAGGCTCCAGTATCCACAATTGTGCACACGAAAAGCCGCCAGTATCTTGCTAGAATGCAAAAACTGATGGCTTATTAGTTGGTTGTAAATTGAAGATTATTAGGTCATTCGTGAATGGAATTTGACCAGCAGACAAGTAATGGTCCTGGTCTCGAACAGTTGTGGCAATTAAGCACCACAATAGCCGGAGGAGGACAGGGGTGGAGCCAGCCGTGTCGATGGTGTTAGGCCGGGCGCTAGGGCCTTCCCGGTCTTACAGCATGGGACGACTTTGGAGACCCGCGTCCTTGGCGGGGCTTCAAAGCGAGCCGGAAGCCTGTCCCTCAGGCTGGAGGCGTTCCCCACAGCAGGCGTAACCCCTGTCAGCCGCAGGCGGACTTTTTCGACACAGTCAAACAGCATTAGCTAGCCAGACTGTTCACATTAGCGCGGTGCTCCGAACTGCCTTCCCAGAAGGGCACCTTGACCACGCCCATGATTTTCTTGGCGTCGACATAACCCCAGGCCCGGCCATCCTCGGAGACACTCCGATGGTCACCAAGGACGAAGTAGTGGCCCTTAGGAACGGTGTTGCCTTGGTAGGTCCAGTTGTGTTGTTTAGCCAGGCCACCTAGCGTCCAATTTCCGGTACCGATGCCCCGTTCGGACTTGCTGATGAAGCTCTGTTTAATCTTACGATTATTGATGTAAATGTAGCCATTCTTGCTGGCCACCTGATCGCCAGGCATGCCGATGACGCGTTTGACATAGTTGGTATTCTTGGCCGCGGTGGGGTCTTCCCCGTAGGCGTCAAAAACAATGACACTGAGTCGTTTGACCGTTGTCGGTTTGGTCACGATCATGGCCTCACCGTTCACTAAGTTCGGTTCCATTGAGTCACCTGAAACCTTGACGACTTCCAGCAGGTAGGTGCGCACGACGAAGACGACAGCCAGGGCAACCACGATGGGTAACACCCAACTTAGGATATTGCGAAAGGTTTTCATTGAAAAAGTCTCCCCTGAATAAATTTGCTGTGCTTAGTGTACCATGCTGGTTTCACGGGGAACATGGCTTAAGTGAAAGTTAAGGCAATCGTGACAAAAAAATTCCACTTTTTTTGACACATACTACTTTGACACACACAGTAGTATGTGATACATTATATGCAAGCAAAAGGAAGGAAGTGGCGGCATGGCTGAGAATATTTCCAAAGATCTCATTCGGGGCCATACGGATACGATTATTTTGAACATTCTCCAACAGGGGGATAGTTACGGGTACCAGGTGGCCAAACGGGTGAAGGCCCTGAGTCACGGGCACTATGAGCTCAACGAAGCCACGCTGTACACGGTCTTTCGTCGACTCGAAAAGAATGGTGCCCTGACGGACTACTGGGGTGATGAGACTCAGGGCTCGCGGCGCAAGTATTATCACGTCACGCCGGCGGGACGCGACATGCTGGCGGAGAAGACAGCGGCCTGGCAGTTTGCCAAACCGATTATTGACGATTTAATTACCGGTAAACTTACCGAGGAGGCTTAATTATGGACGATATTACAATGGAAATTCGGACGCGTTTGGACCAGTTATTTAGCAACTACACGCCATCGCGAGCTTTGACGGAACTCAAGGAAGAATTAGTGGGCGACCTGACCGAAGCCGTCTCAGAACGCGTCAACGACGGTATGCAGCCGGACAAGGCAATTGATGAAGCCGTTAACCAGATTGGCGATCTCGACAGCCTCCTCAAAGAAGTGGCCGAAGACAGTGAGCGTCAGAGCACGACCGGGCACAATCGGCAAAGTGAATCCAAGACGAAGCACAGTTCTCAGTCCAGCGTTCACGTTGGTAAGCTCCACATCACCGACGATCAAGTGACTTGGGGCGACCACGTCCTTGTGGATAACGACAAGGATAAGGTGGATCTCGGGAGTTTGGTTCAGGTGGAAGGCGACCACGTTTCCGTCGCTAACGGTCTGATTGACGTCAACGGGGATCACGTCACGGTCAACGGCCAGGAGCCGGAACGGACGATTGTGACCTCGCTGAAGCTGGTCAACACCCAGACCTTTGCGGTGACCGACCTGGCTAACGTGGCGATTGACTATCGCGATGCCGCCGTTAAACTCGGCGCGGCCAGCGGTGAGAATATCGTGGTGAATGAGTATATGAGCCGCGACAACGATCGCTTTCACCTGCGGGCAACGCGTGTCGGGGATATGCTGACCATTCAACAGGGCGAACGTCCCCGTCTCTGGCCCGTGCATATTCGGGTAGAAATTCTATTGCCTGCCGTTTTGACGGGACGCGTCACGGTGGAGGCAGGTAATGGGAGCCTCGAAATGAGTGACTTCCAGAGTGCCATTTTCCTGGCGGCCCACGCCACTAACGGTCGGGTGCGGATCTTCCATACCGGTGTTGAACGACTCGATCTCACCGCGACCAATGGGGCCATCAAGATTGACGATCTGAAGAGCACAATCTACGAAATTAAGGCCGACAATGGCGCGGTAATGCTGGGTCGACTGACCGGAAAAGGGTCGGTTGACACTATAAATGGCGCCATCCGGGTGACTGATCAGACCGGTGATATTCATTTGAATTCACGGAATGGTGGCATCCGGGTCGATGGCGTTGACGGTCAGTTGACGTGTATCGCCCGCAATGGTGGGGTCCGTGTCAAAGGGCTCAGCGGGGATGGCGACATTCGGGCCAAGAATGGTCGCGTCAACGCTGAAGTGACCGGCAATATCAAGGTCCAGAGCCACGGCAACGTGAGCTTAGAAGTTCCAGCAGACCAGAGTTACCAATTCGACCTGCGCAATGAAGATGGCACGGTACGAGCACCTCGTGACGCCCACTTCACGTTAGATGACCGGCACCATAAGATTGGAACTGTCGGGGAGAATCCCGCGGCGACAGTTACTGTGGATAGTAAACAAGGGACAGTAGAGATTATTTAAATAGATATAAAGAATCGGGTCAGGACAATTGTCCTGACCCGATTTGCGTGTGGAAGAATGACGAGGTGATCCCCCTCGAATGAATCAAACTATGCAAGTTTTATGGTCATTATCAGTTTTGACCAATAGTTATTAAAAAATGGACGTTAACTGGGGCGTTCCACCAACTAAATTGGTCCATTTTGAGAACCAACTGGTCGGCTTTTGTTGATTTGTCAACATGAAACAAAGTAAGGTGGCATGCAGAAGACAGCGTTTTCTTCGAATTGTAAAGAAAAAACAAACAATTTACAAAAAAGGGGTTTATTTTTTAGGCAGAAGAGGCGATACTAGAGGAAGTTACTGTGCGGAAGAATCATAAAGATACCACCAAGATTGTAATTGGTGTAGTTTGACTTGGCTGATCTGGGTCAGGGGAATTTCACGAGAACGGCCGGCCGCTAAACCGAGATAAACGGTGCTGGCAGTCACGAAGTCAACGGTTCCCGTTTTGGTAACGCCACGGTAAGTGACTGTGGTGAGCTGATTTTTTTGGTAAGCGGTTTGGAGTAGGAGCCGAATTTTTTGTGGTGTATAGTCTAACATTCATGTCACATCCTTGGTCAGGAGATTGATCCTATTATAGAACATATGTTCTATTTTGCCAATCATAACTATAATATTACTGGATTAGTTACTTTATCTATAAAATATAAGTATGGTTATCCACTTTGAATCTTTTGACCGGTGACGACGGGCGTTTTATCGGCTAAAATTAAGTCCCGTAGGCTGTATCCAATTTAGGACGGTAAATGGCAGCGCCCCGCGCTGAACTAGAAGGAGTAATGGATTTATAATGACAGAGACGACAAACGAAAACGTTACGGAAGCAGAATTAAAGAAACAATTTGATGACTTGTACATGCACATCTTCAAGTACATCGGGGATTTTGTTTCGATTCCCACCCAAAAGTATAATTTGACTTTTGAAGCCTTCATGGTGATGGAAAACGTTGCGCGGAGTAAGAACGGGCAGACGTTGGTGGAACTGGCCAAGCTTGAAGGCGTTTCGAAGAGTGCCATTGCTCGTCAAGTTAACGTGTTGTTGAAGGAAAACTACGTGATGCAGAAGGTCGATCCTAATGACCGCCGGGTCAAGTACATTACTTTGACGGCTGCGGGTAGTCGGGTTCAACGGAACTTGGCTCAGGCGACGGACGAACGGTTCCACCGCTGGTTAGGCTTCTTTGGCAAGGATGAAGCGGAACACTTTATCAAGGTGCTCCACCGGGCCAACGAACGGGCCGTTGCGGCAGGCTTCGTTGGTTTCGACAGCTTACATGATAAGCGCCGGAACTCCAACCGTGGCCGCACGCGTCACACCACGACTCAGGATTAATTAGGATAAATCATAAAGATGAGGACTGTGCTAATTAGGCATAGTCCTTCTTTGTGATCTCTTGGTTGTATTTTGCTGAGGTTAGATTAGGATTGGCCGCCTGCGGCTGCCAGGGATTCCGCCTGCTGTGGGGACGCTTCAGCCCCTTGGGCTTCTCGCTCGATTTGAAGCCCCGCCAGGGGCGCGGGTCTTCAAAGTCGCCCGTAGCGTAAGGCCGAGAAAGTCACTCGGTCTAACGCTACCTCCACGGCCGGCTCCATCCCTGGCCTCCTCCGGCTATGTCTGATCGTATCCACGACGATTTGTTCTAATTCCTAATAATGTCAAAAATATCGGCAAGTACAACCTGATTATCCGGGTCATACTTGCCGATCTTTTTGATTTTCTGATTCTTTGAGATAGCTATTGCCAATTTTGCTGTTTTCGAATGGGTGTTGCCGCAGTGCACCGTCTTAGCCGTGAGGTCGGCAGATATAGGCTCAGGCGCGTCGTTCTCCTTAGTCAGGGAGTGGTCTTCTCACTGGCTTAGGAGAAAACCAAGCTTGGAGACTCGTGAACTTCGAGGCTTCAAGTTGTGTTCGCACCGTTCCAGCCTATATCTGCCGGCCGGTAGGCGACTGAACCACCACGTCGCCGAATCTTGGAATTAATCTGGTATTTAATAATTTATTTTGCCAAAACATGCGAAAAATTTGCCCCGAATTTCGTTAGTACTAGTATGAGGGTTAATCTTGAATATCTGGTTGAATCTTCGCCTGCAGTTCGCGTTCGTTGTACAGCAGGAGCATCGCGAACATCACGACGTAGAGGATCAGCGGTAGCCAAGCATAATTCAAGAGGATCATGTGTTGCGTGGCGCCATTCTGGGCGTGGTTGGCCGCGTAGCCAGACAGGTGAAAGAGACCGGCAGTGATTAAACCGCCCAGGCCCAAACCGACGTTGACGCCGAAGTCATCGGTCGAGGCCAGGATACCCTCGGCTTGAATGCCCATCGCCATCCCATAACGAATCGTGTCGGCGATCATGATAGAGACGAGGCCAATGATGAGACCATTTCCCACGGAGTTGATGAGGGTGCCAGTGAAGATGACCGGCAACAGATTGCCGACAGCGCCCAGACTGAGGATTAGCTGGCCAATTGCGGCGACTAGAATGCCCGTTAGCATCGTGCGCTTCTTGCCCCAACGATTGGAGAAACGGACGATTAACAGCACGCCGATTAAAGCCGCAAAGGTGAAGGCGTTGGCGTACGGAACCAGTTGTTCATTATTTTGAATGTATTTGAAATAGTAAATGGTGGTCTGATTCTTAATTGCAGTGGTCAACCAATACAACAGAATGACTACGGAGATGACCAGCCACGGTTTGTTCTGCTTCAACATGCCGCCCACGGCCCGCCAAGACTGGTGAGCGTGCTCGGGATTGGTGAAACGTTCGCGGACATGAATGAAGGTGTTCCAGATGAGGACCAGCGAAATGGCGCCGAACAACACGATGGTTAAGAGAAAACCGCGTTGTTGGTTGCCATGGCCGAATAGTGCCACCAGTGGCAGGGTGAAGACCGCCACGATGATTTGAACGGAACTCCCGCAGAACTGGCGAATGACGCCTAACACAGTTTGTTCCTGATCGTTTTCCGTCATGGTGGGGAGAATCGACGTGATCGGCAGATTGACCGCCGTGTAGAGAAAGCCCAGTCCCAGATAGGTGACGTAGGCCCAGACGAGTTTACCGTTATCGCCAAATGGCGGTGTCACGAAGGTGAGGATGGCAAAGATGACATAGGGAAGCGCGTACCACAGAAAGAACGGGCGGCTCTTGCCCCACTTCGAATGGGTGCGGTCAATCATGAGGCCGATGATGAGACTCTCGACGACGTCGGCCAGCCGCGCCACCACGAAGAGAATCGCGGCCGCACTAGCGGTCAGTCCGTAAACGTCGGTGTAAAAGAACAGCAGGTAGGTGGTCATCATCTGAAAGACCAAGTTATCTGCCGCGTCACTTAGACCGTAGCTCAGGCGCTCGGGCCACTTGGTTTGCCAAGGTTTGTTCATTGCATCGCCTCCAAGCGGTTGAATCAAAGTTGTTTTAAATGGAACGTCGCAGGTGGTCAGGAGCGCCGTCCTGTGGGGCACGGTCGAAGCCAAAGTACGGTCTTCGGCCTCGCCTCGAAGCCCCATGAACCGGGTCTTCAAGACGTCCCAGGCTGTAAGGCCGGGAAACCACCGACCTAACAGCCTCGACACGGGACTCTGCCCCTGACCACCTGTGACTTAGATTAGTGGTGTGATTAAACCGGCTGAATGTGAGATGCTTGGTATGGCAATGCGGATGGCGTTACCGGTCAATTAATGTTAGTTCTCAATTACTGCAAGTGTCAGCGGACGTTTTGCACTAACGTTGCCAGGATTCAAGTTTATCAGTCACCACACCGTGTGGCGCCAGCTTGTGGCTGACAGGGCTCAGGTGTGTCGTTTGCCTTAGCGGCGTGGTTTTCGTCGGTTAGGTAAAGGCCGAGCTGGGAGACTTTCGGTTTTTGAAAGGCTTCAAGTCGTGTCCACCCCGTTCCAGCCCTGTCAGCCGCGAGCTGGCGGGGCCTTCGCCACGCGTTAGCGCTGGTCTTGATTCCTTACTACTTACTTTCGACGTTTGCTTTCCTGAACCAACCGGCGATAGACTTCCGCGCCGACCAGGTCATTGGTAACCATCCAGGCAATGTGGCCGAGGGCTTCGGAGACGTGTTCCTCGGTGGGTTGGTCCTTAGCGGCGGGGACAGTCCCCATGGCAGGCATCAAGCCAATGTGAAAGGCAATCCAGATGGTGAGGCCGAACCAGGTGCCGGCGTCCTTCTTCACAATCGGCAACTTCTCGCCAACGATTTGGTAGAGCACAGCAAAGGTGGTTGAGAAGCCAAAGTGGATGATGTAGCTCACCCAAGGTAATTTGTGACCGGAATAAGTATAAGTGGCGTGTGTGATCTTAGCGGGAATCCCGAATTGTTCCAAAAGCGTCTGTGGGGGATTCGTGGCGTCGCGTTCTTCGGTCCGTGGGGGCAGGATGTTTTCCCAACCGAGTTTAACCAAACCAGAGACGATGCCGGCGGCACCACCGGCGATGATGGCGGCGGGGAGATTCAAGGGGTGCTTTTTCAATAAGGACATAGGATGTTCCTCCTTCTAAAAATCTTACACGTTAAAGTATAAGCGTACACAACCGAAAACCGGCGTGATTGGCTTGCGAGTTTTCGAGCAGGTGGAAAATTTTAGAATGTGTTAGGCTGAAAAGGTGCCCCAGTATGGGGAGAGTTAGTATAGAAGAAAAATGACGTGAGAGGGGTTTGGTTTAGCGATGCCATTTGAACAGGGATACATTGAAATTAAAGATGCCACGCAAAACAATCTGAAGCATGTGAGTTTAAAGGTGCCCAAATATCAGACGACCGTTTTTGTCGGGCTGTCTGGGTCGGGCAAGTCGTCACTGGTATTCGACACGATCGCCGCAGCCTCTCGCCGAGAACTCAACGAGACCTTTCCGAGTTTCACGCAACAATACTTACCAAAATTTGGCCAGCCCCACGTTCAGGATATCGAACACCTACCCGTGGCCATTGTGATTGCACAACAACGGTTGGGGAAGAATGCGCGCTCGACACTGGCAACTTACACGGGGATCTATTCGTTAATGCGTTTGTTATTTTCGCGAATTGGGAAGCCATTTATCGGCTACTCCGACAGCTTCTCCTTCAACCTACCACAGGGAATGTGTCCGTCCTGCCAAGGGTTGGGTTACGTGGACGACATTGACGAGAGCAAGCTGATTGACCCTGAGAAGTCACTGAACGAAGGGGCGATTACCTTTGTCAGCTTCGGTCCCGATACCTGGCGTTGGCGACGATACGCCACCAGTGGCCTCTTTGACGACGACAAACCCATCAAGGATTACACCGCTGAAGAATATGATCTCTTGATGCACGTGCCCCAACAGAAGCTGGCACATCCCGGTGAAGGGTTTCCCCGGACGGCCCTGTATGAAGGGGTCGTGCCGCGGATTCGCCGGTCGGTTATCGGCAAGAAGGAGGCCGAACACCACCGCGAGGCCATTGCCGAAATCGTAACCCGCAAGCCATGTCCCGTTTGTCACGGCACTCGGTTGAAGCCAGAGGTGCTGACGGTGCACATCAACGGCGTCAACATCGCCGACGTCAGTGCGATGGATCTCAACCATGTCTTGCGTTTCCTGCAGGGCATCACCGAACCATTGGCCACCGACGTTGTGCGCGAACTTAGCACCAAGATTCAGTCGCTGGTTGACATCGGCCTGGGTTATCTGACCTTAGATCGGGGTACCAGCTCCCTGTCTGGTGGGGAAGCCCAACGGATTAAGATTGCCAAATACCTAACCAGTGCGTTGGTCGATATGGTCTACATCTTAGATGAACCCAGCGTGGGCTTGCATCCGCATGACATTCAGCTGATTCGCCAGGCCCTCACCAAGTTGAAGGATAAGGGCAATACCATTCTGGTGGTCGAGCACAATCCGGCCATGATCAGCTTTGCCGATTACGTGGTCGAAATGGGACCGCTGGCCGGTCAGGGTGGTGGTCAAATTACCTTTACGGGGACCTATCAAGATTTGCTAGCTTCCGACACGTTGACGGGTGATTGGTTGCGTCAAGCCCATCATTGGGGCCCGGAACGCCAGCCAACCGGTCAGTTAGAATTACGTCACGTGACCCAGAATAATTTGCAAGACGTCAACGTGGACGTCCCGCTTGGCGTCATGACCGTCATTTCGGGGGTCGCCGGTTCTGGGAAGTCGTCACTGGTCACGGCCTTAAAGGCCAAGTTGACGGGTGACTACATCGATCTGGCGCAGGCACCGGTCGGCATCAATATCCGATCGACCTCCGCCACCTATCTCGGGATTTTGGACGGGATTCGGAAACTCTTTAGCGATGCCAATGGTCGCGTCGGCACCAGCCTCTTCAGCTATAACGGCAAGGGGGCCTGCCCGCGGTGTAAGGGGAAAGGGGTCACGATCACCAACATGGCGTTCATGGACCCGGTCGTGCAGACTTGCGAACTCTGTCACGGCAAACGCTACAGTGAGAAAGCCCTCCAGTATCGCTATCAGGATAAGACGATTGCCGAGGTGCTCCAGATGTCTGTCACGGCGGCCGCTGCATTCTTCGCGGCTACGCCCAAGATTGCGGCCCAATTGGCCAACATGGATAAGGTTGGCCTGGGTTATTTGACCCTGGCGCAACCCTTGACTACGCTGTCCGGTGGGGAATTACAACGGTTGAAGCTAGCTGTCGAACTCGGTAAGCAGGGGACGGTTTACCTCTTAGACGAACCCACGGCCGGGTTGCATTTAAAGGATACCGCACGACTAATGACATTATTCAACGCCTTAGTGGCGGCCGGAAATTCCTTGATTATCATCGAACACAACCTGGCCGTGATTAGTCAGGCCGACTGGTTGATTGACGTCGGACCGGATGCCGGTCGTTACGGTGGGCACATCCAGTACAGCGGCACCCCGCGGGGCTCGGTCGCCGTGGCCGACTCACGAACTGGGGTAGCGTTGCGGGAATGGATCAACGAGAACTAAAAACGTACGTTCCCCATTTTCGATAACTATGGTATGCTAGGAGAACTGAATTTTTGAAACGAAGGGAAGATCCGCATGACCACCACACTCCTCACACCTGCCGAAAATCGCTTTCTCCAGCTCAGTCAGCCCGCACTCCAGCTACCGGACCTGACGCGCGTCATGCCGCTATTGCGGGAACATCCAACGGTCAAAACGACCAGTGACTTTCTGACGCGGTCGGCCCGAGATCTGTTGACGGATCAGCGAGTGGAGTGGCTCCTGCAAGGGAGTAGCGTCTGGAAGCTATTGGCTCGTTTACCCTATGCGATTAATGCCAGCGAGCACCGGACGGACTGGACTCACTGTGCGTTGTGCCACAAGCCGGTGCGCTACGAATACCACGTCGTGTTGCGCACGGATGGCCAGGAGATCGTGGTGGGCTCGGAGTGCGTCAAGAAGTTCATGAGTGATGAGATGCAGTACCTGATGGCAATCACCACTGAGGATAACTTCCACGCCGTTGCCCAGTATGATGATCTGACGGCACACTATCCGCAAGTCCCAGAGATTCTGTGGGACCAAACGGCTCTGTCGAACCTGCCACAGGCCCAACACGGTCGTCATCGGTGGGTGCGCCGGGGAACGCAGACGACAGTCGATGGTTACCTGAAACATCGCCAGCGTCGGTTACCGCAAGCAGAATTGACCCCTTACTTAACCGAATATACGCAACTGACCGAATTGGATCAGGAAGCGACGCAGGCGTTGGCTCAGCAACAAGTGCAGCAGGATGAAGTCGCCAAGCAACGGGCCGAACGTGAGGCGGCGGCCGCCGCTTGGAAGTCTGCCGAGACGCAGGAAAGTGCCGCGGTGCAAGAACTGCGAGCATCACAACCCTACCGTGATTACGTGGCGACGGTGGCCGAATTAATTGTTCAGCATTTACCGTTAGCCGAGTTCAAGTCACAGTTAGCTGGGATCGACCAACCACGATCGTTGAAGAAGTTAGTCAACTCCTACCAATTAGGGGTCATGGCCACGGAGTTCGACCGCAGTGGCAAGATTGCGGCGGCGCGTTTACAGATTGTACCGCGTTATCTGGTGGCCGATTTGAATCGTCGCGTGCGTTTTCGGGCAAAGCAACGCCAACGGGATTGGGTTGACGATCTGTTTAATGTGGCGATTGGCTTTGAGTTAGCACCGGCAGAACGTCACGAACGGTTGCAACTTTTGCGTGATCCTTGGGAAGGGCAGCAAGTCCCGGCGCAGGTATTCACCGATTGTGAGACACTTCGTGCTGAGCTAGAGGCTGGTAAGTCATTGCCCACGAGTTGGCCAACCGAATTGACGGAGGCTTTCACGGAACGACTGGCGCCCCAACCGCAACAAGGCTGGGTGCCGGCCAGAAAGAATCACGTGACACCCAGTCAGTTGCGACACCTAACGGCGGGGAAGTCAGACTTTGCGGCCGTACAGACGGCGTATCGCCGGTTGTACGCCTTGCCCGCGGCAGATGATGCCATCACGCTGTCGGCGTTACATCAGTATTATTTGCGCCAGCGGGACCGTGAAGAACGGCGACAGGATGCAACGCAAGCTTTACTGCGTGACTTGATGAAATAAGTACAATTAAAATTACGGTTAAAATGAGGGCGGTATGGAATTAAATGTTCCATGTCGCCCTTTTTGTCACCAATATAAAGAAAAACAAAAAATATTATCAAGTTTTAAATTAAATATATTTGGCAATTAATCGCTCGTTTTAGTGGGAAAAGCGACTGCCAAATTCGTTCCAAATTAATGATATTAATACTGTAAATCATGATATTTTTAGAAAAATCGATATCATTTATTTAAAATTTCACTAACAAAGAGTAAACGAAAGCCTACAGGGGTCAACGATTGAGGCCATATTGCGGTAAAATTTGCTCACACACTTTATCTGTATGGTTATAAAATACAGTTTATAGGGTGTAAAAATTGGTCTCTTAGAATAGCCATAAATACCGCCATGCCGGGGATGCGTGTCTTTTAAAAAATGTCCAATATTTCTTTACATTTTAGACAAATAATTGTTTACAAGTTGACTTATCGGAGCTATAATGACCTTGTTACATATTTAGAGAAGCGTAACAACCGTCTAGGGAGGTTGTCGTTTCTGGGGTGACCAGAACAATTATGGGAATCACTAATGATTCTTGACTAGTTTCTGGCCGCACAGGCTATTCGGTGTCACAGTGTTTTGGGAATCCACAGCAGATTAAAAGGAGTGCATTAGATTATGAAGAAGACAGTAAGCAGTATTTTATTAGCAAGTGCATTATTATTAGGAAGCATTGCACCAGTTGTTGCCAATGCGGATGCAGCAAGTTCTACAGGTACAACTAAGGGTTCCGTAACCTTTACAAAGCCAGAACCTGTTACGACGCCAGTTGACCCTGCTAATCCAGGTACGCCTTCGACGACTCCTGGTGACAATGGTGGGACTACACCAAGTGGCGACTTAACTTTCTTATACGTTACTAAGACTCTTGACTTCGGAACTCATGAAACTTCAACTTCTAACAAGCAATCATTTACTGCTGCGACTAATTCAGATGGTAAGTCTGGTAGCATCAGTACAACGACGTTTGCTGGTACAACTGCAAATCCTAACTTCGTTACCGAAGTTTCTGACACGCGTGCTACGAACGCCGGTTGGAAGGTTCAATTAAGTGCTGACAACTTCACAGATGGTACGAACAACTTAACTGGTGCCGTTTTGAACTTTAACGCTAAGAGTGGTTTAGCTGTTACCAACTCTGTTAGTGCAGATGGTATCACCCAAGAAAATGCTGCCCCAGTCTTGGGTAGTGGCTCTGCTGTAGATGTTTACAACGCTGCTAAGGGTTCTGGTGCTGGTTCTACTGCCTTCCAGTTGGATCCAAGTAACATTTCCTTAAGCAACATTCCAGCAAACGTTACTGTAACTGGTGATTCAACGACCTACTCTGGTAATTTAAACTGGACATTAGCTTCGACTCCTGAAGCATAATAAAAATTACGAGGAAAGGTGTCCATTGATTAAAAGATGAGCACCTTTTTTCATTACATATAGTGGTACTATGAGGTTAGTAATAGTACGACAAAAAGATTGGTAGGCAGGGGTGTAAGTAACAATGCAGGTTTTTAAGAGAGTTCAGTTGGGATTATTGTTGCTGTTGGGATTGATTTTTGGTGGACTGAAGCCCGCGCAAGCGCAAGCTGATGGGACTCAGAACAATGTTGGATATAATATCACACCGGTTATTCCAAAAAATCAGATTAACAAGGAAAATTCCTTTTTCGATTTAAAAATGAAATCCGGGCAAACCGAGACATTAAAGGTTCGGATCAACAATATCTCTAATGATGATGTGACCGTTAAGACGGCAATTCATACAGCATGGACGAATCCAACCGGAACTATTGATTACGTCAACAATGCCAAATACTTTGACGCCTCATTGCGTTATAAGATGAGCGATATTAGTCGGATTCAGGGTAAGAAGACATTGACGATTCCTGCTGGTCAATCTAAGGTCGTTACGGCCGATGTTAAGGTACCTAAGACTTCCATGCAGGGCGTTATCTTGGGTGGCTGGTACTTTAAACGTTTAGATACTAAGGTTACCGGTAAGGTTAAGGGTGCCACTAATATCAAGAGTGAATATTCCTACGTTTTAGGGATGAAGTATAGTTTAGGTCACGCACCGGCTGCGGTTATGACCCTAGGTAAGGTTGGGGCCACGTTAAGTAACGGGCACCAAGCAGTTACTGCCAACCTACGAAATACGTCGGCAGTGATCATTCCTAACCTTAAGATGAATACCACGATTACCAATCGTGATAGTAATCAAACCGTCATGCACATGAAAGAAACCAATAAGCAAATGGCCCCTAATTCAGTGTTTAAGTACCCAATGTTGTTTGGGGAAAAGCCACTGAAGGCCGGCAATTATCACTTGCACATGGTAGTAAAAAATACGGAACGTGATTGGATTTTTGATCGTGACTTCACCATTACCAAGGCGCAAGCTGACAAGTTGAATCATGACTCAGTCGACAATCAAGGCTTAAATATTTGGTTACTGATTGCACTTGGCGCTTTGGCGATGTTGATTCTGGTTCTATTAATTCTCTTGATTATCTACTTGATTCGGAGACGACGTCGGGATGATGAAGATGAGGATAAAGCAAAGTAGTAAAAAAGGAGGGCGTTGGTTGTGAAAAAGCTAATTTTGAGAGTTGTCCTGGTGCTTACTCTAGTACTGGGACTGGGCGCAAGCACACCAGCGCTCGCCTTGGACGTGTATCATACTGGGCGAACGGAGGCCGGGATTACGTTTACGCCTAATCCCAATGCCAAGCCGACTGTCCATAATGGAAGCTCGGGAGCACTGGTTGATCCTAAGATTCCAAGTGCTAAAAAGCCAACTGTTACCAAGACAAAGACTAAACCCAGCACGGGTGTCTTGGTTAGATCGGCTGCCGCGGATGTGATTGCGGGTAAGTTGCCACAAACGAATGAAGTTCAAGCATTGTTAGTATCTATGGTCGGTTTTCTCTTGTTAATTGTTTTGATGTTATTAGCGCTGATTTATCGTCAAGCCCGTTTACTCAGAGAGAGGGGGTAAGTTGCGATGAAGCTAAAGAAACTTTTACTCCAGCTTGGTTTGCTCCTGACTGTGACTTTCCTGGGGTTGACTGGAATTCGAATGGCAGAAGCTGCTGCTACCATTCCTGCCGGTTCATCTGTGGTTTCCATGGATGGGAACGTTTATATTCCGAATAAGACGACTTGGACGACGGTTCCTAATATTGAGGATGGTTATACCTCGCTGGGGTATTATCCATCGATTCTTGATATTCGAGCCAACAATCTTTCGGCAACTGGACGTGTAACTACCAAGACCACTAAAATTTGGGTCCTCTATGGTAGTTACATGACCGAAAAAAACGGTGGGACTTTCGGAAATGTGTACGCTGATATCATGACTGACGGCGGTGGGACCGTGACGACGAATTCGCCAGTTAACATGATGTCTTCTGCAAGCAAAAAGTTTACGCCACCGAATACTTACCAGGAAATGACAGTCGATCTGTCAGATCTGGCGCATGATTTACCACTTTATGTTGGATTGAGATATACGATGCAGAATTCTTATGATGATCCTCGCCCGTACTTTGGTGGACAAATCACGGCGGATAAATTGGCTGCGACAACCTTAAAAGATGTCCTGATCACACCAACTTCGGGGACAGATACCAACGGGGTTTCCAACCTGTCGTCTAGTGATACGAGTATTAGTGGAACGGCAGAACCAAGTTCGACCGTTTCGGTTACCTTGAACGGTAAAGTTTATTCCACTACTGCCAGTTCTGGTTCTGATGGGGCTTATACGATTCCATTAGGAGCTAGTTTGAAGAGTTTAGGCGCTACGGACAGTGTGAAAGTTACTGAAAGTAATGATGAAGGGGATTCGAAATCTAGTACAGCTAATGTCACCAGTACCGTCCCTCTAACCATCACCTCGGCCACCCCCATCCCTAACCATCTCACCAGATGATTGGGATGCCCACATTGCCGGCAAGTCTTCGTCAGATATTGCGACCTGGATTGCCTCACAAACGGGCATGACGGCCACCAAGCCGGATGGCACCACGCCATCGACCTTGGCCTTTGACACCACTGACGGTGACAGCCTTAAGGCAACCGTTGCTGGTGGCACGCAAGACGTCACGATGAATGCCTCCGATAGCGACGGTAACGCCTCAACCACGCCAGCCACAATTTCTGTGACCCGTGGTGCTGGGAAGTTACAGTTCGGCGATATGACCGATATGGTCTTTGGGAATGGCGCAACCTTGCCTGTTCCTGGCCAACAGACGCTGTACGCTCCTGGTGACTATCAGATTAACATCTCGGATACGCGTGAAATGGGCTCGGCCTGGTATGTTACGGCTAGTGCCACACCGATGACTTCCACAGATGGCAGTAATCGGGCCCTCAGTGGGCATATCGTCTACGAGGATGGTAACGGGACCAAGAGCCAGCTAGACAGCGGGAACGAGGTCTCTGTGGCCTCTGGTCAACGTGACAGCAACTCGACGGACATCGCCAAGAGCTGGAACCAAGATGGTAAGTCCTACAATGGCAGTTCCGTGCCGGCGGGGGTTTACCTGGACGCCAATCCGAATATCTATGCTGCGGGTGGGGCCACGGGTTATGCCGGGGTCATCACGTGGTCTCTGACGGACGCGCCTGCCAACTAAATGTTGTAGGGTTATCTGTTAAATAAATAAATCTATTCGAGCACAATCCTGCTATAGTCCCCTTGAGGTTGACAGATGAAAAAGTATAATTCATCTGTCAACCTTGAGGGGATTTTATTATGCCTAGAACTAGATTCACGGCCGCAGAAAAGCTAAATATTATTCAGGGCCTGTCAAAAACTGATTTACCGAAGTTAGCATATCTTGGCTTATTCAACATTAGTGGTCAGACTTTTACCAGTTGGCAAAAATTTTACAAGCAGGATGGGATCAATGGCTTAGAAGAACGAAATAACTGGACTCGGTATAGTCCAGAACTTAAGCTACAAGCCGTAACAGCTTACTTGAATAAGGAAGGAAGCTTGCGTGACATTCAGGATCGCTTTGGTCTTAGAAGTTATACGCAACTTCAAGACTGGATCAAAAAATTTCAGTATAATGGGACCAATAAAGCTCTGACGGCTACGCCGTCAAGAAAGCAGGTCCGCATTATGAGTCGTAAGACTACTTTTGAAGAACGAATTACAATCGTTGAATACGTCACTGTCGATAAACATTCCTACTCTCAGGCAGCTGAACACTTTGAAGTATCGTACCAGCAGGTACGATCATGGGTTTTAAAGTCCAAGGA
>NZ_BROB01000001.1 GCF_024345185.1 Levilactobacillus humaensis | reverse complement strand
AAGAAGTTAGCGACTTCGATCCTAAGGATAATCCGCAAATCGTAGGAATTGATCGCGGATTGCGCTTCCTAGCAACTACCTTCGATAGTGAAGGAAAGACGCTATTCTTTGACGGACAAAAGATCCTACGTAAGCGTAGGAAGTTTCTTGAAGTCCGGCGACAACTGCAAAATAAAGGTACCACGTCTGCCAAGAGAAAACTGAAGCAACTAGCTCAACGAGAGAACCGCTGGATGACCGATATGAATCATCGGCTAGCTAAGACACTCGTTACGGCATATGGTACGCATACACTCTTTGTGGTGGAGGATCTAATCAATGTAACCTTCAACATGGATGATTTACCTAAGTCTCTACGAAACAGCCATCGTTCCTGGTCTTTCTTCCAACTAGAATCTTTCTTATCGTACAAGGCTCAGGCTATTCAAAGTACCGTTGTGAAAGTGAGTCCAGCATTTACCTCACAGCGATGTCCCAAGTGTGGCCTAGTTGAGAAGACTAATCGGCATCACGATACTCACGAGTATTGGTGTAAAAAATGCCAGTATCGTTGTAACGATGACCGTTTAGGAGCAATGAATATTGAGATGCTCGGACGAGTTTGGTTGAGCGGCGTCAAGCGGCCCAAAATTAAAAAGCTAACAGCCATTGGGTAGATCCTGATGGTTAAACGGGTAACTGTCAATTACCCGATGATGTTGCCACTACGAGTAGGAGTGTCTTAACGGGCATGTTGGACTACTGTGTCGTATGATACGTGAGCGACAAGCCTCTGGATTAATTCAGGGGCAATTGACTAGGTTCAGTATAGCATGAATCATTTCAATACCGAAAGACTCAGTCTAAAACCAGATAAACTCGAATAATGTTAGGTATTTGGCCCTAAAAAAGCCTTATTAGCAAATTATAACCGAATACTAATTAAAATTCAGTCGCTAAGTGATCGGTTTTCCGGTATAATAACGATATTCTAGAGAAAAGAGGAGATTAGTGTGACCAACGTTTATTTAGCAGGACCCTTCTTCGATGACGAACAGATCGCTCGGATTGAACGGGTAGAAGCAGCTTTAGAGCAAAATCCGCAGGTCGATAATGTATTTAGCCCCCGGAAGGACGAAATTCCTGGCTTAACCGTGGGGACCCCCGAATGGGCCACACAGACCTTCCAAATGGATGTGTCGCAGATTGACCACGCCGATGTCGTGGTGGCCGTTTCTGACTTTGTTGATGACCAAGTAGACTCCGGCACCGCCTTTGAAATTGGCTATGCGTTCCACAGTAAGAAGCCCGTGGTGTTATTCCATGAAAAGGACACGGTGTTAAACTTGATGCTGGCTGAGAGTCTTCATGCCTACCTCAAGACTGCCAAGGACTTGGCCGAATACGACTTCAATTCGTTACCTGAAAGTCATTATCACGGTAAAGTATTCTAAATAGAAAATCAGGGTATGATTGCCCGAAAGAAAGGCGCGTGCCAATTGGCACGCGCCTTTACTGTTAGTTAGGTTTAGTGAACGTCGTCACGGAATAGGCCAACGACCTTACCAAGAATGCTGACATGGTTCAAGATGATTGGGGCCATGGTGTCATTTTCGGGTTGTAACCGGAAATGGTCGGCTTCCTTGAAGAATCGCTTGCAAGTCGCTTCATTTTCTTCGGTCATCGCAATGACAATATCACCGTTGTCCGCGGATTGTTGCCGGCGGACGATGACTTGGTCACCATTTAAAATTCCAATGTTAATCATACTTTCCCCGCGGATGGTCAACATGAAGAGCTGATCATCATCGCGTTCGAATTCAGGTGGAACCGGGAAGTAGTCCGTGGCTTCTTGAACGGCCAGGATAGGTTCACCGGCAGTCACAGTGCCCAGAACAGGGATCCGTGTTTGTTTCTCGTGAACACCAAGTTCTTCTAATCCGGCAGGTGTGACTTCCAAAGCCCGTGGTTTGGTGGGGTCCTTCGTCAGGAGTCCCTTCTTTTCTAGGCGGGCGATGTGACCGTGTACCGTCGAGGTAGAGGAGAGGGCAACGGCCTCACCAATTTCACGGACGGTTGGCGGATACCCTTTTTCGTTTACCCGTTCCCAAATGAAACGTAGAACGGCAAGTTGTTTGCTTTCTGATGCTTTCGTCATGTAATGCCACCTCGTTCGTCATTCGTAGTATAGTTTAGTGTTAGTGTAGCATAGGTAGACCGGCTTTTCAAACAGATGTTCGGGTAGATTAGTTGAATTCTAAAATTAAGCCTGATAAGATAGGGATTGGTTTTAAAAAGACGGGGCAGCAATGCCAAGACGTTTCACAGATTCTATTGAATAAGGAGGGTTGTTCATGGCAGAAGAAACAATGGACACCTTATTGGTCCGTATCAACGAACTCGCCCACAAGGCGAAGGCTAGCGGCCTCAACGATGCCGAGAAGGCGGAACGTGCCGAACTGCGTCAACGTTATCTGAAGTTATTCCGGGCTAGCTTTAAGAGCCAAGTGGAAATGCTCCAGGTTTATGATAAGGAAGGCAAAGAAGTTACACCTGAAAAGGTCCGCGATATTCAACGTAAAAAGGGCCTGCGCGACAATTAATCAGGGGAGCGGGTCATTTTCAGCGATTCGCTCTTTTATTTTGCCTTAAGGTTGTGTAGAATTGTTTATTGAATGACGTCATGAAGGAGGGGAATCAGCTTGGCAACCTGGATCTGGATTTTAATCGTAATTATCGTCGGAATCGCCGGTGCTGTTGGGGGCTTCTATGCTGCCCGTAAGTACATGGAAAACTATCTGAAAGATAATCCACCAATTAACGAAGACCAATTACGTGCGATGATGTTGCAGATGGGGCAAAAACCATCACAACGTAAGTTACATCAAATGATGAATGCGATGAAACAACAATCATCTTCTAAAAAGTAAATTGGGTTAATCGATGGCTCGCTCCCAGTCTAACTGGGGCGAGCTTTTTGATTGCAATAAAAATTATTTCCGCTAGAATTATAAGGTCTGTTATAATTTAATCATGTTTTAATCATATTCTAATCTTAGGAGGGACGTTCGTGAGTATATTTCGGAAATTAGCGTGGTACTTTCGCCAGGAATGGCGGGTGTACCTCACGGGGATCGTGGGTCTATTGTTGACCGCGATTATTGCCATAATTCCTCCACGGATCATTGGGAACATGGTGGATGGTATCCACGGTCAAACGATGACGGGGAAGCTCTTAGCCATTGACCTCACCTTAGTTACCGTGGCCGCGTTGGCTCAGTATGGGACCCGTTATCTTTGGCGAAATGCCATCTGGGGTGGCGCAGCCAAACTAGAACAGTTGCTCAGAAACCGGTTGTTCGATCACTTTATGCGGATGGACCGAGTGTTCTATCAGCGCTACCGTACTGGGGATTTGATGGCCCATGCCACCAATGACTTAGAAGCCATTCAACGGGTGGCCGGTGGGGGGATCCTCGAGTTTGCGGATGCCATCATTACCGGGGGAACCACTCTGATCGCCATGATGGCCCTGATCGATTGGCGGCTAACGTTACTGGCAATTATTCCATTTCCATTCTTAGCCCTGATTTCGTGGTATTTGGGTCATAAGATTCACCGAGCCTTTGGGGCCTCTCAGGAGGCTTTCTCACGGCTTAATAACAAGGCCCAGGAAAGTATTAGCGGCATCAAGGTCATCAAGGCCCTGGGGCAGGAGGACGCCGATGTGGCCGACTTCAACAGCCAGGTCGACCGGACCATTAAGATTAACCGTCGTGTTAACCGGTTGGATTCTTTATTTGACCCGATGATTACCTTGGTCATCTCGGTTTCCTATATCGCCACGATTGTGTTGGGGGGCCTTTTCGTGGTCAACCATACCATTACCATTGGCAATCTGGTGTCATTTATCAGCTACCTGGCCATGATGGTCTGGCCGATGTTTGCCGTAGGGATGCTCTTTAACACCATGGAACGTGGGAATGCCAGTTACGATCGGGTCATGGAATTGTTGGAACAGAAGACCCACATCATCGACCGCCAGGACGGCATCACGACGCACCCAACTGGGACGCTGAGTTATCACGTGAACCGCTTTGATTATCCGGACGATGCGGGCGCCAGTCTCCAGCGGGTTGATTTCGATCTCCCGGCCGGGCACACCTTAGGAATCGTCGGTCGGGTCGGGGCCGGGAAGTCCACGATTATGAAATTAATTTTGCGGGAATTTGATAATTATGAGGGAACGATCAGCTTCGGTGGCCACGACATCAAGGACTATGCGCTCGACAGCTATCTGCCTGCGATTGGGTACGTGCCTCAGGAAAGTTTCCTATTCTCTTCCAACATTTTTGAAAATATCCGCTTTGCTAAACCCAATGCGACGCAAGCTGAGGTTGAGGCTGCGGCGGCTAAGAGTGATCTAGCTGGGCAAATTTCGCAGTTACCAGCTGGTTACGATACCGAAGTTGGTGAGGAAGGGATTTCGTTGTCCGGTGGGCAACGTCAACGGCTGGCCATTGCCAGAGCCTTACTCATCAATCCGGAGTTGTTAATTCTGGATGATGCCTTGTCTGCGGTGGATGCCGAGACCGAGACGGAAATCTTAGCCAATCTGAAGGCCGAACGGGCCAACAAGACCACCGTGATTTCGGCACATCGGTTGAGTTCAGTGATGAACGCTGATGAAATTCTGGTGCTTAACGACGGCCACGTGGTCGAACGTGGCAATCATGCCGAATTGATGGCCAACGATGGTTGGTATCACCGCATGTTTATTGAACAGCAATTAGAGACGCAAGTGAGAGGAGGGAACGGCGATGGCAGATAAGCCCCAACAATCAGCATGGGCACACAGCATGACCACCAAGGAACAGTGGACGGTCGTCAAGCGACTGTTAAAGTTCGCTGCTCCTTACAAATGGTTCTTCATCGGTTCCGTCGTCTTGTCGGCGCTGATCAGTGCGGTGAACGTCTTTCTCCCATGGATTCTTCAAACCTATATGGATAAGTATCTTCGGACGAACAACGCCACTCTTGTGATCATGTGGACCTTTGCCGGTATTTACTTTTTGGGCATGTTGACGCGAGCGATCATGCAATTCTGGCAGAACTACACCAGTACCATGGGGGCCGAGTACATGCTTGAAAATGTTCGCCGGAAACTCTTCAGTGAGTTGCATCAAAAAGGGATGCGTTACTTCGATCAGACGCCAGGTGGGTCGATCCTGTCACGGTTGATGAACGACACCATGACGTTTTCGAACTTTTGGGCATTACTCAATACGTTAGTTTTAGCTTTCTTCGCGGTTGTGTCATCCTTTGCGGCGATGTATGCGACCGATGTTAAGGTGGCCCTCTGGACGCTAGTCTTGGTGCCATTTTTGGTCCTGACGATCTGGTATTACCAACGGTTCAGTTCACGGGTCTATCGGCGAATGCGGGAACGGCTGAGTGAACTCAACACGAAGCTTGCCGAGGCCATTACTGGAATTACCGTGATTCAGGAGTTCCGGCAAGAGAAGCGGACGTCCAAAAACTTTCAGAAGACCAATGCGGCCTATTACGATACTCGTAAAGATATGATTCGGACGAACTCCTTACTGTTAAGTCCCATCATCAATTTACTTTATGCTTTGGGAACCGTCATTGTTTTGGGGATCTTCGGGATGCGCGGCCTTCATGAGGTCGTCGCAGCCGGGGTCATTTACGCCTTCATTACGTACCTCAACAACTTCTATAGTCCCATGAGTAACATGATGGATAGTCTGAGTGACTTCCAAAATGGGATGGTGGCTGGTTCGCGGGTGCTTCGTGTCGTGGATGATCAGACACTGGCCCCACAGCAGCATCCGGTGGTCGATGCCAAGATTACGCAAGGTAAGATTGAATTTCGCCACGTGACGTTTGCTTATGACCAGGAACATCCGGTGTTAAAGGACGTGTCATTCGTCGCAGAACCGGGACAGACCGTGGCCTTAGTGGGGCAAACGGGATCCGGGAAGACCTCGACGATTAACGTCCTCATGCGCTTCTACGAATTCCAGTCCGGCCAAGTGTTAATCGATGACCGCGACATTCGGGAATATCCAGCCGAGGAGTTACGGCAGAAGATGGGGCTCGTGCTCCAGGAACCGCAACTCTTTTACGGCGATATTCAGACCAACATTCGGATGTTTAATCCGGCTATCTCGGACGCGCAGGTTGAACGGGCGGCTCACTTTGTTCAGGCCGATGATTTCATCGAGCAGTTACCGCAAGGCTATGCGACACCAGTCTTGGAACGGGGGACCGAATATTCTGCCGGACAACGGCAATTGATTACTTTTGCCAGAACGGTAGTCACCGATCCCAAGATTTTGATCTTGGATGAAGCCACGGCGAACGTGGATACCGAAACAGAAAATATGATTCAAACGGGGTTGTCACGGATTCAAGAAAACCGGACGACCATTGCGATTGCGCACCGGTTATCAACGATTCAAAACGCCGATCTTATCCTGGTCCTTCATCAGGGAAAGATTGTGGAACGTGGAACCAACGACGAACTGATGCAACAGCAGGGTTACTATTACGATATGATTCAATTACAAAACACCGCTAAGGATTAAGCAGCGGATCAAAAAAAGTCTGGGATTTTTCCCAGACTTTTTGCATTTTCAAATTTATATGGTCGAAACGTGTGACAACAGCTAACCGCCTTTTGTCCCACTCTTAGCCTATTTCTTTTCGGCATGTTCCGCGGTAACATCAACGTAGTGGAAATCTGGATCGATCTGTTGGTCCAGCGCGTCGAAGGCCGCTTGCATTTGTTGTTCAATCGTTGCTTGGCCGTCCTCGTCAAGTTTGAGATGGCGGTCGATAGTGATTGGGTCACCAAAGGCCACGGTGACGCGTTTGCGTGAAAAGAGTCGCTTGAAGGTGAGTGGTCCTTGATAGACAGCGGGAACCAATGGCACCTTAGCCATCTTCGCAATCAAAGCAGCACCACCCTTTAATTCGGAGGAATGACGCGATCCAGAAGGGAACATGATCAGCGACAGGTCACCGCGCCGGAGCATACGGACCGGCGTCTTGATGGCGGAAGGCCCGGGATTGTCCCGATTCACTGGAAAACCATTGACATGGTGGAGTAACCATCGGAAAATGGAATTCTGGAAGAGTTCTTCCTTAGCCATAAAGCTAAATTTTCGGGGACTCGCTGCTAAGGCGAAGTAAACAGGGTCGAACCAAGTTCGATGCGGGCCAACCAGGATGTACGGGCCGTCGGGTAGGCGGTCTCGATTCAAATAGGTCGCCTTACCATTAACAATAAATAAAATTATGCGGATAACCACGCGTAGGAACGAATAGAACATGGGTCGCACTCCTCTCTCAATGTTACTAATGAATCTAGTATGCAAAAAAAGTCACGGGGTTGCAAGCGATCTTAATAAAAAACAAAGGGTGACGAACAGGAAATGACAGCAACTAATTTAAAATCGGGGGAACGGATCGACCAACTTTATAGTCAAGATATTCAGATCATCCAGAGTCCCGAGGTCTTTGCCTTCTCCTTAGATGCCGTATTATTGGCGGACTTTGCCAAACCTTTAGCCAAGGTCAGTAGCCAAACGGTGGATCTGTGTGCCGGTAACGGGGCGGTCGGTCTCTTTATGAGTGCCAAAACCCGCGGTAAAATTTCCGAGGTCGAGATTCAACCGCGACTGGCTGACATGGCCCGGCGGAGTGTGACGCTCAACCATCTCGACGATCGCATGACGGTCTATGAAGGGGATCTAGCCAACGTTACCGATTGGATCCCCAAGGATTCGGTGGATGTGGTGACGTGTAATCCGCCATATTTTGCCGATCTCCCAGACAGTCAGAAGAACCCGAATGAATACTTGGCAATTGCGCGGCACGAGATTACCACGAATCTGGCAACGGTTGTCGCCACTACCAGTGGACTTTTGAAGATGGGCGGCAAGGCCTACTTTGTTCACCGGCCGGATCGCTTGCTACAACTGTTAGATCTGATGGCTGCCAATCGCTTGGCTCCCAAACGGATTCGCTTGGTTCACCCCAAGCCGGGTAAAGAAGCTAACATGGTCTTGGTCGAGGCCATTAAAGATGGCAAACCCGGGGGCCTGCGTTTCTTAGCCCCGTTGATGGTGTACGATCAAGCCGGTAAATATACGGCGGAAGTGCAGGCGTTGCTTTATGGCCAATCATAAAATCTACTACTTTTACGTGTTGTTATGCGAGGATCAGTCCCTCTACGGCGGATTTACCACGGATGTGGGCGAACGTTTCGCCACGCATCGAGCCGGTAAGGGGGCAAAATACACCCGGTTACATCGACCGATTAAGGTGTTGTTCAGCCAAGCCTTCGACAATAAACACGATGCCCTCCATGCCGAATGGGCTTTCAAGCACCAATCGCGGCAAAAGAAATTGGCCTTTCTGGCCGATCAAGGGGTCACAATTGATTAGCGTTTGGGCCCTCATTGTCAAGGCCCAGGCAAGTGGTTGACTCAACTAAGCAATTTGGCCAATAAATGACTTACTCTATGGTACACTCTAAACACATCAGCAGACTATTTTAAGATTTTGTGAAGGAGGAACTGACCGTGAAAATTATTGCTTATGGCATTCGAGAAGATGAACGGCCTTACTTAGAAGAATGGGCGCAGGACCAAGGAATTGAGGTCCGTGTCGTTCGAGAACTATTGGATGAACAGACGGCCGATCTGGCTAAGGGCTATGATGGGGCGGTTGTTTACCAACAGAAGCCATACTCTGGGGCAATTTTAGATCGATTAGCCGCTAATGGTGTGACAAACCTCTCGTTACGTAACGTTGGGGTTGATAACGTTGACGCGGATGCAGTGAAACGTCATGGGTTTAAGGTGACCAACGTTCCGGCTTATTCACCAGCCGCCATCGCCGAATTTACGGTGACGCGGCTTATGCAATTACTGCGACGGACCCCAACCTTTGATCGGAAGCAGGCCTTAGGTGACCTGCGTTGGGCGCCAGACATCGCCGATGAACTCAATACGATGACGGTGGGAATTGTCGCCACCGGCCGGATTGGCCGAGCGGCTATGAAGATTTACCAAGGATTTGGCGCCAAGGTTATTGCCTATGACGTTTACCACAATCCCGAACTGGAGAAGCAAGGGATCTATGTCGATACTCTGGATGACCTCTACGCTCAGGCAGATGTGATTTCCTTACATGCCCCAGCCACCAAGGACAATGAAAAGATGTTGAATGATGCCGCCTTTGCCAAGATGAAGCCCGGTGTGTGGATTTTAAATCCTGCGCGAGGGGCTCTGATTGACACGGACGCCCTAATCAGAGCCTTAGATAGTGGTCAGGTCGCCGGTGCGGCACTGGACGTCTATGAGGATGAAGTGGGCATCTTTAACACCGACTTCGGGAGTTTTGCCTCGATTCCAGATGAACGACTGAAGAACCTGATGGAACGGGACAACGTGTTGGTTAGCCCACACATTGCCTTTTACACGCGGACGGCCGTTAAGAACATGGTGCAATACGCCTTGAATAACAATCGAGACTTGATTGCGACTGGTCATGCCGAGAACGAGGTCCAATTCTAAAACTGAAGACAAACAAAAAGCGTTGCCAGTTGTTGGCGACGCTTTTTACGGTCTTAAGCCTCTGGAATGGTGGTGAGTGCCAGGAGTAACTCCTGGAGCTCGAGGGGGTCGGTAACCGTTTGGTCAGGGACCCATTGCCCATCAGGTTCCTCTAAATCACGGTGGTTAAACCAGAAGGACTGCCAGCCGGCTTGTTTGGCCGCTCTGACATCCATACTGTAGCAGTCACCAACGTAGGCGACTTCGCTAGCTCGCAGGTTTAGCCGACGATTCATTAGGGTGAAAATTTGCGGATCAGGTTTGGCCAGACCGACTTCTTCCGAGGTCACAATGGCTTCTCTATCGATCCACCGATGCATTTGAAGTTGCATCACTTTTGCCAATTGAAATTGGGTGTTACCATTGGTCAGAATACCCAGCTGGTATTGTTGGCTGAGGCTATCGAGGGCCGTTGAGAGGCCGGGGAAAAGCTTAATATCAGCCAACCCAGCGGTGTAGGCTTCTTCAAAGTTCAGCGCGCTTTGGGCATCGACGGTGGGCAGGTGCTGGGCCAGTAAGGCGGTGTTTAACCGCTTGACGGCCATCTCTTGTTCGGACCAGTGCCCGTTAATGACGTGGGCGTATGCCTGGTGACTCTGCTGGCGGTACGCTTGAAACGTTGTATTCAGATCAACCTCTGACGGCAATCCTAGGATTGGCGCGAGGGCGGCCTCAAAGGGAGCCTTTTGATCATAGAGCGTGTCATCGACATCGAAGACGACCGCTTTAATCATGTTCGTTTCCTCCTCAGTAGTGCCTAAGCAGTGTACCATACCCAGGAATAAATGCCAATTTTCTCAAAAAGGCTGTCGATTTAGCTTGTGTTCACCTCAGTTGTTTTGTATAATGATTGTCGGTGCTTATGCGCCAATTCACACCTCGCGTGATGGCTGAAGGGGTGCTCGCAAGAGTTCTTCGGCTGTGAGATCGTGGGGGAGGAAATCAAAAACTATTTGGAGGCATTTTATCATGGCTGTTATTTCAATGAAACAACTGCTCGAAGCCGGTGTCCACTTTGGTCACCAAACCCGTCGTTGGAACCCTAAGATGAAGCAATACATCTTTACGGAACGTAACGGTATCTACATCATCGACTTACAAAAGACGGTGAAGTTGATTGACGTTGCTTACAACTACATGAAGGACGAAGCTGCTAAGGGCGCCGTTGTTCTGTTTGTTGGGACTAAGAAGCAAGCTCAAGATTCTATCGAAGAAGAAGCTACCCGTGCCGGTCAATACTACGTTAACCACCGTTGGTTAGGTGGGACTTTGACCAACTGGGAAACCATCCAAACTCGGATCAAGCGTCTTAAAGATTTGAAGAAGATGGCTACTGACGGTACTTTTGACGTTCTTCCTAAGAAGGAAGTTTCCTTACTTAAGAAGTCACAAGACAAGTTGGAACGTTTCTTAGGCGGTATCGAAGATATGCCTAAGCTCCCTGACGTTATGTTCATCGTTGACCCTCGCAAGGAACAAATCGCTGTTCACGAAGCACAAAAGTTGAACATTCCGATCGTTGCCATGGTTGATACGAACACTGACCCAGATGAAATTGACGTGGTTATCCCATCTAACGATGACGCTATCCGTGCCGTTCGTCTGATCACTTCTAAGATGGCTGATGCCATTGTTGAAGGTCGTCAAGGTGAAGACCAAGTTGACGAAAAGACTTTCGAAGGTAAGAAATCAGCTGACAAGAAGAGCGCAAAGCCTTCTGACAACTCGATGGAAGACATCGTTAACGCCGTTGAAGGCGACAACAAGTAATTTAATGCAAGGTAACGGGCAACCGCTACTTTCCAAATACTAGATTTAAAAGCACCTTAGGCTGGCTTAATGTTTAGGACCGTTCATGGCCTGAGATTGAGTCAGTCTTTTTTGCGACTATATGCTTAACATTGATAAAGGAGGCCATTAAACATGGCAAGCAAAATCACTGCAGCACAAGTTAAAGAATTACGTGACAAAACCCAAGTTGGGATGATGGATGCTAAGAAGGCCCTTGTTGCTTCTGAAGGCGACATGGACAAGGCGATCGATTTTCTTCGTGAAAAGGGTATCGCTAAGGCTAAGAAGAAGAGTGGCAACGTTGCTGCTAACGGTTTAGCTCGCGTTATGGTTAGCGGTAACACCGCTGCCATCATCGAAGTTAACTCTGAAACTGACTTCGTTGCAACTAACGACACGTTCAATGCCTTGGTTGACAAGGTTGCCAACACGATTGCTGCAAAGCAACCTGCTGACATGGATGCTGCCTTAGCCTTGAAGGCTGACGATGGCGAAACGTTAAACGAAGCCATCATCAAGACGACTCAAGTAACGAGTGAAAACGTTAAGTTACGTCGCTTTGCCGTTGTTAACAAGACTGACGGCCAAGTATTCGGTGCTTACTTACACCAAGGTGGTCAAATCGCCGCTGTCGTTGTCTTAGACGGTGCCGATGAAGCCACTGCCAAGGACGTGGCAATGCACGTTGCTGCCATCAACCCAGAATTTGTTTCCAAGGATGACATTCCTGCTGACCGTTTGGCTCACGAACGTGAAGTCTTGAAGCAAGAAGCCTTGAACGAAGGCAAGCCTGAAAAGATCGTTGAAAAGATGGTCGAAGGCCGTCTCCACAAGTTCTTGTCAGAAATCAGTTTAGCTGACCAACCATTCGTTAAGGATGGCGACCAAACTGTTGGCCAATTCGTTGCCAGCAAGGGTGGCAAGTTGGTAAGCTTCGTCCGTTACGAAGTTGGTGAAGGAATCGAAAAGCCTAAGTCTGACTTAGCGCAAGAAGTCCAAGACCAAATCAACGGTTAATTTTGACCGAAAAGCGTAGTTTCCGTTCGGGAACTACGCTTTTTTAATAAGTTAATGCGGCAAAACGGTTAAATCGCTGACCCGTGACTATCACTAGTGGCGGGAATATGATAGAATTATTGTCAGAATACAATAGGAGGAAACACAATGGCGGACGTAAAGTATAAACGGATTATGCTGAAGCTCAGTGGTGAGGCTTTAGCCGGTGACAAGGGCTTTGGTATTAATCCGCCGGTAATTAAAACCGTAGCAGAAGAGGTTAAGAGTGTCTATAAGTTGGGCATTCAGATCGCTATTGTGGTAGGTGGCGGTAACATGTGGCGTGGCGTCTCCGGAGAACAAATGGGGATGGAACGGGCCCAAGCCGATTACATCGGCATGTTAGCAACCATCATGAACGCTTTAGCGCTCCAGGATAATTTAGAATCAATTGGGGTGCCAACCCGAGTTCAAACTTCTATTGAGATGCGGCAGATTGCTGAACCCTACATTCGGCGCAAGGCAATTCGTCATCTCGAAAAGGAACGCGTCGTCATCTTTGCTGGGGGTACGGGTTCACCATACTTCTCAACTGACACGACGGCCGCACTGCGGGCAGCAGAAATTAATGCCGACGCCATCCTCATGGCTAAGAACGGTGTTGACGGGATTTACTCCGCCGACCCTAAGAAGGACCCGGATGCTGTTAAATTTGACCAATTGACGCAATTGGACATTATTAACAAGGGCCTGCACGTGATGGATACGACGGCTAGTTCGCTTTCGATGGATAATGATATTCCGTTTGTCGTCTTCAATCTCAATGAGAGTGGCAACATTCGCAAGGTGGTTGAGGGAGAGAACATCGGAACTACAGTAAGGGGTAAATAGACATGGCAGATCAGATCATTACAGATGCACAGGATCGTATGAAAAAGGCAGAGGAAGCACTCAAGCGTGAATTGGGAACAATTCGTGCCGGTCGGGCCAACGCCAGCATTTTAAACCGTGTTATGGTGCAATACTATGGTGTGGATACGCCACTGAACCAAGTGGCTGCCATTACCATTCCAGAACCACGGATTTTGATGGTAACGCCGTACGACAAGTCCGCTCTCGAAGATGTTGAGAAGGGGATCTTGGAGTCCGACGTTGGGATCACGCCAGCTAACGATGGGACTGCCCTTCGGTTAGTGATTCCACAACTGACTGAGGAACGGCGTAAGGAATTAGCTAAGCAAGTGAAGGCTACCGCCGAACAAGGTAAGGTTGCCGTTCGTAACGTTCGTCGTGACGCCATGGATGACGTCAAGAAGGGCCACAAGAACGGGGACTACACCGACGACGACCTGCACAACATGGAAGACCAAGTTCAAAAGGTGACGGATAAGGCCATCAAGGGCATTGACACCATCTCAGCGGACAAGGAAAAGGAAATCTTAACAGACTAGACTAACCCTTTTGGGGAAGGAGCGTTTTATTATGGCAGAAGAGAATCAAAATAACCAAGACGACATCGAAATCACCCCCGGTTCTAAGGAATTTGGGAAAATGGTCTTTCGGTTAAACAACGCGGTAAATGCTGAAAACGTGTCAATCTTGAACTACAACGGTGCGGAACTTGAAGAAATTCAAGAAGGGGTATACGCCCAACCCGCCTTTGTTAGCGATGATTTCAACCTGTTCTTCGTCGTTACCCAACTGATTGGAGACGACTGGATTGTGGCCTTCTCTAAGGCAACCATCGAACACGGTAATGAAATTACCGACTTGTCTGACCCAATGCCAACTGGCGAAGGCCTGAACCTGCTGGGGCAGGTCAGTGCCGATGATGCCAACAACCTTCTGAGTTACTTCGGAACGTTGGCTGACGCTAAGCGTGGTGACTGGCGGTTAATCGAATAGCGAGAAACCTTAAAGTTTTCGCTCAATTTGAGGGCTGGGATAGTTTCCCGGCTCTTTTTTTGTTATGATGAGAGGTTGTAAAGACTTAATGGAGGTGCGCTGTGTTTTCATTTTTAAATAAAGATCAGGCGACGGGCGAAGTCACGGAACGGCAATTGGACGAAACCAACATTCCCGCCCACATCGCCATTATCATGGATGGCAACGGTCGGTGGGCGCAACAACGCCATTTACCGCGGATCGCTGGTCATAAACAAGGTATGAATACGGTCAAAACGGTGGCAAAGGCTGCCAGTCACTTGGGCGTCAAGGTTCTCACGCTATATGCCTTTTCAACAGAGAACTGGTCACGGCCTTCGACGGAAGTGAACTATCTGATGAAGCTTCCGGTTGATTTCTTTAGCACATTTGTCCCCGATCTCATCAAGAATAATATTCGTGTCAAGGTGATGGGCTACGTGGATCAACTGCCTAAGGCAACGCAAAAAGCTGTTAAAGATGCCGTCGCTGATACCGCTGACTGTACGGGGATGGTGTTGAACTTTGCCCTCAACTACGGCGGGCGTGCGGAGATTATTACCGCGGTGCAAACACTGGCAAAACGCGTTCAGACAGGTGATCTGGCTCCCGAGGACATAGATGAAGCACAGATGGACCGGGAACTCATGACAGGAGACTTGGGTGACCTGGCCGATCCCGATCTGATGATTCGGACTAGTGGGGAGCAACGGCTCTCTAATTTCATGCTGTGGGAGGCTGCCTACAGCGAGTTTGTCTTTGTCCAAGAACATTGGCCAGACTTCGACCAAGCAGCCCTAGAATCGGCAATCTATACTTATCAACAACGTCACCGCCGCTTTGGCGGTCTGGAAACGATGGAACAAAAATAACGACATTGAGGAGCATGTAGAATGAAACAACGGGTTATTACGGCGGTTGTCGCCTTAATTATATTTATCCCCATCATCATTGCGGGGAGTATCTGGGTGGACCTAGCCGGCTTCGTCCTGGGTTTGGTGGCCTTATCAGAAGTGCTGATTATGCGCAAGAAGCTCTTGGTGAGCCCTGAAGCCTTTATCTCGGGCTTAGGCATCTTAGCGGTCATTGCCCCAGTGGCCTGGTGGCAGGATCTGCCTCACTTTCTTGATCCCTGGTACATTGTCTACTTATTTGTCCTGCTATTATTGATGCGGACAGTGGTTTCTCGTAACCGGTTCTCTTTTGACGATGCCGGGGTGATTACCCTGAGCATGCTGTACATTGGGATTGGGTTCCACTTCTTTATTGCCGCTCGAGATGTCAGTCTCGTGGCTCTGTTATACGCGTTGTTCATCGTTTGGACGACGGATTCCGGCGCCTACATGATTGGCCGGAAAATTGGGAAGCACAAGCTCGCCCCACATATCAGCCCGAACAAGACCTGGGAAGGCTCCATTGGGGGCTCACTGGTAGCCACGATTGTCGGGAGTGTCTTCTGGTACTTCTTCCCAACGGGTCACTTCAGTCTGGGTGTCATGATTCTCTTGACCCTAATCTTCTCGATCGTGGGTCAATTCGGGGATCTCGTAGAATCTGCCCTCAAGCGTTACTACGGTGTCAAGGATTCCGGCAAGATCCTACCGGGACACGGTGGAATTCTCGACCGGTTTGATAGTCTACTGTTGGTTCTGCCCGTGATTCATCTCTTCGGACTGATCTAACGACCGCAAGTCACTTGCACCACGACTATTGCTTACGGTATGCTAGACAGCAGAAAAAAGTAAGCGAAGCCAACAGGAGAAGGGACGACAGCTGTGATTACAACCATTATTACCTTTATTATCGTGTTTGGGATTTTGGTCATCGTGCATGAATTCGGGCACTTTTACTTTGCCAAACGCGGTGGGATTCTGGTCCGTGAGTTTTCAATCGGAATGGGTCCCAAACTCTTCTATCATCGGGGCAAAGACGGGACCACGTATACGGTACGGTTACTGCCAGTCGGCGGTTACGTCCGGATGGCCGGTGCCGAAGATGACGAGGAAGAACTACAACCCGGAACGCCGGTGAGTCTCTACCTTGGCAAGAACGATCTGGTTGAACGGATTAACACCTCCAAGAAGTCGAGTCTCTTCAACGGGATTCCCTTAGAGGTCACCGCGACCGATCTTGAGGATGAACTGTGGATCGAAGGGTACGAAAACGGGGATGAATCTGCCGTTAAGCGTTATCCGGTTGCCCATGAGGCCACGATCATTGAGAGCGATGGAACGGAACTTCAGATTGCGCCCAAGGACGTGCAATTCCAGTCAGCCTCACTGGGTCGGCGGTTAATGACTAACTTCGCCGGACCCATGAATAATATCTTCCTGGCCATCGTGACCTTCATGTTGATGTCCTTTGTTCAGGGTGGGGTTGCCATGGGAACCAACCAGGTTCAAGTGGCAAGTTCACCGGTCTCCGTCGCCAAGAAGGCGGGACTGAAGACCAATGACAAGATTCTCACGGTGAATGGCAAGACGACCAAGGACTGGACGGCGTTGAGTACGGCGATCCAGCCTCGGGCTAACAAGAAGACCACTTTGACCATTCAACGTGGTCAGAGCAAGAAAACGGTAACGCTGACGCCAGAGGGCCAGAAGTCCAATGGTAAGACGGTCGGCATGATCGGCATCACGCAAGCCCAGAATAAGCACATTGGGGCCATCCTAGCGTCGGGATTTACCCAGACCTGGTCAATGACCAAGGCCCTGTTTGGCGCCCTGTGGAACATGGTTTCCGGGCACTTCAGCCTAAATGACTTGGGTGGACCCGTGGCGATCTTTGCCACGACCTCTCAAGCTACCAAATTTGGCCTGGTTGGGATCCTGAATTTCCTGGCCTTTCTGTCAATTAACCTGGCAATTGTCAATTTACTGCCAATTCCGGCCCTCGATGGTGGTAAAATATTATTGAACTTTATTGAAGCCATCCGGCACAAACCACTCTCAGAAAATGTTGAGGCGGGGATCACGCTGGTGGGGGTCGCATTCCTAGTTTTACTGATGCTATTGGTCACTTGGAATGATATCGAGCGCTACTTTATTCACTAAAGATTTAACGTTGTAACGAGAAGGGAATACAAGACGATGAAACAATCTAAACTATTGATTCCAACCCTAAAGGAGGTGCCGAATGACGCCGAAGCCTTGAGCCATCAGATGATGCTGCGGGCCGGCTACATTCGGCAGGTCACGGCGGGAATGTACGCTTACCTACCATTGGCCTACCGGGTTTTAACCAACATTGAAAAAATTATCCGTGAGGAAATGGAAAAGATCGACGCCGTTGAAATGCTGATGCCCGCCGTTCTGCCAGCCTCATTGTGGCAAGAATCTGGCCGTTATGAAACGTACGGTCCTAACTTATTTAAGTTTAAGAACCGCCACGACAGTGACTTTATCTTGGCTCCAACGCACGAAGAAACCTTCACGATGTTGGTCAGAGACGCCATCAAGTCTTACAAGAAATTACCACTGGTCATGTACCAGATCCAACCCAAGTATCGTGACGAAGATCGCCCACGTTACGGTCTTTTACGGGGACGGGAATTTATCATGAAGGATGCTTATTCCTTCTCAATCGACGATGAAGACCTCGATCGCATCTATGACCAAATGGAAACGGCCTACGAAAACATCTTCAACCGGATTGGCTTGAATTACCGGGCCATCGTTGGGGATGGTGGCGCCATGGGTGGGAGTGACTCCAAAGAGTTCTCTGCCATTGCGCCCGTTGGGGAAGACACGATCGTCTACTCCGACTCTTCCGACTATGCTGCCAACCTTGAAATGGCACGGAGCCTCTTCATCAGTAAGAAGTCCCATGCGCCACTGGCCGAGCTCAAGAAGATTGAGACGCCAGGGGTCCACAGCATCGACGAACTCGCAGCCTTCTTGGACGTGCCAGCCAACACGCTGGTTAAGAGTATGTTGTACGTTGCCGACAAGGAACAACCAGTGATGGTCTTGGTTCGTGGGGATCACGAAGTTAACGAGATCAAGCTGAAGAACTACTTGAACGCGGACTTCTTGGATCCAGCAACGCCAGAACAGGCGCAACAATTCTTAGGGGCCAACTTTGGTTCCCTGGGGCCCGTAGGTGTCGGTGAAGACGTTAAGATCCTGGCCGACCAATACGTGGGTGACATGGTTAACGTTGCCGTGGGTGCCGATGAAGACGGTCACCACTACGTGAATGCTAATGTTGACCGCGACTTCCGGGTGGACGCTTACGCCGACTTGCGGGCAGTTCAACCTGGTGACTTGTCACCAGATGGTGCCGGGGTCTTGAAGTTCACCAAGGGAATTGAAATCGGGCATATCTTTAAGTTAGGGACCCGTTACTCCGATTCATTAGGGGCCACGGTCCTCGATGCTAATGGTCGCCAACAACCAGTTGTCATGGGGTCCTACGGGATTGGTGTCAGCCGGTTACTGTCCGCTGTTGCCGAACAACAAGCTGATGAAAATGGGCTGGTTTGGCCACGGAACATCGCACCATTTGATATTCACTTGATTCCAGTTAACTTGAAGAAGGCTGACCAAGCCGCTCTGACCGAAGAACTGGACCAACAGCTGACCGCTGCGGGTTACCGGGTTCTGACCGATGACCGTAAGGAACGTCCTGGGGTGAAGTTTGCCGACTCCGATCTGATGGGGATTCCTGTGCGGATTACCATTGGGAAGAAGGCTGGCGAAGGCATCGTTGAGATTAAGATTCGTAAGACTGGTGAAACGGTCGAAGTCATCAAGGATGAAGTCGCTAGCACCGTTGAAATTCTCTTCAAGGATATTGATTAATAACTAAACGACGGACGTCAATTGACGTCTGTGACCGAATCCAAGGGGGCTGGGACAATTGTCCTGGCTCCTTTTTAGACAGGATGAAAGGAGTTCGCTTGTGGACGAAGATCGCCATGCATTATTCGAAAAATTATTACAACAACTGGACTTGGCTGGTGAGGCCGAGCAACCTTATTTTGCCACGGCCAGCATTGACCGTCTGACGGTGCACGAACAGTCCCGTCGGTGGCAATTCTATCTCAAGTTCGACCAGTTACTTCCGTTCACGGCATTCGTTGATTTTCAGAATCATTTGCAGGTGGCGTTCAGAGATATTGCCACTGTTGACGCCACATTTCTGGTCGACCAACCGGAACTTACGAACCGCGTGCTGGGGGATTACTGGGAATGGGTTGTCAAAAATAGTCAGCTGACCGGGAGCCTGGTGCAGGAACTCTGCCAATCGCAGGTGCCCCAACTTGATCCCGATGGTCGCGTACTGCTATACGCTCAAAATGAAGTCGTTAAGAACTTTCTCAGTAACCAGGCCTTAGGGCCGCTCGAGGCCACTTACCGTCAAGTCGGATTTCCGAAATTTAACATTCAGGTGAAGGTCGACGAGTCCAAGTCGCAGGCTAAGATTGAAGAATTTAAGGCCCGGCAACAGAAGAATGACGCCCAGTTGGCCCAGCAGGCCGCTGCGGCGATCGAAAAGGCTAACCAGAAACGTCAGAGTCAAGGCGATGTTGTGGCTGCCAGCGGACCAACTCAAATTGGGAAAGCCATCAAGGGGGATCAACCGATTACCCGGATGGTGGATATCACCCAAGAAGAACGCTCCGTCATCGTCGAAGGTTACGTCTTCGACAAGGAAGTTCGTAAACTCCGTTCTGGTCGACAACTCCTGACGTTGAAGATTACCGATTACACCTCGTCAATTGTGGTGAAGAAGTTCTCTCGTGGGGCCGAGGATGAGGCCCAGTTTGCCGGCGTCGATGAAGGCGCTTGGGTCAAGGTTCGTGGGAGCGTCCAAGAGGACAGCTACATGCGTGACCTGGCCTTGAACGCCTACGACATCAATCAAGTCAAACACGCCACACCACAGGACACCGCCCCTGCCGACGAGAAGCGGGTGGAGCTCCACCTGCACACGTCGATGAGTCAAATGGACGCCACCAATCCAATTGGCGATTACGTCAGTCGGGCCAAGCAGTGGGGCATGCCAGCCATGGCCATTACGGACCATGCCGACGTCCAAGGCTTCCCGGCGGCCTTTAATGCCGGAACCAAGGCTGGGGTCAAGATGCTCTATGGGGTTGAAGCCAACCTGGTAGACGATGGGGTTCCAATTGGTTATAACAGTGCGCACGTGCCATTAGACGGCGCAACCTATGTCGTCTTTGATGTGGAAACCACGGGACTTTCTGCCATTTATGACAAGGTGATCGAACTTTCCGCGGTTAAGATGGAGCATAAGAATGTGATCGCCCAGTTCGAAGAATTTATCGATCCTGGGTTCCCATTGTCAGAACAGACAACTAATCTGACCAGTATCACCGATGATATGGTGGCTGGATCCAAGTCCGAAGAAGAGGTCTTCAAACTCTTCCGGGAGTTCTGTGGGGACGCCATCATCGTTGGCCATAACGTGACCTTCGATGTGGGGTTCATGAATACTGGGTATCAGCGCCACGGGATGCCGGAAATTCCTAATCCCATTATTGATACGTTGACGCTGGCTCGTTTCCTCTATCCGACGTTGAAGAGTTATCGGCTGAATACGTTGGCCAAACGCTTCCACGTCAGCCTGGAGCACCATCACCGCGCCGTTTACGATGCCGAGTCCACTGGTCATCTGAATTATCTCTTTTTGAAGGATGCTGAGGACCGCTATGACATCCAGTACCACGACCAGCTTAACGATCACATGACGGACAACGATGCCTACAAGCACGCGCGTCCTAGCCATGCGATCCTGATTGCCAAGACGCAGGACGGCTTGAAGAATATGTTCCGCCTCGTGTCGGCCTCCAACGTGGACTACTTCTACCGGGTACCCCGGGTGCCCCGCAGTCTGTTGGACAAGTACCGCGATGGCATTATCGTCGGCTCCGCTTGTTCTTCGGGTGAGGTGTTTACGGCCATGATGCAAAAGGGTCAGGTCGAAGCTGCCGCTAAGGCCAAGTATTACGATTACCTGGAGGTTCAACCTAAGGCCGCTTACCAGCCACTGATTGACTCGGGTTTGATTGCCGATGAGGCGAACCTCGAAGAAATCGTCAAAAACATGGTGACGTTGGGGCATGACCTCAACAAACCCGTGGTGGCCACGGGGGATGTCCATTACCTTGATCCTGAAGATTACATCTATCGTAAAATTTTAATTCACTCACAAGGTGGGGCGAATCCGCTGAACCGCCAGGAATTACCGGATGCCCATTTCATGTCAACCAACGAGATGTTGGATGACTTCGCTTATCTGGGAGCCGAGACGGCCAAGGAAATCGTGGTGACCAACACCCAGAAGATTGCCAACGACGTGGACGATGTTCACCCATTGAAAGACAAACTTTACACGCCACGGATGGAAGGGGCCGAAGATGAAATTCGGCAACGGACCATGGATACTGCGCACGCGTGGTATGGCGATCCACTCCCCGAGTTGGTGCAACACCGGGTCGACCGGGAGTTAAAGTCGATCATTGGGAACGGGTTCTCCGTGATTTACCTGATTGCCCAACGACTGGTAGCCAAGTCCAATAAGGACGGGTACTTGGTTGGGTCGCGGGGGTCCGTTGGGTCCAGTGTCGTGGCGACATTCACCGGAATTACCGAAGTGAATCCGCTACCACCACACTACCGTTGCCCGAACTGTCAGTATTCGCACTTCTATACCAAGGGTGAATACAGCTCGGGGTACGATTTACCGGAAAAGAACTGTCCCAAGTGTGGGACGTTGATGATCGGTGATGGCCACAATATTCCATTCGAAACCTTCTTGGGTTTCAAGGGAAACAAGGTGCCCGATATCGATTTGAACTTCTCTGGAGATTATCAACCTATTGCCCATAACTACACCAAGGTGTTGTTCGGGGAAAAGAACGTGTATCGGGCCGGAACCATCGGCACCGTGGCCGATAAGACTGGTTACGGTTACGTCAAGGCCTATGAACGTGACACCGAGCAGACCTTCCGGGGAGCCGAGATTGACCGCCTAGCCAAGGGTGTGACCGGGGTTAAACGCAACACCGGGCAACATCCCGCGGGGATTATCGTTGTGCCAGACTACATGGATATCTACGACTTCACGCCGATCCAGTATCCGGCCGATGACCAGAACGCGGCCTGGCAAACGACCCACTTCGATTTCCATTCGATTCACGATAACATTTTGAAGATCGATATCCTGGGGCATGATGATCCCACGATGATCCGGACCCTGCAAGATTTGTCTGGGGTTGATCCGCAGACAATTCCAATGGATGATCCGGGTGTGATGGCGTTGTTCTCCGGGACAGATTCACTCGGCGTGACCCCTGAACAGATTCAGTCCAAGACGGGGACACTGGGTGTGCCAGAATTCGGGACGCGGTTTGTCCGCGGGATGCTGGAAGAAACGCATCCCCAGAACTATTCGCAATTGCTCCAAATTTCTGGACTATCCCACGGGACCGACGTGTGGTTGGGAAATGCCGAAGAACTGATCAAGAACGGCACCGCCACCATCGCCAACGTTATTGGTTGTCGGGATAACATCATGACCGACTTGATTAACTTCGGATTGGATTCTGAAACCTCCTTCCAAGTCATGGAACATGTGCGGAAGGGTCGGGGGATTCCTGACGAATGGCAAGAGAAGATGGAGGAAACTGACTGTCCCGACTGGTACATTGATTCTTGTTTGAAGATTAAGTACATGTTCCCACGGGCCCATGCCGCAGCCTACGTGCTGATGGCGCTCCGGGTAGCGTACTTCAAGGTCTACTTCCCAATCATTTACTACGCCGCTTACTTCTCCGTGCGGGCCGACGACTTCGACGTTGTCGCCATGTCACAGGGCAAGACGGCTGTGAAGGCCGCGATGAAGGCCATCAATGACCAGGGGATGGACGCCTCTACCAAGGACAAGAACCTCCTGACAGTGTTGGAACTTGCCAATGAAATGTTGGAACGGGGTTACAACTTCAAGATGATCGATCTGGAGAAGTCCGATGCCGCCGACTGGATTATCGAGGGTGACACGCTGATTGCGCCATTCCAATCCGCACCTGGATTGGGGTTGAACGTGGCCAAGCAGATCGTGGCCGCGCGTAACGATCGGCCATTCATTTCCAAGGAAGACCTGGCCAAACGAGGCAAGGTTTCCAAGACCATCATTGACTTCATGACTGAGAACGGCGTTTTGACCGGGTTACCCGATGAAAATCAGCTCAGTTTATTCGACGATATGATGTAGACCTTTCCAACCCGCAAATAACCGGCTTAGACACTATGGCAACGCTTACAATACCCGCCAAGTATGTTACAATGAAAGTGAGGAACGAAGAACTTTAATCACTTTAACGAAAGCGGGTGTTCACCATGCTCCGGCACTTTACGAGGTTACCAGATGGGTGGATTTTTCTGGCAGGTTATTGTCTGATTGGTTTGGGTTACATTCTGTGTGGACTAGTAGCTAGCGTCACGGCCGTCCCGTTTCTGACGGTCGTGGTGGGTTACTTCTTGATAGCGTTCGTGCTGACAATAATTAAGGCTTTTAGTCTGAAGGAAATGGCATTGAATCGACTGAATCTTCTAGTCTTTGAATTTATCACGATTGTGGGATTTGTGATCCTCCTGGTGACGGAGTTCTAGTCACCGGCGGATCGGTTGCAATCCCGCGGCATATGTAGTAAAGTAATGGTTGTAGTTAAACTCGTTTTTAAATGAGTGAGCAGTTTATGCTCACTCTTTTTAATGGAAAAATGTAGGAGGCGGAATTCTTTGAGTACTGTCGTCGAGAGCGTGACGGCCCTAGCCCAGCCAATTGTGGCGCATCATCAGTTTGAATTAGTTGACGTGGAGTTTGTCAAAGAAGGTAAGAGCTGGTACCTACGGGTCTACATCGACAAGCCCGGAGGCATTAATATTGAGGAATGTGCAATGGTCAGTGATGAACTATCCGAGAAATTGGATAGCTTGGATCCAGACCCAATTCCTCAGGCCTATTTTCTCGAAGTATCCTCTCCGGGTGCCGAGCGGCCATTGAAGAAGCCGGCCGATTTTGAACGGGCCGTGGGTGATTACATCCACGTTTCCCTGTATCAAAAGATTGGTCAGAGCAAGGTTTACGAGGGAACCTTGGAGAAATTAGAGGCAGAATCCCTAGACCTTAAGGTCAACCTCAAGGGACGCATCAAGACGTTAACCATTCCACGTGATGCGATTGCCCAAGCCCGGTTAGCCGTCAAGTTCTAACTTAATTAAGGAGCGAAACACAACATGAGTAAAGAATTATTGGGTGCCTTAGACGTCCTCGAGACGGAAAAAGGGATCGCAAAATCAGTGGTTATCGACGCCTTAGAAGCAGCCTTAGTGTCTGCTTACAAGCGTAACTATGACCAAGCACAAAACGTCGAAGTTGAATTCGACCAGAAGAAGGGGAACATTCACGTCTTTGCTGTGAAGAAGGTCGTGGACCAAGTCTACGATTCCCGTTTGGAAGTTGGTTTGGATGAAGCCTTGGCTATCAACAAGGGTTACGAATTAGGCGATGACATCAAGTTTGAAGTGACCCCGAAGAACTTTGGCCGGATTGCCGCACAGACCGCCAAGCAAGTGATCTTGCAACGGGTTCGTGAAGCAGAACGGAACATCATCTTCGATCAATACAGCCAATACGAAAATGAAATCGTGACGGGTGAAGTTGAGCGTCAAGATTCCCGTTTCGTTTACGTGAGCTTAGGTAAGGTCGAAGCTGTCATGGGTCGTCAAGACCAGATGCCTAACGAAACCTACCGGATTCACGACCGTATCAAGGTTTACGTGACCCGCGTGGAAAATGCCACCAAGGGTCCTCAGGTCTTCGTTAGCCGGACCCACGCTGATTTATTGAAGCGTTTGTTCGAAGAAGAAGTTCCTGAAATCTATGACGGGACCGTTGAAATCATGGCGATTGCCAGTGAAGCCGGCGACAGAGCCAAGGTTGCCGTTCGTTCGAACAACCCTGACATCGATCCCGTCGGAACCAGTGTTGGCCCTCGTGGCCAACGGGTTCAGACGATCGTTAATGAACTCGGTGGCGAAAACATGGATATCGTTGAATGGACCGAGGACGAAGCTAAGTTCATCGCTAACGCTTTGAACCCAGCCGAAGTACTCGACGTCATCTTTGACCCGAACAACGAGCGGGCTTGTGAAGTTATCGTGCCTGACTATCAATTGTCATTAGCGATCGGTAAGCGTGGGCAAAATGCCCGGTTAGCCGCTAAGTTGACAGGTTACAAGATTGATATCAAATCAGAATCCGAAGCGTCTGCTATAATGGAGGCTGATCAGGAAACGACTGCTGATGCAACTCCCGCTGACGAAGAAGCCACGGCGGCTGCAGATCAAGCGGCACCGTTTGCTGACAGTGAAGACGTCGCACCTGATGTGACACCAGCCGACGATGCAACCCCGTCAGACGCCCCTGAGGACGCCAGCGACGACGATTCAACGACGGCAGAATAATACCCATCTCAAGGAGGTTTGGGGCTTATGAAACAACGTAAGGTTCCGTTACGCAAAGACATTGTAACGGGAGAAATGGCACCCAAGAAGCAGTTGGTTCGCGTGGTTCGCAACCAAGAGCAAGAGGTCAGCATTGACCCGACCGGTAAGCAATCCGGCCGTGGGGCCTACATCGCCTTAGATGTTGCCGTTGCAAAGCGGGCTAAGGCGGAACGGACTTTTGACCACGTGTTTGACGTTAAGATCGGTGACCAGTTCTATGACGACCTAATCGCCTACGTCGACCACCAACAAGCACGACGAGAATTATTCGATCATGACTAATTCCGAGCGTGCCTTACAACTCCTAGGTTTGGTCCGACGGGCAGGTAAACTGACCACCGGCGAAACCTTTGTCTTAGCCGCAGTGCGTGATGGCTCAGCCAAATTGGTCTTACTCGCAAGTGATGCGGGTCAGAGTAGCCAGAAGCAATTTCGCGACAAGACCACGAGTTACGATGTTCCATTAAACGAAGACTTTACGAAAGACCAGTTGAGCACGGCCATTGGGTCAGCGCGCACGGTCATCGCAATTACAGATCCGGGATTCGTCCGGAAGTTACAAACATTACTTGCTAAGTAGCCGCCTGACGTTCTCGTGATCGACAGAAATTAAAGGAGTGTGAAGATATGGGGAAAAAGCGAATTTATGAACTCGCCAAAGAAATTAATGTCTCCAGTAAACAAATCATCGCGAAGGCCGAAGAAAAAGGCTTTCCGGTGAAAAACCACATGTCAACGCTCGGCGAGAACGAAGAACGTCAGTTACGGACTGCTTTTTCTAAGAAGCAGCCAGCGGCATCCCAAGCTAAGCCTGCCAAGACTCAAGCCGCACGACCAGCACAACATCGGTCGACGACCGGGGCCGCTAAGCCAGCAGGCAAGACGAGCCAGAATGGCAAGTCTGCGGGACAAAGCCACGGCCAAGCCAACGCCTCTCACCAGGCCAACGGTAACAGCCGTCCGAAGTCACAGACGACCAGCCAACGGTCCGGTCAGAACAAGCCGCAAGGCCAGCAACACAATACTAATAAAAATAACAGCCAGTCTGGAAGTCACCGTCAAGAGCAACACAATTCCGGCACCGGCAGATTTGGTGGAAGTTTGAATAATAATACGAATAATAGTAATGGACGCCGTTCCAGCAACAGCCGCGGCGGCCGTAATAACCGCAACAACCGGAACAATAACCGGCGGCGGAACAACAATAACCGTTACAAGAAGAACCAACGGATTAAAGATGTGAACCAACACAAGGGTGCACCAGAACGTAAGAACAAGGCATTGCCAGATGTTCTGGTTTACTCCGATGGGATGAATGCTCAAGACCTGGCCAAGATCTTACACCGTTCATCTGCTGAAATCGTCAAGAAGTTATTCATGTTGGGCGTTATGGTTAACCAAAACCAATCCCTCGACAAGGATACGATTGAAATTTTGGCCGACGATTATGGTATCGAAGCCCAAGAAAAGGTTCAAGTTGACGTGACCGATATCGACAAGTTCTTCGATGCCGAAATGGCTAACACGGATCACTTGGCCCCACGGGCACCAGTTGTCACGATCATGGGACACGTTGACCATGGTAAGACCACGTTATTGGACCACTTACGTCACTCCCACATCACGGCTGGTGAAGCCGGTGGGATCACGCAAGCCATCGGGGCTTACCAAGTCCACTACAACGATAAGACCATCACATTCTTGGATACCCCAGGACATGCGGCCTTTACCGAAATGCGGGCACGTGGTGCTGAAATCACCGATATCACCGTGCTGGTTGTTGCCGCCGATGATGGTGTCATGCCACAAACCATCGAAGCCATTCACCATGCGAAGGCTGCCGGAACACCAATTATCGTGGCTGTTAACAAGATCGATAAGCCAGGTGCTAACCCGAACCACGTGATGGAACAGTTGACGGAATACGAATTGATTCCTGAAGACTGGGGTGGTGACACCATCTTCGTTGAAATCTCAGCGAAGTTTGGGAAGAACATCGATGAGTTACTCGACATGATCTTGCTCCAAGCTGAAGTGCTGGAATTAAAGGCTAACCCTGAACAAAATGGGGCTGGTTCTGTGATCGAAGCACGTTTGGACCAAGGTAAGGGTTCCGTTGCCACCTTGTTGGTTCAACAAGGGACCTTACACGTTGGGGATCCAATCGTGGTTGGGAACACCTTCGGGCGTGTCCGGACCATGGTTAACGAACGGGGTCGTCGTATCAAGGACGCCGTTCCAGCAACACCAGTGGAAATCACTGGGTTGAGCGATGTGCCTGAAGCCGGGGACCGTTTCGTGGTCTTCGACGATGAAAAGACGGCCAGAGCTGCCGGTGAAGAACGGGCTAAGGAAGCCTTGATTCAAGACCGGAAGAACACCAGCCACGTCACGTTGGACAACCTCTTCGACTCCCTCAAGGAAGGCGAAATGAAGGAAGTTGACGTGATCATCAAGGCCGATGTTCAAGGTTCCGTTGAAGCCTTGGCAGGTAGCTTGAAGAAGATCGAAGTTTCCGGTGTTCGGGTGAATATCATTCACTCTGCCGTTGGGGCCATTAACGAAAGTGATGTGACCTTGGCCGAAGCCTCAGACGCAATCATCATTGGGTTTAACGTTCGTCCTACGCCACAAGCACGTTCACAGGCTGATTCCGACAAGGTTGATATTCGCTTACACAATGTCATTTACAATGCCATTGATGAAATCGAAACGGCCATGAAGGGTCTGCTTGAACCAACGTACAAGGAAGAAGTTATTGGTCAAGTTGAAGTTCGTCAAATCTACCATGCATCCAAGGTCGGCACGATCGTTGGTGGGATGGTTACGGATGGTAAGGTAACGTCCGACAGTGACGTCCGGTTAATCCGTGACGGCGTTGTGATTTACGAAGGTAAGCTGGGCTCCCTCAAGCGGTTCAAGGATGACGCTAAGGAAGTTAAGCAAGGCTTTGAATTAGGATTAACGATTGAGAACTACAATGACGTTAAGGTGGACGATGTTATCGAAGCCTACGTGATGAAGGAAGTTCCTGTTAAATAAAAATCGGAGGCAAACAGTCATGGCACAATATCGAGTTGGCCGGTTGGAACAAGAAATCCAACGGGAAGTTACGGATATTTTACTAAAACGTGTTCGCGACCCACGGGTTGATGGCGTCACCGTTACCGGTGTCGAAGTTACCGGTGATTTACAACAGGCGACGATTTACTACAGTATTTTATCGGACAAGGCTTCTTCCGCTGAAAAGACGGCAGAGGGCTTGAAGAAGGCTACGGGACTGATTCGTTCCGAACTTGGTTCGCGGCTGAGCATCTACAAGACGCCGGAATTAACGTTCGAACAAGACGCATCTGTTCGTTATGGTAGTCGGATCGATGAATTGCTTAATGATCTCCACCACCAAGAAAAGTAACACGGGTTGTAGAGAACAGGAAGGCGTTGGTCCAATTGGGCCAACGCCTTTTTTATCACTCTCTTTTTGCCCCAATGACAGCGTTGAAATGGAGGAAGACACATGGATGGCATTATTCCCCTGTACAAAGAACGAGGACTCACAAGTTTTGACTGTGTGGCAAAGTTACGCCACATCCTGCACACCAAGAAGGTGGGGCACAGCGGGACGCTGGACCCTAGCGTGGATGGGGTCCTTCCCATCTGTATCGGCAGTGCGACTAAAGTCGTTCCCTACCTCATGGGTTCCGGAAAAATTTATCGCGGCACCTTAACTCTAGGTCTGGCCACAACGACCGAAGACTTAGACGGGGATGTGATCGACCGGCAACCGCTGACCGCAGCCTTTACGGCCGATCAATTGATTCAGGCCGCCGCAGCCCTGACGGGAACCATTCAACAGACCCCACCGATGTACTCCGCGGTTAAGGTCCGCGGCCGCAAGCTCTACGAGTATGCCCGCGCGGGGGAGACGGTGGAACGGCCAACGCGGACGATCACGGTTACCCGTTTTGACCTCACCACGCCCGGTGACTTCGATGCCGATCAGGGGACCCAAACGGTTGCATTTGAGATCGCTTGTTCCAAAGGAACCTACGTGCGGACCTTGGCCGTTGACCTGGGTCGCCAGCTAGGTGTCCCAGCCGTCATGGCCTCACTCACGCGGATCAAGAGCGGAGGCTTCACCCTGGACCAAGCCGTTACCTTGGACGAGGTGGCCGCTGCGATGGCCGCTGAGGACTTGTCACCAATCTTACGGCCGATTGACTACGCCTTGACCCAGTACCCCCACGTGGCCCTCTCAGAGCGCCTGTGGGGATTGGTTAAAAACGGCGTCTTCCTCGATCAGGCACAAGTCGGCAGCACCGAACCAATCGTGGCCCTGAGTTATGCGGGGGCAACGAAGTGTCTGTATCAATTTTTACCCGAAGAACAGCAATATAAACCACTCAAAATGTTTACAGTGGACTAAGATTTTTGGAAAGAGGCGTCAAACATGGAAATTATTCGGATTCACCATCCACTGGACCCACGCCAAATTCCGGCAGATCCCGTGGTACTTGCGATGGGATTCTTTGATGGCTTGCATCGCGGACACCAAGCCGTGATTCGACGAGCCAAGGCGTTGGCCCAGGAACGACACGTCAAGCTGGCGGTCCTGACCTATGATCATCATCCAGCGATCGTCTACCGGGCCCTAACCGGAGATGATCAGAAGTACCTCAGTCCCACTGACCGGAAGCTTAATCAGCTGGACCGGATGGGCGTTGACCGCGTCTTTCTGGTTAACTATACCGGAGAATTTTCGGCACAATCACCGCAGGCCTTTGTTGACAACTATCTGGTGGCCTTTCACACGGTCGTGGCCGTAGCTGGTTTTGACCACACCTATGGCAAGAAGGACGTCGCCACGATGGCCCGGCTGCCACAATACGCCCAAGGGCGTTTTGAGGTTGAAACGGTGTCTGAACAAGACAGTGAAGCCGATAAGATTAGCTCGACACGGATTCGCACGGCCATGAAACAAGGCCAAATTGACGAGGTGAATGACCTCCTGGGTTACCTCTACCGGACGACGGGCACGGTGGTCCATGGCGAGGCCCGGGGCCGGACCATTGGTTTTCCAACTGCGAATATCCTGACGCCTAACGACGAATGGTTACCCGGGATCGGGGTCTACACGGCGCGTCTCAAGGTCGGGGCCATCTGGTATCCCGGCATGATGTCCGTGGGGCATAACGACACCTTTGGGGATAACCGCCCCGTGACCGTCGAAATGAATCTGCTTGATTTCCAAGGTAACCTCTATGGGGAACCCGTGGAAGTTGAGTGGCATCATCGCTTACGGGGACAAGTTAAGTTTGCCGGAGCCGATGATCTGGTCACCCAACTGAAAAAAGACGAGGTTGACACCCGGGCCTATTTTGCCCAAGTTACGGCCGAATAAAGTGAAATTAGCACTTGATCCCACTGATTGCTAAAAATCCTACCAGATTTCTTGACTTCAAAACCTGGTTTTGCTACATTATATATGTGTCTTAGCACTTGATTAGTTTGAGTGCTAAAAAAGGGGTGATTGTGATGCTTTCAGAAAGACAAATGATGATTCTGCGAGCCGTTGTCCGCGACTTCACTAACACTGGTGTGCCAGTGGGGTCCAAGACATTAGCCAAGCAGTTACCCATCCACGTAAGCTCAGCGACAATTCGTAATGAGCTGGCGGCGTTGGAGGAGCAGGGACTCATCGAGAAGACCCACTCTTCTTCCGGCCGGATTCCTTCTGGCGAAGGGTACCGGTACTACGTTGACCACTTGGTCAAGCCAGACCCGTTGCGGCCAAACGATATGGACGTGATTCAGTCCTCATTGGGCGGTGATTTCCATAAGATTGACGAAATCATTTCACAATCTGCGACGATCCTGTCAAATCTGACGAGTTACACGGCATTCACACTGAAGCCGGAACTTAAGGATAGCCGCCTGAGTGGCTTCCGTTTAATCCCATTGGGTAAACGGCAAGTCATGGCCATCCTGGTTACCGACAGCGGGGATGTCGAGAATCAGACGTTTGACGTCAACGAGAAGGTTACCGGTGAACAGCTGGAAGCCGTCGTTCGCTTAATCAACGACCAACTGGTGGGGTTAACCTTGCCAGAGGTCCTGAAGAAACTTCAGCAGGATATTCCGCTGAAGATCGCCAATTATCTCCAGAGTCCCGAGGGATTCCTGGATATCTTTGGCGACGTGCTCACCCGAGCCGCGCAAGAGCGCTTCTACGTTGGCGGTCGTTTGAACCTGTTGAACTTCTCACAGGACAGCGACGTCGATTCACTGAAGTCGCTATACGCGATGCTCGACAAGACGGATGATATTGCCGATGTGCTGGGGCAACCCAGCGACAAGATTTCCGTCCGAATTGGGAATGAAATGACCAATGATGCACTACGTAATTTCAGTTTGATTACGGCGACTTACGATGTTGACCAACACGGTAAAGGGATGATTGCCATCCTGGGACCAACGCGGATGCCTTATTCGCGGATGTTGGGAATTGTCGGGGCTTTTCGTGAAGAGCTCGCGAAAAAACTACTGGATTATTACCGGTTTTATGACGAGTAAAGAAAGGGAGGTTTTTTATCGTGGCTGACAAGCAACAACCGTCCACAGATGACCAAACCGCGGCAAAGGCCGCCAATAAAGCAACGGATGCACCTAAGCAAGCAGAGGCCAAGGCTGTTAAGCCTAAGCCAAAACTCGTCGCCAGTGCCGAAGAAGTCGCCAAGCTCAACAAACGAGCCGACGACTTCGAGGACAAGTACCTGCGCGCCGAGGCCGAAGTGCAAAACGTTCAGGCACGTTTCCAAAAGGAACAGGCAACGTTGATTAAGTATGACGGGCAGCAGCTCGCCAAGGATATCTTGCCGGTGATTGATAACTTGGAACGCGCTTTGGCCGTTGAAGCCAGCGATGAGGCCGGTGAACAGCTGAAGAAGGGTGTCCAAATGACCTATGATCATTTGGAAGACGCTTTGAAGCGAAACAACGTCACCGAGATTGCCGCAATTGGCCAGAAGTTTGACCCAACGCAACACCAAGCCGTTCAATCGGTTCCGGTTGAAAAAGGTCAGACGGCCGATACGGTGGTCAACGTGCTTCAAAAGGGCTACCAGTTGAAGGACCGGGTTCTCCGGCCTGCCATGGTTGTCGTGGCACAATAAATTTACAAACAAAAAACTTAAAAAAGAGGGAATTTTTGATGGCAAGTAACAAGATTATCGGGATTGACTTAGGGACGACCAACTCAGCCGTTGCCGTTCTTGAAGGTAGTACCCCTAAGATTATCGCAAATAAGGAAGGCGCTCGGACGACGCCATCCGTTGTCGCATTTAAAGATGGCGAAACTCAAGTTGGTGAAGTTGCCAAGCGCCAAGCCATCACGAACCCCAACACCATTTCATCTATCAAGAGTCACATGGGTGAAGCAGGTTACAAGGTTTCCGTTGATGGGAAGGATTACACCCCACAACAGATTTCTGCGATGATTTTACAACACTTGAAGGCCTTCGCTGAAGACTACATTGGGGACACGGTTGACAAGGCCGTTATCACGGTGCCAGCTTACTTCAACGATGCGCAACGTCAAGCGACTAAGGATGCCGGTAAGATTGCTGGCTTAAACGTTGAACGGATCATTAACGAACCTACGGCTGCTGCCTTGGCTTATGGCCTGGACAAGCAAGACAAGGACGAAAAGATCATGGTTTACGACCTTGGTGGTGGGACCTTTGATGTTTCCGTACTGGACTTAGGTGACGGTGTCTTTGACGTTCTCTCAACGAACGGTGACACCCATTTAGGTGGGGATGACTTCGATAAGAAGATCATGGACTGGTTAGTTGACGACTTCAAGCAAGAAAACGGCGTTGACTTATCCAAGGACAAGATGGCCTTACAACGTTTAAAGGACGCTGCTGAAAAGGCTAAGAAGGACCTCTCTGGGGTTACTGAAGCCCAGATCAGCTTGCCATTTATCTCCGCCGGCGCCAATGGCCCACTGCACTTGCAGAAGTCATTGAGCCGGGCTAAGTTCAACGAATTGACGGCCGACCTGGTTGAAAAGACCCGGATCCCTGTCGAAAATGCGTTGAAGGATGCCGATTTAAAGGCTGGCGACATTGACGTTGTTATCTTAAACGGTGGGTCTACTCGGATTCCAGCCGTTCAAGAAGCCGTTGAAAAGTGGACGGGTAAGGAATCCAACCACTCGATCAACCCTGACGAAGCCGTGGCCTTAGGTGCCGCTGTTCAAGGTGGGGTCATCACCGGTGATGTTAAGGACGTTGTGTTACTTGATGTCACGCCATTGTCCTTAGGTATCGAAACCATGGGTGGGGTCTTCACGAAGTTGATTGACCGTAATACCACGATTCCTACCAGCAAGTCACAAGTCTTCTCAACCGCTGCTGACAACCAACCAGCCGTTGATATCCACGTCTTACAAGGTGAACGGCCAATGGCTGCTGACAACAAGACGTTAGGTAACTTCCAACTTGCCGACATTCCAGCCGCACCACGTGGTGTTCCTCAAATCCAAGTAACGTTCGATATCGATAAGAACGGGATCGTTAACGTTTCTGCTAAGGATATGGGAACCAACAAGGAACAAAAGATTACCATCAAGAGTTCCGGTGGTTTATCCGATGAAGAAATCGATAAGATGATGAAGGAAGCTAAGGAAAACGAAGCTGCCGACAAGAAGCGTAAGGAAGAAGTCGACACCAAGAATGAAGTCGACCAATTACTCTTCCAGACCGACAAGACGTTGAAGGACGTTAAGGGCAAGGTTTCAGATGATGAAATCAAGAAGGCCGAAGACGCTCGCGATGCCTTAAAGAAGGCGCAAGAAGCCAACAACTTGGACGACATGAAGACCAAGAAGGATGACCTGACTAAGATCATCCAGGACCTCTCCGTCAAGTTGTACCAACAAGCCCAACAAGCACAAGGTGACGCTGCTGGCGCCGGCCAAGCTGCGGGTGCTGATGGTGCCAAGACCGATAGTAAAGATGGCGACACTGTCGACGGTGACTTCCACGAAGTTCACGACGACGATGACCAAGACAAGAAGTAAGGTCAGCGGTTAAGTTGTCAATAATCGGGCAAAAAGTCAGAGTCCGCTGGGCTTTGGCTTTTTGTTTCGAGTATGCTATTCTTACTAGTAGCGAAAAATTTCGGAATTGATTGGGAGGAAAACGATGGCGCAAACGGACTTTTATGGCGTATTAGGTGTCTCCAAGGATGCCAGCCAAGATGAAATTAAGAAGGCCTATCGCAAGTTATCAAAGAAGTATCATCCAGACTTAAACAAGGCCCCGGATGCGGCGGATAAGTTTAAGGAAGTTCAGGATGCTTACGACGTTTTAGGCGATAAGGACAAACGAGCTAACTACGATCAGTATGGTTCTGCCGACGGTCCCCAAGGTTTTGGGGGCTTCGGTGGCGGCGACGCTGGTGGTTTCGGCGGCTTTGGTGGTGGCGCCGGTGACTTTAGTGACATCTTTAGCCAAATGTTTGGCGGCGGTGCCCAACGAAATCCCAACGCGCCTCGTCCGGGTCGTGACCTGCAGTACCAGATGGACCTGAAGTTTGAAGAGGCCATCTTTGGGAAGAAGACCAAGATCAAGTACACGCGTGAGGCCCAATGCCACACCTGTGGGGGTAATGGGGCCAAGCCTGGCACGTCACCTGAGACCTGTCACCAATGTGGCGGTTCTGGTTACGTGACGACGGAAACCAACACGCCATTAGGGCGGATGCGTCGCCAACAACCTTGTCCTGTTTGTCACGGTACGGGTCAAGAAATCAAGGAAAAGTGCCCAACCTGTGGTGGCTCTGGTCATGAAGAAGAAAAGCACGAAGTTGAAGTCACCATTCCAGCCGGAGTGGATGACGGGCAACAAATGCGGTTACAAGGTCAAGGTGAAGCCGGTCAAAACGGCGGTCCTTATGGGGATCTCTTCATTATCTTTGAAGTGACACCTAGCAAGGACTTCCGGCGCGATGGCACCGAGATCTTCTTCGATCAACCGATTTCCTTCGTCCAAGCGGCGATGGGGGATGACGTGACGGTGAAGACCGTTCACGGGGATGTGAAGTTAAAGGTTCCTGCTGGTACGCAGGGTGGTACCATCTTCCGCCTACGTGGCAAGGGTGCACCGCGCTTACGTGGTAATGGGAACGGTGACGAACATGTCACGGTGAAAGTCTTAACCCCTAAGAACTTAAATAAGGGGCAACGAGATGCTTTACGTGACTTTGCCAAGGCTAGTGGCGAAACCGTTTCGGGTTCAGGCAAAGGTAACTTATTTAACAAAATGAGAGATAAGTTTAATGAGAATTAGTTATGGGGGCAACTTGCTCAAATAGCTAATCTATCAAGGCTGCTGAAGGTTTTCAGCGGCCTTTTTTGTGCCCCGCTAATTACACCAAAAATTATGAAAGAAAAAGAAAGTGTTAAGCTTGAGTAGTGTTGATTGCAATCCGGTTTTGGCAATGCTAATCTCAAAACATAAGGAACGTGGCTGGGGCCACGGAATTCCTCCCTACACAGCTTGGATTCGTCGGGGAAAAGACAGGTTGTGTAGGTGCGAACGGAAGCTGATTTGGGGGACGAATCAATCAGCAGAACCTGGGGGTGAATTTCATGAGAGCAAAGTGGCTGGCGTTTTGGCATCAGCCAGTAGTCGCCTTTATTGGCTGGACAGCGTTTTACTTTGTTATTTTGATGGTACTAGTTTATTTATATGGATACAGTGGGTTAAATAATTCCACGTTTATCTATAACGAATTCTAATCGTTGGGGGTCAACCGACTAGATTAGACGTAAATTCTATTGGGGGGGATATAGAATGATTGAAAATATGATTGCAACTATTGACCATTTTGGTCAAGTCGATCCCAACCGGATCGCTTATGATTACCTGGGGCAAACCAACACTTATGGCGAGTTGAAGAGTCGTTCAGACGCTCTCGCCGCCCATTTGGACGCCATGCAGTTACCGGCTAAGGCTCCCATCTTAGTTTATGGGGGACAAACCTTTAACATGCTGGCGACTTTTTTAGGCATTGTGAAGAGTGGTCACGCCTACGCACCAATTGACACGCATTCGCCATTGGAACGGGTCACGACCATTAACGAGATTGCGCAACCCGCAGCGGCTATCGCCGTTGAAGCTTTGCCAACCACGCTTGGATCGACGCCGGTGATTACGCCTGATGCCCTGGAAACTATCTTCAGTGGCTCGGTTGTAGATTACCAACTAGATCACGCCGTCACGGGTGATGATAACTATTACATTATCTTTACTTCCGGCACAACCGGAAAGCCAAAGGGGGTTCAGATTTCACACACGAACCTCCTGAGTTACGTGAACTGGATGTTGAGCGCGGACTTAGCGTTACCTGACGCCCCACGGACGTTGTCGCAAGCGCCATACTCATTCGACCTGTCCGTCATGGACTGGGGGCCAACCTTGGCCGCTGGCGGGACGTTGGTGGCCCTGCCTAAGCAGGTCACAGACAACTTCCGTCAACTCTTTGAAACGTTGCCAACGATGGACCTGAACGTCTGGGTCTCAACGCCGTCCTTTATGGACATTTGCTTGTTGGAGCCCACTTTTGATGCCGAACATTATCCACATCTTAGCCGGTTCCTGTTCTGTGGGGAAGAATTAACCCACGGGACCGCGCAAACACTGTTGGACCGGTTCCCAAGTGCGCGGATCTTCAATACCTATGGCCCAACCGAAACGACGGTTGCCGTCACTCAGGTTGAGATTACCGCGGAACTCTTGGCGGACAATCCACGGTTGCCAATCGGGTATGCCAAGCCAGACACCACGATTACCGTGGTTGATGACGGGTTGAACCCGGTTCCCGCCGGCACAGAGGGGGAACTGCTTATCAGTGGCCCCTCGATGTCAAAAGGTTACCTCAACAATCCAGAGAAGACGGCGAAGGCCTTTGTAACCAGCCAAGGCCACGAAGTCTACCGTTCAGGGGACTTAGGCGTTCAGCTGACCAACGGACTTATCATGTATCGTGGTCGGACGGACTTTCAGATTAAGCTTCATGGTTACCGGATTGAACTTGAAGAAGTCAATCACTACCTGACCCAAGAGGATCACATTCAGGTCGGGGTCGCCGTTCCACGGTATGACCGGAACCACAAGGTGAGCCAACTGATTGCTTGGATTGTTCCAAGTAGTTCAGAGTTTGCCAGTGAATTGGCGCTTACCAAGGCCATTAAAGAAAACTTACAAGGTGGCGACATGATGGAATACATGATCCCACAACGATTCGTGTACAAGGAAAGCCTGCCGATGACTCCCAACGGCAAGGTTGATATCAAATCAATTATCGCTGAGGTCAATCAATAATGTTGACCTTTGAACCGTACGGTAACCCAACATATTTCGCCCTGTTGGGAGTGGCACTCTTACCACTGATGATTGGTATTCTGTACGGCAAGCGGTCGCGTCTGTATGAAACGTTAATTTCAATCTTCTTCCTGGTTCTCACCTTCGGCGGTCCGAAGTGGACGCAAGGAGTAGCCTTGATCATTTACATTTTGTACGAGGTGGCGTTGACCTGGGGGTATGCCGTCTACAGAAAGCAACATAATTCGGGACCCGTCTTCTTTATGACGGTGATCCTGTCCATCTTACCGTTAACCATCGTGAAGGTGACCCCGGCCGTAGCCAATGGTCAGTCTTCACTGATTGGTTTCTTGGGTGTTAGTTATCTATCATTCCGTGCCGTCCAAACCATTATGGAAACGCGTGACGGCACGCTGAAGGATTATCAGGTCATGACCTTTCTGCAATTCATGCTCTTCTTCCCAACGATTTCATCCGGGCCAATTGACCGTTACCGGCGTTTCGAAGCCGATTATCGGTCGGTGCCCGACCGGGATAAGTACCTGGGCATGATTCAAAAAGGGGTTCGCTATATCTTTGTCGGGTTCCTGTACAAGTTCATTCTGGCGTACTACTTCGGAACGATCTTGATGCCGAAACTCCAAATTATGGCGATGAACTCGCGTGGTGGCTTCATGGATCTTTCCTGGCCAGTCGTGGGTTACATGTATTGCTATAGTGCCGATTTGTTCTTTGACTTCGCTGGATACAGTTTGTTTGCCGTTGGGACCTCTTATCTCATGGGGATTGAAACGCCAATGAACTTCAACCAGCCTTGGCGGTCACCGAACATTAAGGACTTCTGGAATCGTTGGCACATTACGTTGTCATTCTGGTTCCGAGACTTCATCTATATGCGGTTAGTCTTCTGGTTCATGAAGCACCGGGTATTCAAGAAGCCGACCACCACGGCCAATGTGACCTACATTATTAATATGTTGGTCATGGGTTTCTGGCATGGGGTCACGTGGTATTACATCACTTACGGCCTGTTCCATGGGGTCGCGTTGGTGATTAATGATGCGTGGTTACGTTACAAGAAGAAGCATCGCCAAAGTATCCCACACAACGGGTTTACCCAGGTGTTTGCCATCTTCTTAACGGCAAATATGGTTTGTTTCAGTTTCCTGATCTTCTCTGGGTTACTGGATAAACTGTGGTTTCACTAAACTAAGGGTTTCATAATTCGATCGAGGGGGAAATTATAATGGATATCAAAGCAACGGTTTTACAAATTTTAAGCGACTTAACGGGGAACGATGTTAGTGGGGCCATGGACGATAATTTATTCGACAGTGGTTTATTAGACTCCATGGGTTCCGTTCAATTATTATTACAACTCCAAAGTGACTTGGGCATTAACGTGCCAGTTTCTGAATTTGAGCGGTCAGAGTGGGACACGCCCAACAAGATTATTGCGAAAGCAGAAAGTCTGGCTTAATTTATGGCCAAGCGACTACTACGGATCTTTGGTCCGTTAATTCTCGCGGCTATTCTAGTTTTCGCGGTATTGGTTTCGCCGGTTACCTTTGGCTTTAAGCACATGAGTGCGGCCAAGGAACGGCAGGCTGCGGTTTCACTGTCACCCAACATTTTACGGGGGAAGCACGTTAAGGAAGCAGCGCTCGGCGATGGCTACGTGCCGTTCTTTGGGTCATCAGAATGGTCACGAATCGACCCGATGCATCCTTCCGTGCTCGCCCAGAAGTATCACCGGGATTACCGGCCGTTTCTCTTGGGTGCCCGGGGCACACAGTCGTTGACACAGTTCTTTGTGATGCAAAACATCCAGAGCCAGTTACGAAACAAGAAGGCAGTCTTCTTCATTTCGCCACAATGGTTCGTTAAGGGTGGGACGCGTAAGGATGCCTTTGGGTTCTACTACTCACAACTGCAAACGAGTGAATGGTTGAGCCACTACCGTCACGATGCAATTGATCAGTACGCTGCTAAGCGGTTGCTTCAAATGCCCGCAGCCAAGTCCGATCACTTCATCAATACGGCTTTACAGCAGGTCGCCGCTGGGAAGACCTTAACCGGTTACCAACGCTTCTACCTGCAATCACGGAAGAATATGCTGACCCAGGAAGACCAATTCTTCTCTGGAATCAATTTACCATCGCGAAACTTAGCTCGAGTTAACCAGCAAGCCCAGAAGTTACCCACTCATTATTCTTACTCGGCGCTGGATTCACTCGCAGGCCGCATCGGTAAAGCGCAGACTGGTAATAATAGCTTCCACATCAGCGATCAATTCTACAATCATGGTCTCAAGCAGGAGTTGAAGAAGGGGAAACTGAAGAACTTCCAGAAGAACCTCTCTTACTTGAAGTCACCGGAATACAGTGATTTCCAACTCTGTTTGGATCAGTTTGCTCGGTTGAATACCAACGTGCTCTTCATCATCCCACCAATTAACCAGAAGTGGCAGGAGTACACGGGGTTATCGCCAGCGATGTTGCGGCAGTTTGACCAGAAGATTCGCTACCAGCTTGAGTCCCAAGGTTTCCATAACATTGTCGACTTGAGTGATAAGGGGAACGTCCCGTACTTCATGACGGATACGATTCACCCCGGATGGCGGGGCTGGTTGGCGATTGACCAACGGGTTAACCCGTTCCTCAGTCAAAAACAAGCACAACCTAAGTATGATATTAGTGATAAGTTCTATTCGAAGACTTGGCAACAGTTGGGACCTTCTCAACTGAGCCAGTACGAACAGACGACGAAATAAATGAAGAAGGTTCGGGACAATTTGTTCCGAGCCTTTTTTACGGTTCCCATAGTGGCTGGGTTCCTTTTAGTTTGTACTTGCCGCGGATGGTTGGTATAATTGTTGGGACATGGTGTTATAGGAAAGTAGGAAATCAACATGGATCTTGAGAAATTAAAAAACCATCAAAAATACATTCGCAACTTCTCCATTGTGGCGCACATTGACCACGGGAAGTCGACGCTCGCGGACCGTATTCTGGAATTGACGGATACGATTTCCAAGCGAGACATGCAAGATCAAGTGTTGGATAACATGGATCTCGAACGAGAACGTGGGATTACGATCAAGTTAAATGCCGTAGAATTGACGTATCACGCCAAGGACGGCCATGACTATGAGTTTCACCTGATTGATACCCCAGGACACGTGGACTTCTCCTATGAGGTCTCACGGAGCCTGGCGGCCTGTGAAGGGGCCATTCTGGTCGTGGATGCCGCGCAAGGGGTCGAAGCGCAGACGTTAGCCAATGTTTATCTGGCACTCGATGACGATTTGGAAATCGTCCCGGTTATCAATAAGATTGATTTGCCTTCCGCTGACCCAGAGAAGGTTAAGACCGAAATTGAAGATGTCATTGGGCTGGATGCCTCCGATGCTGTCTTGGCCAGTGCCAAGCAGGGGATCGGGATTCCGGAACTGTTGGAACAGATTGTCGACAAGGTGCCGGCACCAACCGGTGATTTGGATGCGCCATTAAAGGCCTTGGTCTTTGATTCCGTCTACGATGATTATCGTGGGGTTGTGCTGAGTGTCCGGGTCTTCGAAGGAACCGTTCAACCAGGCGATAAGATTCAATTGATGAACTCCGGAAGTGTCTATGAAGTGACCGAAGTTGGGGTGAACTCGCCCAAACCAATCTCACGGGAATACCTGATTGCTGGGGATGTGGGTTACATTACTGCCAGCATCAAGGATATTACGGATACCCGAGTTGGGGATACCGTGACGGATGCCGATAATCCAGCGGAAAAAGCCTTACCAGGTTATCGTGAAATGGCTCCAATGGTTTATGCCGGGCTGTATCCCACGGATAATGCCAAGCTGACCGACCTGCGTGAAGCGTTGGAAAAGTTGAAGTTAAACGATGCTGCCTTGGAATTTGAACCTGAATCCTCACAAGCATTGGGCTTTGGTTTCCGTTGTGGGTTCTTGGGGATGTTGCATATGGATGTCGTGCAGGAACGTTTGGAACGTGAATTCAATCTTGAACTGATTACAACGGCACCATCCGTAACCTACCACGCTTATCTGACGGATGGGTCAATGAAGGAAGTCGAGAACCCCGCAGAAATGCCTGAGGCGTCCTCGATCAAACGGATTGAAGAACCAATCGTCAAGGCCACGATCATGGCACCTAACGAATATGTCGGGGCGATCATGGAGCTGTGCCAACATCGTCGGGGTCAGTTCTTAACAATGGAATACCTGGATGAATACCGGGTTAATATTCTGTATAATATGCCATTGTCGGAAATCATCTTTGATTTCTTCGATAAGTTGAAGTCCAGCACGCGGGGCTATGCCTCCCTGGATTACGAAACGAATGGCTATGCAGAAGCCGACCTGGTCAAGATTGATATTCTCCTGAATGGGGATAAGGTCGATGCGTTGAGCTTCATTGCGCACCGTTCCTTCGCCCCACAACGAGGCCGTGAGATTGCCTCACGGTTGAAGAAGATCATCCCTCGCCAAAACTTCGAAATTCCCGTGCAAGCTGCGATTGGGGCCAAGATTATTGCTAGAACCACAATCAAGGCTTACCGGAAGGACGTTACCGCCCACCTCTACGGGGGTGACCGGACTCGTCGGATGAAGCTGCTCGAAAAGCAAAAGGTCGGAAAGAAACGAATGAAGGCTGTTGGGAAGGTTGATATCCCGCAGGAAGCGTTCATGGCTGTTTTGAAGACTGATGAGGATGAAACTAAGTAAGAAACGTTGATATAACAGAATTAGTGCCACACATTCAGTAGCTGTATTTTACTGAATATGTGGCGCTTTCTTTCTCTTAATGTATGGAATGAAAAAATTAAAAAGACTGCATTATTTACGGGGATATTTTAGATGGTTACTCTTATTTTATAGTTAAAGGTATTTAATACTTGAAAGCGAACACATGTTCTGGTAAGATGTAACTACAAGGCACTGCTAATTTACCATCATCCGTTTTAATTTGTTATTTGTGATATTATTGAGGTAATAAATTAGTTATCAGGGGTGACACCTATGTCTCAAAATAGTTCGATTAATTTGGAGAAAATTACTAAGGAAAGTATTCAAATTCTACAAGAAGATAATTATTTTTCTAAAGTGTCATTGTTTTTATTTACTGATCAAGCAGATTCCTCTATTCAAGTTTATACACCTGACTTGCCTAAAGAATCGGTTCAAAAAAAGTTATTAGAAATATTTGTTAATCAATTCCGAAACAAACGGTATCGCAATAAAGAAGTTGAACATTTTGATATCACTACTCAGAGTAAGAAAAAGTTTTATAGTTTAAAGACATCAGAATTTAACACGATTAAGCCTTTACCCAGTAAATTAACAGATGAGGCATACACTGATTTTAATGATTTGAAAATTGATGATTTTATCGGGTATTGTGCTGAATTAAGTTTGCCCAGCGGGAAGCTTCACTTTTTTAGCAACTTTGGTGTTGTTAATAAGGTTAAGAGAAACGGTTTTTTAGCTAATTTACATGATGGTAAACTTACTGGATTAACAAAGCCGGTTTTTGGATTCAACACCAAAATCTCCTTTCTTCAAATGAACGATGATATATTGATTTTAGGTACAACAAATTTGTTTGAAAGGATTTTTGAACTAGATAAGTTTTACAAGCAAGAGGCTGTAAAGTTTATTGATAGGCCACAGACTGCCGTATTTATTTCTAATCCTGAAGACATGTCGGCAGACGTTGAGGATGACACTGTTTCTGCGCGCAGATTAACTAAGCTAGCTCGCGATAGTAGAAGAATCAAGTATTTTGAGGAAAATTACAAAAGAGTAAAAAAAGTCATTGAGTCTAAAGACCCGGAGTTTAAAAAGTTCAGTGTGGTCGAGTTTGATACAAACGGAAAGCTACTTTTTTCAAAAAAAACAAAAAGAGAATTAATTACATTAATTGCAGATGCCCCATATGAATCGATTATTGGGCATAGAAGTGGAATAGACCCTAGCATGTAGGGGGGACAGGATAATTGAAAGACTACTTCTCAAAAATTATGATGTTTAATGCTTCTTTTGCGCCGCTTTACCTTATGTTGTTAATTAATCAATTTAACTATTGTCTTTCTAATATGACTAAATGGTCAGTTGTTGTTTTTTTATTCTTGATGATTTTTTTGATGATTCTAGCTACGGTTACCAATCTTCGGATGATTTTTTTTAGAGGTACTCGAGAGGTAGAATTAAATGATAATTATAAACTGATAGGCGACAATATTGTGAGCTATATAGTTACTTATCTAATTCCATTCATGACTCTCGATTTACGAAATTTACCTAGTGTTATTTCTAATTTGTTACTTTTTTCTTTAATTGCATCGCTTTACGTTCGGTATGACCTAGAATATTTAAATCCAATTCTTGGTTTGGCTGGTTACAGGGTTTTTGTTAGCACTGGGGATGGAAGAGCAACAATAATTACGAGAATATCTGCCGACAAGTTGAAACAAATGAAAGATAATAACATTGTTGTCAAAAAGAAGGTTATTGTGTCAGACGTTTTCTTAATTAAACCTGTTGATTAGGGTTCCAAGTATTTGACATTAAAAGGGTGTAATCTCGGAAGCGTAATTGACGGAGTCAATAGATAGCAATGTTATGTAATAGGGGCTTGAACCTTATAGTTTTTAGGGTTCAAGCCTCTGCTTTCATTAAGATTTGATCCTTAAATCAGTCAACGACATTTTTTCTGTTACGAGTTTAATACTTAGATCCTTCGAAGCAATACTGCTATCAGTATGTTTATGGGCAATGCTAGATCTGAATTAATAACTAAGATTCGCCGCAAAAGATGCCCCAATCGTTATATTCATACGTTTTACAAATGTGAAAAAATGAAATTTTGGGGGGCGTTTCAAGTAAATTTCAAAATAATCCAACTGTTATAAAGCATTTCTAGCCACTATTCAGGATAAAATGACTTGTCTTTTTTAAGGGGCCAGAATCGAAACATAGTAATGAAATTAGAATGCTTAGATATTTTTGGTGTAAAGAGACTTGAAAGTGGTTTGTATGTGGATGAAAAATGTAACACATAAAGACACAGGTGATTTTGCTTGAAACCAATTACTCTAATTGGTTACAGCCCCAGCAACTGCTTCTTCTTAGTATCAAACTCTTCCTGAGTAATAATCCCATCATCCAAGAGTCCTTTAAACTTACGAATCTCATCAACGGGATCTTGCGTAGGACTTGCCACAGCGGCCTGTGGTTGATGGGACAAGGCGACATAGCTATTAATTAAGTCGGCCGCTTGAAGAAAGTGCTGGCGTAAGGCGTCCCCAGTTAGGGTGATGGTGTTGGGTGATTCCTGTGGGGAGTCGGAACCAGTGGACCAGTAATTTTTAGCGGTGTTTTGAACCCCACCGGCCGCAATTTCAAAGTAGCCGCTTAACATATGGTAGTCGACCTGAGCGTTGGTAATATTGCTGTAGGGCATTCTGAAGACGCCACTTCCTAAGGTATGACCAGTCATAAAGCCAGTCTTGATAATGGCAACTTGATCGTTGGTGGCAATGAGAAATTCCTTGTTGGTCCCCCTCAGGGCAATCACGACAGAAGACCAATCAATGCCAGATTTAACCGCAATCTTATAAGCTGCCATGACGGTTGCTTCTTGGTAAAGCTTGAGATTGGCAATAAGGTCGTCCTGTGTTGGCTCGGTAGAGGCCGCTTGTTGAGCTTCCTGATGATTGATATCAATTTTTTGGTGATTATCGATTAAAGTTTTAATTTCTTGCACGGTGTAAGTGCCAGCAACGTCGGTTAGATGATCGATGTCTTCGGTCAGACCAACCTTCTTGCAACAATCGCCGCAAAGCCGGCCGTCCACCAAATAGTTCATGGTCCAGAATTTTAATTTCTTGCTACAAATGCTACAATTTCCGAATAGTGCCATCTTAAATACGCATCCTTGCTCCTAGGTTTAGTGATAATAACCACAATTATACAACGATAACTTTTAAAATAACAAGAAGCCCCGACCGATAACTGAGGTCAGGGAAGAAAAAAACACCACTCATTTAATCGAGTGGTGTTTTGCCAAAATTAGAGAGTGTAGTTCCGGCTACTAATATAATGCCAAGAACCCTTCTTGTACTTGTAAGTCGTGATGTAATCTCCATGTTCCCAATCCCATTGGTGATGCTTGGGATTGAAGGCTTTCAAATCATTGTCAAAGATGACCTTTTTATATTGGGTAGGTTTGAAGTCGGAAAGGATCGAACTATCTTGATCCTTGGAGTAAAAAGTATTGACCTTATCCATCGTGAATTCAGTTGCGATGCGGTAGCCATGGAATGGCAGGTACTTGGTCATCTTGAACCAGCTCGTGTTGTTACCACCCTTGCGAACGGCGTAGGTATACTTCTTACCAGAATTGAAGCGACCGGACTGAACAACCCAACGTGTCACACCCGTCCAGTGGCTCATCTTGTAGCGAGTTCCAGATTTAATGGTGTAAGTCTTGAGCTTCTTCGCCGTCGAATTTTGAATCTTATCGACCTTGACCGTCTTGGTCAGATCAACCCATTGTGCTGCCTTCCAATGACTGGCAGCGTGTGCGGTGGTCGTTGATCCAACCACACCGAATGCGGCCAATGCCATGGCAGTCATGATAAACGTTTGTTTTTTCATGTGTTTCCTCCCGGAATATGTACAGCTTTTAACGTCATCAGTTTTGGACGTCTTGGTTCTCCACGGATCAGTATACCTTTTTTTCAAAACGCCTCTTTTACTGGTTAAAAGACGATAATGATTGCGTATCCGACAGCCAAAGTGGTTGAGAAAATCCCGTAATTACCAGAGACAATCAGGCAAATCGGGCAAACAGCTAGTTGTCGGCCTTCGTGATAAATTATCTCGATAATTAGTCAGCATATTCATTATACAACGATTAGTTTTAATCGAGCAAAAAGAATACTGATCCAGTCAAGGGGAGTTAGTTTATAAATCGCTTTATCATTGGCAGTGGCCGTACAACCGATCTCCTGAGAGACGTGGTAAGCTAGCTCCAATTACTGAGACACTTGATGATTACAGGGGGTAATGGGGATGGAATTTGCTTTTAAGAATGGCATTCGGGGGTTCAGTCAGCGGTTGCACGAGGTCATTGATCAACTTGATGACACGGATTTGGGACTCCTACAGGTCCTGCTAGATATCGCAGTCAACCCGGACCAAGAGATTACGTTCAAAGCGATTGGGGAACAGCTGGCGGTAACGCCCAAGGAACTCGATCATATTCTGACGCGACTCGAACATTTTGGACTCATCACCTGGCAGGCCGATCCGGTCCAGGTGGCTAAATAAAGAAACGTCGACCTTGGTGATGAGGTCGGCGTTTTCTTTCGATCAAAAAAGCGTAGAACAAAGTGTCTTGTTCTACGCTGGGTTTATTCGCGTTCGGCGTCTTCAGCGAGCTCCAACCAGATAGTGAGTGGGGACGGAATATAATCCGGCCAGATCTCCATCTTCTTGGCACAGCGCTGTAAGACATGGCTGACTTTATCCTTGGCAAGGTCCTTGAAGACGGTCAAGGCAAGATCGTTGTCTTCAAGATCCGCTATAAGGGTGGGCACCGTGTGTTTCCACTCGTCTACCAAGTCTTGATAAATCACGATGCGGCGGGCTTGTTGGACCGTGTAATCCACGCCCTTGGCATGCAGTTGCTTAACGAAACGGTCATATTCTTCGAAAACGGCCTTCTGTGCGCGTTCCCAATCGACCTTCGTAAACGTTCTATCTTCTACTTTCATTCTTTCGACCTCTTTATTCCCACGTAAATTTGTGAAAACTTATCGGATAATTATGTGAACCTTAAGAAATCGTGTCTTTACATAGTATAGCATTTTTCTGAAAAATAAGTAGTGACGCTTTCGTGAATGCGGCTAAACGGCGTGATGACGGCCTTCAACGGTAATCGCGCGCAAAACAAAAGGAGCCTAAGATTCAGGCTCCTTTGCACGGCTAACAGCCGTTGATACGGCAACGCTTGTAGTGGTGTTTCTTGGCCCACTTGAGCGTGACGCGCTTGACCTTACGTGCCCGGCGCAAACCGCGGCATCCTTTTGAATAATGGTACTTTTTACCCTGGTAGGGGGCAATCCATACGCGTGAAGAACGTGCTTGAGCGATGGTGACTGGGGCGGCGAGGGGTTCGGCGACACTCCCAAGAGTGAAGGCAACCGCCACGACCGACAGTGTCCGTCGTAAGACTTTCATATGTATCCTCCCTGGAACTAAAAATTGACAGCTTTTTACGTCGTCAGCCATTGGACACACGGCTTAGCTAGCGCGACTATACCCGGTGCCATAATCAATGTGATAGCCGGGTTCAATGTTAAAGATATAGACGTTGAAGCGCACGGCATTACTGCCAATGGACTGAGCGCGCATTTGAACGCCGCGGGCGACGAGCTCGTTGCCCTTGAAGATTGGCGTCACGGTGTAGCGGACGTAATTTTTACGACTGGCCTTGAGGTAGGTTGCGACGTCCATTTCGTTATGCAGCATGCTGGGATTGTTCAGTGTTCGGGTCCCAGTCATGAGATTCTTCATATTGTTATTTTGTCCGGTAAATTGGTAACCGATCAGATGGCTCCGATTGTAGAGCCAGCCATGAGCCGTGCGCTTGTTGTGCCAACCAGTCGGGTCCACCGTTAAGGCTTCACGCTTATTCTTAGGCATCAGGGATTGGTTCAAGAGGGCAGCCGCACCGGTTACCCGATTCAAGCCGTCTAAGTTGTGGTAGGTTTGCCAAGCCCCCTTAGCCGTTGACAGTTGTTGACGACTGAAGTGGGGGTTATTCCCATCAATCGTGATCTCCTGTTGGCCATTGTAGGACAGAGTGGAGAGGTTTGTTTTAGCGGACTTCTTAGCTTTCTTGTGGTGGGCTTCCTTTTTCAAGGCGGCCTGTTGCTGATTCAAGCGGGTCTGTTCGCGGTCGAGGCGCTTCTTTTCCGCGGCATTTGCCTTTTCAAGCTTAATGGCTTTCTTTTCTGGACCGTGGTCGCGGACGATCTTGGTTGAGCTAGCCGTAGAATGGCTGGCCTGCTGGGAGCCACAACCCCCAAGTAAGAGGGTGAGACCCGTGAGTATGTATAGCGTGATTCGAAATTTCTTTGACATTAGCGACGCGCCTTTCTATAGCCAGCGGCCTGGGCCTGAGCTTCGGTCTGGAAGTACACCGCGTTTTGACTATTCATGCGGTAACCAGCCTGGTCCGCGGTGTGGTAAATTTTGGAATTCCGATTGCCAATGATTTTGCCGCGTTGACTGGTGTTCAGATTACCCCGGTGGGTTTTATGGGAACTGGCACTAGTCGCTGCTGCTTGACTGGTCGCCGTTTCGGCCTTACGGGCGCTGGCGGCTTCACTTGCAGCTTGTTTCTGGCTAGCCTTCTTGGCTTTGGCTACTGATGAAGCGGAAGCAGCCAGCGAGCTGCTCTGGTCATCCAGGGCCGCACTCGCCTTGGACTGTTGACTCGCTGAATCGGCTAGACGGCTGGACTCGGCCTGCGCCTTGGCTAGGCGGGCGGTACCGACCTTAATGGTTTTGGTCTTGGGTGCAGCTGAGTCGCCCGTGCTCCCTAGACCGCCGAATCCCAACAGAATGACCAGCACCCCGAGGATGCCAATGATCCAGTGACGTTTCGTGGTCTTGAAGAAGGCCCACCAGACGCCATAACCGCCCAGTAGGATACAAATTAATAGGAATATAATGACACTGACCTCCTTTGATCTCGTGATTTTCGGCTTTGGTGCGGCAGTTAAGCCCCACAGATAATTAAGCCGCCTCACTAATTTTAAGAGAAGCGGTGGGGATACGCAACCTAAAGTCTGACTTTTTCGTTAAATTGAGGACAATGAGAAAATAATAGGACAGTTATGGCGTAGTAAGGGCCTGAGACAAAAGTCTCAGGCCCTTACTTGCGCTCCGAATATCTATAGTCGAAACGTGTGACAAAAGGCAGTCAACTCCGCTTAACCCCGATAGACAAACAATCCAAGACCGGGATCATTTATCTATCGACGTTAATACTCATTGACTAACCGCCTTTTGTCACACTCTCACGGTCGTGCTAATCTTTTTCCTTGAGCAGGTCGACGATTTCCTTGAGGTAGCGTTCCTCTGGCGTGGTGGTATCCACCTCTGGCTCAGGCTTCTTGGCCACGAGCTTATTAATCAATTTGATTAAGAGGAAGACGACGAAGGCAATAATTAGGAAGTTAATAATCGAGTTAATGAAAGCCCCATACTTGAAGTGGGCCTTGCCGACACTGAAGACCAGGTCGGAGAAATCAATGCTACCAATGAAGATGCCCAGCAAGGGGTTGATGAGGTTATCCACCAGGGAATTCACGATGGCGGTAAAGGCAGCCCCGACAATGACCCCAACGGCTAGGTCCATGACGTTTCCTCGAGCGATAAATTCCTTAAATTCTTTAAGCAAAATGACTCCTCCTTCACAAAATTAGTTCTTATTTATATTTTTAACGATCTTATTATAAATTGCAACCAATACGCGGCGGTTAGCCCGCTGGGAGACAAGACTTTTGATAGAAGCCCATCCGAAACTATGGTAAAATGTAAGTGGTTTCAGAGTGAGATCACGTTTTTTGAAATCGGCCAGCATAAATTACCGTTTTCTACGCCGTTTCGCTTGCAATCGTTAGTAAAATCAACTATTATCAATTATTGATACATTTTAATCCGACTCGAGTTTTGGGCGATTGAAATGAGGAACGAGTAAATAGTCATTAGGAGGTGATTACCATGCTGAGTCGAACCAAGCAATTCTTACGGCAACATAACTATCGTTACGAAAAGTCGTATATTCGGCCGTTGATGGCACCCGAAAGTGTGTATGTCTTCAAATTTGGTCGAGATTCGCTCAATAACCGGGTAATCATTCGTTATGGGCATACGTGGACCGGACGGCAGCGAATTAACGAAATTGATTTGCGGCTGCACAAACAGAAGCATCCGCGTGTATTCCAAAATGAGGCGGATATGTTAGATTACTTAGAAACACGTCTAGCCCAGCGGGATCACAAGGACGCTGAAAATCCGACCGATGCCGAAAAGATCTAAAGCGATATTTTTAAATGTTTTAGTGGTGAGCTAGAGACAATCTTTTGTCCTGGCTCTTTTTTTAAATTAATTTTTCAAGGAGGACGTCATTTATGGAATGGACAGCAGTTAGCGTGCTGACGACCAATGAAGCGGTCGAAGCCGTCAGTAACATCTTACAGGAAGCCGGGGCCAGCGGGGTTAAGATTGACGACGCGGCCGACTTCAAGAATTTAAAAGCCGGTAAATTCGGTGAGATCGTGGATCTCGCAACGATTCCACACCGCGATCACGGGGCGGAGATTACCGCTTACTATCCGGAAACCATTTTTATTCCAGAAATTTTACCCACCATTAAGCAACGGGTAGCCGACCTGGCTAAATTTGGCCTGGATCCACTTCCCGGGACCGTCACGACGGCGGCTGTCGATGATGTGAGCTGGGCAACGGCTTGGCAGAAATACTACCATCCGGTTCGTGTGACCCGCTACTTGACGGTGACGCCAAGTTGGGAAGACTATCAACCACAACAGGCTGAAGAAAAAGTGATCCGGTTGGATCCTGGGATGGCCTTTGGAACGGGGACTCATCCCACTACCCGACTGTCCTTGACGGCCTTAGAAATGGTGGTTCGCGGTGGCGAAACCATGTATGACGTGGGAACGGGTTCCGGTGTGCTGAGCATCGCCGCTAAACTCATGGGGGTTAAGGCCATCACCGCCTTTGATCTCGACGAGGTCGCCGTGCGTTCGGCTAAGACTAATCTTGACTTGAATCCGGTGGCCAGTGACGTGGTGGCTAAGCCTAACGACCTTTTGAAGGGCATTCACCAACCCGTAAACCTGGTCGTGGCCAACATTTTGGCTGAGATCATCTTACCTCTGGTCCCTCAAGCGTGGGAAAACTTAACGTCCGGCGGTTACTTCCTGACATCGGGCATCATTGCCGACAAGCTGGAGACCGTGGTGGCTGCCCAGAAGAAACAAGGCTTTATCATTGATAACATTCTACAAATGAAGGATTGGCGTGGCGTGATCGCTCACAAGCCAACGGAGGATGAGTAGGCATGCAACGTTATTTCTTAGATGACCCGCATCAGACCGGTGATCAACTGGTCTTGCCGGAAACGATTGCCCGTCACTGGCTCCGCGTTATGCGGGCCCAGGTGGGTGATCAGGCGGAATTTGTTGATAGCACGGCCCACCTCTTTGTGGGGGCGCTCACGGTCATGGAACCCGAAGCCACGGTGACGCTGACGGCGGTACCGACGCCCGAGGTCGAGTTGCCGGTGGCAGTGACCATCGCCTGTGGGTTACCCAAGCAGGAGAAGGCCGAATGGATTACCCAAAAGGCCACGGAATTAGGCGTGACTAACATTGTCTTCTATGCTGCCGATTGGTCGGTGGCCAAGTGGCAGGGCAATAAAGTTGGCAAGAAGGTTGCCCGACTGAATAAGATTGCGGCGGCCGCGGCCGAACAATCCCATCGTTTACACCGGCCGGAGGTTAGCTATGCGGCGAGCCTGGCTGATGTGCTTAAACAGCCGGTAGACGTCCGTCTGATGGCTTATGAAGAATCAGCCAAGCAGGGGGAACAGAGTGCCTTAAATCAACAGCTAACGGCCTTGACGCCTGGACAAACACTCCTGACGATCTTTGGCCCGGAAGGTGGGATTAGTCCTGTCGAAGTTGAACAGGCGACGGCGGCCCAAACGACACTTGTGGGCCTGGGACCCAGAATTTTACGGACCGAAACGGCGCCGTTATATCTCTTGGCGGCAACGTCAATGGTCTTGGAGTTACAAACCCCAAGATAACTTAATGAAATCTAGCTGAAAACATGCTAAAATGGTTGCAATTATCATGAGAGATGGGTGAGGGCATATGGCAGTTCTAGAAAGGATCGGCTGGCGTTACTGGCTGGTCAGCCTGGGGATGGGTTTACTGGTTCCGGCTTTAGCAACTTGGATTGGAATTAGCCCGGTTTGGCGTTTTGGGGGCCTCTTAATTGTCATTAATGGTTTGTTGGCCGTGATGTTGGGCCGTTGGATTTTCCAGCGTTCACAACCCGGTTGGTGGGTCATTATTTGGCCCGTGGTATATTTAATTGGGGCAATGCTTTTCTTACCACAATATACCCGGTATTTTGCAATTGTTTATCTCTGCCTGTCCTATTTAGGCTACGGGTTAACACAAACGAAGAAATCTGTCGAATCATAAATTTTAAAATTTAAGGGTGGTGGCGTTCAATATGACCAAGGAACGCGTCTGGACAGCTGAAGAAGTAATTGCTCGAGTTAGCAAATATATGAATGCACAACACGTGGAAATGGTGGTTAAGGCCTGTCATTTTGCGACGGTAGCGCACAAGGATCAATTCCGTCAATCTGGTGAACCTTACATCATGCATCCTATTCAGGTTGCCGGTATTTTAGCCGATCTGAATATGGATCCCGAAACGGTTTCCGCCGGGTTCTTACACGACATCGTGGAAGATACCGGGGTGACGTTGAGTGACGTGCGTGAACTCTTCGGTGACGACGTGGCCTTGATTGTGGATGGCGTTACCAAGCTCGGGAAGATTAAATACAAGTCGAACCGAGAACAGTTGGCGGAAAACCACCGGAAGCTCTTGCTGGCAATGTCCAAGGATATTCGGGTCATGATCGTCAAATTGGCCGATCGACTCCACAATATGCGGACATTACAGCACCTACGGCCGGATAAACAACGCCGGATTGCCAATGAAACGTTGGAAATCTATGCCCCACTGGCCGATCGTTTAGGGATTAGTACGATCAAGTGGGAACTCGAGGACGTTTCGCTCCGTTACCTGAACCCCCAACAGTATTACCGGATTGTGCACCTCATGAATTCACGGCGAGACCAGCGGGAACAGTACATTGCCGCGGCGATCAAGGTGATTCAGTCGTCCATTGCGGACCTGAATCTAAAGCCCGAGATCTATGGCCGGCCGAAGCACATCTATTCCGTTTACCGGAAGATGAAGGATCAACACAAACAATTTAGCCAAATCTATGATCTGCTGGCGATCCGCGTGATCGTGGACACCATCAAGGACTGTTATGCGGTGCTGGGGGCGATTCACTCCCAGTGGAAGCCGATGCCTGGACGTTTCAAGGACTACATCGCGATGCCTAAGGCCAACATGTACCAATCCCTGCATACCACGGTGATTGGACCCGAAGGTAAGCCACTCGAAGTGCAAATCCGAACCAAGGAAATGCACGCCGTTGCCGAATATGGGGTTGCGGCGCACTGGGCCTACAAGGAAGGGGTCAAGGACAAGGTTCAAGAAACCAACTCCGGTGACAAGCTCAATATCTTCAAACACATCATTGAATTACAAGAAGATACCGATGACGCCTCCGACTTTATGGACAGTGTCAAAGGGGAACTCTTTGGCGACCACGTTTACGCGTTTACCCCTAAGGGTGACGTGCTGGAATTGCCGAAGGGTGCCGGGCCATTAGACATGGCCTATGCCATCCATACCGAGGTGGGGCACCATACCACCGGGGCCACCATCAACGGGAAGATTGTCCCCTTGAACTATGAGATTAAGAACGGGGACATCGTGGATATTCGCACGTCGTCCAGTTCTGCTGGTCCTAGTCGAGATTGGATGAAGTTGGTCTCGACGCGGCGGGCCCGTAACAAGATCAAGCAGTTCTTCCGGCAGAGTGATCGTGAAAAGAATATTGTTCAAGGACAGGATTCTATCGAGCGACTGTTACGTGAAATGGGTTATGATCCCAAGGCCCTGATGACCAAGGCCAACATGGAAAAGGTTATCGGGAAGATGCATTATCAACACGCCGATGATTTGTTGGCAGCGATCGGTTTCGGGGATGTTCAGCCGCGCGGCGTGGTGAACCGGTTGACGGATGATGTCCGTCAGGCCGCCGAAGATGAACGCCGACGGCAAGAGGAACGGGAACTGCTGGAAGAGCATCAGACCATTAAGAATGATTCCGAAAATGACAAGAAGGATCGCAAGAATAAGGATACCGATGGCGTGGTCATCGAGGGTGTCGACAACCTGTTGATTCGGTTGAGTCACTGTTGTTCACCGGTTCCCGGCGACGACATCATCGGGTACATCACCAAGGGCCGCGGGGTTTCCGTGCACCGGACGGATTGCCCCAATGTCCAGCATGCCGAGGACAATGGCGAACGAATTGTGGCGGTTCGCTGGGGAAATCTCGCCGGCGACAAGACCAATTACAACGCCGATATCGAAGTTCAAGGCTACAATCGTAATGGGTTGTTAAACGATGTGCTTCGGTCCATTAACAACAGCACCAAGTACCTCACGTCCATTAACGGAAAGGTTGACCACAACAAGATGGCCACCATTTCCATTAGCTTGGGCACACGGAACCTGGTCGAATTGCAACGAATCATGGATAACATTAAAAACATTGCGGACGTCTATGTGGTTAAGCGGGCGTTCCACTAAAAGAGGGTCAATATGCGAATTTTATTGCAAAAAGTCAGTGAGGCTTCCGTCACCATTGATGGCGAGGTACATGGGGCCATTAAAAAGGGTTTCTGCCTGTTGGTAGGTGCCGAGGATAGTGACACCAGTGAAGAGGTTGACTACCTGGTACGCAAGATTAGCAAGCTCCGGGTATTCGAAGACGCCGATGACAAGATGAACTTGAGTCTGAACGACGTCGACGGTAGCGTGCTCTCTGTGTCTCAATTCACCCTCTATGCCAACACAAAGAAGGGCAACCGACCGAGCTTTGTGGATGCCGGTGACCCGGCCCATGCAGAAAAGGTTTATGACGAGTTCAATCAGAAGATGGTAGCCACGGGGATTCCCGTCGCAACCGGGGTCTTCGGTGCCGATATGCAGGTGGCCTTAGTAAACGATGGTCCAGTCACGATCTGGTTTGACACGGATCACAAGTAAACACTGATCAAGAGGGGTCAGCACAGTCCGACTCCTTTTTTAGGAGGAAAATGATGCGTTATCAACATTACTTTTGGGATTTCGATGGTACGCTGGTGAACACGTACCCGGGGATGGTGCGGGCCTTTAGCGACGCCCTGGTAGCCAGTGGCGTCAATGACTTTGAACTTGATACGGAAGCCATCTATCAAGCCATGCGCCAACACAGTGTGGGCACGGCCTTTCAACGATTCACGGCCGAGTATCAGTTGGATGAAGCACGGCTGCGGAAGATTTATCAACAGTCCGTGGGCGAAGCCATTGCCGATGCCGGCGTCTTCGATGGGGTGACTGATCTGTTGGCAGCGATCGTCGCCGCCGGGGGCCACAATTACTTGGAAACGCATCGCGATAAGGGGGCATTGGACTTCCTAGCCGATCTGGGCTTAGCGGATTATTTCACTGACTTGGTGACGGCTGATGACCACTTTCCGCGTAAGCCCGATCCCAGTGGACTACAGTCCTTGTTGACGCGTTATGCCATCGACCCCAAGACGGCCATCATGATTGGCGACCGTAATCTGGACATTGCGGCGGGTCACCGTGCTGGTATGGCGGGGGCACTATTCGATCCGGAACACATGATTGTGGATGAGAGCCAACCCGAAGTCCGCGTGACGCGGATGGCTGAGTTGCAGGAATGGTTAAGAGTGTAAAAAAGGGCGGTAGTCGATGAGCATTAACGGTGGTAACTAGATAATCCCGGTCTTGGATTATTTAGTTACCAGGGTTAAGCGGAGTCGGCTGCCCTTTTTTACACGTTTCGACCATGAAGAATTGCTCAAAAATAAGGCGTCCCACCAAATCTAGGTAGGACGCCTTTAACTTGCATAAAATTTTTAGCCGCGTGCCAACACGCTGTCTACGGCGCCACCATAGGTTTCCCCAAAGAGGTTCAAGTGGGCCAACAGATAATAGAGCTGGTAGTGTGGCAGTCGTTCCTGATAGCCGGCTGTCAACGGATAGCGTTCCTGATAACCGCGATAGAAGTCAGCGGAGAAGCCACCGAAGATGGTGGTCATGGCGAGATCGAACTCGCGATCGCCATACAACACATCGGGATCGATCAAGGTTGGTGTGCCATCGGCCGTGAAGAGGTAGTTGCCGGACCACAGATCCCCGTGCAGCAGGGATGGCGTAATTTGCCGATGCTGGTTCTCGTCGATGATGTTCTGACGCACCCGATCATAGGCCTGTTGCCGGCCGGCATTCCAGAGGTGATGTTCCTGGGCCCGTTTGACCAGGGGATCGAGGCGTTGTTCCAGATAAAAATGCGTCCAGTCATCCTGCCAAGCATTGTTCTTAGGTAGCTTATCGGTTAAATTGTTTTGGTCGAAGCCAAATCGGGGTGCGGTGACTTGATGAACGCGAGCCACGGCCTCTCCCAATTCACGCTGACTACCCTGGCCAATCTCCAGATATTCCAAGATGAGGTAGGCATCGCCGTCGATTTGACCGGACCCGATGACCTCGGGCACATTGATGGCCTGACCCAAGGCCTGGAGCCCCGCCACCTCGTGGTCATAAAAGGCGGCCGGTGTGTGGGGTTGGACCAACAAGAAGTACGGTCCTTCGGTGGTCTGGAGGCGATAGGCATCGTTGATGTCACCACCGGAGACTGGATCAACCCCGGTGACCTGCCGGAGCGGAAGTTGGGCTAGCCATTCAGAAGATAACATTGAAAAACCTTCTTTCACGAAAATAGAGGACGTCGTGAGCCAGATGATCCTGACAAACGACGTCCTCTGACGACTCTATTGTAACACCATGGCTAGGAGTTACCGGCCTTAAAGTAGGTGTTCAAGCCCTTGACGACACGGGTCGCCACCTGTTTCTGATACTGGGTACTTTGAATGTAGTGGAAATCCTTCTTGGTATTGATGTAGCCCATTTCAAGCAATAGGGAAGGCCGATTATTATCCCGGATAACCTCGAAGTTCCCATACTTAATCCCTCGATTCTGGAGGGGCAGGTCATTCATCTCGCCGTTGATATCCTCAGCCAGCTCGTAGGACGTGTCGCGGTGGTAATAGTAGGTCGTGGTTCCGGAGGCTAAATTACTAGACGGTGAGGAGTCAAAATGAAAACTGATGAAGGCACTGGCTTGCTTGGTATTGGCCAACGATGGCCGATCCGCCAGGCTGACGTACTTGTCACTGTCACGCGTCATGATGACGTGGGCGCCGGTTGCGCGGAGTTGCTTGGCAACCTGTTGCGCCATGGCCAACGTGTAGGTCTTCTCGTTATGCTTCTGGTCGATGGAGAGGGCCCCGGAGTCGTTACCCCCGTGTCCCGGATCGAGCACAATAGTGGCTTCGGATAGGCTAGTCGCGCGCTTCAATTTGCCTGGATGATCGACCAGCCAACTGGCGACCCAACCGAAGTGGTTGTTGTGATCGCGGACGTGATACCAGTTATCCTTTTCACCGATAATGGTGAGGCGGGTATTTTTTTCAATTTTGTGAGTGACCTTGTAGGTCAGTCCGGGCCCGTCACGCAAGTTAAGGTTACTGATGGTGGCGGTCACGGAGTTGCTGCGGGTGAAGCTAAAGAGTAGCCCCCCGGCAACTAAGAGGATGACTAGCGCGGTAATGATCCCCGGCCAGTTGTGTGATTTAAAATGCATAGGAAATCTCCTTAAATAAATTAGCTTTTATTATACCACGCCAGGCTTTCATTCCCGTTAAATTTCGGGTAAGTCACCTTGACTTTTCACGCCCATTTCAGTAAGCTTAGGAAGAATAAAATAGATTGCCAATGAGAAAGATTAGTAGAAGAAAGCCCGTTTGCAGAGAGACCGTGTTGCTGAGAACGGTTAGCGGCGTGACTTCGAAGACACTTTTGAGGCTAATGACGGTTGCCCGTCATTCGTTTGCAACGTTATCCTGCAGAGAAATTATTAAAGGTGGTACCGTGCATACCTGCGCCCTTGTCTATTGACAGGGGCGTTTTTTATTTTCAGCAGGCGTAGAAAGGGAGAATGCTCATGCGTTATCAACGACCAAAGGGAACGGCCGACATCTTACCAGGCGACTCACAGATCTGGCAATACGTCGAAGCCACGGCCCGCAAGCTGTTTGCGACTTACCGCTTCGATGAGATTCGGACCCCGATGTTTGAAAATTTTGAGGTCTTCTCACGCACCTCAGGCGATACGTCCGACATCGTGACCAAGGAAATGTACGACTTTAAGGATAAGGGTGATCGCCACCTCTCCTTACGGCCAGAAGGAACGGCCGGAGTTGTTCGGGCCTTTGTTGAAAACAAGCTTTACGGTCCCGAGACCCAGAAGCCTTACAAAGTTTACTACATGGGACCAATGTTTCGTTACGAACGGCCCCAATCAGGTCGGCAACGTCAATTCCATCAGATCGGGGTGGAAGCCTTTGGAAGTGACGCGCCTGAATTAGACGTCGAAGTCATTGCCCTGGGGATGACCCTCTTAGGCAAGTTGGGCTTGAAGCACTTGCGGTTAGCCTTGAACACCTTGGGTGACAAGAAATCTCGCGATGCTTACCGTCAAGCCTTGATCGACTTCTTGGAACCTCACTTTGAAGAATTGAGTGACGATTCCAAGGTTCGGCTGCACAAGAACCCATTGCGGGTCCTCGACAGCAAGGACAAGCATGACCAGGCCATTGTGGCCGATGCCCCATCCATCTTGGACTTCCTGACGCCAGCCGCTACCAGTCACTTCGACCGAGTTAAGGCCAGCTTAGACGCCTTAGGTATTGCCTATGACGTCGATGCCACCATGGTTCGAGGGTTGGATTACTACAACCACACCATCTTTGAAATCATGGCCGACTCACCAGCCTTGGGTGAAGGGTACACCACGGTTCTTGCCGGAGGCCGTTACAATGGCCTCGTAGAAGAACTGGGTGGACCCGACATGCCGGGTGTTGGTTTCGGTCTTGGGGTGGAACGCCTGGTCTTACTGATGCAGGCCGAAAAGGTTGCCGTGCCAAACGACAATGCCTTGGACGTCTACGTGGTTGGTATCGGCGATGAAACGTCATTGGAAACCTTGAAGTTGGTTCAGTCGATTAGAGCGGCTGGCTTAACCGCCGACAGAGATTACTTGGGTCGCAAGCCCAAGGCTCAATTCAAGACGGCCAACCGTTTGTCAGCGGCTTACACGTTGACGATTGGCAGTCAGGAATTGGCTGACCAAACGGCTAACCTGAAGTCGATGGCCACTGGTGAAGAAATCAGCGTGCCGTTAGCCGATATTTATCAAGATTTTGAAAAAGTCGTGACGACCAAGTTTACGGCAAAATAAGAGGGGAAAAGTTATGGAAAAGAATTTAAAGCGGACCACTTACGCCGGTTTAGTCGATGAACAATACCTCGATCAAACTGTCGTTTTAAAGGGTTGGGTGCAGAAGCGCCGAGACCTTGGGAGCCTGATCTTCGTTGATTTGCGCGACCGTGAAGGCTTGGTTCAATTGGTCTTCAGTGAAGAATACGACAAGGACGCCTTAGCCGTTGCCGATCAACTTCGTAGCGAATACGTGATCGAAGTTCAAGGGAAAGTCGTTGCCCGGACGCCAAAGGAAATCAATCCTGACATGCGTACTGGGAAGGTTGAAGTCCGGGTTACCGGCATCAATCTCCTAAACAAGGCCAAGGACTTACCATTTGAAATCAAGGATGGCGTCAATGCCTCCGATGATTTACGGTTGAAGTATCGTTACCTGGACTTACGTCGTCCAGAAATGCAACGGTCATTGATGCTGCGTAACCGGATTGTGCAATCCGTTCACAGTTACTTTGACCAAAATGGTTTCATTGACATCGAAACGCCTGACTTAACCAAGTCGACGCCAGAAGGTGCCCGTGACTACCTGGTTCCTTCACGGATCTACAAGGGCCACTTCTATGCCTTGCCACAATCTCCACAACTGTTCAAACAGTTGTTAATGGGTTCTGGCTTTGACCGTTACTACCAAATTGCGCGTTGTTTCCGTGACGAAGACTTACGTGGTGACCGTCAACCAGAATTTACGCAAATCGATTTGGAAACGTCATTCCTGACCGCTGAAGAAATTCAAGACATTACCGAAGGCCTGATCGCTAAGGTTATGAAGGACACGTTAAACGTGGACGTCAAGTTGCCATTCGAACGGATGGACTGGGACGACTCCATGGCGCGCTTCGGGACCGACCAACCAGATGTCCGGTTCGGTATGGAATTGAAGGACTTGTCGGCTATCATGGCCAACACCGACTTCAAGGTCTTCTCTGGCGCCGTTGCTAACGGTGGCCAAGTCAAGGCGATCGCCGTTCCTGGTGGTGCTGACAAATACAGCCGTAAGGATATCGACAAGTATGGCCAATACATCGAACGTTTCGGTGCCAAGGGCTTGGCTTGGATGAAGGTGACCGATGACGGCTTCAGTGGCCCAATCGCGAAGTTCTTCAAGGAAGGCGACTGGTTCGACCAGATCACCGCAGCTACTGGTGCTAAGAGTGGCGACCTTCTGTTGTTCGCTGCCGACTCCAAGCGTGTCGTTGCCCAGACGCTGGGTTACTTACGTGTTGCGATTGCTAAGGAATTAGACATGATCGACCAAACCAAGTGGGCCTTCCTCTGGATCGTCAACTGGCCACTGTTCGACTACGATGTCGACTTGAAGCGTTGGGTTCCAGCCCATCATCCATTCACGATGCCTGCTGAAGGGGATGCCCATTACTTGAACGACGGCGAAGACCCACACAAGGCCTACGCTCAGAGCTATGACATCATCCTGAACGGTTTGGAATTAGGTGGGGGATCCATCCGGATTCACACCCGTGAACTCCAAATGAAGATGCTCAAGGCCTTAGGCTTTACGCCTGAACGCGCCGACAAGCAATTCGGGTTCTTGTTGAGAGCCTTGGATTACGGGTTCCCACCTCATGGTGGTTTAGCTATCGGGTTGGACCGTTTCGCCCGTCTGTTAGCTAAGCGCGACAACATTCGCGACGTGATTGCCTTCCCTAAAAACTCGAAGGCCACGGAACCAATGACGGAAGCCCCAAGCACGGTTGCTGACAAGCAATTGGTTGACTTGGACTTGCAGATTACGCCCGACGAACCAGCCGATAAGTAGGCCGCATTCCGGACAACTAAGCGACTAAATTAATGAGACTGACCGATCACTCAGCTGGGTGATCGGTCAGTCTTTTTTAATGGCGATCCCCCTGAACCGTGGGCACTGACGGTGGTTAACCTGGTGACGGGTTGACCTAAGCGGCGAAAAGACGTTTAATAGAAACATTAGAAATTGGAGTGATTATGATGAGTGAAACGGAAACAGCAATTTTTGCCGGCGGGTGTTTTTGGTGCATGGTCCAGCCTTTTGAAACGTTACCTGGAATTCAAAAAGTTCTTTCCGGTTATACGGGAGGAACTGTCCCTAATCCGACCTACGAACAGGTCAAAAGCCAGACAACCGGTCACACGGAGGCCGTGAAAATTTGGTTCGATCCGCAGGTTATTTCATATGACAAATTGGTCAGCCTGTATTGGCAACAGACGGACCCAACCGACGCCAGTGGCCAGTTTCAGGACCGGGGGAACAACTACCGACCCGTTATCTTTGTTAACAGTCCGGCCCAACGAGCTGTCGCCGAAGCCTCACGCCAGGCACTCCAGGATCGGGAACAATTCGACCAGCCAATCGTCACTAAAATTGAAGAGGTTCAACCGTTTTACGTGGCCGAAGAGCGGCATCAGGAGTTCTATAAGAAAAATCCGCGTGTTTATGCCGAACAGGAAGCCGGCGGTCGAGCGGACTTCATTGCGAAGAATTGGAAAAATTAGAAGTCACTAAGAGATCAGTTTGGCCGTGGCCGCCACGGGGGATAAATGCTATACTAAGCCGAGCAATAACAACGATGGAAATAAGTGAGGTCGAGTTTTAAATCATGGATGATGTGCAGCAGTTAATGAAACGGCATACCTACACGACAAAGTTTTCCGTAGCGTTTTTCTACGGGTTACTGGTGTCGATCGCGGTGAACTTCTTTTGGACGCCTGGTAAGATTTACTCTTCAGGCGTGACCGGTCTGGCTCAATTGGTTAACACGTTAACCGCGGGTCTCGGAGCTTTTCATATCACCACTGCCTTGGGGTTGTTTCTGATTAACATCCCAATGTTTGTGTTGGCGTGGAAACAAATTGGCAAAACGTTCACTGTATTTACTTTTATTTGTGTGCTATTCGCGTCAATTATGATTCGGTTGATTCAACCAATCCATTTGACCAGTGACCCCATTATTTGTGCGATCTTCGGGGGAGCCGTCAACGGCTTCGGTACGGGCTTCGCATTGAAGAATGGGATTTCTACTGGGGGATTGGATATCATCGGGATTGTCGTTCGGCGGAAGACCGGACGGAGCATGGGAACCATTAACATTGCCTTTAACAGTCTGATTGTGATCAGTGCGGGCTTTGTTTACGGTTGGCCATACGCCCTGTATTCAGCCCTGGGACTTTACGTGAATGCCAAGGTTATCGACATGACCTTTACGCGGCAACAGCGGATGCAGGTCATGGTTATTACGGATCGACCAAAGACCGTGATTGATAGTATTCAAAACCACATGCGACGGGGGATCACGATCGTCCATGGCGCAGAGGGAGCGTACCATCACGATGAGAAGACGATTCTCTTCACGGTGATTACGCGTTACGAAATGGACGCGCTGGAAACGGCGATGGAAGAGGCCGATCCTAAGGCCTTCGTCAGCATCTCCGACACGGTGAAGGTGCTGGGACATTTCTACGAGCCAAAGTGGTAAGAGTGTGGCCCAGGGCGGTTAGCTGGCGAGCATTAAGGCTGATAAGCAGATAATCCTGGTCTTGGATTATTTGCTTATCAGGATTAAGCGGAACCAGCTGCCCTGGGGCGCACGTTTCGACCACGTAACTTGAAAGCATCCAACCAAGAACCATATAAGCAAAAACACCAAAAAGGTGAGGGCCTGGGACACAAATCTCAGGCTCGTTTTGCGCTCCGAACATCTATAGTCGAAACGTGTGACAAAAGGCAGTCAACTCCGCTTAACCCCGCTAGACAAACAATCCAAGACCGGGATTAGCCGTTTAGCGACGTTAATGCTCATTGACTAACCGCCTTTTGTCACACTCTCTCACTTGTTTCTTAAGCCTTTTTAAAATTCTCTAGGTTCACCGAGCAGTTGTGGTATAATTCTCGGTGTTATGGGTAGCGAAAATAAGTGATATTGGTGATGAACGTGAAAGAGATTTATTTATGGTTAGTTCGACTAATGTCGCAGCTATGGCGTTGGCGGTCGAGGCGTGATGTGGTTTACCTCATGAGCTTTGACGACAACGTCCCTTTTATACGGGCAATGGCCCAGTCGTTATCGCCGGATCGGCAGTTGTGGGTGCTTTACCGGCCGAAACAACGCGCTGCGGCGGAACAATTGGTAACCGACGGAATTCGGATACAGGAATTTCAGGATGGGTTGCGGTTCGTGTTGACGGGAATTCCCGTTGTCATGCGGGCTAAGGTCTTATTCTGCGATAACTATTATGCATTTCTCGGTGGGCTGGCACATCCGGCAAATATGCGGATCGTGCAGTTGTGGCATGCCGCCGGAGCGATCAAACGCTTCGGTTGGGAGGATCCCACGACGCCAGAGCGTTCGGCGAGTGATCAACGGCGGTTCCAAGCCGTGTATGACCATTTCGACGAGTACGTTGTGGGCGCCCCGGCCATGGCCCAGGTTTTTGAACGGAGCTACCGGGCGTCAGCCCAGCGGATGCACGTTCTTGGTTACCCACGTTCCGATCGGTTGTTAGACCCTAACTGGCGAGACCAGACCCACGAGCGGGTTGTGCGGTTAGCACCAGAGTTGGTTGACCAGCGGGTTATTCTGTATGCACCAACGTATCGCGAAGGGGTCACGTTTACCCCCCCGAAAGGGTTAGCGGCAGCGTTGCGTGCGGATCCTAAGGCTAAGGTGGTGGTTAAGCTCCACCCGGCCCTAGCGAACGCCGCGGAACAGTTACAGCGTGAATTAGGTCCCCAGGTTGTGGTGGCCAAACACCTGAGTACGACGGAACTATTGACGGTTGCCGAAACCTTGGTCACCGACTATTCTTCTGTGGCATTCGACTACAGCCTCTTGCCTAATGCACACAGTTTGTTATTTTATCTTTTCGATTTACCAACTTATCAGCAAAATCCTGGGGTTCAAAGCGACCTTGCTGATTGGTTGCCAAGTCCAATGCTCACGACGAATGCGCAATTGGCAGCAGCAATTACGGCCGACGAGGCGACTGATTTGATTCAGTTTAACCGTCACTGGAATACTGCTAACGACGGAGCCGCCACTGCGCGGGTTATCCGGCGTTACGTTGATCTGCTTAACTAGGTTAACGATTAAAAATTAAAGGAGTGCAGTGCCTTGAAAGAGGTTATCACCTTATTTAAAGAGCAGATTTCAAGTTTGGGGATTATCTTACGGATTTCCCGTTATGAGGATCAAGCCAGTTATCAGAGTCATTACTTAGGTTTAATGTGGGAATACTTATATCCCTTAATCCAAATCGGAATTTACTGGTTGGTGTTCGGTGTTGGTCTGAAACATGGTCAACCATTGAACGGGGTCAGTTACTTACCATGGATGGTTATCGGGTACTCGGCATGGTTCTTCATGAACCGGGCCACGTTGGATGCTTCGAAGAGTATCTTCCAACGGGTCAACATGGTGGCTAAGATGAAGTTCCCAGTCTCTGCTTTACCAACGATTAAGATTGTCAGCAATCTGAGTTCTTTCTGGACGATGATGGTCTTCTCCGTCTTCATCGGTGCCTTGAATGGTGTTTACCCCAAGGTGTCTTGGTTGCAGTGGATCTACTACTTCTTCGCCATGATTTGCATGTTAGTGGCTTTAGGAATCTTCAACTCTTGTATCAGTGTGTTGGTTCGAGACTACCATATCTTGCTCCAATCCCTGATGCGGATGTTATTCTACATGTCTGGTGTGCTGTTTAACTTCGTGACGACGTCGTTCCCCGCACCATTCGTCCACTTATTGGAATTGAACCCATACTACTACATTGTTTCTGGTTTCCGGGAATCCTTCCTGGGAACAGGCTGGTTCTGGGATCGGCCACTGTTGACGTTGGAATTCTGGTTATTCGTGTTCATCGTCTTCTTAGTGGGATCACACTTGCACTTCAAGTTCCGGTCACGGTTCGTTGATTTAATCTAGTTGAATTTGAAAGGAGCACGCGTCATGACTAAGGCAGTTCGCAAGATTACTCAGTCATTGAAGCTAGTTGCTCGTTATGGGCTCATCGTCTTGAACGATGGGCTCATTTGTTTACCCATTAAACGGCGACTAGTCCTCTTTGAAAGCTTTAACGGGAAGGACGTCAACGACAATCCGGCAGCCATTTACCGGGCGTTGGTGGCCAGCGACCCGCGTTATCGCAAAACGGCATACTTCAGCGTGAAGCCTAGGGAGTACGCCAAATTAAAACGGCAGTATCCCGAAGTCCAATTGATTCGGCGGTTTACGCCCAAATGGGTCTGGCTCATGGCCAGAGCGCAGTACTGGGTGCTGAATTCGCGCCTGCCGAATTGGTGGCGGTCCAACCGGCACACCCGAACCATTCAGACGTGGCACGGGACCCCGCTAAAGAAGTTGGGAGCCGACATCGAACACGTCGCCATCCCGGGAACGTCCACGGCCGATTACCATCAGCAGTTTGTAACGGCGTCTTCACGGTGGGACTACCTGATTGCACCAAACCAGTATTCGCGGGATATCTTTAAGCGGGCCTTTGGCTATCGCGGGCACTTTTTAACGGTGGGCTACCCGCGAAACGATGTGCTCTATACCGAGAATCAACCGGCTAAGATTGCGGCACTTCGGCAACGGTTGCTGGGTCCAGTCAGTGGGCCAGTCGTGACGTATGCGCCAACCTGGCGGGATGACATGGCCGTGAGCGAGGGGGTCTATCGCTTCGATCTGCCATTTGACCTTGGCGACTTCTTCAAGCATGTGCCGGCAGGGACGCACCTGATCATTCGGCCACATTATCTGGTCAAGGATGCCGTGAATACCCGTGGCTTCGAGGATCGCGTCACGGTGTTAGCCGATACTGACATTGCCGAACTCTACCTCGTTACGGATCTCTTGATTACAGACTATTCATCGGTCATGTTCGACTTTGCGAACTTAAAACGGCCGCAACTTTTCTTTGCTTACGACCTGGAACACTATCGCGATCAGCTTCGCGGGTTCTACTTTGACTATCAAAAGGAAATTCCGGGTCCGTTGGTTACCACGGCAGCAGCCTTCTACGACCAGCTCGACGAGTGGCAAAAAGAAGGGGACTTCCCAGCCTACCGTGAGCAACAGGCGGCGTTTAACCATAAGTTCTGTGAGTGGGAAGATGGTACGGCCAGTCAACGTGTCGCGGACTTAATCATCAGTGGAAAGGACGAATAAACATGTCAGAATTTCTAATCGGATCACACGTCAGTATGAAGGGAAAACCCATGTTTCTGGGGTCGGCCCAGGAGGCGGCCCAGTATGGTGAAAATGTCTTTATGATTTATACTGGGGCCCCGCAGAACACGCGGCGTAAGCCCATCGAAGAACTTAACATTCCGGCAGGTCAGGCCTTTATGGCCGATCACGACCAACGAGCGGTGGTCATTCATGCACCTTACGTGGTCAATCTCGGCAATACGGTCAAGCCTCAGAATTATGGCTTTGCGGTAGAGTTCTTGACGGCAGAAATTAAGCGGGCCGCAGCCTTAGGGGCCACTCAGATTGTCCTGCATCCGGGGGCCCACGTTGGGGCTGGTCCGGAGGCCGCAATTGCGCAGATCGCCAAGGGCCTCGATGAGATCCTAGCTGCGGCAGACGAACCGGTCCAGATTGCCCTGGAAACCATGGCGGGCAAGGGAACCGAAGTTGGCCGAAGTTTCGAGGAGCTGGCCGCTATTATGGATGCCACCAGTGCCAATGACCGGTTGTCGGTCTGTTTTGACACCTGTCACACGAGCGACGCCGGTTATGACATTGCCTCGGACTTTGACGGTGTGCTTAACGAATTCGATCATGTGATTGGCGTCGATCGACTGAAGGTGATTCATCTCAACGACTCGAAGAATCCGCAAGGAAGCCACAAGGACCGTCATACCAACATTGGGTTGGGAACCTTAGGGTTTGACGTTTTAAATAGCATTGCCCACCATCCCCAATTAACGACAGTGCCGAAGATTATGGAGACCCCCGTGGTGGGGCCGGATCGCAAGCACGGTGTCAATCCGCACGGGTACGAAGTGGCCATGTTGAAGGCCCAACGGTTTAATCCCAATTTTGAAGCCGATGTCTTGGCTGGCAATCCAGTGGATGCTTATCTGAAACGGTAATTTATTTTGAAACTAAAAAAATCACGTTTCGCCTTTATCGGGCAGAACGTGATTTTTAGTGGAGTTGGTTTTAATCAGTCAGGGAGTGCGGGATCAAATCATAATCCACGCTTTCCATGATGAGGGTGGCTGTCTCTTCAATCGATTTGTTGGAAACGTCGATGACCAGGCACCCAATCTTTTTGTAGAGTTGTTGGGCGTAGTCGAGTTCTAAACTGATTTTATCGGTATCCGAGTAGGCACTGTCGGCGGGTAGCCCATAGGAGAGCATCCGTTCCTGTCGAATTTTACGCAGAATCTCTGGTCGATTGGTCAGACCAAAGATTCGTTTCGGGTCAACTTGCCAGAGCTCGTCTGGTAGCTGCGTCGTTGGCCCCAGAGGAAGGTTTGCGACACGTAACCCCCGGTTGGCCAGGAAGAGTGACAACGGGGTCTTAGACGTCCGTGAGACGCCGAGAATGACCAGGTCAGCCTTAAGCAGGCCAGTGGGGTCCTTCCCATCATCATAGGCCACGGCAAACTCCATGGCGGCGATACGGTCGAAGTAGGTGTCGTTTAAGTTGTGCACCAGACCTGGGACCTCAACGGGAGTCATCCCCGTGGCCGCTTGCAGGACACCCATGGCGGGTTGAATGCAGTCGAACTGTTGTAACCGGTTGCCGGTCGCAAAGTCTTTAACGTGGGCACTTAATTTTGCATTAACCAATGTGTGAAAAATCATCGCACGTTGTTTTTTAGCCAGGTTGAGAATCCCTTCCAGGATGGAATCCGTCTGAATGAAGGGGAACCGTTGATAGCTGGCTTCCACCTTGGGAAACTGCGAGACGGCCGTCTGGGCCACGGTTAGCGCGGTCTCACCGGATGAATCGGAGATAATAAATATGGCAATCTTTGGCATGGCACCCAACTCCTCTAGTTATTTCTTATAGTGTACCCCGGAGTCGAAATCCGTTCAAATTTTATTTGCTGGCAATATTGACGCGGTTTAGCAGTTTATGTATAATAGTTAAGAACCGTTACGCCGATGGATGAAATCCAATTGGTGTTATTATTTGTGCTCGGAGGGAGGGAATTTTATATGGCAAAGACAGTCGTTCGCAAAAACGAGTCTTTTGACGACGCTCTTCGGCGCTTCAAACGTACGGTTTCCCGTAGCGGTACTTTACAAGAATACCGTAAGCGTGAATTTTACGAAAAACCAAGTGTGAATAAAAAGTTAAAATCAGAAGCTGCGCGTAAGCGTAAGGCCAAGAAGAAGCGTTTCTAAGCTCTTTTTGCAAGCTTAATAAAAACCATCAACCGTTTTCGGCTGGTGGTTTTTTGTTGCGGTTAATCGTGTTCGTTGGTGATGACGACTTTTCCCATCATATGGTGACTTTCCACCAGCTGATGCGCGGCTCGTAAATTGTCGGCGTTGATGGGAGATAGCGTCTTGGTCAAGGTCGATTGCAACTGACCGGTATCGAGTAACAGGCTAATTTGTTCAAGAATCGCATGTTGGCTGGCCATATCCGCCGTCTGATAGTAAGACTTGGTATACATCCATTCCCAGGCAAAGGTGGCGCGTTTTTGCTTTAAGGCGCGTAGATCGATGGGCTGGTCGCTACCGGTGATGGAAACAATGTGGCCACTGGGGGCAATGAGCTCGGTAATCTCGTGCCAGTGTTGGTTGAGATCGCTGAGTTCTAGGATATAGTCGACGTAGGTGATCCCAAGTTCTCGGACTTGCTGGACGAGGTCTTGTCGGTGATTGACCACCTCGTTGGCACCGTGGGCCTTGGTCCAGGCGATGGTTTCCGGACGTGAAGCGGTGGCAATGACCTTGAGCCCGGCCATCCGAGCCAATTGGGTCGCCACGGAACCGACACCGCCAGCTCCGTTGATGACGAGAATGGTTTTCCCATGCATCTCAGTAGCATCGTCTGTTGGGATGTGAAGCTGTTCAAAGAGGGCTTCCCAGGCCGTGAGACTGGTCAAGGGCATGGCCGCAATCTCCGCTGGTTTTAAATTCTGGGGAGCGTGTCCCACGATCCGCTCATCCACGAGTTGGTACTCACTGTTCGTTCCTGGACGAATGAACGAACCTGCGTAAAATACCCGGTCACCTGGTTGAAAGAGGCTGACGGCCTCGCCAGTGGCCTCTACGGTTCCGTAGGCATCCCATCCCAGGACTTTAGGCTGCTTCAAGGGGGCTTGAATGCCTTGGCGAACGCCAGTGTCGACCGGATTGACCGAGGTTGCAATGATTTTAACCAATAAGTCATGATCGGTTGGCATCGGTTTTGGTTCAAAAAAGGTCGTAAAACTGTCAGGATCTTCAATCGGGCGATACTGGGTGACCCCAATGGCGCGCATGTCTGTCATCTTAAAACTTCCCTTCATATTCTCCAGACTAGCGCATCACTTCTGAAAATACAATTTCAGCCTCTTGAGGGAGGCATCTTTACCTGACGTCGCCGCCAATAAGGTGTAAACTTAATCGTAAGATTGATTTTTAGGAGGAAATGTAATGAGTTTAGAAACCCAACTCAACACTGATTTAAAAACTACAATGAAGGCTCACGACAAGTTATCCCTGAATGTTATCCGGATGATGAAGGCCGCTTTGACTAACGAAAAGGTTAAGCAGGGCCATGACTTATCCAGTGACGAGGAGTTAACCATCGTTTCCCGTGAACTAAAGCAACGTAAGGAATCCATGGAAGAATTTGCCAAGGGTAACCGCGATGACTTGGTTGAAGGCGTTAAGGCAGAAATTGCGATCGTTGAAAAGTATGCGCCTAAGCAATTGAGCGAAGACGAAATTACTAAGATCGTCGTTGATGGCATTGCCAAAGTTTCCGCTAGTGGTATGAGTGACTTCGGTAAGGTCATGGGTGTTGTGATGCCACAGGTTAAGGGCAAGGCCGATGGGGCCCTGGTCAACAAGACCGTTAAGGCACAATTAAACAAGTAATGAAGAGACCCAGCTTGGTGTAACAGGCCAACGGGTTGCGGCCGTCACGAGTTTTCGTGGCGGCTTTTTCAATCAAGGGAGGTTGAAAACAATGGTGTTAACCTATCAACGGGTGACAGCGCCGACAACTGAAGAGAATCGGCTCCTATTGTTGGCGGATCCCAGCCAGCGACTAATCGACAGCTATGTGCCCGTCAGCAACGTCTATGCGGCAAATGATGCTACGGGATTAGCGGGGATGTTGGTCTTAAAGCCACAGGAGCCATTGACGATTGAAATCATGGCACTCGCGGTTAGCCCAACGAAACAACGGCGAGAGTACGGCCGGGCCTTACTGGTCTTTGCCAAGCAGTGGGCTATCGAACACGGCTATCGCACGGTGCGAATTGCGACGGGGACCACGAGTCTCAAGCAACTCTACCTCTATCAGCAACAAGGCTTTCGCGTGGTACGGGTGGACCCGGATTACTTCACCCAAAACTACAGTCAGACGATCATTGAGAACGGCTTAGTTCTGCGGGATCGCTTGGTGTTAGACCTGCAAATTAACCTGCCAAACCTGCCAATCAACTGACCCCGGCCGACTTTTCACGCCGAATCCTTTTACAATCCCCGGCAGTATGCTAAAATTTGTCTATCAGACACTAATTAAAAACAAAGGAGCCACCGTATTTGACTGAGAACGCAACGATTGAAAAAGAATATATCTTAGAACGGCCCGAGGACGAAATGGGGTTATTGGGCGCTCAGGATCAGTTTGTGACGATCCTTGAGGAAGGGCTTAACGTAACGATCAAGCCCTTTGGCAATTCAATCAAAGTCTCTGGTACGACCGAGGCTGTCGACCAAACGTTGGCTATTCTAGGCAACATGAGTGACCTCCTGGCAAAGGGCATCAAGCTGAACAGTGCCGATGTTCTCAGTGCCATGAAGATGTCTCAGAAGGGCACGTTGACTTACTTCAAGGATTTCTATACGGAAACGTTGATTCGCGATGCGAAGGGCCGCTCTGTGCGGGTCAAGAACTTCGGTCAACGCCAGTATATTGATTCAATTAAACACAATGATATTACCTTTGGGATTGGGCCAGCCGGGACCGGGAAGACCTTCCTGGCTGTCGTCATGGCTGTGGCTGCGCTGAAGAGCGGGGATGTGGAAAAGCTCATCATCACTCGTCCGGCCGTTGAAGCCGGTGAAAGTCTGGGATTCTTACCAGGTGATCTGAAGGAAAAGGTTGATCCTTACTTGCGGCCAATCTACGACGCCTTGTACGCAATTCTGGGGGCAGAACACACGACACGGTTGATGGACCGTGGTGTGATTGAAATCGCCCCATTAGCCTATATGCGGGGTCGGACGTTGGAGTCGGCCTTCGTCATTTTGGATGAAGCGCAAAACACCACGAACATGCAAATGAAGATGTTCCTGACGCGGTTAGGCTTTGGATCCAAGATGATCGTCAATGGGGATATCTCCCAGATTGACTTGCCACATAATGCGAAGTCGGGACTGATTCAGGCCCAACACATTTTACAAAACGTGAAACACATTAACTTCGTCACCTTCAGCTCAGATGATGTGGTCCGGCATCCCGTCGTGGCCAGCATCATCAACGCATACGAGGCCAACGATACTAAACCAAATGGAGCTAAAAAATAATGAATTTAGAGATTTATGATAAGACCAAAGATGGCGTGCCAGCAGAGCACGTGAAATTGATTCAAGACGTGTTAACCTATGCCGGGGACTACCTAAAGTTGGCGGCCAACACGGAGATGTCCGTGACGTTGATGAATAACGAAGACATTCACCGGATCAATAAGGAATACCGGGGCGTTGATCGGGCCACCGATGTCATTAGCTTTGCGATTGAGGATGACGACGAGGAAGCTGCCGAATTTCCACTCGTGATGGATGACGAAATGGCAGCCGAGATTCCCGAAAACATCGGGGATATCTTTGTCTCGATGGATAAGGTTGAAGAACAGGCGGAATACTTGGGCCATTCCTACGAACGGGAACTTGGTTTTCTCGTGGTCCATGGGTTCCTGCACCTTAACGGCTACGATCATATGGAGCCGGAAGATGAAAAGGTGATGTTTAAGCTTCAGGCGGACATCTTGGATGCCTATGGCCTCAAGCGATAAACGAAAACAAACCGGGAAGAATCGGGCCTTTATTCAGTCGTTGGGTCACGCGTGGGATGGCCTACGGGCTCTGTTTCACTATGAACGCAACTTTCGTAAGCACCTGGCCTTTGGCACGGTAGCCGTGTTGGCTGGCCTGGTCTTACGGCTCGATGTTAACGAGTGGTTGTGGCTGATGTTAGCGATCTTCCTAGTGTTAATCGCGGAGACCCTCAATACTATTGTGGAGGCCGTCGTGGATCTTGTGGTGGGGACAACCTATCATGCTTTAGCGAAACGCGCCAAGGATGTGGCTGCCGGTGGGGTTCTGCTGGCTGCGACCTTCGCGGTAATTGTTGGGGCGCTCGTGATGTTGCCAGCGCTGAGTCGTTGGTTTTAAGTGGAGGAAAATATGGATAATCCAAATTACAAATCAGGGTTCGTGGCCATTGTTGGCCGGCCCAATGTGGGGAAGTCGACGTTTTTAAACCGCGTGATTGGCCAGAAGATTGCCATCATGTCGGATACGGCGCAAACCACGCGGAACAAGATTCAAGGAATTTACACGACGGACGAGGCCCAAATCGTCTTTATCGATACCCCTGGGGTGCATAAACCTAAGCACAAGCTGGGTGACTACATGGTCAAGTCGGCCCTGTCAGCCTTAAACGAAGTCGATGCCGTGTTGTTCATGATTAATGCCGCCGAAAAGCGGGGAGCCGGAGACAACTTCATCATTGACCGTTTGAAGGATGTTAAGGCTCCAGTCTACCTGTTGATCAACAAGATTGACCAGATTCATCCAGACGATCTGTTGCCTATTATGGAACAATACAAGACCGCGATCCCTTGGAAAGCTGTTTATCCGATCTCCGCTCTGGAGGGGAATAACGTTGACGACTTCCTGAGCGATCTGGTTGATCAGATGCCAAATGGGCCACAGTACTACCCTGAGGATCAGGTGACCGATCACCCAGAACGTTTCGTGGTGAGTGAACTCATTCGTGAAAAGATCTTCATGTTAACGCGTGAGGAAGTGCCACATTCAGTGGCTGTTGAAATCGAAAGTATGAAGCAAGAAGATGCGGACCACGTCCACATCGAAGCCACGATTATTGTCGATCGGCCTACGCAAAAGGGTATCATGATCGGTAAGGGTGGGAGCATGCTCAAGAAGATCGGGACGTTAGCGCGTCGCGACATTGAACACTTACTCGGTAGTAAAGTTTACCTGCAACTGTGGGTCAAGGTTCAGCCAAATTGGCGAGACAAGTCCACGTTGTTGAAGAGCTACGGTTACCGGAAAGATGATCTTTAAAACTGAAGGAAAGTAGGGATGCGGTGTGGCACGTCATGTTACGGATTTTCACGGCATCCTTTTATTTCGCCGTGACTATGCCGAACGAGACTTCCTGGTGAAGTTTTTGACGCAAGAGTTCGGTAAAAAAATGTTCTTGGTTCGTGGCGCTAAGAAACGTGGGTTCAAAATGGTGGCGGATATTCTCCCGTTTACGGTGGGGGGCTACGTGGGTGATATTGCCGACGATGGGCTCTCTTACATTCGAACGGCGCGTGAGACGCATCAGTTTCAGAACATCTCTGCCGACATCTTTAAGAATGCCTATGCGACCTACGTCATGAGTCTGGTCGATGCGGCCTTTCCGGATAGTCAACCGTTACCTGAGTGGTATCACAAGGTTGAACGGGCCCTGACGTTGATTGATGATGGGGTGAATGCCGCCATTGTCACCAATATCATGGAGATCCAGCTGATGCCGTCCTTCGGGGTGGCTCCGCAACTTCAGGGGTGTGCAATCTGTGGTCGAAATGATTTGCCATTCGACTACTCGGAAAGCTATGGGGGCCTGTTGTGCCAACAGCACTGGCAGCGTGATCCACGGCGACTCCACTTGGCTCAGCGGACGATCTACTATCTGCGACAGTTCTCCGTCTTGGACCTAGATCGCCTGCATTCCATCAAGGTGAAACCGCAGACGGAACACGCCTTGCGGCAACTGATGGATGAGATCTATGACAGTCAGATCGGGGTTCATCCCCGCAGCAAGCGCTTCTTAGATCAGATGCAATCCTGGTCGGCGCGGATGACGATGCCACCAGCGGACAAACCCAAAGAACAATAAAATATTCGAAAAGCCGTTCAGACTGACTCCTTGTGAGTGGTTTGAGCGGCTTTTTTACTTAAATTGGTTGACCCTTGACGACTAAAGGGGGAATTGGGTCTCATCAAGGAGATTTATCGGGGATTAAAGTCTGAATCGATACTTTAAAAAATATACAGCTAGTTGTACAATTAGTTTTAGAGGTGATCACATGGATAGCAATCAACTGGTGTCTTGGAAATTGGTCTTACTGGGACGAAAGATTCGAAATCGACGGAATCGGTTCGTGCGACACCTGAATTTAACGAGTGAACAGGCCGATGCTCTGCGCTTCTTTGGTGATTTCCCCCACAGCACCATTACCGACTTCAAGGATCGCCAACAGGTGACTCACCAGACAGCTCGGTTAATTGTGAAGCGGATGGTCGATCGGGACCTGCTGGTGTTGGAGGCCAATCCGGCCGACCGGCGCGAAAAGCTGGTCGGGTTTACCGAAGCCGGCTTGGCGAAACGTCACCAGCTAGACGACTACATCAAAGATACGAGTCAAGCCTTATTTGCCGGATTTACGGGTGCTGAACAGCAAGCGGTCCTCACGATGTTGGATCGAATCGAACGGAATTTAGAAAGGAACTGAGGGCGTTTGAAGACACGGCTATATACAAGAGATGTCAAATTGGTTTTGGCGGCGAGTTTCTTCTTCCTGATGAGTCCCATGATGGTCAATCCCATCATTGCAGGCTTCTCAAGTAACGTGGGAGCGAACAGTGTCCTCGCCGGAATCGTGGCGGGGATGATGAATCTCACCTCGCTGCTGTTACGGCCAGTGGCCGGGAATCTCACTGACCGTTTTTCGAAATATCGATTGAGTCTGATCGGGGGCAGTCTGATCCTCATTGCCTGCATTGGGTATGGGGTCACGACGTCGGTACCCCTGATTATGTTGTGGCGAGTCGTCAATGGGGTTGGCTATACGTTGTGCTCCGTTTGCATGGCCACCTGGATGGCGAGTCTGTTGCCAGCCGATCGAATCGGTGCGGGGATGGGGATCTACGGGATTGCCAATGCCCTGGGAATGGCGATTGGTCCCGCAGTGAGTGTTTACCTGTATCACCGTCTCGGCTATCGCAGTGTCTTCTGGGTGGCCGCAGGCTTTGTGACCTTACTCCTGGTGACCATCCAATTTGTCGGGGATAAGAGTGTTCCACATCCCGACTATCAAAAGGCTAAGGGCGAGCGTCCAAAGATTCGGTTGGTTCAACCCAAGGTCGTGCCGGTTGCTGCCATTCTCTTGCTGTTTTCACTGCCTTACTTTGCAACGCAGACCTATATCGTGAGCTACGTCTTTCACCGGGGCTTTGCGATCCCGGCTGGGGCCTTCTTCCCGGTCTATGCGCTGGTGTTGCTGGCCATGCGGCTCATTCTCCGCGACGCCTTTGACCGTGTTCCTTTTAAAAAATTCTTTTGGATCTGCCTCGGTTGTAACCTCATTGGGATCATCGGCCTAACCGATATGGATAATTGGTTGATGCTCATCGTCGGGGCCGTGGGCCTGGCTGCCGGCTATGGTCTGATGTTTTCCATTTGTCAGGCGAAGTCGCTGACGCTGGTTCCCAAGGCCGATCGGGGGCTGGCCAACAGCACTTTCTACATTGGGATTGACCTGGGGATGACCCTGGGACCCATGCTGGCGGGGGTTATCACGACCTATCTGCCATGGTCCTGGCTCTATCCCGTCATGGCCGTGACCCTGCCGGCAATTGTGCTGGTTTACTGGGATAATCGGCGAGGATTGGTCTGAAATGGCAACCGGCCTGACTGAATAGTTGGCCGCACGAGTTCCGACGTGGTAAACTAACTTCATATCGTTTTCTAATCGAAATCTTGTTATTTTCCAATGAATAGGAGCGCGCACATATGAAGTATCGGCAATTAGGCAAATCAGGTTTAAGAGTTAGTGAACTAGCCTTAGGGAGTTGGCTGACAGACGTCAGTGATGCGGCTAAACAGGAGCTAGCAGCGCAGAGCGTCCAATTAGCCTATGACAGTGGGATCAACTATTTTGATTGTGCAGATGTGTATAGTGGCGGTGGTGCCGAACGATTCTTGGGTCAGGCGTTGCAACAGTTTCCACGGAAGGAATTGGTCGTCTCAAGCAAGGTTTATTTTCCTTCAGGCAAAGGGGTCAACGACCGCGGCCTATCACGGAAACATATTACCGAGTCGATTGATCAATCGTTGACTAATTTACAAACAGATTATTTGGATCTGTACTTCTGTCATCGTTTTGATCCGCAGACACCATTGGCAGAGACGCTGGAGACCTTGAGTGGTTTAGTCGATCAAGGAAAGATCCTGTATTACGGGGTCAGCGAGTGGACTCCAGTACAGATTCTTAAGGCGGAACTGATTATTCAGGAGCGAGGCCTTCACCCAATTACCGTAGTGCAACCCGAGTACAACCTCTTTGACCGCTACATTGAACATGAACTGTTGGATTTGTGTGGCGAGTTAGGCCTGGGTGTTGTGCCATTTTCACCACTGGCTCAGGGGTTATTGACGGGTAAATATCGTCAGGGCCAACCTGTTCCCGCGGGGTCGCGGGGGTCGTTCCAACCGGACTTGCAGGCACAACTAGTTCCTGAAAATCTGTCGAAGGTTGAAGAACTGTCGAAGATGGCCGCCGAGTTAAATACGGACCTGGCAACCTTTGCTTTAGCCTGGGACAAACGCGATTCCCGAATTTCCAGTCTGATCATCGGGGCCAGCAAGCCGGCCCAGTTACAGAATAACTTGAAGGCTGTTGATTTGGCTATTCCAGCCGAATATGAAGCCCAGATTGACAAGTTATTTGGATTTAAGAAGTTTTTCCGCGAAATTTAAGAGACAGAAGGTGTCACATTCGGGCTAGTCACTCGGATGTGATTTTTTTGTGTTGGCGGATCGAATTGGAAAATATTTATAAAACTATCACATTTTTGCGATAGTGCTTACTCTCAAAGAAGGCACTACGGCTGATAAAAGATAGGAAAGCCTGGCGCTTTAATGATTGGCCGTTTAACCTAAAAATAGTTTTATGGGGTGACAATCGGTTAGTCTGGAAAACTGAATTTGGCGTGGTACGATGAAATTGTATACATAAAATGTATTTAATCTTTGAAATGAATTTGACCTAAATAAGTGGTCAAGGTGAAGGAAGTCTAGTCAATGTCAGTTGATCAGCAGCAAACTAAAAATGTACAAGTTTCCCATCGTCGGCAATGGTTGTTTGTCGGTGTGGCCGCGGCGGTTCTCAGTACCGAACTGCTCGTGGTTGGTGTGACGCCAGCCCAGGCCGCAACCGGTGATCAAGCACCCACAGCGGTTTCCGGTGAGAAGCCAGCCGAAGAGGTTACTAAGTCTGCAGAAGTAGTTACTGTGAACAAATCGTCGGCTGAAGAGTCTGGCAGCACTGGTTCAGAACAAACAACTGGAGGCACTGGAAGTGCTACTGATGGCACCGGTAGCTCGCAGGGTGACGATGGAAGCGGGCAAGGTACATCTGATGGCAATGAGGCTATTAAGCCAAAGTCAAAACGGAAAGTCGGGCTGTTCTCAGCACGGATGGCAGCGCCAACTGTGTCGGACCCAACAGATACTGATCCAGAGGACACGGGTTCTGACGGCAATCAGCCAGTGACGGATGCTGCAGGCTATACGTACACGAAGCATGTGGATGAAGACGGGAATACAACCGGTTATGACATTACAGCCTATTCTGGTAGCGATACTGATATCACGATCCCAGACAGCTATCAAGGATTGAGTGTGGTTGGTATCGGTGAAGGGGCCTTTAGCCAAAAAGGCCTAATTAGTGTTAAGTTGCCTGATAGTTTGATTAATATTAGTAAGGGGGCTTTTGAGAGTAACTCTCTGAAGACAATTGCATTTGACAAGGCCTTAGAAACCATTGGCAATGGTGCATTTTCAGAAAATCAGTTGGCAACTATCGATATTCCGAATAATGTGACGACAATTGGTGGCTCAGCATTTGACGGTAATAGTGCGACATGCTTAACACTGGGTAAAGACGTTCAGACAATTGGTTACGCCGCGTTTAGCGGTAATCAAATTTCAGGAGCTTTAATTATTCCGGACAGTGTGCAGAGTATTGGCATGATGGCTTTTTCTGGGAACAAATTAACCGAGCTTGCCTTCGGCACTGGGCAGTCACAGCTGACAACAATTGGTATCAATTCATTTTCGCACATGAAAACTTTGACGGGTGGCTTAAATGGCGGTCCGTTGATCATTCCAGATAGTGTCAAGACAATTTCACCAGCAGCATTTGTAGATGATGCTTTTAGCAGTGTTGTTTTTGGGAAGAATGTTGAAACTATTGGGGTTGATGCCTTTAACGTTAACAACCTGCAGGGTACCATTGATATTCCGGATAGCGTGATTAGCATTGGCGATACCGCTTTTGAGGGCAATCATCTCTCTGGAGTGAAGCTTGGAGCAAATGTCGAAACCATTGGTAACAGAGCCTTTGGCGGGGCCCCGGATGGTAACCAACTGACGGGTTCATTGATAATACCTGATAAGGTTCAGTCGATTGGGGCGAGTGCATTCGGTGAGAACCAACTCAATGGAATGTTGACAATTCCAGCCAGTGTGAAAACAATTGGTGATGCCGCCTTTTTGCAAAATAAATTAACAGGTGTTCACTTCCTGGGAGTTCCAGATAGTATTGGAGCCGACGCCTTTGTCCAAAATAATCTGCAACATATTCAGGCTGATTCACCATTGAACACGTTTGACGATGGTGCGCTCGCAACTCAGCAAACCCTAACGGTGCCAGTTAAATTAGTTGATGGCAAGTTTGTTGGTGTTAAGCAGGCCATTTTGAACAAAGTTATGCCAAGCAATTTAGCCTTAAACGCGCTGACGTTTACCCTTGATGGGACGCCAGTGACATACGACGAAACTACAGATACCCTGACGTTACCGGATGGTTTTACTGGAGAAAAGCTGACTGTCATGATGACCTCGGGAACATCCGGTGATAATTCTGGAAATTATGGTGTCTTGCAGTTGACGCTGGATGGAACGCCACAGTCGACACCCACCACCCCCACCGATCCCGTGACACCAAGTCAACCAGTCGCTCCAGTTGATCCCACGACGCCAGTCACACCAGCTCAGCCAATCAAGCCAACCAAACCGGCCAAGCGGTCCACACAACCCAAGAAGTCCGCTCAGAAGCAGGCTAACCGTCATGGTAAGTCAACGGGGCAGGCAGCGACAGGTCAACGTTTGGCAACAGGGACACGCTCGGCCAAGACCGTTATGCGTCCAACAACGGCAACCAGCCAATTAAAGGTCAATCAGCCGGCTACCCCACAACATCAGACGACCTTGCCCCAGACCAGTGAGACGACTAATCTCTGGGCAGTGATCGGGGGATGGCTACTGGCAATTCTCGGTTGGCTCGGCCTGAGTAATCGTCGGCGAGAACACTAGCAAGAAGAATGGGGGTCAACCATTGACATCCCCGTCTCAGACAGCTATCATAAAACTCAGTTAAATAAGTCGATTATGATGAATGAGAGTCACCGCGTGGTTGGTTAAGCGAGTTCGGGAAAGTGTAAGCCGAACCCAAGGCGTGGTGAGTTGGCACATTCGGAGTCGTTTCCAAGTAAGCTGCTAGTCACGTCTGACTAGAAGTAGGGTGGAACCGCGAAATTAAAACTTCGTCCCTACGTGAATTTGCCTAAGTGAATTCTCGTAGGGACTTTTTTGCGCGCTTATTTGTTTAATCGATTGACCAAAACGGCCGAATTTAGTCGCTTGGCAACCACACAAGGAGGAAACAGCACCCATGACAGAAAAACTGTCCATGCAAGCAATCATTTTGAAGTTACAACAGTACTGGTCCGCACAGGGCTGCATGCTGATGCAAGCTTACGATACCGAAAAAGGGGCCGGGACGATGAGTCCTTACACCTTCTTACGGGCAATCGGACCAGAACCTTGGAACGCCGCTTACGTTGAACCTTCCCGTCGACCAGCCGATGGTCGTTACGGGGAAAACCCTAACCGGTTGTACCAACATCACCAATTCCAAGTGGTGATGAAGCCTTCACCAGACAACATTCAGGAACTTTACCTGAACAGTTTGAAGGAGCTTGGCATTAACCCACTCGAACATGATATTCGTTTCGTGGAAGATAACTGGGAAAACCCATCCATGGGTTGTGCCGGTGTTGGTTGGGAAGTTTGGTTGGACGGGATGGAAATCACCCAGTTCACCTACTTCCAAGTTGTTGGGGGAATGGCAGTTGATCCTGTCACTTCCGAAGTGACTTATGGTCTAGAACGTCTGGCTTCTTATGTCCAAGACGTCAACTCCGTCTTTGACCTGGAATGGGCCGATGGCGTTAAATACGGGGATATCTTCAAGGAACCCGAATATGAACACTCCAAGTACAGTTTCGAAGAAAGCAACCAAGACATGCTGTTACGGCACTTCAATGAATTTGAAGATGAAGCCAAGAAGCAAATCGCCAACGGTCTGGTTCACCCGGCCTACGACTACATCTTGAAGTGTAGCCACACCTTCAACTTGCTCGATGCCAGAGGGGCTGTGTCCGTTACTGAACGGGCCGGCTACCTGTCACGCATCCGGAACATGGCACGTGCCGTGGCTCGGGCCTTCGTTGACGAACGGAAGAAGCGTGGTTTCCCACTGATCAAGGATGAAGCCCTGCGGACGAAACTACTAGCAGACGACGAGGAGGCCAAAAAATAATGGCACACACATTTTTACTGGAAATTGGACTAGAAGAAATGCCAGCCCACGTGGTAACGCCAGCTATCAAGCAACTGGTCAAGCGGACGGCAGATTATTTAAAGGAACAACGCGTGGCTTACGATGACATCAAGCCATTCTCCACGCCTCGCCGGTTGGCCATCCAAATTACTGGCTTAGCTGACAAGCAGGAAGACATTAGTGAATCCGTCAAGGGTCCCGCTAAGAAGATTGCTCAGGATGCCGATGGCAACTGGACGAAGGCGGCCATTGGATTTACCCGTGGTCAAGGCCTCACTCCTGACGACATTACCTTTAAGGAAATCAAGGGAACGGAATACGTCTACGTTGACAAGTTCATTGCCGGCGAACCCGTGGCATCTGTCTTGGCTGGTTTAAAAGATATTGTGACCGCCATGACCTTCCCAACCATGATGAAATGGGGCACCCATCACTTCGAATACATCCGGCCAATTCGCTGGATTGTGGCGTTGTTAGATGCCGATGTCATTCCATTTAGCATCTTGAATGTCACGACCGGTCGCAACACGCGGGGTCACCGTTTCTTAGGGACCGACGTGGATATTGCCACGGCCGCCGACTACGAAGCCGACCTGACGGCGCAATTCGTCATTGCCGATGCCGACAAGCGTAAGGCGCTTATCAAGAGCCAAATCGAAAAGATTGCGACCGATCACAACTGGACGGTTACCATCGACGGCGGGTTGCTGGAAGAGGTTAACAATCTGGTCGAATGGCCAACAGCCTTTGAAGGTAGCTTTGACGAAAAGTACCTGACCATCCCCGAAGAAGTTCTGATTACCTCGATGCGTGATCACCAACGGTTCTTCTACGCCCGGAATGCCGAGGGCCAGCTTTTGCCTAACTTCATCTCCGTTCGTAATGGGAACGACCACGACCTTCAAAACGTCGTTGCTGGGAACGAAAAGGTTCTGACAGCACGTTTGGAAGATGCCATGTTCTTCTACACCGAAGACCAGAAGAAGTCCATTGCCGACTACGTGGAACGGCTCAAGACGGTTAGTTTCCATGATAAGATCAGCACGATGGCTGAAAAGATGGATCGGGTCAAGGCGATCGTGGGCGTGCTGGCCAAGCACCTCCACTTAAACGATGTCCAAACTCAGGCTGCCCTGCGTGCCAGTGAGATCTACAAGTTCGACCTGGTTACCGGAATGGTTGGCGAATTCGCCGAATTACAAGGGGTCATGGGTGAGAAGTATGCCTTACTGGCCGGGGAAGACCCAGCCGTTGCGCAGGCCGTTCGTGAACACTACGAACCCATCTCTGCTAACGGATCCTTACCAGAATCCGTGCCGGGTGCCGTATTGGCCTTGGCTGACAAGTTCGATAGCATCCTGACCTTCTTCGCCGCTGGGATGATTCCTAGTGGATCCAATGACCCTTACGCTTTACGGCGTCAGGCCATCGGGATTGTTCGGATTGTCACCGACCAACAGTGGTCCTTACCAATTGCTGATTTGGCGCAAGCCTTCATCACGGCTGAAGAGGCTGCCAAGGTGGCCCCTCAACTTGACCAAGCTAGCCAAATTGACGCTGTGATTGGGTTCGTTAAGGATCGGATTCGGAAGATCTTGCGTTCTGCTAAGCAACGTCATGACATCATTGATGCCGTTACCAACAGTTCTAGCAGTGATGTGCTGCGGATCTTCACGGCTGCCGATATCCTGGCTAGCCATGCCAACGATGCCAACTTCAAGGCGGTTATCGAGTCCTTGACGCGGGTTATTCGTTTGGCCCAGAAGGCCCCAGCCGAATTGGCTACGGCCACGGTTGACACCGATCTGTTTGAAAATGACAGTGAAGGTGCCTTGCACCAAGGCGTTGCCGAAGTTGCAACTGCTGCTGACAAGACATTAGCTGATCTGTACGCTGCCTTAGCTGACATTCAACCAACGATTGCGGCTTACTTTGAAGCCACGATGGTTATGGATAAGAACGATGCGGTTCGGAATAACCGGTTAACCGAATTGAGTGGTTTGGCTCGGCTGACGCTGAAGTTGGGTGACTTGGACCAATTAATCGTTAAATAGGAAGAGTGAGTCAAAGGGCGGTTAGCTGGGTTAAGCGGTACCAGCTACCCTTTGTTGCACGCTTCGACTATATAAGTTTGTTGCTACAAGCGGATCTGAGAATTGCCCCATACCTGTTAAAATGGTTGTGACTGACACTTTTGGTGTGGGTCACGGCCATTTTATTTGGCCTTTCGGATCAGGCGTCGAAATGACTTGGTTCGGGTACTGCCTAATCTAACTTCTTTATTGGGGACGGTTTTCCCAGGCAACTATGATCGTCTCAGGTGTAGGCGGGGTTGCCCGTCTGGAAAGGAGACGATGGGGATGTTAGTGCCACGGTTACGACTCAAGAATTGGCAATTGTGTCTAGGCAATGTGGTTTTAATTATTCTATTGTGGGACGCTCAGGCTACCGGTTTGCGTTGGGGCCTGAGCGAACCCATTCGTTCGGAAAAGTTATTATTGGTGCTGACGTTGTTTGTTGGGATTGCCGGGCTTTTGCCGAGCGCGTTACCAGCTCGTTTCTCAGCGAGTCAGACGACCTATATCGCCCGCGATGCCAATCTATTACTCATCTCGTATCAAGTGATTTACTTGGCAGCACCACGGGTCTTAATTGCGGCTTACCCGCTGACTAGTGTGGCGGGCTGTGGCGTTATCTTTAGCCTATTAGGCGTCATCATGATGTATATGCCGCGAAACGGCATCATTGGTATTCGAATTCCGTCGACAGCGGCCTCACCAGTTATTTGGCACAAGACCAATGTTTTAGGTGGACGGCTATTCTTCCTGTTGGGGATGGTCATCTTGCTGGCGGCCGGTTTGTTAGGGGACACCTGGGGTCTGATCGTCATGGGTGTTGGCGTTGTGATTATGGCGATTGTGACTGTGTCTTACGGACATCACTTATCAAAAATGGCGCGTTGAAGAATAACGGTGGCTGATTCAGCAATTGGTCACTGTTTTTATGGCAATAATGGACCCCGTAAACGGACAGGAGAGGCGACGTGCGGTATACTGAAACCATGGGTTACCAGAGAGGCTTATGAGTTGACATGCGCCGTAATAGGAGTAGTATGTATAGTGTATTTTTGCGCACGAATTCTAATTAAAGAGTCGCACTTTTCGGGTTTCCGGGGTGCGACTTTTCAAGGCTATGGTGAGTCAGGGTCATCCACGACAAGGGAGTGATTGGGTGGCAAAGATACCTGAAGACGTCATTGAAACAGTTCGGACGGCCACGAACATCGCAGATGTCGTGGGTCAGTACGTGCAACTCAAGAAGTCCGGGAAAAACCTATTTGGGTTGTGTCCGTTTCATGAGGAACGGACACCGTCGTTTTCCGTTTCGGAAGACAAACAGATTTTTCATTGTTTCAGTTGTGGTCGGGGTGGAAACGTCTTTAAGTTTTTGATGGAACTTGAACACGTTTCCTTCCCGGAGGCCGTCGTGAAGGTGGCTGACTTTAGTCACGTCGATCTCGCTAGTGAATACCGGCAAGAATCGACGGGTCCAGCGGTGGACTCCAAGACGGGACAATTGCTGGCGCTGCACGAACAGGCCGCCAAGCTCTACCACCACATCCTGGTGAACACCGAGATGGGGCAACCGGCTTTGGACTATCTCCACGACCGGGGCCTGACTGACGAGACAATTGAAACCTACCAATTAGGTTTTGCACCCGGGCAACGGTTATTGAAACCGTTCTTCGAACAACGGCAAAGTGACTACCAGCTGTTGCGTCAGACGGGGCTCTTTATTGAAAATGCTGACGGTGAACTGCGCGATCGATTCACGGAACGGGTTATGTTCCCGCTCCGTAATGCGAGTGGGCATGTGGCGGCGTTCTCCGGTCGTTTACTGAAGACCGCACCGGATCAGCCGAAGTATCTGAACAGTCCGGAAACCAGCTTATTTAATAAGAGTCGCTTACTCTTTAACTTTGATCTCGCGCGCCCGGCAATTCGCCAGGCCGGGGAAGTCACGCTATTTGAAGGGTACATGGATGTCATCTCGGCCACCCAGGCGGGTGTGCTGAATGGAATTGCCTCCATGGGGACGAGTCTCACGACCGAGCAAATCTACGCTATTGAGCGGACGACAGATCGGTTGAATGTCTGTTACGACGGGGATGAACCCGGACAACGGGCGATCGACCGGGCGTTGCGTCTCCTTGGGGAACACAGTCATTTGCAATTGCGCGTGATTCAGTTGCCTGAGGGTGAAGACCCGGATGAATACCGTAAGGCGCACGGTGACGAGGCGTTTCGGCAAATGCTCGAGACTGCCAAAGAACCGCCGTTGCAATTCCAATTGCGGTATCTGCGGCGTTCTCAGGCACTGAACACGGACAGTGAGCGGTTGGCCTATGTCAATCAGGTCATGCCACTATTGGCTCAGGTCACCGAACCCGTCGAATTGGATCTCTACTTGAATCAGTTAACGACGGAGCTTGGGATCGACAAGGCGGCATTGCTGGCTCAGCTCAAGCAAGTTCAGCGGGACAGTGCGGCCCAACAGGAACGTCAGCGGCCGGCACAGCAACAACAGCCGGCCCCTAGCGAACCGGTGATGACCGTGCATCAACAGCAACGGCCATTGAACCGCCTCGAACGAGCGGAACGGAGTTTACTTTATCGGTGTTTGCACGATCGCAACGTGTGGACGCGGGTGAGTGAGGTCCCAAATTTCAGCTTTGTTCATGAGGATTATCAAGTGATTTATACCCTGGCCCAGGGCTATTTTCAAACGCATCAAGATTATCAGGCCGCTCAGTTTACGGACTTCGTTCAAGAAGACCGGCTGCAGCAAATGGTCATCGACTTAGAAACTACCAATATGGCCGCGGCGGTAACCCCGCGGGAAATCGATGATTATTTAGCGGTGATTATGGACCAAGCGCCAGTCGATGCGCAACTCCGGCAAAAGAAACAGCAGTTGGCGAGGGCTGCGCGCTTAGGTGATGCCGACCAACAGCGCCAACTCGTGGTTGAGATTGTGCAGTTAGAGCGGCAACGACAGGCGAATAAACCAGTTTAGTCTAGGGGGTATTTTAATGGCAAAAAAAACCACGGATCAACCAATGTTTGACCAGAAAGCATACAACAAGACGGTGCGTGCTCTGATTAAGAACACCAAGAAAGCGGGTCAGATCACTTATGATGATTTGACTGATAAGGTGGCTACCCCGTACACGCTGGATGCTAAGCAGATGGATAAATTGCTTGAAACAATTTCCGATGCTGGGATCAGCGTGGTTGATGCTAAGGGTGAGCCAGACCCACGGGCGGTTAAAGCCCAAAAGGCCGTTTCTAAGAAGGAATTGAAGGCTGCCGGGTCAACGACCGGGGTCAAGATTAACGATCCTGTTCGGATGTACCTGAAGGAAATCGGTCGGGTTAGCCTGTTAACGGCGGACCAAGAAGTCGCTTTGGCTTTGCGGATCGAAAAGGGTGAAGAAGCTGCCAAGCAAGAGCTGGCTGAAGCCAACTTGCGGTTGGTGGTTTCTATCGCCAAGCGTTATGTGGGTCGGGGGATGCAATTCCTGGATCTGATCCAAGAAGGGAACATGGGTCTGATGAAGGCCGTCGAAAAGTTCGACTACCGTAAAGGGTTCAAGTTCTCCACGTACGCCACTTGGTGGATTCGGCAAGCCATTACACGGGCGATTGCTGACCAAGCGCGGACGATTCGGATTCCCGTGCACATGGTTGAAACCATTAACAAGTTAATTCGGATTCAACGGCAATTACTCCAAGACTTAGGGCGGGAACCAACGCCTGAAGAAATTGGGGCCGAAATGGACATGCCAACGGAAAAGGTCCGTGAGATCTTGAAGATCGCGCAAGAACCCGTTTCCTTGGAAACGCCTATTGGTGAAGAAGATGACTCTCACTTAGGTGACTTCATTGAAGACCAAGATGCCACAAGTCCTGCCGATCACGCGGCTTACGAACTCTTGAAGGAACAGTTGGAGAGTGTCTTGGACACCTTGACTGATCGTGAAGAGAACGTGCTGCGATTACGCTTCGGACTCGATGATGGCCGGACACGGACTTTGGAAGAAGTCGGCAAGGTCTTCGGGGTTACCCGTGAACGGATTCGTCAGATCGAAGCCAAGGCTTTACGGAAGTTGCGTCATCCATCACGGAGCAAGCAACTGAAGGATTTCTTGGAATAACTTAACTTTTGAAGGGCACCCAGTGCTCACTGCAATTTTGCGGTGAGTATCGGGTGCTTTTTTTGTTTTCGGATAACCCTGGTCACAGATAATTCCGTTAAAAGTTCGACAAAAATGCAAAAGAATTAAATCGCCGAGTTGAAACCGTTTACACTGGAAAATAATTCCGGTAGACTTAATTTATTCTTTAAAAGTCTTGCATTAATCTTTAAAGGGGATATAATGTATCTTGTTTAAAAAGTAGGACTTTATGAGGAAGGAGGGCCGTCGTGAAGAGCAAACCGAGCTTGGAACAAGCCTTTTGTATCGTGGCAATTTTGGGAATTCAGGACCGAAAAGTCCCCCTACATAGCCATTTAGTGGCTGAGAGATTGGGAATCTCGACCAGTTATCTGAAGAAGGTTGTCCAGAAGTTAGCGGGTGGTGGCATCGTCAAGACCGTTTCCGGTCGTGAAGGTGGCATCGTCTTGGCCCGAGACCCCAAGCAGATTACATTGCTGGATGTCTTCGAAGCCATTGAGACTGAGACGCCCTTCGTCAGGAGTACCGGCCTGGTTTCCAAAGTCTTTGGTTTCGGCAAAGAGAGTACGTTTACAAAAACGTATGCGTTAAAGGACTTTGAGAATCAGCGTCCGGTTGCAACACTGTTGGCTGTCTTCGCTGAGGCGGAACAACAGTATCGGGAACAATTAACCAAACTGTCGATTGGGGATGTCTTGCCCACGGCGGATAACCAACCCCTCCAACTGGATTGGACTAAGTGGTTAACGCGTCACTCAGCAGAATAGATAAATTTTCAAAAATTGATTAGGAGGTTTCACAGCGTGCGATGGATGAATAAGCATTACATCTGGAACGTGATTGGCTGGCTAGCGATTGTTATCCTAGCTGTCGTGACGATTCCCAGCATGAGTAAATTAGTTGCGGATAAGGGGCAAATCACCGTCCCTAGTAGCTACCAAAGTACCCGCGCCACCAACATGCAAAAGCAATGGGGGCGGTCACAACGGGGAACCACAGCGGTCGTCGTGGTCTTCAACAACGGGAATTCGGCTTTAACTTCGGCCCAGAATACCCAGATCGACAAGACGATTAACCGGATCAAAAATAATGAGAACAAGTATGAAATCCGGTCAATTACCGCCGCCAGTGACAGTTCAACAGCTGCTTCGCAGTTAATTTCTAAGGATAAGAGTACGCAATTACTCCAACTGAACGTGCACAAGTCCAACAGTCATTCCGTCACCCAGATTCGTTCCGACATCACGTCGTTGGCGAAGACGAGCGGGGTGACAACCTACGTGACCGGGGCAGATGTCTTAAACCAAGACTTCTCCGACGCGACGCAGGCCGGGGTTCAGAAGACCGAAGTCATTGCTGCCATCTTTATTTTCTTGGTGCTCTGGTTGGTCTTCCGATCACCCGTCACGCCACTCTTCTCCTTATTGACGGTGGCGGTATCCGTCATCACGTCAATTTCCGTCGTTGCCAACCTGGTCGATCGGTTTAACTTCCCATTCTCCAACTTTACGGAAGTCTTTATCGTCATCGTGCTCTTCGGGATTGGGACCGACTACAATATCCTCCTGTATAACGAGTTCCGAGAGCGGCTGGCCAATGGGAAAGACCGCTATACAGCAACCAAAGAGGCCATCAAGATTGGTGGTCGGACCGTTCTGTATTCTGGTCTATCCGTCCTGATTGGGATGAGTGTGTTGGGCTTCGCCAACTTCTCACTCTACAAGTCAGCCGTTGGGATTGCCGTTGGGGTTGTGGTCTTACTGGCCGTTCTCCTGACGTTAAATCCATTCTTTATGGCCATCTGTGGGCCAAAGATGTTCTGGCCAGTTAAGAAGTTCCAGGGTGAAGGCGATAGCAAGCTCTGGCATGGGATGGCCAAGCATGCCATGATTCGGCCAATTCTCACGTTAATCGTGACTGGGTTAATCTTCGTTCCGCTGGCCCTGACGTCTCACGGGACGTTGGACTACGATAACTTGGTGGAAATTGGTGACAATGTTCCCGCCAAGCAAGGGTTCAAGATCGTTCAGCAGCATTTCTCCAAGGGAACTGCCGAACCAACGACCATTTACATCCAAAGTAATCACAAGTTAGATAATGAAAAATCCTTGTTATTGATTGACCGGTTGACGAAGCAACTCCAAGCTTCCGATGGGGTCAAGACCGTGGCTTCCGTCACCCAACCTGGTGGGAAGGCCATCAAGAAGCTCTATGTGCGAAACCAAATGAGTTCTGTCACCTCTGGTTTAGCGCAGGCCCAACAAGGGGTTAACAAGGTCAATAAGGGCCTTAAGTCGGCTAATAGCCAACTGAGTAGCCAAAATGTTTCTGGGGCCGTTAGCGATGCGAACAAGCTTGCTAGTGGGGCTCAACAGGTCAGCGACGGCACGAGTCAATTACAATCAGCGATCAGCCAAGTTTCCACTGGGGTGAATACGCTGAACAGCCAAGTCTCTTCCGCTTCTGGCGGCAAGCAGGCGGCCCAATTGGCTCAACTAGAAGCTGCCTTGCCACAATTAAATGCGGCAATCCAAGAATTGAATTCTCAGATTCAAAACAGTGGCACCGATACCAGTGGTATCAAGACATCACTGACCAATATTGGGGCTAAGGCCAACGATATTGGCACACAAATCGGAACGGTTCAGAGCGAAATGAAGAGTATGCCACAGATCGATGCGGCATCGGTAGCTCAGGCATTTACCCAAAATGGGGCACCATTGAGTGCCAAGCAACAGGCCGTCTTAGCGGGCGTGCTGAAGCAACAGAGTGCCGCTCAGAGTAAGTTACAATCAACATTGACGAGCGCCTTAACCAATATTGGTGGGGACGCGACCGCCATCGGGGCTTCAACCAAGAGTGTCGGTTCACAACTCGAAGCTCTTCAAAGTTCAACGGGACAACTTCAGACTGCCGTGGCCACTTTGGCTCAGAAGTCTGGGGTTGCGTTACCGGGAGCCGCCACGGCCTTGAGTGCCGCTAGTTCACAGTCGGCGCAATTGGCGAGTGCTACGGGTCAACTTTCCGGGGCGATGTTTAGCATCAACGGGAAGATGCCAACGCTGGTCTCCGGGGCGAGTCAAGTTGCTGCCGGGAACCAAACGATGGCGGAAAAGCTAGCCGCTATGAGTAAGCAACTGACCGCTTTGCGGAAGGGCTTAACCTCCGCAACCGATGGGTTGACGCAGGTCTCCGGTGGGGTTGGTACGGCCAACTCTTACCTGAAGGGCTTGCAGAAGTCCGCGGCTTCGGAAACCTTCTACATTCCAACTAAGCAACTCCACGGAAGTGACTTTAAGCCAGCCTTGGACACTTACGTTTCGCCAAATAAGAAGTTGACGAAGCTGACGGTTGTTCTCGATGATGATCCAAGTTCCGCTGCTGCCATGGCCCGGCTGCCTAAGCTGGAAAAGGTGGTTAACGGGACATTGAAGGGGACCAGCCTGGGTAAGGCTAAGGTGGCCTTTGGTGGGAATACCTCACAGACCAACGATATTAATGATATGGCCTCCAGTGACTTCACGCGGACCGTTATTATCATGTTAGCCGGGATCTTCGTTGCCTTAATGATTGTGACGCACTCCCTGGTTCAACCAATCGTGATCGAAGGGATCCTGTTAGTGGCTTACTCCGGTGCCTTAACCATTGTGCACTGGTTAGTCGATCCCGTTTTGGGAACCAACATGCTGACGTGGAATACCCCATTCTTTACGTTCGTGATGCTGATTTCTCTCGGGGTAGATTACTCGATCTTCCTGATGCGTAAGTACCGTGAATACCTCCACGAACCGGGAGCAACCAGTGACAAGATGTTACAGGCTGCTACGGTGATTGGAACGGTGGTTATCTCTGCCGGGGTCATCTTAAGTGGGACCTTCGCGGCCTTGATGCCATCCGGTGTCATGACACTGATTCAGATTGCGTTAGCCGTGATCATCGGGATTATCCTGTTGGTCATCCTCTTACCAATCGTGATGCCAGCCGTCATGAAAATTACGTACCCGTATCCGTATTCTAAAATGGGGCCAACGCCGACTGATGATCAGCCGACAGAACCTCAAACGAGAAGCGGTCACTAATTTCTAAAATGACAAAGAAAAGTGTGTGGCGTTGGCCACGCACTTTTTTTATTTGTGAGGCGAACATATGTTTTGATTTGTGGGGTATTCAAGAGCCGGTGACTAGCTTATACTAGGAGTAATGAGATTTTAAATGCGAAAGGAAGCGTAGAAAATGGATGCAGACCACTTATCAAATCGACTGGCGACCGTTGCCAGCTATGTGCCAAAGGGGAGCCGATTGGCGGACATTGGGACCGACCATGCCTATCTCCCAGTGAACCTCTTAAAACGCGGCCTGATTGCCGGCGGTGTTGCTGGTGAGGTCGTCCGCGGTCCCTTTGAAAATGCCGCTCATGAGATCCAACGTGAGGGCTTAACCGACCGACTGACAGCCCGCCTGGCCAATGGCTTAAAGGCCATTGAACCTGCCGATCAGATTGATACGGTTGTGATTGCGGGGATGGGAGGCACCCTGATTACCCAGATCCTGACCCAAGACTTCGATCGCTTGGCCGGGGTTAAACGCCTGATCCTCCAACCCAACGTGGGTGAAATGGTGGTTCGCCGATTCCTGATGACCCATGGTTTCCAACTGGTGACCGAGAAAATTTTGGCCGAAGATGGCCACACCTATGAAGTCCTAGTGGCCGATCTGGCCGATCAGCCCAAGATCTATAACGATGAGGAATTGCGCTTTGGGCCCTACCTATTACAGGAACATTCGGCAATTTTCATCGCGAAATGGCAACGTGAACTGGCACGGACGCAAGAAGTCCTCACGCAGGTGCAACAAGCCGCGGTGGTTCCGGAGGACAAGGTTGCCCAACTGACAGCAGAGATTCAAGAGATTGAGGAGGTTTTACACCGTGTTAGTGCGTGATTTAGTTGAACGATTTGAACAATTTGCGCCCCAGACTTGGGCCGAACCAGGCGATCCGATTGGCTTACAGCTGGGAAGCTTAGATGCCCCAGTCCACAAGGTTTTAGTCACCCTCGATGTGCGACCAGAAATTGTGGCCGAGGCGATTTCCTTTAATGCCGACTTCATCTTTGCTCACCATCCCATGATGTTTCATCCGGCTAAGAATCTTGATTTGGCCGACCCACAAAATCAGATGTATGCGACCCTGCTTCAGCACCACATCACGGTGTATGGGGCTCACACGAATCTGGACAGCGCGCCCGGTGGCATGAATGACTGGTTGGCTACAGCACTGGGTCTGGAAGACACCACCGGCTTGATTCCCAGCAATGGCAGTGGCGCGACCCCGGAAATTATGATGGGGCGGATCGGCAACTTACCAGAACCAACGACCGTCTTGAACTTTGCCTTTCGGTGCAAGGAGATCTTCAACATCGCTGGCTTACGGCTGATTAGCCAGACCCCTAATGCACCCGTGAAGCGCGTTGCTGTCCTGGGTGGCAGTGGCAGTCAGTTCTATCCCGAAGCCTTGGCTCAGGGTGCCGACGTGTACGTAACGGGGGATGTTTCCTACCATACCGGTCATGACATGCTGGCACACGGTCTCAGTGTGATCGACCCCGGTCACCACATTGAGAGCATCTGTAAGGTCCAATTGACCACGCTGTTCAAGCAGTGGGCTCAGGAAAATGACTGGCCAATTACGGTTGAAGCCTCTGGGTTGAATACCGATCCCTTTACTTTTCTTTAATTTCAAAAACAGGTACACTTAATTTGTTGATTAACTTAACTGAGGAGTGATTTATTTTGGCAAAGTATGAAAATTTGATTCCCCGCTTTCTGAAGTACGTTAAGATTAATACCCAATCCAATCCGGATTCGACGACGGTTCCTTCCGATCCCCGTCTGACTGAATTCGCCAATGGGTTAGTGGCTGATCTCAAGGCGATTGGCTTGAAGAATGTGCACATTAATCCACAGTCGAGCTACGTCTTTGCGACGTTGCCAGCCAACACCGACAAGACCGTTCAGAAGTTAGGATTCATTTCCCACTTTGACACGGCGGACTTTAACAGCGAGCACATTACGCCCAAGTTCGTTGAAAACTATGATGGTCAGTCGGTCATCAAGTTGGATGATGCGGGCAAATACACCCTGGATCCAGCCGTCTTCCCTAATTTGAAGAATTACAAAGGGCACACCCTGATTACCACCGATGGGAGCACCTTGTTAGGGGCCGATGACAAGTCCGGGGTTGCCGAAATCATGGCCGCTGCCGAATACCTGTTGGCTCATCCAGAAATCAAGCATGGTGAAATTGAGATTGGCTTGGGACCCGATGAAGAAATCGGAACCGGGGCCGACCACTTTGACGTCAAGGACTTTGGCGCCGATATTGCCTACACCGTTGATGGTGGGCCACTGGGTCAATTGGAATATGAAACCTTTAACGCCGCCGATGCTCAGGTAGAAATTACCGGGACCAACGTGCATCCAGCCGAAGCCAAGGGGGTCATGGTCAATGCCTCGCAAGTGGCGATGGACTTCCATGCTGCCTTGCCAGAACACGACCGGCCAGAGAATACTGAGGGTCGTGAAGGGTTCTTCCACCTGTACAGTATGACTGGGACCGTGGATTCTGCTCACCTGAGTTACATCATCAGAGACCATGACCGTCAAGTCTTCGAAGACCGTAAGAAGCTCTTCCAAGGCGTGGCTGACCAGTTGAACAAGCAATATGGTTCAGAACGGGTTCAAGTGACCGTTAAGGACCAGTACTACAACATGCGTGAAGTGATTGAGAAGGATATGACCGTTGTTGACCTGGCTAAGGAAGCCTTAGAAGATCTCGACATCAAGCCACTGATCTTCCCTGTTCGTGGGGGGACCGATGGGTCTAAGATTTCCTTCATGGGCTTGCCAACACCAAACCTTTTCGCCGGTGGGGAAAACATGCACGGGCGCTTCGAGTATGTCTCCGAACAGACTATGGAAAAGGCCACTGACGTGATTATCAAGATCGCTGAACTGACTGAAAATAAAGCTTAAATCGAATTAGTCAAAATTGGTCAAATTATTTTGAATTTGGCGACAGATCGGTTAAAATATGAGTGAAAATGGAGGTTGACCTAAGGGTTGCCTCTTTTTTAGACCCTGAAAAAAATGAAACCTTGAGGAGGATGTTTAGATGAACCCAGAAAAAATGACGCAGGCCCTGACCGATGCTTTGGCGGAGGCTCAACGAATTGCGATGACCCGTAAGCACCAGGCGGTCACGGTTGCCCACTTGTTTAAATTTTTAGTCCAACCGGGGGAACTCGGTCGGCAGCTCTTCGAGGATGCCGGAGCTGATGTGACGGCCCTGGATGGTGAATTGGATCGGGAGCTCGATAGTATCAGTACCGTTAGTGGGAGTGGCGTGCAGTACGGCCAGGAATTCTCACGGAATTTAACCGATCTTTTACAGAAAGCCGACAGCATTCGGGAGGCCTACCACGATGACTTTATGGCGGTGGACACGGTGCTGATCGCGGTTACCCAGTTGCGTGGCGAGAGCCTGACAGACTATCTGAAGCAAGTCGGGATTACCGAAAAGAAGATGCGTCAAGCCGTGGACAAGCTCCGTAACGGCGAGCGTGTCACATCGAAGAATCAGGAGGACCAATACAAGGCCCTCGAGAAATATGGGATCGACCTCGTGAAGGCCATGCGTAGTGGCAAGATTGATCCGATCATTGGCCGGGATGACGAAATTCTTTCGGTCATTCGGATTCTGTCGCGAAAGACCAAGAACAACCCCGTTCTGATCGGGGAACCTGGGGTGGGGAAGACCGCGATCGTCGAGGGCTTGGCCCAACGCATCGTTCGCGGGGATGTCCCCGATAATTTAAAGGACAAGACCATCTTCTCCCTGGATATGGGTTCCCTGATTGCCGGGGCTAAATACCGGGGTGAATTTGAGGAACGCTTGAAGGCCGTCTTGAAGGAAGTCACCAAAAGTGACGGCCAGATCATCATGTTTATCGATGAAATTCATAACATTGTCGGGGCCGGGAAGGCCGAAGGCAGTATGGATGCCGGCAACATTTTGAAGCCAATGTTGGCGCGAGGTGAGCTTCACCTGATTGGGGCCACCACGCTGGATGAGTATCGTCAGTATATGGAAAAGGACAAGGCCTTGGCTCGGCGGTTCCAACGGGTAGTTGTGGCCGAACCGAGTCTGGAGGATACCATTACCATCTTACGGGGATTACGTGAACGGTTTGAAATCCACCATGGTGTTCGGATTCACGACAATGCTCTGATTGCGGCGGCTAAGTTATCCGATCGCTACCTGACTGACCGTTTCCTGCCAGACAAGGCGATTGACCTGGTCGACGAGGCGTCGGCGTCGATCCGAGTAGAGATGAACTCGGCACCAACGGAACTGGACCAGGCGCGGCGTTCACTGATGCGGATGCAAGTTGAACAGACAGCGTTGAAGCAGGAGACCGACGACGCTTCCAAGAAGCGCTTGGCGGAACTCCAAAAGGAACTGGCCGATACCAAGGAAAAGGTGGATCGCCTGGGTGCTCGTTGGACGCAAGAAAAGACAGCCATTAAGGGTCTGGGAGATAAGAAGCAGGAGCTGGATCGCGCCAAACGTGATTTGGCTAATGCCGAGTCTGCCTATGACCTGAACAAGGCCGCCGAACTCCAACACGGGACTATTCCGCGTTTACAAAAAGAACTGGCGGATCTGGAACAGGCCGACCAGCAGCAGGATTGGTTGGTATCCGAATCAGTTACCGAAAATGAAATTGCGGCCGTGGTTAGCCGGATGACGGGGATTCCAGTCACTAAGTTGGTTCAAGGTGAACGGGAAAAACTGTTGAAGTTAGCCGACCGGCTACACGATCGCGTTGTCGGGCAGGATCAGGCGGTGACGGCGGTGGCCGATGCCGTCTTGCGGTCACGGGCCGGTCTACAGGACCCAACGAAGCCCTTAGGATCATTCCTCTTCTTAGGCCCAACTGGGGTCGGAAAGACGGAATTAGCCAAGGCCTTGGCCGAAAACCTCTTCGACAGTGAAGATCACATGGTTCGGATTGATATGAGTGAATATATGGAAAAGGAATCGGTCTCCCGGTTAGTGGGGGCCGCTCCCGGCTACGTGGGTTACGAACAAGGCGGTCAATTAACCGAGGCTGTCCGGCGTAATCCGTACACCATTGTTTTATTTGACGAAGTCGAGAAGGCCCATCCGGATGTCTTTAACCTGTTGCTACAGGTCTTAGACGATGGCCGCCTGACGGATAGTCAGGGACGGACCGTGGACTTTAAGAACACGATTCTCATTATGACGTCTAACCTGGGCTCAGACATTTTGCTGCAAGGCACAGACGATCAGGGACAATTGAAGCCTGAGGCCCAAAAGCAAGTTGCCCAACTCTTACAGACTCACTTCCGGCCAGAGTTCCTGAATCGAATTGACGAGACGATCATGTTTACGCCACTGACCTTAGCGGACGTGCAGCAGATTGTGGTCAAGTTGATTGGTCACCTGGCAACGCGGCTACACGAACAGCAGTTGGATCTGACCATTACGCCGGCGGCTCAGGCTTGGATTGCCGAGAAGGGTTACCTGCCGGCATACGGGGCCCGGCCACTCCAACGGTTTATCACCACGCACGTGGAAACGCCGTTGGCCAAGGCCCTTATTGGTGGCGAGATTCCAGCCAAGAGCCTGATTACCATCGCCGTTCAAGACGATCAATTAACGTTTACACATGCACCGTTAGAACAGTAAGTATTTTAGTGGGGTCGACCGTCGTCGATCCCGCTTTTTTATGCGGAAAATTTAGGCTGGAACGTACGTTCTTATGTGACGGATCGGTCGTGAATTTCTGGTATAATAGCGATAAAGAATTCTTGAGAGGAGCGTCCAACATGTTTGTCCCGTTACAGGTCATCAGTACGTACAGTCTGTTACAGAGTACCAATCGAATAAATGAATTGGTCCAAACGGCCAAGGAGCGGGGGTACACGACGCTAGCGATCACCGATAGAAATGTGATGTACGGGGTCGTGGCCTTCTACAATGCTTGTCAACAGGCGGGTATTAAGCCGATCTTGGGAATCACACTGACGGTTCAAGTTGCCGGGGATGAAGCCGGGGCCGATCTGGTGGTCTTAGCGCGTGATTTCACAGGGTACCAGCAACTCATGCAACTTTCCACGGCCTATCAAGTGGCGGCGGCCCCGGTCGACCTGACCCAGCAACGCGCCAATCTGACCCACTTAAAGGCCGTTGTGCCGTTGAATGGGGAGGCTCCCCGGCTGTTGGCCAATGGGGATCGGAGTGCGGCTAGCGAGGCACTGGGTCGCTTACAGGACCTGTTCACGCCGGCCAACGTCTCGCTGGGAATCAGTGCTGACCAGAGTGAGGAGACGCGCCTAGCCCTACAACAATTAGGTCAAGCCGTGGGGATTCCCCTAGTTGGGCTGTCTCCGGTGGAATATTTGAATCAGGACGACCATTTTGCTGTCACGGTCCTACGCGCCATTGATGCCGGGGCCACGATTACGGACATCCCCGCCGAGCAGGCCACACTGGGCACTCACTGGTTACGACCAGCCGCCGAGCAACAGGCGCGTTTTGCTGGGGTTGGCTTAGAAGCCGCAGCCACTGCCACGGCAGTCTTAGCCAACGACTGTGACGTGACGCTGAAATTTCAACAGCCACAGCTCCCACAATTTCCGACGCCGGACCAGCAGCCGTCACAGGACTACCTGCGGGCACTCTGTGGCCAAGGCTTACAGCGACGGATACAGGCCAATGGCATCACCGACGACCACCCTTACCAGGAGCGACTAAACCACGAACTCTCGGTCATTCACCGGATGGGGTTTGATGACTACTTCCTGATTGTCTGGGACATCATGAATTTCGCCCATCGGGCCCATATCCAAACGGGGCCGGGGCGAGGTTCCGCGGCGGGCTCCCTGGTAGCCTATGTTTTGGCGATTACGGAGGTCGATCCCTTGGCCTACAATCTCTTGTTCGAACGGTTCTTAAATGAAGAACGGGCCCAGATGCCCGATATTGACTTGGATATTCCGGACGATCGGCGAGAGCAAGTTCTGCAGTACGTTCATGGCAAGTATGGTCACACGCGGGTAGCACAGATCATTACCTTTGGAACATTGGCTGCCAAGGCCGCCTTACGTGATGTGGGACGCGCACTGGGGATGGCCCCTTATCAGATGAGTGATTGGAGTGCCGCCATTCCTAACCAGCTCCACATCACGCTACACGATGCCTATGATCAATCCCAACGACTGAAAAATTTAGTCGCGGATAGTCCCGAGAATCGCCTGTTATTTGAAACGGCCTGCAAGGTCGAGGGCTTGCCACGACACTATTCCACGCATGCTGCGGGGATCGTGTTGAGTCAGGGACCGCTGACCGATGTGGTCCCGTTACAACCAGGCGCCGAGGACCTGCTGATGACGCAGTATCCCAAGGATACGGTCGAAGCAGTAGGGCTATTGAAGATGGATTTACTGGGGTTGCGGAATTTGAGTATCCTAGCCAATGCCTTGGCGTTGGTGAAGCAGCAGACGGGCAAGGTCTTTGACCTCGATCAGATCGACCTCAACGATCCCGACACCCTGGCGCTTTTTGCCCAGGGCGAAACCAACGGGGTCTTTCAATTTGAATCCTCTGGGATCAAACGGGTCTTGCGTCAACTCAAGCCGGATAGTTTCGAACTGGTGGCCGCCGTTAACGCCCTTTACCGGCCGGGTCCTATGGAAAACATCGAAACTTTTATTAACCGTAAAGATGGCAAGGAACCTGTTCAGTACGCGGCGCCAGCACTGAAACCCATCTTAGGGCCAACCTATGGCGTTCTGGTCTACCAGGAACAAGTCATGCAGGTGGCCGCGGTCATGGGGGGCTTTAGCCTGGGAGAAGCCGATCTGCTTCGTCGGGCCATGAGTAAGAAAAAGAAGGCCACCATGGACGCGATGCAAAAGAAGTTCGTGGCCGGAGCGCAGGAGCTGGGTTACGACACGGCGACCGCGCAACAGGTCTTTGCCTACATGGATCGGTTCGCCAACTATGGGTTTAATCGCTCCCATGCCGTGGCCTACAGTAAGCTAGCCTTTCAGTTGGCCTACCTCAAGGCGCATTATCCCGGACCGTTCTATGCGGCCTTGATGAACTCGGTGGTCAATGTGCCTGACAAGACGAAACTCTATCTGGCTGAGGCCAAACGCCACGGGGTCACCGTCTTGCCGCCAGATATCAATCATTCGGCAGCCTACTTTAGTCTTCACCAGCAGGCAATTCTCTTTGGCTTGAGTTCAATCAAGGGGGTCCGCCGGGACTTTCTACGAGCGGTCTTGGCCGATCGCAAGGCGCAGGGACCCTTCCGCGACCTGCACCAATTCCTGGAACGCATTGAGGCTAAGTATCGCAAGGAAGACCTGCTGGATGCCCTAGTTTATGCCGGAGCCTTTGACCATTTCGGCTATAACCGTGCCGAGTTGATCGCCGCCTTGCCGGAATTCCTAAGTACGGTCGAGTTGTCCGGTGATAATGTCGAATTGTTTGCGGCCCTGGCTCCCAAGGTAAAACGGCAACCTGACTTTGACCTGATGACCAAGTTGAGTCATGAAGAACAAGTGCTCGGAGCTTACCTGTCTGGGCATCCGGTCAAACAGTACCGTCAGTTGGGTGCGCAACGGCATGCGGTGCCGATCAGTGATCTAACGGTGAATTCACGTGTAACGGTAATTGTCTACGTCACGAAGATTCGGACGATCCGCACGAAACGCGGCGAACCCATGGCCTTTGTGACGGGAAGTGACGAGACCGGGGAGATTAGTCTGACGGTCTTCCCCAACCAGTTCCGAATTGTCGGCGAGTGGTTGGCGCCCAACCAAGTGGTTCTAGTGACTGGGAAGGTGGAACAACAGCGGGGACTGCAGATTGTCGTGGACCGGTTAGAACGACCGGTCACTGAGTCAGCACAGCCGACGAAGTTACCTGCGGGTCCTTGTTGGTACATCCGGGTGGATGAACAACATGACCAACGACCAATTGCTAAACAACTAGGCCAATTCATCAAATCCAACCCCGGAAAAGTTCCGGTAATCATCTATCAAGCCCAGACCGATCAGAAAAGAATCTTACCTAATGAACAATGGCTTTCAAATGAGAATGCTGTTATGACTGGGCTGAGAAGCCTAATGGGTGCGAAAAATGTCATTCTGAGGAATGGATAGACCAATTTTGTGAAAAATACTTCTGGACTATTGTTATCAAGTTCGGTATTATATATACCAATGAACGAGATAATCTATTTTGGGAGGATTTACAAAATGAAATTAAACGTCAAGGTCTACTCCGATGGGGCAGAATTATCCGCTATGAAGGCTGTTGCTGCTAAGGGCTTAGTTGAAGGATTCACCACGAACCCTAGCTTGATGAAGGCTGCCGGGATTACCGACTACTTAGCCTTTGCTAAGGAAGCCGTGGCAACTTTCCCCGACCAATCGATCAGTTTCGAAGTTTTTGGGAACACACCGGAACGGATGCTGGCCGAAGCACAGACGTTAGCATCATTGGGGAAACACGTCGCAGTTAAGGTGCCAATCATTCGTGCCACTGGTGAAGACAATACCGATGTCATTTCTAAGTTATCCGATGCCGGGGTTCGTGTGAACGTCACGGCAATTACCACTTTAGAAGAAGTTCGTTGGGCCGTTGATGCCTTGAACCCAGAAGTTGGCGGGATCGTCTCCGTCTTCGCTGGACGGGTAGCCGATACCGGTGTTGATCCTTTACCATTGATGAGACAATCTGCTAACCTTTGCCACGCCAAGGCTAACATTGACTTGTTATGGGCCAGCACGCGGGAATCTATCAACATCGTTCAAGCTAATGAAACGGGCTGTGACATCATCACGGTACCCCCAAAGATCTTGAACAAGTTAGACAAGTTTGGCAAACCAGCCTTCCAAATCTCGGTTGACACGGTGAAGACTTTTGATTCCGACATCGCCGAACTCGGGTTTACGATTCCAGTAGCTGACGGCATCCAAGAATAAAATCAAAGTTATCCCTTTTATAACCTACTCGTTATCAAACGAGTAGGTTTTTAATTGCGCTGGGGCCCGTCAGTTCGCAGAAAACGCTTACTTTGAGAAAAGATGTACAAAAGGCTCGAAATTCGATAAACATAGCAGACAGAAAAAATTAAAAGTGCTAGAATATTGGTGTAATGAAATTTGTGCCGAAACTTTTGGTCTGCTAATTTTTTAAAATTAGTAACCATCGGGCCAATTCTAAAGGAGAGATTTTTCTAATGAAGAAAACCAAGATCGTAAGTACCCTTGGGCCTGCAAGTAATGACGTCGATACGATTGTTAAGTTAATCGAATCCGGTGCCAACATTTTCCGGTTTAACTTTTCTCACGGTGACCACGAAGAACATTTAGGTCGCTTGGACAAAGTTCACCAAGCCGAAAAGATTACTGGCAAGACTGTTGGTATCATGTTAGATACTAAGGGTGCCGAAATTCGGACGACCGTTGAAAAGGGCGGCAAGCTGCAATTTAGCACTGGCGACCAATTCCGGATCTCCATGGATGCCTCACTTGAAGGAACTAACGAAAAGATTGCGGTTACTTACCCAGGTCTTTACGATGACGTTCACGAAGGTGGCCACGTTCTGTTTGATGACGGTTTATTAGACACTGTTGTTGACGAAAAGGACGATGCAACTAAGGAATTAGTTGTGACTGTTCAAAACGATGGTATCTTAGGTTCCCGTAAGGGTGTTAACGCCCCTGGTGTTTCCATCAACTTACCTGGGATCACTGAAAAGGACTCAGATGACATTCGCTTTGGTTTGGACCACGAAATCAACTTCATCGCTGCTTCCTTCGTACGGAAGCCTCAAGATGTGATGGATATTCGTGAACTCCTTGAAGAAAAGCACATGGAACACGTGCAAATCTTCCCTAAGATCGAATCTCAAGAAGGTATCAACAACTTTGATGACATTATCAAGGTTTCCGATGGTTTGATGGTTGCTCGTGGTGACATGGGTGTCGAAATTCCTACGGAAAACGTACCTTTAGTACAAAAGGCTTTGATCAAGAAGTGTAACATCTTAGGCAAGCCCGTTATCACGGCTACCCAAATGTTAGACTCCATGCAAGAAAACCCACGTCCTACGCGTGCCGAAGCCTCTGACGTTGCCAACGCCGTCTTTGATGGTACTGACGCAACTATGCTTTCTGGTGAAAGTGCTAACGGTGAATACCCAGTACAAGCCGTTGCAACTATGAACCAGATCGACATCAAGGCTGAAAATGCTTTGCCAGACTTTGGTCGTGACAACTTGAACTTCGACAACGGTGACGTTACCGAATCAATCGGTGCTTCCGTTGCACGTGTTGCCAACGAATTAGGCGTTAAGACGATCGTTGCTGCTACTGAAAGTGGCTACACCGCCAAGATGATTTCTAAGTACCGGCCAAATGCTGATATCTTAGCTGTTACCTTTGATGACCGGACTCGTCGTGGTTTGATGGTTAACTGGGGTGTTTACCCAATCGTTACCGAAAAGCCAGCTAACACTGACGAAATGTTCGATCTTGCCGCAGCCAAGGCCGTTGAAACGGGCTTAGCTAAGGAAGGCGACTTAATCCTGATCACCGCTGGTGTGCCAGTCGGCGAACGCGGGACCACTAACTTGATGAAGATCCAATTGATCGGTTCAAAGTTAGTTCAAGGTCAAGGTGTCGGTGATGACACGGTTATCGGTAAGGCAATCATTGCCAACACCGCTGCCGAAGCCAACGCCAAGGTTGTTGAAGGTGGTATCTTGATTGCCAAGAACACCGACAAGGACTACTTGCCAGCTATCGAAAAGTCTAGTGCCGTTATCGTTGAAAACGGTGGGTTGACTTCTCATGCGGCTGTTGTTGGGATTTCCATGGGGATTCCTGTTATCGTTGGTGCTACTGGTGCCAGCGACAAGATCTCCGATGGTGAATTGATCACCGTTGACTCACGTCGCGGTATCGTCTACCACGGTGCTTCCAACGCGCTTTAATAAGAGATAAACCTGTTATGAAAACGGACCCTCTGTCGGGGGTCCGTTTTTTCTTTTTTTCGAAGCCCTGTGCAAGACACAAGTCGAGAAGATTGCCACGAATTTTATGAGAAAAGGTCGCTAGTTGGGGCGTTTCCGTGTAAAATAGGCATTAGACACTTTGAACGGAAAACTGGCCTCGCCAGTAGAATTGAGGAGATTATGGAAGAACTATTAGGCCGCATCGTTGCGGGTAAAGTTACCGACGAGAATGAAAAAGATTATTATGTACAAGTGGCGGGGACGACCTTCCGCTTGGATAAGGCAGAGATCAAGAAGCCGCTGAAGCTAGGGTCGGTCTTCAAGGGCTTCGCTTATGAAAATGAAGACCATGACATGCAGATTACCCGGGACGCACCCGAGGTTCAAGTGGACCATTATGGTTTCGGTACGGTTGTTCGGACCCAACGAACATTAGGCGTCTTCGTGGATGTTGGACTACCTAACAAGGACATCGTGGTGTCTTTAGATGATCTGCCAGCGATGATGGAACTTTGGCCACAACAAGGAGATCGGTTACTGATCGCCCTGCGTGAAGATAAGAAACAGCGGCTCTGGGGGGTGTTAGCCGACGGCGACATTTACCAAGCCATTGGCCAGCCTGCTAAGAAGAAGCTGCAAAATTCTAATGTCGTGGCTCGGGCTTATCAATTAAAACTGGTGGGAACGCGGGTGATGACTGACCATTACGAGTTAGGATTTATTCACCCCTCAGAACGTGAAACGGAACCTCGTTTGGGAGAAGAACTCCACGCGCGGGTGATTGGCGTTCACGATGATGGGACGTTAAACTTGTCATTACGGCCACGGACCTTCGAAGCCATTGACGACGACGCTGCCATGTTATTGGCTGCATTGGAACACAGTGGTGAAGGCTACCTGGACTTCAGCGACAAGAGCGATCCGGCTGCCATCAAGGCTTACTTTGGGATCAGTAAGGGTCAATTTAAACGGGCCATTGGGCACCTCTTGAAGGCTCGGAAGATTACCCAGCATGATGGACAACTTTGGCTAGTTAAGGATGATGAACAAGCGACAAAATAGGAGGTGACGACATGACCGAATTGACAACGCAGATTGCGGATTTTGCCCACTATCTTACGGTAGAACAGGGATTAGCAAAGAATTCGGTCACGAGTTATGTCCAGGAGTTGCGGGGATTCGCTGACTATTTGACCACGCAGCATGTGACGTCTCTGACCCAGGTCGATCGCCTACAGGTGATGGCCTATTTGGAAACGTTGACCAAGAGTGGCAAGTCGCGTAACTCCGTGATCCATGCGGTCTCGGCCTTACGAAAGACTTACCGCTACCTCGTTCAGACCCATCAAATGGCGGAGAGCCCGATGGCAAATATTGCGGCACCTAAGCATGCCGAGCATTTGCCGGCGGTCCTGACGGTGGCCGAGGTGGACCGCCTGCTGGCGGCCCCCGACACGGCGAATAAGTATGGGATTCGCGACCGTGCCATTCTCGAGGTCATGTACGCCACGGGATTGCGGGTGAGCGAGCTCGTTCACCTCAAGCTTGGCGACCTGCATCTGGAGATGGGGTTGATTCAAACCCTGGGTAAAGGGGACAAGGAACGGATCGTGCCCATTGGCGATGTCGCCAGTGACTGGATTCAACACTACTTGACCGAAAGCCGGCCACTGTTGTTGAAGCAGCGCACGAGTCCCTACCTCTTCTTGAATGCCCACGGTGGGGGCTTGTCGCGACAGTCCATTTGGCAGAAGATCAAGCGCTACGTGGCATTGGCGGATATTACCAAGGACGTCACCCCCCATACCCTGCGGCATTCTTTTGCGACGCATTTGTTGGAGAACGGGGCGGACCTACGGGTGGTTCAGGAACTCCTGGGCCACGCGGACATTACCACGACTCAGATTTACACCCATATTTCCAAGAAGCGGTTAGTGGCCGTCTATGACCAGGCACATCCGCGTGCCTAGCGGTGACCAGCGCTTTGTGGTAAAGTATAGGGACGATTTAAACGGAGGCAGACCATGTTACTGAAATATCGGAGCGATTATCAAAAGATTGCGATGGGACTCCTGAGCCTGTTGCCCACCTTTAAGGATTGGGATCGGCTACAACGGGAATTGACCTGGTATCAGAGTGATGATAGCCGGCGACTCTACCTGTGGAAGGACGATCACGATGATTTTGCTGGGGCCGTGGGGACTGAGATTCAGGGCGACTATCTGATTGTCCGGCTGGTCACTTTGACCCCAGACCAAGACCTCACCGAGAATACCTGGCAGATGCTGGACCAACTCGCAACGGCGCTACCAGATAAACGGTTAATGGGGACCCTGACGACCGCTAAGATTATTGCAAAATGGGAGTATCAACATGGACAAAGTCACACCCAGCGGTCAACCACTGATTCAGGTCAGTGATTTTGAGGGACCGCTTGATTTATTGCTTCACTTAATTAAAACCAATGAAATGGATATTTATGATATCCGGATTGCAACCATCACGAGTCAATACCTGACGTACCTGCATCAGATGCAGGTCTTGCGTTTGGATATTGCGGGGGAATACTTTGTCATGGCGGCCAACCTGATGGCCATTAAGGCCAAGTTGTTGTTGCCTAAGCCAACACTGGTGACGGACGACGATGTGGAACCCGAGGGTGATCCGCGTGAGGACCTGGTCCAACGGCTACTGGATTACCAGCGTTATAAGCAGGCTGCCCAGGAACTGAAGGTCAGAGCCCAACAGCGACAGCAACACTTTACCCGTCCGGCGATGGCTGTTCCGGACAATGTGGTCTTAACCGTGGAACCGGGGATTCAGGCCGCCGATCTCCAAACGGCCCTGGCACGACTGATTAAACGCGCGCGTATTGCCCGGCCAGTCACCCAGAGCATTCAGCAGGAACAATATACAATTAAAGAACAGATGCAGGTGGTCTTGACTCGATTAGAGCGGGCTCAGGGTCCAATGGATTTTGAACGCCTAGTGGGCCAAACCACGGTTGTCGACGAGATTGTCACGACATTCTTGGCAATCCTCGAATTGGCCCGGCAACGACAAGTGGCGCTCTCTCAGGCCAGTCGGCTGTTGCCCCTGCAAGTGAATTTCTTGAAAGCGAAAGGAAGTTATGCCACCGATGTCACCTCTGGCACAAATTGAAAGTCTCCTGTTCGTGAGTGGCGATGAAGGGATCACCGTGGCGGATTTAGCTGCGGCAACTGGCCTCTTACGACCGGCCATCCTGGCCAGTCTGGAACGGCTGGCGGAGAAATACCGGGACGATCCCGATTCAGCCCTGGAGCTGATGGTGAATGAGACCACCTACCGGCTGGTAACCAAGGCGGCGACTGGGGACCTCATCAAACGTTACTTTGAAAATCCGTTGAGTACGAGCTTGTCGCCGGCTTCCTTAGAAGTGCTCGCAATTATTGCTTACCGCCAGCCCATTACGCGTATCGAGATTGATGAGATTCGCGGGGTTCAGAGTGCCTCGACCGTGCAGAAGCTGGTCTTGCGCCGACTGATCGAAGATGCGGGACGGTTAGATGAGCCCGGTCGACCAAAGCTGTATCGGACCAGTGCCTACTTCCTGGACTATTTCGGCCTGGAAGAATTGACGGATCTGCCGCCATTACCCGCTGCGGCAACCACCGGTGACCATGCGGATGAAGACGGTGGCGACATCTTTTTAAAGGCCTTCAATCAACAACTCAATCAAGCAGGAGATGACCAATAAATGGAACGATTACAAAAAGTTTTAGCCCACGACGGGGTTGCATCACGGCGTCAGTCGGAAAAACTCATCATGAGTGGCCGAGTACGGGTCAACGGTGACGTGGTCACGGAACTTGGAACTAAGGTCGGCGTTCACGATAAAATCGTGGTGGACGGTGTGCCGGTGTCCAGCGAAGCCCCAACCTACGTCCTGTTGTACAAGCCTCGTGGGGTAGTTTCGACTGCTAACGATGAAAAGGGTCGCGAAACCGTTGTCGACCTGATCGAAAACGTACCTCAACGGATTTATCCTGTAGGCCGGTTAGATTACGATACGACGGGGCTGTTGTTGTTAACCAACGACGGTGAACTGGCCAATCGGTTGACCCATCCCAAGTACGGGGTCGAGAAGACTTACGTGGCGAAGGTCACGGGAATCCCAACCAACGATGCCTTACGTCAATTGCGTCAAGGGGTTGAGGTGGATAATATTACCTATGCACCAGCCAAGGCAAAGGTGCTGAGCACTGATGACAAGAAGCATACGGCGATTGTCTCGTTAACAATTCACGAAGGGAAGAACCATCAGGTCAAGAAGATGTTGGCTAGTGTGGGTTGTCCCGTGGAAAAGTTGAAGCGAGAAGAATATGCCAAATTGACGCTCAAGGGACTTAATCCCGGGGATTCACGTTATCTGAAGCCCGAAGAAGTGAAGGAACTCAGACGACTGACGGATCTGGCCTAAGTCAAATGATTGACAGTAACGCGCAGTATTAGTATATTTATGGTGTCAAATAATTTATGGTTCATCTTCAGGGCAGGGTGAAATTCCCGACCGGCGGTAAAGTCCGCGACCCGCGTTAAGCGGTTGATTCGGTGAAACTCCGGAACCGACAGTAAAGTCTGGTATGCAGAAGATGAGACGTTGCTCTTTGCGTAGGCCCATGTTTACGTAAAGCCAAGGTCTTACCCTTCTGTGGTGGGATCTTTTTTCGTGGTCTCACCACTGAGATGGCCGCAAGGAGGAACAGAATTATGGAAAATGTTCACAAGGGTTTAGGCGTTCGCGCGATGGTGGAAATGTCACTGTTTGCGGGGGTATCCTACATTCTCATGTTCATGTCGGTATCAATTATTCCCATTGTGCCGTACATGAAGTTGGATCTCAGTGATCTGGTGGTCTTAGTGGGACTGGGGGTCTTTGGGCCCGCGGGGGCGATTCTGATCGCCGCCCTTAAGGAACTGCTGTACTTTGTGACGACTGGGATGGACATCATGAACTTCATTGGGGTCATGACGGCCTTTATTGCTGACGTGGCTTACGTCTTGCCCATCAGTGCCGTTCTACGGCGGCAACACAAGGCTTCCATCGGGCGCCACATTCTCGCGATTATTGCGGGGACGGTGAGTCTGACGGTCGTGCTGTCACTGGCAAACTGGTGGGTCATTACGCCGCTCTATCTCAAGGTCTGGCATATGGATCTCGGACTCCCCGTAAAGCAGTTAGTGCTGCTGGGAGTGGTCCCATTCAACCTGATTAAGGGGATTGTGCTTGGGGTGTTATTTATCCCCTTGAATCGGCGATTGGCGCCCTGGATGGCTAAGCATGCGCTGTCATAAAGACGCACATAAACAATTACAGGCAAACGAGGGACTGGCAGTCGTCAGTCCTTTTTCTATGGTAAAATTAAGCGATATGAGGAGATGGTCTTTTGGAAGCGGCGGATTTAATTCAGGTTTTGACCCCACAACAAGCCCGGCGTCTGCGGGTGATCGAAAACCTCCTTCGTGGTAAAAAGACGGTCTCAACGCTTTATTGGGGACAGCGATACCAGTTATTGCCGCTTATCGGACTGGATAAGACGCTCGATCGTGGGGCGTTAGATGCTTCGGCCCGGTCGCTGGTCACCGGAGGCTTGGCAACGCTGGATGAGGAAAATGACCAGCTACGATTAACGCCGGCCGGAGTCATTGCCGCCCAACGAGATTACTATCGGCCACAAACGGCCGATCAATGGATTCAGTTGGATTTGATGGCGGCACGGCAGCGGATCCTGTTAGCCGTTCAGGTGGTTAGTGAATATACCCATGCCACTCGGCGTTACTATCCACTGATGACGGATTTGGCGACTCGTCAGGCGGTCAGAGCCTGGTTTCAACGGGTAAAATCCGACCAACTGGGTCAGCAGCTTTTACAAGCCCTGACACACGCCCTAGAACAGCTACCAGAGGAGGTTGCGGTGGTCACGACGAGTCTGTTGACTGGCTATCAGCATCCTGGGTTAACGCGAGAACAGGTCGCACAGGCGCATCAGCAGACGGCCTGGGAGGTTACCCTGATGCAACTGGATGGCCTGATGCAGATCAGTCAGGATGCTCGGGTCGCAGAGACGCCATTTACCAGTCTGCTGAATAGCCTGTGGCAATCACCGGTCACGCGGAGTGCCCAGCTGACATTAGAAGCGGTCCGGCAGACTGGCGACCTTGACCGTGTGGCGGCACAACGTCGAATTAAGTTGAGTACGGTGCGGGAGCATCTACTGGAAGCGGCCATTTTTCTCCCACTGTCGGGCTTTCCCTATGAGCAAATTCTGACACCCGAGTTATGTCGGCTTTTTGCCCAGAATTTAACGGGGGCAATCGATGACTGGCAATACACCAGTCTGCCCGCTGATTTGCAGCAGCAATATGACTTCTTTTATTTTCGGCTCTATGCCATTTGGATTGAGAAAGGGGGCGTGCTAGTCGATGGAAGAGCTAACAGCGAGTCTTAAACGGGTCTTTGGTTTTGAAGAGTTCCGAACGGGGCAGGCGGAGACTTTACGCGACCTAGAGGCGGGACAAGATGTGCTGGCCGTTCTACCGACTGGTGCCGGTAAGACACTGATCTATCAGCTCTATGGGTATCGTCATCCGGGCTGTGTCCTGATCGTATCGCCCTTATTGTCCTTAATGAATGATCAAGTGGATCGCATGCGGATGGCTGGGTTTCGCCGAGTAGCGGCAATTAATTCGCTAACCGGACGAGACGAACGCCAGGCGATCTTACGTCATTTAGGGGAGTATCAGTTTCTCTTCATGTCCCCGGAGATGTTGTCGCAGCCGACAATGCTGAGTCAACTTCGTCAGGTCGATCTCAGTCTGCTCGTCATTGATGAGGCACATTGTATCGTCCAGTGGGGGCCTGATTTCCGCCCGGAATACCTGTTATTGGGTGCTATTCGTGAGAAATTGGGGATGCCCCGGACGCTGATGTTGACGGCCACGGCGGGTAAGACGACCCGCCAGGAGATCGCCCATCAGTTACGGTGTCAGCCACAGGTTGTGGCAACTTCCGTGGATCGTCCAAATATTTTTCTGGATGTGGAAGACGTGGGCGATGGCAACGAGAAGCAGGCGCGGTTGGCCGAACTGGTAGGTAAGCTGCCAGGGCCGGGAATCGTGTACTTTTCTAGCAAGCAACTTGCCAGTGACATGGCCTTGTGGTTGCAGTCACAAACGGGCAAGGTCGTTGCGGCTTACCATGCCGGTTTAGACAATGAGTCACGGTTTAAGATTCAGCAACAATATATGGCCGGCCAATTGGATCTGATCTGTGCCACCAGTGCATTTGGGATGGGTGTCGATAAGAATGACGTTCGGTATGTGATTCACTACCACCTGCCAGCGGATATGGAAAGCTATGCGCAGGAGATCGGCCGGGCCGGTCGGGATGGTGAACCCAGTCTAGCCGTATTGTTGTATGCTCCCGGGGATGAGCAGTTACCCTTGATGCTGGGACAGGCCAATCGACCAACAGCGGTCACCGTGCATGATTACTATGCACGACCGGCGGCGTTTGATGTCAACGACCCCGGAGTACATCTCCTGGCCTTTTACCGTAATCACGGGATTAGTGAGGCGGCGGTAGTTCGGCTCTTCACACGACGGGAGCGAGAACGCAATCGGGCCTTGGCCCAGATGCTCAGCTACGTCAGAGAACCGCATTGCCTGCGTCAGAATTGGCTGAAAGCCTTCGATGAGCAGGGAACGCACAGCGATAAGTGCTGTGCGCCTAAAGCAGTGGCCCTCGATTTGGCAACCTTGGGGCTCCAACAGTCGACTCTGGCGACAGTCACTAGCACCAAAACTGCATGGCGTGACCAGCTCAGACAGCTATTTTAAGAAGATTTTAGAGAATTCAGGTTGTCGATATGGTACAATTACGGGTGAAAGTTTTTCTGGGAGGTTAGATGATGAGTCAAAAGCGTGACGATCAAACACCAAAGGAGCAAGAATCCCATCCGTGGGATCAATCGTTTGCCGATGATCGCGACGATCAGGGTAACCTGTCGCGGTCAAAGATGCGGCGGCAGAATCACAGCAATACGATGGTGACGATTATTCTCGTCGCGATTATTATCGTTATTGCAGCGGCCTCACTGGTTTATGGTTTAGCACGGCAAAGCGCGGTTAACCGGCCCGAGAATACAGAGAGCGTGGCGGCCAGTTCGTCACACTCGTCTAAGGCGGCTAAACACAAGTCGAGCAAATCCTCGGCCAGTAAAAAGTCTTCCTCAACGACTAGTAGTCGCAAGAAGAGTTCAACGTCAAATACGACTGCTAGTTCAGCAACGAAGACTAGCAGTTCTTCGGCTACCCAAGAAAGTCAAGCAGCCTCATCGTCTAGCAAGACCACGAGTAGCAGTAGTAGTACAACTGCTGGTGCCAAGTACACGACCGTTGAATCTGGCCAAGGGGTTTATCGGGTGGCGACTAACGCCGGTATCTCGGTAGACAAATTGCTAGAACTTAACGGCCTTTCCTCGGGTTCATCATTGTATCCGGGTCAGCGCTTACGGGTTAGATAAGCAAATGATTAAAATTGGATAGGGAGCTTGGTTTTCATGGATAAACAAGGTTTGCAAGTCGCAATCGACGGACCGGCATCAGCTGGTAAGAGTACGGTTGCTAAGATTGTCGCAACACGGTTCCACTACATCTACTGTGATACAGGTGCAATGTATCGGGCAATTACTTGGAAGGCGTTACAGGCAGGTGTTGCTTTGGATGACGAAGCCGCTATCAAAAAGTTGTTAGATGGCATCGTGATTCGGTTTGAACCCGGTAAGCCCGTTCAAAAGGTTTACGTGGATGATACCGAAGTGACGTTAGCCATTCGCCAACCGGATGTGACGAACGCGGTTTCTCAAGTATCCGCACTATCTGCGGTCCGTTCCGAATTGACGGAACGGCAACGGCAAATCGCCGACGCTGGAGGCATTGTCATGGATGGTCGCGACATTGGATCGACCGTTCTGCCGGACGCTGAAGTGAAGATTTTCATGGTTGCAAGCGTCGATGAACGGGCCCAACGCCGTTTGAAGGATAATGCAGCTAAGGGGATTGATACCCCATTGGCAACATTGAAGTACGAGATCGAAGAACGGGATCGCAAAGATTCTACTCGGAAGATTTCACCATTAACGCAAGCAGACGACGCAATTCGGCTCGATACGACGTCAATGTCTATCGAACAAGTGGCCGATCGAATCGCTGAAATTATTCAAGAAAAAGAATCCCTAGAGAAATAGGCATTTTACTAGCTTTTACTGGCACAATCGGCTAGAATAGTATATAGAGTTGTCGCAAGGAGGAAAAATTCGCATGAGTGAAAATGGCACGAGTCAAAACAATGAAAACAACGATTTATTGAATGCTTTAAACAGCATCGAAACCGTTAAAGTTGGTGACGTTGTTAAGGGTGAAGTCTTAGCAATTGATGATGACCAACAAGCAATCGTCGGCATTGCCGACACTGGTATTGAAGGGGTGGTTCCTAAGAAGGAATTATCAACTAAGCCAGTAGATGACATTAATACTGTAATTAAAGTCGGGGACGTTATGGACCTCGTCGTAATTTCTCGTATCGGTACCGATAAGGAAGGCGGTAGCTACTTACTGTCTCAACGTCGTTTGGAAGCCCGTAAGGTTTGGGACGACATCCAAAAGGAATTCGAAGCTGGTCATACGTTAACTGCCCCTGTTACCCAAGTGGTTAAGGGTGGGTTAGTCGTTGATGCTGGTGTGCGTGGATTCGTTCCTGCATCTATGGTATCCGACCACTTCGTTGAAGATCTTTCTCAATTCAAGGGCCAAACTCTTGAATTCAAGATCATCGAAATCGAACCTAGCGAAAACCGGTTAATCTTATCTCACCGGGCACTTGTCGAAAAGGAACGGGCAGCACAAAAGGCTGAAATCATGGCTAAGTTGACCGCCGGCGACATTGTCGAAGGTAAGGTTGCTCGTTTGACCAACTTCGGTGCCTTCGTTGACCTTGGTGGTGTTGATGGGTTGGTTCACGTTTCAGAAATCGCCTTTGAACGGGTTGAAAAGCCTAGCGATGTCTTGAAGGTGGGTCAAGAAGTTAAGGTTAAGGTCTTATCTGTAGACCCAGATCGTGACCGGATTTCCCTTTCCATCAAGCAAACGTTACCAGAACCTTGGGACGGTATCGAAGAAAAGGCACCACAAGGTAGTGTCTTGGATGGAACTGTTAAGCGTTTGACTAGCTTTGGGGCCTTCGTTGAAGTGTTCCCTGGCGTTGAAGGTTTAGTTCACATTTCCCAAATTTCTCACCAACACATCGCAACGCCTGCTGACGTTCTGAAGGTTGGTCAAGAAATCAAGGTTAAGGTCTTGGACGTTCGTCCTAACGACCACCGTTTGGCCTTATCAATCAAGGCTCTTGAAGAAAAGCCACAATCTGGCGACGACAGCAATGCTGGCGAACACCGGAGCAGCAGTAACAACAACCGTAGCCGTAACAATGGCGGTAACAACAACCGTCGTCGTAACAGCCGGAACTCTGCTGAAACTTCAACGGCTAACGCCCCAGAAGAAAGCACTGGTTTCTCTTTAGGTGATCTGATTGGTGATAGCTTAAAGAAAGATATGGAAGATAACGAAAACAACTAATACGTTTGGTTGAAATGGGTCTAGAGCGAAACTTTTGTTGGTTTCGTTCCAGACCTTTTTTCGTCACTATTTGAAATTAAAGGAGGGATTGTCGTGGCATTTCCAGTAGTTGCCATTGTCGGCCGCCCCAACGTGGGGAAGTCGACGCTATTCAACCGGATTGCCGGTGAGCGTATCTCGATCGTTGAAGATACACCGGGTGTCACTCGTGACCGGATCTATGCCGGTGGAGAGTGGCTAGGAACCGAATTCCGGATGATTGATACCGGGGGTATTGACCTCGGTGATGAACCATTCATGAATCAAATTACCCAACAAGCCGAGATCGCGGTTGAAGAAGCCGATGTGATCGTCTTTATCGTGAGCGCCCCTGAGGGTGTGACCGATGCCGATGAACGGGTTGCTAAGATCCTGTATCGGGCCGACAAGCCAGTCATTCTGGCCGTCAATAAAGCCGATAACCCTGAAGTTCGGGAGTCAATTTACGACTTCTATTCCTTAGGATTCGGCGATCCATACCCCGTTTCTGGGGTTCACGGACTTGGTTTAGGAGACTTACTTGATGCTGTTGTTAAGGAATTCCCTGACAACAGTGGTGCTCCTAAGGACGATACGATTCGTTTCAGTCTGATTGGTCGGCCCAATGTTGGGAAATCATCACTGGTTAACGCCATTCTTGGTGAAGACCGGGTCATTGTTTCTGACATTGCCGGGACCACGCGTGATGCGATTGATACCAAGTTTACCGCTGATAAGACGAAGTTCACCATGGTCGATACGGCCGGAATTCGGAAGCGCGGGAAGGTTTACGAAAACACGGAACGTTACAGTGTGATGCGGGCCATGCGAGCGATTGATAATTCCGACGTTGTCCTGATGGTCATGAATGCTGAAGAAGGTATCCGTGAACAGGATAAACGAGTTGCTGGTTACGCTCATGAGGCGGGCCGCGGGATTATTATCTTGGTCAACAAGTGGGATACCTTGAAGAAGGATAACCATACGCTGACGGACTTCCAGAACCTGATTCGACTAGAGTTCCAATACTTGAGCTACGCCCCAATTATCTTCGTTTCTGCGAAGACGGGCCAACGTTTGGAACAACTTCCGGCACTGATCAAGCGAGTCTCCGAGAACCATAATAAGCGGGTCCAATCGTCCACATTGAATGATGTGGTCATGGATGCCATTGCCGTTAACCCAACGCCTTCGGACAACGGGAAACGGTTGCGGGTTTACTACGCGACGCAGGTCGCCGTGGCCCCACCAACTTTCGTGGTTTTCGTCAACGATCCGAAAATGATGCACTTCTCTTACGAACGTTTCTTAGAAAATCAGATTCGGGAACACTTCGATTTCGAGGGAACACCGCTTCATCTGATCGAACGCGCAAGAAAGTAGGACAAAGGGCCTTAGACCGGGTCTAAGGGGGATTTTGGTGAGTTTTCACCGAAAACTCTTAATATTCGACGTTTTATTACTAAAAAATGCCGTTATCCCTTGTCATATAAGGCTTCCTGTGCTATCTTTGATTAAGAAATGATGCGGCTGACCGTATTTGTTTCATCATTTTTGGACCACTCAAAAATGACCTAGATGGTAATCATCTAATCTTCTTTGCAGGAGGTGAATTCAAACATGGCAAACAAAGCACAATTGGTTAGCGACGTTGCAACTGCAACTGGTTTAACTAAAAAAGACGCAACGGCTGCAGTTGATGCAGTCTTCGATTCTGTCCAAGCAACGTTAGCTAAAGGCGAAAAGGTTCAATTGATCGGCTTTGGTAACTTTGAGGTTCGTGAACGTGCAGCTCGTAAGGGCCGTAACCCACAAACTGGACAAGAAATCCAAATCCCTGCAAGCAAAGTACCTGCATTCAAGCCAGGTAAAGCTTTAAAGGATGCTGTTAAATAATGACTCTTCATTATTTAATCGGTAAAGGACCAGGTCGACTTTTGTCGGTCTGGTTTTTTATTGTCCAAAATTTGTGCTGGACTGAGTGTTTATAGTTTCCATGTTTGCTGGGATTGCGTATAATTAAATGCGTTGCGAATTTTAGAGAATTTAATGAAACGGGTGTAGCCGTGGCAGTGCTACACCTAACAAGCAGATTAAATGGAGGCGGGTTATGAGTTACGCACAAACAGCACTTGACCAATTGGAAAAGGGGCAGCTCGAGGATTTCAAAAAGCAGTATGCCTTGTCGCTGCGTCATGACGACGATGATACCTTATTCAGTTTGGCGGAGGAACTCTACTCACTGGGCTTTCTGAACCAGTCCCGACGCATCTATGAGAAACTTTTGAAGAAGTATCCGGACGAGGATGAGCTACGAACGAACTTAGCAGATATTGCGATTGATGAAGATAAAAATGACGAAGCCCTGGACTATTTGAACCAGGTCAACCCGGATTCACCGGCCTATGTGGAATCCTTGATGGTTGCCGCCGACTTGTATCAGACCCAAGAGCTCTTTGAGGTGAGCGAGCAGAAGCTCCTGACGGCGAAGAAATTGGCCCCAGACGAGCCGGTGATTACCTTTGCTCTGGCCGAATTGTACTTCACCATGCGTGAATTTCGGAAGGCTATTCCCTTGTACCTCGACCTGATCACCAGTGGCACGACGTCGCTCTCACAGGTTAACCTGGTGGAACGGCTAGGGGTCGCTTATGCCAACGCGGGCCGATTTGAGCAAGCCATCGGCTATCTCAAACAGATTCATCCAGGTGATATGACCCCGGATGTCAAATTTGAAACGGCATTTACCTACCTGCAATTGAAGGAACGGGCAACGGCGATTAACTTATTTAACGAATTAAAGGATAGTGATCCGCATTACACGTCACTCTATCCTTATCTGGGACAAGCCCTAGAGGACGAGAACCGGCTTCCTGAGGCCCTGAAGAGCCTCCAGGAAGGTTTGGGTGTTGACCAGTATAACGAGAAGCTCTGGCTCCAGGCGGCTCACGTGGCCACAAAATTGGACGATGAGAAGCTCGCTGAACGTTACCTGAAGAAGGGACATGAACTGGATAGCGAGGACTTAGGTGCCGTGATTCAGCTCAGTAACCTTTATGTGAAGCAGGAGCGTTGGGACGAGAATGCTGAACTTGCCAAGCCTTATTTGGCGAGTGAGGATGCCGACCCACAATTATACTGGAACCTGGCAGTGACGGCGTTAAATCAAGAGGATTATGACGCGGCACGAAAGTACTACGATGCTGCGACACCATTCTTTATGGATCAGGCCGACTTCTTAAAGCCAGCCATTTACTTTTACCGTGAGGAAGGGGCTACCGACCAAGTCGTGAAACTACTCGAGGCTTATCTGAAGGTTGTCCCAGATGATGAAGAGATGGCCTTGATGTTAGAAGGTTATCAAGAAGATTAAGAACAAAAGGGTGGCCGAGTAGGTCATCTTTTTTAATAAGTCATAACACAATAATTACTTTAACCTATGGCATTTTTAGAATCACAACCGCAAAACCCGCGGTTGCAACCCCTAAACAACAGTCGGCCCAGTTCAGTCAAAACGACCCCGTCTTTGAATTCAATTCTGCGGCCGAATCTGTTAGACTGGCATATAGAGCATTACCGACTACTATCGGCTGGAAAGGTGACGGAAAACATGCAATTGACCCACTTACCACAGGAATTCGAGCTGGCACGGCCCGTCTTACAAACTATTGAACGCGCGGGCTACGAAGCCTACTTCGTTGGCGGCAGTGTCCGTGACACCATTTTAGGGAAACCCATTCACGACGTTGATATCGCCACTAGTGCCTATCCTAATGAGATAAAGGGGCTCTTTCACCGCACCGTCGATACCGGTATCGAACACGGAACGGTTATGATTTTAGACCACGGAACCGGCTATGAAACGACGACTTTTCGGTCGGAGTCAACCTATACCGATTTCCGGCGACCGGACCAAGTAACCTTCGTTCGCTCATTGGAAGAAGATCTCAAGCGCCGAGACTTTACCATCAATGCCTTGGCAATGAAGGAAGACGGCCAAATCATTGATCTTTTCGACGGCCTCGGCGACCTGAAAAATCATCAAATTCGCGCTGTGGGCGATCCTCAGGAACGGTTCCACGAAGATGCCTTGCGCATGATGCGAGCTGTCCGCTTCGCAAGTCAACTCGACTTTAACATTGTTGAACCAACTTTGGCGGCCATCACCGATCACGCCGAACTACTTGCTAAAATTGCCGTTGAACGGACTCAAGTCGAACTTCTCAAACTCTTCACGGGTCGGACACCACAACGGGGACTGAAACCGTTCATGGAGACAGGCTTGTGGCAACATTGTCCGGACTTTGCGACGCATGAGGCCGCCTTAACTGATTTGACGCAACGCCTGACCAGTGGGGTCAGTGATGCCGAGACTGCTTGGACACTGCTCGCCACGCAATTCGACTTGCCAGTCGCTGAAGTTTCCCCATTTCTGAAACACTGGAAGACGGCCAATCAGACCATCGCCATCGTTCAGAATGCCAGCCAGATGGCACAACGCCTTCGCCAAGGGGAGCTCAATGCCTGGCAACTTTACCAGGGTGGCGCTAATTTGGCACGAGCTAATGAAGTCGCCGTCATCCTTGGCGCTCCCGATCGTGAGACCGAACTAACACAGGCCTACGCCGCACTACCCATTCATGATAAAAAACAATTAGCCGTCACGGGACGCGATCTCATGAAAGCAGGGATTCAACCCGGACCCCAATTGGGAGCGAGCCTCGGTGATCTCGAATTTCAAGTCGTCACGGGACAGTTATCTAACGACGCCGCAGCGCTAATTAAACAAGTTACTACCAACTGAATCTAAACTAAGAGAGTGAAGACAGTATGCAAACCTTACGTGGAGAGAATTTACACCGAACCTATGGTGAAAAAGTACTTTTTGATAATTTGAATTTCATCATTAATGAACACGACCGTATTGGTCTGATTGGGGTTAACGGGAGTGGGAAAACCTCGTTATTGGACACCCTAGCCGGCGTCAGCAATGACCAAACAGGGGTGATCGACACCCCTAAGGAATACAGCATCGGTTACCTCACCCAAAAACCTGCTCTCGATGAGAACTTAACGGTCATGGACGCCGTCTTTTCTGGAGACCAACCCGTCTTTAAGACCATTCGGCGTTATGAAGCCGCTCTGGCCACCTATGGGGCTCACCCAGAGGATCAAAAGGCCCTTCAACGCTATCTGGATGCTGAGGCTCAGATGAACGAAGAGGACGCCTGGACGGCCGAGAGTGACGTCAAGACTATCCTGACACAATTGAAGATAACAGACCTCTCCCAGTCGATTAAGACCATGTCCGGGGGCCAAATTAAGCGGGTTGGCTTGGCACAAGTGCTGATCCAATCGCCAGATCTACTCCTGTTAGACGAACCGACCAACCACTTGGACTTCGATTCCATTGCCTGGCTCCAACAGTATCTGAGTGCCTACAAAGGGGCCTTACTCGTCGTGACCCATGACCGGTATTTCTTGGATCAAGTTGCCAATCAGATCTGGGAACTCGACTTCGGGAAACTCTACCAATATCCTGGGAACTACCAGGATTACGTTCAAGAGAAGGCCGAACGGGTCAACCAGGAAGCCGTTGCGGATCGTAAGCAGCAGCGACTCTATCAACAGGAATTAGCCTGGATGAAGGCCGGGGCGCAAGCCCGTTCAACCAAGCAACAGGCCCGGATCAACCGCTTTAACGATCTGGAAGACAATGTGGGTACCCGTCAGGTACAGCACAATGTTGCCATTTCCTTAGGTCAACAACGTCTTGGGAAGAAGGTCATCGAACTCAAAGAGGCTTCACTGGATCTCGGTGGTCACCACATTCTCAATGACTTCAGCGACTTGATTCAGGCCGGCGAACGCATCGGGATCAGTGGCGACAATGGGGCCGGCAAATCCAGCCTCTTAAATGTCATCGCCCAGCGGCTGCCACTGGATTCCGGAACGGTGTCCATCGGCGAAACCGTCAAGATGGCTTACTATACGCAACAGATCGAACCCATTCCGGAAGATAAGCGGATGATTAACTACCTTTCCGAAGTTGGCCAAACAGTCACGGATAAGGATGGGAACGCCGTCAGTGTCACGGATCTCCTGGAACAATTCCTGTTCCCACGCTTCATGCATGGGACCCTGATTCGCAAATTATCCGGTGGGGAGAAACGCCGGCTCTACCTGTTGAAACTGCTCATGGAACAGCCAAACGTCTTACTGTTAGACGAACCAACTAATGATCTCGATATTGGGACCTTGACCGTTTTGGAAGATTACATTTCACAATTTGCCGGCACCGTTATTACGGTTTCCCATGACCGTTACTTCCTGGACAAGGTGGCCGATCGGCTTCTGATATTCAATGGGAACGCCCAGATTGACCGGTATTCCGGCCGATTCAGTACGTACCTGAACGACCGTCTGAAGGCCGATAAGGCACAGACAACCGAAAAGAAAGCACCCAAGCCTGTCGCAAAAGAAACCCCTGACAAACCTAAGAAGAAGGTCAAGCTGACCTACGCGGAACAGAAGGAATGGGAAGGTATCGAAGGCGTCATCGATGGCCTGGAAGACCAGAAATCACAGGTTAAGGACGCCATGAATGCCAATGGCGCCAACTATGACAAGTTAGCCGATCTGCAACAGCAACTAGACCAATTAGATCAACAGCTCGATGAAAAGATGGCTCGCTGGGAATATCTCAGCGAATACGCCGACTAAGGAGACGACCAGCATGTTAGAAGAGGCATACCTCAACCTTGCCAAAACTGTTTTGACGGAAGGTCACCAGAAAACCGATAGAACGGGGACTGGGACCATCAGTTTGTTTGGTTACCAGATGCGATTCAACCTGCAAGAAGGCTTTCCACTCTTAACCACGAAGAAGGTTCCCTTCGGCCTTATCAAATCGGAACTACTCTGGTTTTTAAAGGGGGATACCAATATTCGTTTTCTCCTCCAGCATCACAACCATATCTGGGACGAATGGGCCTTTCAACGGTTCATCGAGAGCCCCGACTACCATGGTCCTGACATGACCGACTTCGGACGGCGTTCACTCGTCGATTCCGACTTCAATGACCAGTACCAGGCCGAGAAGAAGGCCTTTGACGACCGAATCTTAAACGATCAAGCCTTCGGGGACCACTACGGTGATCTCGGCTTGGTTTATGGGAGTCAATGGCGTGCCTGGCAGGGACACAACGGCGAAACGATTGACCAGTTGGCCAATGTGATTCAGACGTTGCGAACGCATCCTGATTCTCGACGGATGATCGTTTCAGCTTGGAATCCCGCCGACGTGCCTTCCATGGCCTTGCCACCTTGTCACACGCTGTTCCAGTTCTACGTCAATGACGGTAAACTGAGCTGTCAGCTCTACCAACGGAGTGGGGACATCTTCCTTGGGGTGCCGTTCAACATCGCCAGTTATGCACTGCTAACGTCCTTGATTGCCAAGGAGGTTGGCCTCGAGGTCGGTGACTTTGTCCACACCTTGGGTGATGCCCACATTTACAGCAATCACATCGAACAGGTTAAGACCCAGCTGGCACGGACGCCGAAAGCGGCGCCTAAGCTGTGGCTGAATCCAGATAAGTCCAGTATCTTCGATTACGACATGCACGACATCAAGGTCGAAGGTTACGACCCAGCACCCGCAATTAAGGCCCCTGTGGCCGTCTAAGACAGGAGGACCCACCTATGCTGATCTTCTTATGGGCGGAGGGTAACCAGGGCGTTATCGGCCAAAATGGCCAGCTCCCTTGGCATCTGCCGGCCGACATGCATTTCTTCAAGACCGTGACGACCGGGAACACCATTTTGGCAGGGTCACGGACCTATGCCTCGTTTGGCCGGCCGTTACCCAATCGCCAAAATATCGTGATCACTCACCAGGACCGTACCAACTTTCCCGCAGAGGTCATCGTGCTTGATAGCATCGATGCCGTTCGGCAGTATGCCGCAACCCATCGGCAAGACAAGCTCTTCGTCGTGGGTGGGGCCCAGATCTTTGAAGCCTTACTGCCCGATGTCGATCAGCTCTATCGCACCGTGATTGAGGCTGACTTTGCCGGGGATACCTGGATGCCCGCGATTGATTATAGTCAATTCAAGTTGACTGCGACGCAGCCTGGCGTCCGAAACGAGAAGAATCCTTATGAGTATCGGTTCGAACAATACCAGCGCTATTCAGTGAAATAAGCCAATAAAATGACCCCCTGAATTGGATCTTCTCCAGTTCAGGGGGTCATTTTATCGACATCACTTGGCTCCTACAAATCTACCAACATGGAATACTTGGTAAAGTGTTCAAATTTATCATTATCTGGTATCAAAATGCTTAATCGAGCAGGTGCACTTCTGTATTTATAATTAGCAGAAGGGGTTGTAAAATAGAATTTTGCAATCTTACTTTTGCCATCGCCCAGTTCCTTCATCGTATAGCGAGTTCCGTTGGCGTTTTTCATCCACTGACTCATATTACTAAAACCATACGGAATATTAATCCAAATGCTTTCGAGAATGTTGGAGTTCCCTTTTATTGCCCCATAATTCCCGGGGGCCAATTGCTTAATTCGCATCGTCACAGTAGCACGTTTTTCATCAGCACCGGTTGACGTCACGACCTTTAAAACCTTGAACCTAACTTGTGGGGCATTTACCCACTCGTTTTGAGAAAATATTTTTTCACTCACAGGATGCTTAGGCCCATTGTTTATTCTTGTATATTGCCAAACGCCTAGACTGATTAAGCTCAAAGCTACGAGGGCCATGAGACTATACAGTGTTAAATTACGCTTCTTCATTTACTTTGCCAGCCTTTACCTTTATTCGCTGTGAGGTGATGTTTTCTAAAAATTCCCGATCGTGAGATGTAATTAGAAATGTTGATCCCATCACATTCATCTCACGAATGTAGGTGGTTAATTTCTGGATACTTTCTTCATCCAGCGCATTAGTGGGTTCGTCTAGGACAATTAATTCACAGTTTCCTAACATTGCTTGCGCGATACCCAGTTTTTGTTTCATACCTAGCGAAAACTTTCTAACCCGATTCTTTTTATCAGTAGGCAAGTCGAATTTAGTCAGTAAGTGTAGAATGCTGTCTTCATTGACAGGCCCTTGTAATCTCGCAATGAGCTCAAGATTTTTAAATGCTGAAAATTCTTCTATGATGCTGGGAGATTCAATCAATGCACCGGATCTAACCGGGAATCGACTGCTTACTGATACCAATTCACCATTAACCTTAACTTCACCAGTCGTTTTGATTAATCCTAAAATGGATTTTAGAATCAAGGTTTTGCCAGAGCCGTTGATTCCTTCTAAAGTTGTGATGCTACCTTTTCTTACAGTCAGGGAGACATTGTCCAGCAATGTCCGACCCTTGATGACTTTACTGACATTCGTCAACTCGATTAAGTTCATTATTTTCTCTCATTTCATTTCAAATTTTCCATAGATTAACACATACGCAACACACAGCAGTAGGGAACCAACTATCAGTTCAACAATTGCTGTCTGCGGCATTACCGTTCTTCTTGTAGCCATTGTCAGATTTAAGGGATTCAGCCTATTTACCGAAAAGGCGGTGTAAACAACAAGAAGTATTGGTGCCAGTAAGAGGAAGATTCTATTGATCCAGCCACACAACTGTTGAATGACAAGAATCGATAGTAGTGACAGAAACAGGATAAAATTAAATGATAAATACTGTTCAATCAAATGGTGTTTTAAAAAGTCAGTGAACCCTAGAGAGTTGAGATCAACTAGTGTCGTGGTTAGCTGGATTACCCCAATGTATCCTAAGACTAGTGAGATTAAAAAAGATAAATTGACTAGTCCTACCTGACTTTTGGTGAATCTCTGGCCTTTAATTTGGGACAGTAACTTTTGGTGAACTTGATTAAAACTATCACCTACAATAAATAGGGGTAACGTTAGTAATAGCATCCAGAAAATAGGCAGGTAGGGGTGCCCGGCCTGAATCATTTCAAAGCTTGGACCATTCGTCGGCATTTCTAGAATAGAATTGTAAGCATGAAATCGTATACTCAAGATAATAATCGTCACGACGTAAATGCCAGTAAGCCATAAAAAACGCTGAAGCACATGTGACATTAAGTATTTGAATTGTACATACATCAATCTGGTCACTTAATAATCCCTACCTTTTACAATGGCATTTAAAATTGCTGAAATAATTCCAAGCATTAGCAACAAACTAAGACAACTAGTCAATTTTACTAATGGCGTTTCAAAATGGGAGATTGCAAGAATTATCCGAACACTTATTAGAACCTCATCTGTTCCCAGAAGACCTCTAATGGTGTACGCCAAT